>NZ_LHOX01000022.1 GCF_001297065.1 Enterococcus sp. RIT-PI-f | reverse complement strand
CAATTGAATAGTGTGGTGGCGATAGCAAGAAGGATACACCTGTAACCATGCCGAACACAGAAGTTAAGCTTCTTAGCGCCGATTGTAGTGAAGGGTTTCCCTTTGTGAGAGTAGGACGTCGCCACGCGTTTCTTTTTTTTATTCCGGCATAGCTCAGTTGGTAGTAGCGCATGACTGTTAATCATGATGTCGTAGGTTCGAGTCCTACTGCCGGAGTCTTTTGATAGCTGAGGCTATCTTTTTTTATTTTCAGAAGTGATTGGTCAAGGTTATGCTTGATCGATCACTTTTTTTTATTGATTTGCTTGCAAACAGATCTTTCTTTATACTATTAATAAATAGGAATGATACGAGGAGTGATACATTGACGACCATACTATTTGATTTAGATGGTACGATCATAGATTCTAGTGAGGGAATCTTTTCATCGATCCAATATGCCATGGAAAAAATGAATCGGGCATTTTTAGATTTGGCACAGTTAAGGGCTTTTGTGGGGCCGCCATTATATGCATCTTTTTTGAATTTGGGATTTACCGATACTGAAGCAAAAACAGCAGTGGATTATTATCGAGAAAATTATCGTCAAAAAGGCATGTTTCAAGTGACACCATATGAGGGGATCGCAGAAGTTTTGGCTACGCTCTCTGAGGCGCATGCACTTTATATAGCTACGTCTAAACCAGAAGTGTTTGCAAAGGAGATACTAGCATATTTGGACTACACGAAATACTTTAACGGGATCTACGGTGCAGATATGGAGAACAAGCGTGGCACTAAAGGGGCCGTCATTGCCTATGCTTTAGAAGCCATCCATTCCACGGTTGATCAAAAGACCGTGATGGTAGGGGATCGTTCACATGACATACAGGGCGCGAAGGAAAACCAATTGGCGGCGATCGGTGTTTTATATGGTTTTGGTGATCGACAAGAGTTAGTTGCAGCAGGCGCATGTGCGATTGTTCAACAGCCTATAGACTTATTGAAAATACTGAAATAGAAAACGGGCTTTTCCTGCTGAGAGGAAAAGCCCGTTTTTTATGACTCGACGGTTGTGATTTGCGGTTCTTTTTCAAGCATCAGGTTATTATCGAGGTAACCACCTTCATTTTTCAAGATCAATGTCCCGGATGTGGGATGTACTGTCAGAATCAAATGGCCGGTTAAAAACATTTGATCATAGGTCGATGTGAAAAAAGTAAAGCGATTGCTTGAAACCACCTCACTATATCGAGGGAGTGGTTCAGTGATAGGTGTGACCAAAAAACGTTCACCAATCATACAACAGCCCGCAGCTGAAGAAAATTGATTTGATCCATCATTGCTTGTGATGATATACAGCTGGTAGTTTTTGGGAAAACGCGCAGCTGCTTCTGGTGTAATCTCAAGTTCCATGAGAAAGACCTCCAATTGAGTAGGAAGCAAAGCACTTCCTTTTAATAAGTGTACAAATAGAGTGTAGCACGAGACATGAAAAACCAAAAATAATTCGATTATCAATCAAAAAATCTTAAAAAACAGCCATCCGATAAGCGCAATGATACACATAAATAAGAGTAAGTAAAGCAAGAGTGTAAAAAGAGCTTGGAAGAAAGAACGCATAGCTAAGACCTCGAATCCTTTTCTTTTACTATAATCCTATTGTTTGCGTGCAGGAAGATAGTTAGTAGAAACATAAGAAAAGCTTTGGATTTAAGTTTTTAGCGAAAGCGCTTGCTATATCATGGTGATGAATAGCAATACCTGTTAAAATAAAGGTAAGGAGGGGATAGCTATGTTGTCAAACTGTCAAAATGTTTTGGTTGCATTGGATGGGTCAGAGCAGTCTGAAAAAGCCTTTCAAGAAGCCCTAGTGATTTGTCGTAGAAATAAAGCCAAATTGTTTATCCTTTCAGTGATCAATAATGCAGAACTATCAACCAGTGCCTACGCTTTTGCCAAAGTGTTTGATCAAGAAAAAACCAAAGTTGAAACAGAGATGTTAAAGAAGATTTATGATGCCAATAAAGAAGGGGTAGAGGATGTAGCAGTCATTGTTGAGGTGGGCGATCCTAAGCGGTTTATTATTCATGCCGCGACAGAGGTCTATCCAATCGATTTGATCGTCATGGGTGCTACTGGGAAAGGTACGTTAACCAGAGCAGTGGTTGGCTCAACGACGGATTATGTAATCAACCATTCAAAATGTACGGTGCTAGTCGTAAAATGAACTGAATCTGATAAAAAACAAAAGTATGTTTTAAAAAATAGAAAAGAATCAAGCAGATCAATCCATCAAGGTAGCTGTTTGGTTCTTTTTTAGGATAGAAAAACAGATCTGATTGACTTGATTGTTCACGATTCTATCAAACAGGTTATTCAAAGCGGTTATGGTATACTTCTTCGTAATAGCGTCCTACTTGTTTTTAATTGAATGAAAAAGGTGAGGTGAATGAGGTGATCAATCGTATAGAAAAAAATACTTTATATCGTTCAATAGTTCATGTAAGTAGTCTGATTTTTTTATTTGTCTTTTTGTTTATTTTTACACATCAGCAAATGTGGATCAAAGGCATCATGCAACATTATTTTGAAGTAAATATACGTTCTCTGCTGCTGTTTTTTTCAGCCAGCGATCGCTTTCAGACATTGAAAGACTATCTGTTGCAGATGGGGATGGAGATGGCGGGATTGATCGCTGTCGAATTGCTCATCATTGTGACAGGACTATCCATTGTCGGTTATTTTTTATGGAAACTGCGTGTTGACCGTTGGTATCTCAGTGAAAAGATTCTGGCTGCAGGGTATCTGATATTGGTGGGTTCTTCAGTTGTGGTACTCGTGAAGATGGGGGTAGAGGGCTATCAAACCTATAGCACGATTGTCCATAGCGTGAATCAATTGAGTATGCAAGAAATAAGCGATTTACAGACACAATTGACCTCGGCCTTTTTTGATACGAGTTTTTCAGTGGATGGCCTGATAGCCAATCTCGCTTCGCTACTCGAGCAAATAAGAAGTATCATCCAGAAAACAAATGAAATTGCGGCAATCCCATCATTGTTAAGCCAAAGTTGGAACCAGATTTTATTGCTGAAAAACAGCCTGATTGGTTGCGTGATCGCTGCAGTTCTTGTGATTGTCATCGCCCATGGATTGGCTTTGATCAATTTGTTAAAAAAGAATAACTACATTCAGATGAAATTAAAGATGCGTAAAAACACACGGCAAAATGAAATAAATGAGCAGCTGAATACCGTCATCAAGCAGCAAAAAGAGTTGATTGACTTACTATCGAAAAACGACTAGTTCTAAAAATTGTGTAAGTGAATATAGATGACTGCACAAAAAAGACAACGTCCGATAAACGTTGTCCTACCAAAGCCACTTGACGGGCTTGAACCGTCGACCTCATCCTTACCATGGATGCGCTCTACCAACTGAGCTAAAGCGGCGTGTTATTTAACACAAGATATAGCATACCGTAAAGAAGCGGCTTTGTCAATTAGATTTTTGCTGGAAGATAGGCAAAAGTAGGCAGGGGCGGTTGTCAAAAAAAGATGCAAAAAAAAAGCAAAAAGACCGAAAATATACTTGCTAAATTATCTGACTATTTGGTATAGTACTTATAGATTATTCCGGCATAGCTCAGTTGGTAGTAGCGCATGACTGTTAATCATGATGTCGTAGGTTCGAGTCCTACTGCCGGAGTTGATAGATCTGTCTAGGTCTATTTTTTTTGCGCAAAATAAAGAGCACGATTGAATCAAAAAATCACTGACAGCGGAAGACATACTCCGTCAGTCAGTGATTTTTTTGTTGAAAGAGGCGTTGTTTACTCTCTGTCCATCAATTGCTGGTATAGTGCGATCGTCTGCTCTGGATCTTTGTTTGTATAGTAGATGAGACGGTCAGTGGTTTGGATTCTCAGAAATGCAGGTGCCTGTAAGTCAACATAGAGGTTGGCACTTTCACCATCTACCAAGAACGAGCCTGTTGCATAATCACTAGTTGCCATACCGACTTTCTTTATAATCGGGGTAGGCAATGCGTCAACCAAAGCAACGTCTTCGATAGCAGAGACAGGGACGGTGGTTTTTGTCGTAAAGGGAGCTGAAAAGATCACTTCTTCTTTCGCTAGCTGCCCTTGTAAAGCGTCAGCAGTGAAATCCAACTGATAAAGGGGGACGATGGCGATCAGCATGACACCAATCAGTACAATCAGCGTACCAATGCCAATCACTTGCCCACTGCGCTTGCCTAGGTTGATACCAATGTTTAACCCGATTCGATCGGGAACGAATAGTCTGTCATCATTTGGATTGATATAGACACCATAGCGCCAGTACACATCTTCTCCATAATATCTGGGTTTTTCTGCCTGGTTGAGGAGTTGGTCTTGTTTCTTGCGTAAAGTCAGTAAGGCAAGGAAGGTAAATAGAATACTCCCAATTGTCAGTAAAATAAATAGGATACTCATGAAAATGCCCCAAAATCCGTGGGCGTTGATCGAGATCAAAGGGATGAACAACATCAGGCTCGTACCTGTTGCTAAAACGACAACCGTCAGGGACCAATAATATTTGGTCAGATCATTGATCTGCTGATCAATCAGCGAATCCCCTGCGACACCTCTGACCGGTAAACGCCGGATCGTCCACCACAAGGCAAGAAAGAGGAGCAGCAGACAGCCATTCAGCAGCAACACTCCAATAGTTGTGGTTTGATCGGAGGATTGCCATGCTTGATAACCACTGCCAACCATGAGGGCAAGTGGGGGGAGAAACCAACCAAGGGAAAGCATCTGGCGGTTTTTCTCTTGAACGATTTTTGTATCGATCCTTACGGCATCAATGGGCAATAACCACGCTTGATCGACAATCAGTTGGCGTAATCTCCCTATATAATGGATTTCCAATAATTGACAGCAACCAATCAAGGCAAAGAGATAGACAAAAAACAAGGTAATGGTGATCGAGTCAGATAGATTGAACAAAAAAAGCAGACTTGCTACACTGAATAGAGCCATTAATTGCAAGATGCGCTTGCGGTACGCCTTGACCAATTGAGTGACGGATGGATGGGTCAAGTGTTCCGGTGCGAATGTGTTTTCTAGGAGGACATTCTTGTGCGGCTTGCTGACCAAGCGTAGACTAAAGCCAAAAATCAGACACATCAATAATGCAGTCGGGAAGAAGATGAGATTCATTCGAAATCACTCCTTTCAGGAAATTGTGCCAATAATGTATGGATATCTTGCTGCAATGACTCTTTGGTTTTTCCGTGTAGCAGCGCAGTTGCTAATTGTACTTCTAATTGATGAAGGTACGTACTAGATTCACTGTCTGTAAAGGTTCTGGGTGTGGCCACTGCGGTACCTTTGCGCCGATCGGTAATCAGCAACCCATCTTCTTTTAATGAGTTATACGCTTTTGAAATAGTCATGGTGTTGATACCAATTTCATTGGCCAGCTGTCGTACAGATGGCAGCAATTCACCAGATCGTAAGTCACCTTTGGCAATACCAAGGATGATTTGTTCCCGCAGCTGTTGATAGATGGGTTGATTGCTTTGGGTTGCAATAGAAAAAATCATATGCCTTCACTCCTTTGTATTATTAATATTAATACAAAGAATACAAAAAAGCAACTATCTTGTAAGCAAGCTGTCATGTCTGTTGTTTAAATTACATCGTTTTGTAAACAACTTAAAATGTCTTTCCCGTAAACTATTCGTAGAGTATTCAATGAGGAGGAAATAGTATGAGCCAATCGCAAAGAACGGCTTACTTTGATAATGCGAAATTTTTGTTAATGATATTGGTGGTCTTTAGCCATTTGCTGCAGTCTTTTATTGGTGACCACAAATTTTACCATGATTTATACTATTTTATTTTTACGTTTCACATGCCTGCATTTGTTTTTTTATCAGGTTATTTTGCAAAACCTTTGACGAAAGGGTCAAAGGTCACTATCTTGATCAAAAAGTTTTTGCTGCCATATCTGTTCTTCCAAGTGTTTTATATCGTTTATTATTGGTTGATTGGCTTACGAGAAACACCGAAGATACAATTGCTCAATCCCCAGTGGGCACTGTGGTTTTTGCTTAGCATGTTCTTTTGGCAATTGTCGTTGTTTGTTTTCCAACGTTTATCTGCAAAGCAGGCTATTTTTATCAGTATTGCCTTGAGTCTGTGTGCCGGCTATTTGCCTTTTTTAAACCAAATTTTGACATTGCAGCGGACATTTGTCTTTTTGCCATTTTTTATCATTGGTTTTTACTTTCCCAAAAACGATATGGCCTTTTTACAAAAGAAAGGGATGCGCTGGCTGAGTTTGACGTTTCTGCCAATCATTTATGGCTTCATTGCTTTTTTCCATGGGATGAACAAGTACATGGTCTTTGGCTCTAAACCGTATGAGGATTACTTGAGTTATCCGCTGTTCGGCGGTCCCCTCAGAGGTGTGTTTTTCCTCATTGGGCTGATTGGCATCATCGGCTTTATGCGGATCGTTCCCCGAGAGAAAATGTTTTTTACTAAATGGGGAAAGAATACACTGCTGGTTTATTTGCTACAAGGAATTTTTATCAAAGGGTTGCGGGCTTTGAATATCATGGATCTGAACCTTTCCTTATTAGGTTTTGTGACCTTGATTCTGATCAGTGTACTGCTGACCATTTTGTTGGCCAGCAAACCGATAAGAAAAGCTTATGGCCGATTTGAAAATGGCTTGTCCTTTGTATTGCCAGGCTTGTTGGCCGTACTGCTCTTTATGTGATCCTGTAGGAATAAAATGACAATCCTTCAATCAATGGCATGTGGATTTCTTTGATTGGACGGTTGTCATTTTTTATTGGGAGGCGTAGAATAGAAGGAACGAAATGTGAAGGGATGGAGAAATATGTCAGAAATTTCTAAACAAACAACAGCTGATTTTGCCGCAGCTTATCTAGAAAACAACAAGCAAAATGCCTTGCAACGAGGTGTTGTCAAAAATGGGATCTCAGCTTCTGCAGAAAATGTCAGTGCGAAGATCGTGAATGTACCTGTCTTTTCAGTAGATGTCACGACAGGAAAAGTAGCCAATCAAAAACAATCTGGTCGTTGCTGGATGTTCGCGGCATTGAATACTTTCCGCCATAAAATGCTGAACAATTTCAAGCTGAAAGATTTTGAGTTGTCTCAAAACCACACCTTCTTTTGGGATAAATATGAAAAAGCCAATTATTTTTATGAAAACATTTTGGCCACTGCTGCAGAACCTGTGACAAGCCGAAAAGTGGCTTTTCTGTTGCAAACACCGCAACAAGATGGTGGACAATGGGATATGATCGTCTCGATCTTTCAAAAATATGGTGTTGTACCTAAAGCAGTCATGCCTGAAAGCAGCAACTCCTCTAATTCCCGTGACCTCAACAATTATTTAAACAAAAAATTACGTAAAGATGCTGTCGCATTGCGTAAGCTGGTTGACGCAGGTCAATCTGATACAGAAATTCAAACGGCCAAAGAAGGAATGCTGCAAGAAGTCTATAATTTCTTAGCCACTTCATTGGGCACACCACCAGAAACCTTTGACTTTGAGTACCGCGATGAAGAGAAGAACTATCATATCGATCGTGACTTAACACCGCAAAGCTTTTATGATAAATATGTTGGTGTGGATCTAAATGAATATGTCAGCATCATCAATGCCCCAACAGCAGACAAGCCTTATGACAAATCCTATACAGTTGAAATGCTAGGCAATGTGGTGGGTGGTAAAGAAGTCAAATATTTAAATGTCGATATGCCAACGTTCAAAAAAATGGCCATTGCGCAACTTGAACAGGGAGAATCTGTATGGTTTGGTTGTGATGTCGGTCAATCTTCCACACGAGATTCTGGGATCATGGCACTGGATGCCTATGATATGAATGATTTGTTTGATGTGGACTTTACGATGACAAAAGCGGAACGTTTGGACTTTGGGGAAAGCTTGATGACCCATGCCATGGTTTTGACAGGTGTTGATATCATTGACGGTGAATCCACCAAATGGAAAGTTGAAAACAGCTGGGGTGAAAAAGTCGGTACAGATGGCTTCTTCGTGATGAGCGATGAATGGATGGATGAATATACGTATCAAATCGTCGTTCGCAAAGAATTTTTGTCACCAGAACAATTGGCCGCTTTCGAAGCAGAACCAAAAGTGTTGGCACCGTGGGACCCAATGGGGGCATTGGCATAATCCCTCAATGGACATGTTTCTGTATAATTAGATGATCGCAATAAAGGAGCCTTGATGGAACCAAATCAAGGCTCTTTTTGCTGTGTATTCAAACGATTCCTGGGTGAATGGCGTATCTTACTTATGTATCATATGATGGGAAGTCATTTTCAGGACTGAACAATCTTATATGAACATGAAAGGAGTACGAAGAATGACAGATAAACATGAGGCACACACGTTTGATTCGGATATTTTGTCTGATATCCAAGAGATCATCTCAACATCAAAGGCGCAAGCGATTCGCAGTATTGATTTTCAAAGAGTGCTGATGTATTGGCAGATTGGTCAAAGAATCGTTGTCGAGGAACAAGACAATCAAGAGCGGGCAGCATATGGCAAATATATGATAGATAATTTAGCAATCGTGTTATCAAAGGAGCATGGGCATGGTTTTTCAAAGCGTTTGTTAGAGCTGGCTAGACAATTCTATATCGTTTATCCAAAAGTGAACGCACTGCGTTCGCAATTGAACTGGCTACAATATCGTCTGCTGTTTCGAATCAATGATCCTGAAAAACGAGAATACTATGCACTAGAAGCCGTCAATAATCATTGGACTGGCCGTGAGTTAGAACGGCAAATCAATTCTCTATTGTATGAGCGATTGTTGATGTCTACGGATAAAGCATCTGTATTGCAAGTCGCAAGAAAGCAACGTTTGCCGACAGATCCACGAGAAATCATCAAGGACCCTATGGTGCTGGAATTCTTAGGTCTGCCTGACCAGTCTGCTTATCACGAAAGCCAATTAGAAACCGCATTGATCAATCATTTAGAAGCATTCATGCTTGAACTAGGCAATGGGTTTTCATTTGTGGCCCGGCAAAAAAGAGTCATATTGGAGGATGAGGCCTTCTTTATTGATTTGGTTTTTTATAATCGTTTATTGCGGGCGCATGTAATCGTTGAAATCAAAACCCGCAAGTTGACCCATGGCGATTTGGGTCAGCTGCAGATGTATGTAAACTACTATGATCGGGTGGAGAAACTAGCGGATGAGCAGCCAACGATAGGGATTTTATTGTGCACAGAGAAGAATGATCGTTTGGTCAAGTTTGCATTGCCCGACACCAATCAAACGATTTTAGCCAGCAAGTATGAGATGATCTTCCCAAGTGAAGCACGTTTATTGGCAGAAATTGCTAAAGTTGAGACGCGTTTGGCACAGGAACAACAACACCCATTTGATTGAGTAAAATAACACTTTTTTGTGATTTGGTATAGATTGTGTGCGCTTTTTTCTGAGAAAAAAGCCATTCAAGAAACTTATTTATTGTAAGATTTCCAAATCTTCTTTAGAATGGAATGGTCACTAATGATGCCACACGTCTCATTAGAGTGCACTGTTGAAGAATGGTCACTGGGAACCTTTACTTCCTTCGACAGACTTTGTCATCTTATATTATTTTAGGAGGATTCAAATGACAAATCTGTTCACTGTAATTGTTGTACTTATTTTTGCTGCCCTTATTTATGGGTTCTATTTGTTGCAAAAGCGCCACGTGAAATTCTCGACGCGGGTCTTTGGTGCATTGTTTGCTGGTATCGTGTTCGGCGGTATTTTGCAATTGGTTTTTGGCACTGGTTCTGATGTAGTAGCCCAATCTTTGGAATGGATCACCATGGTGGGCAGCGGGTATGTTGCTTTGCTGCAAATGCTGATCATGCCCTTGATTTTCGTATCGATCGTTGGTGCATTCACCAAGATGAAAGAAAGCGAGAAAATCAAGAAGATCAGCTTTACGGTCCTGGCAACGCTGTTGGGAACGACAGCGATCGCTGCGTTGATTGGGATCACGATGGTCATGGTCTTTGGTTTAGATGGTGCCAGCTTTACAGAAGGTGCTACTGAAACAGCGCGGATCGCTGAATTGGCGGAACGTTCGACACAAGTTCAAGACTTATCGATTCCGCAACAAATCGTAGCCTTTATCCCAAGCAATGTCTTTGCTGATTTTGCAGGCACCCGATCAACCAGTACGATCGGAGTGGTCATTTTCTCTGCCTTCGTAGGGATCGCCTTCTTGGGTGTCAAACGCAAATCGCCGAAAGAAGCAGAAATGTTTGCCAACTTGATGGATAGTTTGTATAAGATCGTGATGCGTATCGTGACACTCGTCTTGCGTCTAACGCCTTATGGTGTCTTGGCTTTGATGACCAATGTCTTGGCGTCTAGTGATTTTGCGGCGATCTTGAATCTAGGTAAATTTATCTTGGCCTCTTATGCAGCCTTGATTTTGGTTCTATTGGTCCACTCACTGCTGTTGATTGCAGTACGGGTCAACCCAGTAACGTATTTCAAAAAAGCTTTCCCAGTCTTGAGTTTTGCCTTTACCTCTCGCTCGAGTGCAGGTGCGTTACCGTTGAATATTGAAACACAAACGAAAGCTTTGGGTGTGGATGAAGCAACAGCAAATTTTGCGGGCAGTTTTGGCTTATCCATTGGTCAAAATGGCTGTGCGGGCGTCTACCCAGCAATGCTGGCAACGATCGTAGCCCCAACGGTGGGAATCAATGTATTTGATTGGCAATTTATTTTATTATTGGTGGCAGTTGTCACGATCAGTTCTTTTGGTGTGGCAGGCGTCGGTGGTGGAGCGACCTTTGCTTCATTGATCGTTTTAGGTTCGATGAACTTGCCAATAGCAATCGTTGGACTCGTGATTTCTGTGGAACCTCTGATCGATATGGCTCGGACACTGGTAAACGTCAGCGACAGCATGGTGGCTGGTGTTGTGACCAGCAGTCGTATCAATGAGTTGGATCGTTCTGTGCTGGATGATACAGCCGCTGTGATCGAAGCGGAATAAGTGTTCATTTGATATATGTCGAGGAAAGACTGCGTGTGGTCTTTCTTTTTTTGTCCACAAAAAGTAGATGGAAGTTTCTTACATCTACTAGGTGCTTTCTGCTATACTTTTAAGTATAAATAGTCGGGAGGTAAAGAAAATGTCACAATTGATTGAATTAGAACAAGCTGTGAATGTCCGAGAACTAGGCGGATATCAAACAAAGTATGGGCGTCTGATCAAAGAGAAAAAGTTGATTCGCAGCGCAGCTATCAGTGATCTGACGAAAGCAGATCAAGTAAAATTGGCTGAATATGGGGTCAATCAAGTGGTTGATTTTCGTTCGCTGGACGAAAGCCGTGCCCAGCCTGATCAGGCGATCGAAGGGGCAAAAGAAGTATTTTTACCTATTTTTCAAGAAGATGAAACCATGGTGTCATTGTCCCCTGAAAGTTTGAAAAAACGCCTTGATGATGGGGAAGATGCAGAAGAGCAAATGAAAAAAGTGTATCGTCATTTTGTTGAAAGTCCCTATGCCTGCAAACAATATCGGCAATTTTTTGATCAGATCATCGAAAATGCCCCTTCAACAGGTGCTACCTTGTTTCATTGTACTGCTGGGAAGGACCGTACTGGTTTTGGCGCGTTCTTGTTACTGCATGTACTCGGCGTCGATGCGGATACGATCAAACAAGATTACTTGGCTACCAATCGTTATTTAGGCCCAATGTTGAAAGCAAAATTTGAACCGATGGCAAAAGATCTTGGCGATGATTTGTTGAACGCCATTTCCGTGTTGATGCGGGCTGAAGAAAGTTTCCTAGATGAAAGTCTGACAACGATCAAGGCGCGATACGGATCAGTGGACCATTACATTGAAAAAGGATTAGGCTTGCGCAAAGAAGAACAGGCGTATTTGGTTGCACATTTGACACAGTAATGAATCAGATCAAGCTAGGAAAATCTTTTCTTATCGGTGCACAAAGGGACATTGACACCACAGGGTGGCGGCAATGTTGCGCCATTCTTTTTTACAGCTGCAGTACAACACGCAGCCGATTTTCGGCTTGGCAGTGGACAAGGACCGTTTTATTATTTAATGATCCATCTAAATCAATTTGGCGCAAGGTATGGATCAACTATTGATGACAGCTTGAGCCGTTTTTAGGAGGCAGTAGTTTTATGGCAGCAAAGTACCAAACCACGCATGAAGTTGCGTATTATGAATGTGATATCAATCAAACGATGACCTTTCCTGCGATGTTAAGCGTGGCAATCAAAGCATCAGAGGAACAAAGTGAACAATTAGACCGTGGCGCAACAGTGATCGGTGGGTATGGATTGTCTTGGATCATTACAAGCTACCACATCTTGGTCACAAGGTTGCCAAAAGTGGGAGAGCAGATCCAAGTTGTGACCCAAGCCAAGGAATACAATAAATTTTTTTGCTACCGTTACTTTTGGTTACTGGATGACCAAGGCAATGAATTGGTCAAAATTGAGGCTGTCTTTGCCTTGATGAATCCTGAAACCCGTAAGGTCAGCAGTGTACCTGATGAGATCGTGGCACCTTATGGCAGTGTGAAGATCAAGCGCATCAAACGTTATCCGAAGATTGAGCCGATCACGGAAGGTCGATCTTTACCGTATCGTGTCCGTTTTTATGATATCGATAGCAACCAGCATGTGAATAACGCGATTTATTTCAATTGGCTTTTGGATGTACTGGGTCATGATTTTCTGACGAAACATCTCGTACAAGAAGTGACGATTCGTTTTGATCGCGAAGTTGCCTATGGCAATCTGATCGATAGTCATGTCCAAATCAATGAAGCGCTGACATTGGATACAGGGGAAGTCCGTCCATTGCAGACCCTTCATGAAATCAAAATTGCTGATGTGACTTATTGTGAGGCTGTATTTACTTGGCAAGAGAGATAATACAAAACAAACGTCCTGTGTTCTTTTGGAAGAATGCAGGACGTTTCTTGGTTTAATTTTCCATAAAGGCGCTTAATTCAGGCAATGTCAGGCCTCGATTTTTGGCAATCAGCAATTTGATACGCGCTTTTTGACTATTGATGCTGTTGCAAAAAATAATCCCGAGTTGCTGCAATTCAATACCGCCGCCTGGGTAATCGTAGACAGGTTCTGCGATCCCATTGAAGCAGCGAGAAACTAGCACGACTGGAATTTGTCTGTCAATCAGCTTCTTTAGTGGCTCGATGGTTTGCGGCGGCAAGTTGCCAGCACCGAGGGCTTCAATCACTAAACCATCGATCTGGGAATCTGCCAGTGCCTCAAACAGTTCTCCAGTCATGCCCGCGTATGCTTTCATGATTGGAAAGAGGCCATCGACGCGATCAACATCTATTTGTTGGCTGTTCAATAATTCTTGCATGAAGAGGATGCGATGCTTGGTCACTAATCCGATTGGGCCTAATGTAGGCGTACGGAAAGTCGCAATGTTGGTGGTATGGGTCTTGGTCACATAGCGGGCAGAATGAATTTCATCATTCATCACGACCAAGACACCTTTATTGCTGGCTTCAGGACACTTTGCTACCCGAATCGCACTTTCAAAATTGTATAGACCATCACTGCCAATCTCATTGCTGGAGCGCATTGCACCAGTAATCACGATCGGTAACTGACTGCCAATCGTCGTATCTAAGAAAAAGGCGGTTTCCTCTAATGTGTCTGTTCCGTGGGTGATGACAACACCTGTCACGCCACTGATATGGGCCAATTGGATACGTTCTTTCAATTGCAGCATTTCTGTTGGCGTCATGTGGGGGCTGGGAAGATTGAAGATATCCTCAACGATCAATTCTACATCTTCGTCAATGTGGATCGGCGCATCCATTAAAGGATTGCTCACGTCTGGGCTGACACCGCCAGTCAGTGAATCTTCTTTCATGGCGATCGTTCCGCCAGTATGTAGTACGAGAATTCGTTTCATTTTTTTCATCACCTGCACTAATTATTTACGCTTCACTCTAAACTATTGTATACTATTGAAATGAGAAGACAAGTGAGGTGTCAAAAATGATCCGCATAGGCTGTACGACATTTAGTGAACACGGGCGTCTGGTAGACCGGAAAAGTTCAAAATTATTTGAATATGCCCGCTATTTTCCAATTGTAGAGCTGGATACGACCTATCATTTTTTGCCCAAAGAAAAGGATGTCCGTAACTGGTTGACTCAGGTGCCGGACAATTTCCGCTTTGTCCTGAAGGTACATCAAAGTATCACGACTCAAGGGGCGTTGCCGGAAGGCATGACATTGGAAGAATCATTGCAGCGTTTCAAAGAAGCGATTGCCCCAATGGTTGAAGCAGGGAAACTGTTTTGCCTACTGGCGCAATTTCCTAATCAGTTCAAATGCACCAAGCAGCATGTTGCCTATTTAGGGCAAGTGCGAAACTGGTTTCCTGAGTATCCATTAGCAATTGAGCTGCGGGATCAAAGTTGGTATCAACCGGCTGTCTATTCCTCCATGATCGACTTTATGAAAGAGCGCCAATTGTCATTGGTGGTCGTAGATCAGCCCAAACGTTTGTCTACAACGATCCCTTTAGATCTAACCGTGACCAATCCGGCCTTTGCTTTGTGTCGACTGCACGGACGAAATGATAGCGGCTGGACAGCAACCGGTCCAGAAGCAAAAAATTTGCGTACATTGTACCGATACAACGAGAAAGAAATCAATGAATTGTCGACTGCTGTACGATCCGTGGCTGAGCACGCCCAAGAGACAGCAGTGATCTTTAATAACAATGCCGGTCGAGATGCCGCGGACAATGCGCGCGCGATGATCAGTCAACTGCAATTGAACTATGAAGCATTGAATCCCAACCAATTAGCGTTATTTTGAGGAGCCCTATGATTAAAGCAATTTTTTTTGATATCGATGGCACACTGATTGCCAATAACGGCAAAGCCTTATCTAGTACCCGGGACGCCATCAAACAAGCCCAAGAAAAGGGGGTCTTGTGTGGTGTGGCGACCGGTCGCGGTCCAGTAGACTTAGATAAAGTCGTCGACTATCTGTCTTTAGATATGTTTATTACATACAATGGCCAATTTGTTTATACCAAAGAAAGTCTGATTTATGCCAAACCATTTTCGAAGAAAACGTTGGAAACGATCGTTGATTATGCGGACGAAAACTATCGGCAAGTGATGTTTGGCGGTGAAACGCAAGTCGCAGGCAGTTTGACGATTCGTCTAAGCCAATCTCCCAGCATGCAACGGTACTTGCGTTTTGTACCGAAGAAATTTCCTGTGGGTTTTTTGAAGAAATTGCTGCAGCGTTTTAGTCCGAACCGTAACGCAAAACGTTATGAGTCGTTAGATATTTTACGGGAACCAATTTATCAATGTATTATGTTGAGTCCCGAATCTGAAAAGCAAAAATTGATCAATAACTTGCCCCAATGCGACTTCAAACGTTCGAATGCTTATTCAGTGGATATCGTACCCAAACGAGGGTCAAAATTACGAGGGATCAAAGAATTCCTTGCCTATGAAGGGATTGCTGTCGAAGAAGCGATGGCTTTTGGTGATCATTTCAATGATGTTGAGATGTTAGAAGGTGTGGGGATTGGTGTGGCGATGGGGAATGGGCAAGACGTGACCAAAGACAGTGCGGATTATGTCACCGCTTCTAACGATGAAGATGGCATTCAACAGGCTTTGATCCATTTTGGCATTATCGACGCCAGTTCAAAAACATAAACAGCTATTCTAGCGAGAAAAGAGGAAGATCTATGCGTCCATTTGAGATGACTGAAGAATTTCACCGCACCTTTGACCCCACCTGTCCCACGATCCCCCAACCATTTTCTTATGAGAAGGCCGTCTTCCGCGGTGGTTTCAAAATCGAGGAAATCGTTGAATTTATTTATGCAGCCAGCAACAACGACCAAGAAAAATTTTCTGCCGGTCTTTCTCAGTTGCATGAAGCGATTGATCAAGCTGAGCAGAAACTGATGGCCAAAGGGCAGCCGACTGAAGATTCTTTTACGGAACAAGTGGATGCCCTCTGTGATTTGCTTTACTTCACCTATGGCTCATTCTCCCTTATGGGGATCGATCCAGATCCTTTGTTAGCCATTGTCCATCAAGCCAATATGGGTAAATTGTTTCCTGATGGCCAACCCCATTATCATCCAGAAACCCATAAGGTCATGAAGCCAGCGGACTGGGCAGAACGCTTTGCCCCAGAACGCAAAATCAAAGCGGAGATCGCCCGGCAAATCCAAGCCAAACAGGCACAGGACCCGCAATCTTAAAAAAATGACCGCCAACAATGCTGCACTTTGGGCATTGTTGGCGGTCATTTTATATGTGGTCAATCGAAAAATGTGTAGTACAAGGTCCGAACTGCAGCTTTTTCTTGCTCTTTGTGGATACCGAACATGATGCTGACTTCGGAAGAACCTTGATTGATCATTTCTAAGTTGATATTTTTGCGGGCTAGGGCTGCGGTACTGTCTGCAGTGATCCCCACACGCTGACGCATACCTTCGCCTACGACGACGACCATCGACAGATCATGGGTGATCCGTAACTCATCCGGATCAATTTCATAAGCAATTTTTCTTAACAACGTTTCTTCTAATTCAGCGGTTAATTGATTGGAACGCATGATGATCGAGATGTCATCGATTCCTGAAGGCATGTGTTCATAATTCAAATCAAGATCACGGAAAATCTCCAGTACCCGCAAGGTGAAACCGACTTCGCGGTTCATGAGGTACTTGCGGATATAGATCATGCAAAACCCTTCGTCGCTGGCGACACCAATCACAGGTTGTTCGAGATTATCTCGGTGATTGGTGATCCGCGTTCCAGGGTGACTAGGATTGTTGGTATTTTTGATCACAACAGGAATCTTTGCATGATAAGAAGGCATCAATGCTTCATCATGCAAGACGGTGAACCCGGCATACGACAATTCCCGCATTTCTCGATATGTCACTTCTTTGATCGACTCAGGGCGATGGACATAACCAGGATGTGCTGAAAATATACCATCCACATCCGTAAAGTTTTCATATAGATCCACTTGCAATCCAGCCGAAACGATTGCACCTGAAATATCAGAACCGCCACGGGAAAAGGTGCAGATGTCTCCAGCTTCGGTATAACCGAAGAATCCGGGGATCACCAAGATATCTTGACTGTCATGCCAAGCATGAATATTTTCATAAGATGTGTTCAGAATGCGGGCATTCTGCGGCTCATCCGTCACGATCATCCCCAATTCCTGCGGATTCATGTAGCGGGCAGGTAATCCATTGCTTTGTAAGATACCCGCAATCAATTTGGCGTTGTTGTCTTCGCCGCTGGCCAACACGGTATCATAAAAATGCGGATTGTTTTCATAGGGCAATGTGACAAATTGTTGTAATGAGCTGCGGATGGCCATTAAATGGTCAGTTGCAATCTTAAATGGGGCAGCGATTGCTTCATAACGGCCATAGATTTCGTCGATCAAACCATCGATCGGTTCATTGGCACAACGGGCAGCACAAACTGCTAAGAGCAAGTCTGTCACCTTTTTGTCTGAGGGATTGCGCTTACCAGGGGCAGACACAACGATAAAACGCCGCTCAGAATCTTCTTTGATAATATCAACTACCTTTTGAACTTGTTCAGCCGAGGCGAGAGAACTGCCTCCAAATTTTGCTACTTTCATTTGACATACTCCTGTTCAAGCTTTTTACTAGAGTACAGTTTCGTATTTGATAAATCAAGCTGTTTCTTGAAAAAAAATGATAAAATGTATAAAAAACCAATTATCTCCTGTAAATTTTCATCAATTGCTTTCCATTTCACTGAAAATAGCACCAAACGAAAAATGGGTGCCAAAAAACTCAATCTTTTTTGCCTCAATCTAATGCTTGATTTTTTTCTTTATGCTATAATCTAGCGTAGATGCTTTTTTATAAAGGGAACTTCTGTCCTTTTGTGAAAAGAGCCCCGAAATCAAAATCAATCTGCTGTTGGGCAGATTTCAGACGCAACATGTATATTTGAAAATTGGAGGAACCACAACATGGGAACTAATATCATCTTCGGCATTGTCATTGCAATTATCGTCATTGCAGCGATTCTATATGCAATCGGCTATTTTATGCGAAAGAAAAACCAAGAAAAGCTGAATGTCTTGGAAAAGCGCAAAGAAAATCTGTTTGACTTGCCAGTCATAGAAGAGGTCGATGAAGTCAAACGTATGCACCTTGTCGGACAGAGTCAAAATACGTTCCGGGAATGGAACCAGCAATGGACAGATATCTCAACGAAGTCATTTGCTGAGTTGGAAAGTCAAATTTTTGAAGTTGAAGAGCTGAATGAGCGGATTCGCTTCTTTAAAGCCAAAGGTGCAATCGAACAAGCCGAAGCAACCATGAATGATATGGAAAGCCAAGTCGAAGAGATCCGTGCAGGATTGAAAGAATTGCGTGAGAGTGAAGAGCGTAATTCATTAGAAGTCCAAAAAGCGCTAGATGTTTATGAAGAACTGAAGAAACATCTTCGTGAACAAGGTGAAGAGTTCGGACCAGCCTACAACGAATTACAAAAACAAATCAAAAATATCGAAATTGAATTCACGCAATTTGTGACATTGAATACATCAGGCGATCCAGTTGAAGCCCGCGAAGTCCTAGATCAAGCGGAACAACACACCTATGAAGTCGAAGATCTGATGAAACGTATCCCGGCTGCGTATGAAGACTTGAGCCGGACTTTCCCAGACCAATTAAAAGAGATCCAAGACGGGTACCAAAAACTGCTTGATCAAAAATATGTCTTTCCTGAACAGAATTTCCAAGATGACATCAATCGTGTGAAAAAACGTGTGGAAAACTCAACCAATGATCTTGCCAAAACAGAAGTGGCTACTGTCGAAGTTGCCAATCGTGATACGGCCAGTGATATTGACGGCTTGTATACCGTTATGGAGCGGGAGATCAATGCCAAGAAATATGTGTTGAAGAACCGCCAAGTGATCGTTGATTACATTGAACATGCCACAAAGAATAACCGTCAATTGTTGATCGAATTGGATCATACCGCACAAAGCTATACGTTGAATCACAATGAATTGGGCCGTGTCCGCGGCTTCCAAACGGAAGTTGATGAGTTGGCACGCCGGAACAGTGACTATTTACCGCAACTTGAAAATCATGAAATTCCTTATTCAGAAGTGCAAAGCTACTATAAAGATGCCTACAAAATCCTTGATGACGTCGAAAGTCAACAAGTTGAGATCGATGAATCATTGGCAGAATTGCGCCGTGGTGAAAAAGTTGCCCACGAAAAAGTGGAAACCTTCGAGTTCCGTTTGCGCAACTTGAAACGCTTCGTCGAAAAACAACGTTTGCCAGGTTTGCCAGGAGAATACTTAGAATTCTTCTTTGTGGCTACAGATCGTGTCGAAGATCTTGGGAAAGAATTGAACAAGATCCGCATCAACATGCAAGACATCAACAAATTGGTTTCTGTCTGTGAAGATGACCTAGATCTCTTAGATGAACAAACCCACGATTTAGTCGATGCGGCAGCGTTGACGGAGCAAATGATGCAATATGCCAATCGTTACCGTCATTCCCATCCAGATATCAAAGCAGCCATCGACAAAGCCTTGTATCTTTTCAGCAAAGAGTATCGCTATCAAGATGCATTAGATGAAATTGGGACAGCTTTAGAACGTGTCGAACCAGGCGCCTTCAAACGAATCGAAAACTTTTATTTCAATAACCGAGATTTAGTCTAATCCCAAAGCCAGCCAGTGCAAAACGGCTGGCTTTCTTTCTGCGATCGATCAGTGCATGATGATCTGAATGACACAATAGCCATTCTTTATAAAATCGCAACATTGATGAACAAACCTTGAAAGTGTCAGCTGCACCAGTTATAATGGGAAAGAATTTTTTAGAGAAAGGGTCCTATCATTGATTTATTTTGACAACAGTGCCACAACAGCCATCTACCCTCAAGCTTTACATACATATACACAAGTCAGTCAGCGCATCATCGGTAATCCCTCCAGTCTCCATGATTTAGGCAGTCAATCCAATCGGTTGCTGCAGCAATCAAGACAGCAAATTGCAAACATGCTATCTGTCAAATCATCTGAGATCGCCTTTACAAGTGGTGGAACAGAAGGGGACAACTGGGTGCTGAAAGGAACTGCATTAGCCAAGAAAGCCTACGGCAATCATTTGATCATATCGAGTATTGAACATCCAGCTGTAAGTGAAACTGCAGCGCAATTAGCAGAAATGGGCTTTGACGTTAGTATTGCACCAGTTGATGGACAAGGCTTTGTCAACGTCGCCGCACTTGCCGATATGATCCGCAAGGAAACGATTGTGGTATCGGTCATGGCAGTCAACAATGAAATCGGCAGTATTCAGCCCATCAAAGAAATTGCGGCTGTCCTTGACGCCTATCCGACAATTCACTTTCATGTGGATGCTGTCCAAGCCATCACTAAAGTAGCCCAAGAGGAATGGCTGCCAGCCCGCGTCGATTTTGCAACATTTTCTGCCCACAAATTTCATGGGCCACGAGGTGTGGGGTTCATATACTGGAAAGAAGGCCGAAAACTAGCGCCTCTGATGACAGGCGGTGGGCAAGAAAACAACCAGCGCAGCGGTACTGAAAACGTACCAGCGATTGCTTCCATGGCCAAAGCCTTGCGCTTAGCCGTAGAACAAAAAGCTGAAAGACCAAAACATGTGCAACAATTAAAACAATACTTACTGGAGGCTTTGGCCAGCTATGAGAAAGTCACCTTATTTTCTCGTACTGAAGGCTTTGCCCCACACATCCTCTGCTTTTCATTAAAAGGGATCCGTGGTGAAGTATTGGTCCATGCATTTGAAGAAAAGCAAATTTATATATCTACTACCAGTGCCTGTTCTTCCCGCAAAAAAATGGCCAGCAGCACGTTGCATGCCATGCATGTCACCAATGACTTAGCGACATCAGCGGTGCGTATCAGTTTAGATGAGAGCAATACAATGGCAGAAGTCGAGCAATTCTTGATCGTCTTTCATCAACTGTATCAGAAGTTTTCTAAAATCAACTAATCAATCGACAGAAAAAGGAGTTTATTCGTGAATTATACAGAAATCATGGTTCGTTATGGCGAACTATCTACCAAAGGGAAAAACCGTCGCAGCTTTATTATGCAACTGGCAGAAAATGTGAAACGGACGCTGGCAGATTTTCCTGATGTGAAGATCCATGCCGAAAGAGATCGGATGCACTTATTGTTGAATGGCGCTGAAGGTCAACTGATCATACCGAAGCTGCAGAAAGTCTTTGGTATTCAAAATTTCTCACCAAGTATTCGTGTCGAAAAAGATATCGACGTCTTAAAAGAATCCGTTCGCACATTGATGAAAGAAATTTATACTGGGGAAGAAACCTTTAAGATCACTGCCAAACGCAGCGATCATACTTTCATCCAAGACAGTAATGAACTGAATCTGACTTTAGGGAATGCCGTGTTTGATATTTTCCCAGATATCCGCGTGCAAATGAAGAAACCAGATATCAATCTGCGGGTAGAGATTCGGATGGATGGCGCTTATTTGTCTTATGAAACGATCCAAGGTGCTGGCGGTTTGCCAGTGGGAACTAGTGGGAAAGGGATGCTGATGCTGTCTGGCGGGATCGATTCACCAGTTGCTGGCTATTATGCCATGAAGCGTGGGGTCGAGATCGAAGCTGTCCATTTTGCAAGTCCACCATACACAAGTGAACAAGCGTTGCAAAAAGCCAAAGACTTGACCGAAAAATTGGTGCCCTATGTCGGCAGTATCCAATTTATCGAAGTGCCCTTTACCGAAGTGCAAGAAGAAATCAAAAACCGTGTGCCGCAAGGCTATTGGATGACATTGACCCGACGGATGATGCTCAGAATCACAGACGCGATTCGGGAACAACGCCATGGATTGGTGATTTTGAATGGTGAATCATTAGGGCAAGTGGCTTCACAAACTTTACAATCGATGGTTGCAATCAATGAAGTAACAACCACACCCATCATCCGCCCAGTGGCAACGATGGATAAACTAGAGATCATTGATGTTGCCCAAGAAATCGACACGTTTGACCTTGCGATCCAACCTTTTGAAGACTGTTGTACAATTTTTGCGCCGCCACAACCAAAGACACGGCCAAAATTGGAGAAAGTTCATTTGTATGAGGCACGTTTAGATATTGAGGGAATGATCAGCCGTGCCATGGCGGGGTTGAAAATCGAGCAAATCACTGCCAATCAAACCAAGAACGAAGAGTTTGCTGATTTTTTATAAAAAGCTGAAAAATAAAAACAGCGAAATGCTGGAAGCCTGCACGCCGTTTATCGGACGTGTAGGCTTTTTAGCGGGAAAGTTTGTGAATAATTTCTTGCTATTCAAATTTCAACGTGCTACACTCGATATGTGAATGATTTAACAAGGAGGTAGGATGATGGAGTTCTTAAGAGAAAAGAAATTGCCCAAAGCAACGGCCAAACGATTGCCAGCGTATTTAAGGCACTTAAAACTTCTGGATGCTACTGGTGTCCAACGAATCAAATCAAAAGAATTTGCGGAGATTACACAAGTTCCATCTGCAACGATTCGTCGCGACTTTTCTCACTTAGGTGAATTAGGCCGCAGCGGATATGGCTATGATGTTCCATACTTGATCGAGGTATTGAGTCATATTCTTGAAACCAACGAAGAAAAGAAAATTGCCTTGATTGGCTTCGGGAATTTAGGCAAAGCTTTGGCCAATAACAATTTCCGCCGCAACGAAAATTTGTCCGTATCCGCGGTCTTTGACAATGACCCATCTATCGTTGGCCAAACGATCGGCGATCAGTATGTATACGGCATGGACCAATTGGCAGCAACCGTGCAAGAAAAAGGCATCACAGTCGCCATTTCGACAGTTCCTAGCCGCTATTCGCAACACGCGATCGATGCCATCGTCGATGCCGGCATCACAGCAATATTAAACTTTGCACCTGATCCGGTCGTCGTACCGAAAGCCGTGAATATCCAATATATTGATTTAACCACTGAATTACAGACATTGATCTTTTTTGACACGACCTATTCACAAAAAACGAAGGTTTGAGCAAATCCTTTTCGTTTTCGCTGATTCTTCCTTATACTGGGAGAAAACGCAATAGGAGAGATGATATGCAAGTGACACGTAAAGGAACTGTCTATGAGGTGCCAGGTGATCAACCACGAGTGGGGGATATCGCCCATGATTTTCGTTTGAAGAGTTTAGATGATACAGAATACACGCTGGCTAGTTTTTTAGGAAAAGCAACCATCATCAGTGTGGTTCCTGATATCGATACGCGGGTGTGTGCCCTGCAAACCAAGCGCTTTAATCAAGAAGCCAGCCAAATAGATGATATTCATTTCGTAACGATTTCAAATAATACCAAAGAAGAACAAGAGAACTGGTGCGGCAAAGAAGGTGTCGATATGATCGTTTTACACGATCCAGCGAATACGTTCGGTGAAGCATACCACATCATGATCCCAGAATTTGGCCATTTCGCCCGTGCGATCTTTGTCTTAGATGCAGATGGTGTTATCCGTCACGTTGAGATTGTCCCAGAAATTGCCCAAGAACCGGATTACAACGCAGCAATTGAAGCAGCCAAAGCAAACCGCTGATTGACTTTTCACAAGCTTCATTGTAGAATGAGTCAAGATGAAACAAGAATGACATAACAAGACAAGGTTCAAGAGGAGTATTTGTTGCCCTGGTGTGTAGAGAAAAGTCGGTTGGTGCAAGACTTTCCCAGAAACAAAGAAGGTAGCTTGAAGGTCTTTGATCTGAAGATCAGGTTGATCCAAGGACAAACGCGTCGTGACCGTTAACTCACGTCAAAGTGGCAGAGAAATCTGCAATTTAGGTGGTACCGCGTATCAGCGCCCTAAATGCCTCGGCATTTAGGGTGCTTTTTGCTGTATACGGTATGGTGATGATCTTTAGTGGCAAGAGGAATGCCTCTGAAAGCAACAGCCTTTGAACAACAGCACAACTTGCAGCATCAAGTAAGCCAAACAGGAGGAATCTCAATGACAGAGGAATTATCAACCAAATACAATCCCCAAGAAGTTGAAGCCGGACGCTATCAAAACTGGCTTGATCATGACCGCTTTAAACCAAGCGGCAATCCAGAAGCCAAACCCTATTCGATCGTGATCCCGCCACCAAACGTAACAGGAAAATTACATTTAGGCCATGCTTGGGATACAACATTGCAAGATATCATCATTCGCCAAAAACGGATGCAAGGCTTTGACACCTTATGGCTGCCAGGAATGGATCATGCGGGGATCGCAACCCAAGCCAAAGTTGAAGAAAAATTGAGAGAACAAGGCATTTCTCGCTATGATCTAGGTCGGGAAAAATTTATTGAGCAAGTCTGGGACTGGAAAGAAGAATATGCAGGCCATATTCGCGAGCAATGGGCCAAAATGGGCTTGTCTTTGGATTACAGTCGTGAACGCTTCACGCTGGATGACGGTTTGTCAGAAGCAGTCCGCAAAGTCTTTGTGACTTTATATGAGAAAGAATTGATCTATCGTGGGGAGTATATCATCAACTGGGATCCCCAAGCACGGACAGCTTTATCTGATATTGAAGTGATCCATAAAGACATCGAAGGCGCCTTTTATCATATGTCTTATGAATTGGCAGACGGTAGTGGTGTTGTTGAGATCGCTACGACTCGACCAGAAACAATGTTAGGAGATACAGCCATTGCTGTACATCCAGATGATGTGCGTTACCAAGATTTGATCGGTAAGATGGTGATTTTGCCATTGGTCAATAAAGAAATTCCAATCATAGCCGATACGTATGTGGATCAAGAATTTGGAACAGGTGTGGTGAAAATCACCCCAGCACATGATCCAAATGACTTTGAGGTAGGTAACCGCCATGACTTGCCAAGAGTCAATGTGATGAATGAAGACGGCTCAATGAACGATTTAGCGGGAGCTTATGCGGGCATGGATCGTTTTGCCGCTAGAAAACAAATCGTCAAAGACTTAGATGCACTAGGCCGTTTGATCAAAATCGAAAAAATGGTCCACAGTGTGGGTCACTCAGAGCGTACTGGGGTTGTCGTAGAACCTAGACTATCCACGCAATGGTTTGTGAAAATGGCGCCTCTTGCCAAACAAGCAATCGACAATCAAGGAACGGAAGACGCAGTGGAATTCTATCCGCCACGTTTCAATCAAACGTTTTTACGTTGGATGGATAATGTCCACGATTGGGTCATTTCTCGTCAACTATGGTGGGGCCACCAAATTCCAGCATGGTATCATAAAGAAACAGGCGAGATGTATGTTGGCTTAGAAGCACCAGAAGATGCAGAGAATTGGCAACAAGATCCTGACGTCTTAGATACTTGGTTCAGTTCAGCATTGTGGCCATTTTCAACCATGGGTTGGCCAGATGAGCAAAGCGCAGATTATCAACGCTACTTCCCAACCAATACGTTGGTTACAGGCTATGATATTATTGCTTTCTGGGTTAGCCGGATGATATTCCAAAGTTTGGAATTCACAGGCAAACGCCCTTTTGAGAATGTCTTGATCCATGGGTTGATTCGTGATGAACAAGGCCGCAAAATGAGCAAATCATTGGGCAACGGGATCGATCCGATGGAAGTCATTGAAAAATATGGTGCCGATGCCTTACGTTGGTTCTTATCGAATGGGTCTGCCCCTGGGCAAGATGTCCGTTTCAGTTATGAAAAAATGGATGCTGCTTGGAACTTCATCAACAAAATCTGGAATGCTTCTCGGTTTGTCTTGATGAATGTGGAAGGGATGACAGTAACAGATATCGATTTTTCTGGTGAAAAATCTGTCGCTGATCGTTGGATCTTGACCCGTCTAAATGAAACCATCGAAAAAGTCACTGAATTATTTGAACGGTTCGAGTTTGGTGAAGCTGGTCGTCAATTATATAACTTTATCTGGGATGATTTCTGTGATTGGTATATCGAAATGTCCAAAGAAACGTTGTATGGCGATAACGAAGTGGCCAAACAGGTCAACAAGAGCATTTTGGTTCATGTTCTTGACCAAATTCTTCGCTTGCTGCATCCAATCATGCCATTTGTGACGGAAGAAATTTGGAGCAAATTACCGCATACCGGTGAATCCCTCGTCGTAGCGGATTATCCAGTAGTGGCACCAGAATGGTCCGATGACAAAGCGGCCCACGGGATGGAAGTCTTGAAAGAGTTGATTCGTTCAGTCCGCAACATTCGTGCGGAAGTCAACACGCCATTGTCCAAACCAATCACGCTATTGATCCAAACGAACGATCAAACCGTAGAAGAGTTTTTGATCAACAACAAAAATTATATCGAGCGCTTCTGTAATCCGGAAGAATTGGTGATTTCCAATGAACTGGATGCGCCAGAGCTTGCAATGTCCGCGATTTTGACCGGGGCGACGATTTACTTGCCGCTGGCAGGCTTGATCAATATCGAAGAAGAAATCAGCCGATTGGCAAAAGAATTGGATAAATATAACCAAGAAGTCAAACGCGTTCAAGGCAAATTATCGAATGAGCGCTTTGTGGCCAATGCCCCTGAAGACGTGGTTGCGCAAGAACGCAGTAAAGAAGCGGATTACCTTGAGAAGAAACAACAAGTGCAAGAACGAATCGAACAATTACGGACGATTCAATAAGCAAGACCAAGTATTGGCAGCATGGATGATCATGATGTAAAGAAGAGAACAGCTAGAAATTTGAGCTGTTCTTTTTTTTAAGCTAAATAACAAAGATGAGGAGAGAGATTAGGCATGCCCTTCATTTTTTGTTAAAATAAACATGAGGTGAATGAGATGACAAGCGAAGAAGCAATTGCATGGATCCATGGACGTTTAACATTTGGTATCAGGCCAGGATTACGCCGTGTTGAGGCGTTATTGAAGCGACTAGGCAATCCTGAGAAAGAAGTAGCCATGATCCATATCGCTGGAACCAATGGGAAAGGATCAACCGTTAGTTATTTGCGTAGTTTATTAGAAGAAAACGGTCTGCATGTTGGGACATTTACGTCTCCGCATATCGAGTCTTTCAATGAACGGATCGAAATCAATGGCACCTTTATTTCAGATGAAGATTTGGTTGGCTGGGTGGAACGGGTACAACCCATCGTCGTGCAAATGGATGCAGAAGAAGATGTGACTGGTATCACGCAATTTGAAATCATTACGGCGATCGCGTTGGGGTACTTTGCTGAACAGAAAGTCGATGTTGCTTTGATCGAAGTCGGTCTTGGAGGCCTGTTGGATAGTACCAATGTGATCACACCGATTCTGACGGCGATTACGACGATTGGGATGGATCATATGGATGTTCTAGGGGATACCGTTGAAGCAATTGCTGCCCATAAAGCGGGGATCGTCAAACCAGGCGTCCCGTTGGTGACAGGGAACATCTCAGAGCCGGCATTATCCGTGATCGATGCCAAAGCCAAAGAAAACAATGCCGCGACCTATCATATGGGAGAAGGCTATCAAGTCAAGTACCGTCACCCTGATCCATCATGGGGGGAAGTATTTGATTTTGAAAATGAGCAAGGCAAGATCAAACACTTGATCACGCCGATGTTGGGCCGCCATCAACCAGAAAATGCGGGTGTGGCGATTCAATTGTATGCATTATATTGTGCGCAGCAACAGGTGCCATTTACAGCCAAAAATGTCCGCAATGGCTTAAAAAAAGCCCACTGGCCTGCACGGATGGAGAAACTAAGTCAGGAACCATTGGTGATTTTGGATGGGGCCCATAACACCCATGCAATGACACGATTGGTGGATACGATGAAGGAAGAGTTCGGTGACTATCGGATCCATATCCTTTTTTCTGCTTTAGAAACCAAGAATATCTCGGAAATGCTAGAACAACTATTGCAAATCCCCCAGGCAGATATTTATATGACCACCTTTGATTTTCCCAAAGCAGTGAACTTAGCTGCTGGGTATCAAGAAATCGATTCAAAAAGAATCTCAACGGTGTCATTATGGCAATTTGGATTAGCTGAGTTATTAGAAAAAATGACCAATGAAGACTTATTGTTAGTCACAGGTTCGTTATATTTTGTTTCAGAGGTAAGAGAATTATTACGATCAATAGGAGGAAGCAATGACTAAACTGCAAGGTATGATTTTCGATATGGATGGCTTGTTATTTGATACAGAATGGCTTTATTATCAGGCAACGCAAGTGGTGGCGGATGAAATGGGGATCCCATATAGCAAAGATCTTTATCTGGCCTACGTCGGTGTATCTGATGAAGAAGTTTGGGCGGCCTATCACACACGTTTTGACTCGGAATTTGGGCAGGATACGGTGGATCGTTTCATTCAATCGGCATTTGATCGAACGGTGACTATGTTCAGACAAGGGACAGCAGAATTGAAACCAGGGGTGCATGAGATATTGCGTTTCTTAGATGAGCAGCAGATTCCCAGGGTTTTGGCGTCCAGCAATCAGCGGGCAGTCATCGATACCTTACTAGAGGCTGCTGATTTAACAGCTGAATTTCCAACAATCGTCTGTTTTGATGATGTGACGAAAGCCAAACCAGATCCTGAAATTTTTGAAAAAGCCCAACAGATCCTTGATGTGCCGAAAGAGTCCTTGGTTATCTTAGAAGATTCAGCCAATGGGATCCATGCCGCGCATCGTGCGGGGATCTCGGTCATCATGATTCCTGATTTGATCGCGCCAACAACGATCATTGAAGAAAAAGTATTGACGATTTTGCCTTCTTTGACGGAAGTTCCTGAGTTTCTGACAAAAGCTTACACAGTATAAACCTGACAGCAACGACTATTCTCTCCTCCTTTGCGTATTTCTATTTTAGAAAACCGCAAAGGAGTTTTTTTATGAATAAAACCATTATTCCGCAAAGTTCTTATCCCCGTGAGCGGATGTTGCAATATGGGGTGGATGCCCTTTCCAATCAAGAACTATTGGCTATCTTGCTGCGCACAGGTGCCCATCCGCTGAATGTACTTGAACTAGCCGGTACGATTTTGAACCGCTTTGAGGATATCTATGAGCTCAAGCAGGTGACCCTGGATGAATTACAAGAAATTCGGGGTGTTGGACAGATCAAAGCCATCGAGATCAAGGCGATGATCGAATTGGGCGGCCGCATCCAGCGGGCAGGACAGCCGAAGTATGGCAAAGTCAACTCTAGTATGGATATCGCGAAACACATGATGCAAGAGCTGAAAGATTTTCGCCAAGAACATTTGCTTTGTCTGTATCTGAATACCAAAAACGAGATCATTCAAAAAAAGACCTTGTTCATCGGTTCGCTGAATCAATCGATTGCGCATCCCAGAGAGATCTTTCATGGCGCGGTCCGCTGCAGTGCTGCTCGAGTTATCGCGGTCCACAATCATCCAAGCGGCAGTCCACAACCGAGTGAGGCTGATTTGGCTTTTACCCGGCGTTTGATGAAATGCGGTGAGATCATGGGGATCGATTTGCTTGATCATCTGATCATTGGTGACAATGCTTATGTAAGCTTGCGGGAAGAAGGGCTGTGGGAGGAATAAGGGTTTATGTGGATTTTGAGAAAGTGGTAGAACTAGATCAACTGACTGTCCGCAGCAAGGAACAGAAGGACAAGCTGGGCAAGTACCGATTATTGTTGATGATCGGACAACGGTTCTTTACAATGGGGGATATCTTTGGCTAACCCTATAAAAACAACGATTTCTTCTTGCAATACTGTTTAGATAGGTCAAAAAAGAAAAAAGATTAAAAATCAGCGAGAAAGAATTAATCTTCTGTCTTGCAAAAAAATATCTTCAAGTGTAAAATATTATTGTAATTTTGTTTGCAGTATAGATGTTGAAACGTAAGGGACACCTCTATCGCACAAAAGCAACGTTACACACAATTAAGTGCTGATGCACGAGGAGGTTTTTTTTAATGGAACAAGGTACAGTTAAATGGTTCAATGCTGAAAAAGGGTTTGGTTTTATCTCTCGCGAAGACGGTACAGATGTATTTGTACATTTCTCAGCTATCCAAGGTGAAGGATTCAAAACTTTAGAAGAAGGTCAAGCAGTGACTTTCGACGTTGAAGATTCAGATCGCGGACCACAAGCAGTGAACGTAAACAAAGCATAAGACTTGTTTATCATTGCTTTTGTGTACGATCGATATCAAAAGCCCAAAAGACCATCTAGTCGATGGTCTTTTTTTTGTCGGATTTATTTTTTAGATAATCAATAAAAGATAAAATCTCTTTGACATCCTCATCAGCAAATGTATCATCAATGATTTCAGCGACCAGTGTCCCATTTTTCGAATAGGATTTCTGGGGACTTCTGCCTAAAAGAAAATCGGTGGAAACCCCGAATAAATCGGCTAAGATACGTAAGGTATTAAAGTCAGGTTCTCTTTTGCCTAGCTCGTAGGCTGTATAGGCAGGGCGAGTAATGCCGATTCGTTCTGCTACTTCTTGCTGTGTAAAATTATTTTTAAGGCGTAATTCTTTAATGATATATCGAAACATAACGACACCTTCTTTCACAGTGATAGTAACATAATGTTACGATTAAAAAAAGATTATTGCTAGTTGCTTTCTGTTACATTGATGATGTTGACAAGTAACGATTGGTTACATATAATGTGAAGTGTGTCATATCGTTACAAATCTAGAGAGGAGTTATAGAATGAGAAAATGGTTGGTTGAAATAAGAGAGGAAAGGGGACTTACGCAAGAAGAGGCGGCCAATAAATCTGATATCGAACGATCATACTACAATATGATCGAACGGGGAAAACGAAGACCTAGTGTAGAAGTTGCGCAAAAAATCGGTTTGGCATTGCACTTTGATTGGACTTATTTTTTTGAAGATGATGTAACGGAAAGACACGTTCACGTAACCTATAAATCGAATGGAAGAGAGGAGAATTAGATGGCACTACCTGCTGCAGGGAGAAAGAACGAACACATACCACCCCATAAGCAAAACATCCAGAACAATATATCTTTGCTCTGGAAGGATGTAAAAAAACACAAATGGCTATATGTCATGTTGCTCATTCCCATTGTATTTGTATTGATTTGGAATTATTGGCCGATGTACGGTGTGGTCATTGCTTTTAAAGATTATTCGCCGGCATTTGGGATTTTAGGTAGTCCATGGGTTGGCTTGAAACATTTCGAGCGTTTCTTTGCTTCCTATTTTTTTGTTGATATCATCGTGAATACCTTAAGGTTAAGCTTATATAGTTTATTGGTAGGTGTTCCTTTACCGATTATCCTCGCTCTTTTGTTTCATGAGTTGAACCGCAAATGGTTCAAGAGCAGTGTCCAAACGATCTCTTATATTCCTAACTTTATTTCAGTTGTAGTCGTGATAGGGATGGTTCAATTCTTTTTCTCTACGCAAGATGGGATGATCAATATGCTATTGCAGATAATGGGATTTGACGCGATTGATTTCCTGGGAAGTCCGAGCTGGTTTCCGCACATATATGTTTGGTCCGGTGTGTGGCAAGGTGTCGGCTGGGGAACGCTCATTTATACAGCTGCCATGTCTGGTATATCACCCGATCAATATGAAGCCGCTTACTTAGATGGCGCTTCTCGTTTTCACTGTATCCGGCACATCACGATTCCTTCGATTATGCCAACCATTGTGATTTCAACGATTCTGGCCACAGGGAGTATCTTGTCTGTTGGATTTGAAAAAACTTTTTTATTGCAGAATGCTGCCAATCTCGCGACTTCCGAGGTTCTTTCTACCTATACCTACAAAATGGGTATTATTAATGGAGAATATAGTTTTTCTGCAGCTGTGGGTTTATTTAACAATGTGATCAACTTCATTGTTTTATTTACCGTCAATAAAATTGCACAAAAAACCAGTGAATCTAGTTTGTGGTAGGAGGAGATTCAATGAAGTATGCGACATCAAAAGGGGATAAAATATTTGATGTATTGAACATTACGTTAGTGGTGATAATCTCACTGATTATCTTATATCCGCTTATCTTTGTGGTCAATGCCTCCTTTAGCGATCCGACACGTATTTATGAAGTGCCCCTACTGCTTTATCCCAGAGGATTCAATATCGAAGGATACAAAGAGGTACTCAAAAGTTCTGATATATGGACCGGTTTTAAGAATGCCGTCATCTACACCGTGTTGGGAACGGTTATTAACCTCGTGGTTACGACGATTGCGGCGTATCCATTGTCTCGTCCAGGCTTGAGGGGGAAGAAGTATATCACACTGTTCTTTACGGTGACGATGTTCTTTAGTGGCGGACTGATCCCAACCTATCTCGCCAATCAGCAGCTAGGACTCGTGAATACGATATGGGTGATGATTTTACCAGGGGCGTTAGGTGTCTACAACATGATTCTGATGCGTACCTTCTTTAGTCAAAACATTCCCAACGATTTAATTGAAAGCGCTTATATAGATGGTGCCAATGATTTATGGCTGCTTTGGAAAGTAGTGTTGCCGTTAGCTACCCCGATCATTGCAGTCATGGCGATGTTTTATGGGGTAGGGCGTTGGAACGCTTATTTTGATGCCCTGATTTATTTACAAGATCGAGCAAAATACCCATTGCAAATCATTTTGCGGGAAATTTTGGTTCAAGGTCAGTTTGGACAAGATATGAATCAAGTGATTGCGGGGAGTGCAGAATCTGAACTGCTGATGTTAAAGATGACACTTAAGTATAGTGTGGTCATCGTATCCAGTTTACCAGTGCTCTTATTTTATCCAGTCGTAGCGAAATATTTTGAAAAAGGAATCCTAGTTGGTTCAATCAAAGGATGAGTACTGCTTAAGGAGGTGACGCTATGGTAGTGAATAAATTTGCAGAGGGGTGTGACTGGCTCTTTTATTTGATGCGATTAAATATTTTGTGGCTGCGGTATAGTCTATTCGGCGGTGTGTTTTTCAGCTTGATACCAGCAACCGTCACCGTCTATGATTGTCTGCGCAAGTTAATGATTGAACAAAACGCTTCTCAAGTATCCATCATGTATCGAACCTATTATCGATGCAACAGACCTAGATATAAGCAGACGAGCATATACGTTTTTCTCATGATCGTGGTCATACTATTTATGTTTAAATTTTTGGGCACGTATCCATCGCCGCCTTTCTTATTTGAATTTACTCTAAGGAGTCATTTATTTCTATGGCTGTTGCTGTCGATCGTTTTCTTTCCTGTTCATGCCTATTTCAGATTGTCGGCTGCAAAAATGGTTTTACAACCTTTAGCGTTTATCTTTATTTGTCCCATCCAAACGCTAGGCAGTGTGCTGATCATCGGGGGAACGTTGACGGTCTATCAGTTGTTTCCGTTAATTGGTATTTGTCTGGGGATCGCGCTGCCGGCTTATGGGATTAGTCGCCTGTTTTTTAAAAAGTTCATCGACATGCAAGAAAGATTTTTTTAATCGATTGTTCAGAATTTATACCACATAAAGGAGATGAAATAATGAAAAAATGTTTACTTTTTGTATTGCCAATCTTATTCGTCCTTGCAGCTTGTCAATCAGGGGAAGAAACTGCAGATGTGACGGGTGAGGAAACAAAGACGATTCGTTTAATGAGAAGCGACTTTACCGATGTTCGCCCCAAAAGTGAAGATTTATGGATGTGGCAAGAATATGAGAAGATGTCTGGCATCAAAGTGGAATGGGAGGAAGTCAAGGAATTTGGTGAAAAGAAAAACTTGATCTTGTCAGGGGATTTACCTGATGCATTTTATCAAACTGGATGGAGCAATGATGAAATCGTGAAGTATGGAAAGCAGGGACTCTTTATTCCATTGGAAGATTTGATTGCGGAACATGCACCGAACCTGCAGAAGATTTTTGAGGAACACCCTGATGTCAAAAAGACATTAACTGCGCCAGATGGTCATATATATTCCCTGCCCTATATGGCATTAGACCCAATGAGTGGTGGGCGGACAGTGCGCCTATATATCAATCAGCCTTGGCTAGACGAGTTGTCGTTAGATGTACCAAGGACTACAGAAGAATTGAAAACCGTTTTGGCTGCCTTTGTGGCGAGTGATGAGAGTCGGGAAGGCTATTATATGCCGAGTGGACAAATCGCTAGTGGTTTAGAACGGATGATTATGGCCGCATATGGTTTGGGAACCGGTGGCCGTCAAGCAATGGGGAATATGATTTTTGTGGATGACAATGATGCGCTGCAATTAACGATCAATCATGAGCGGATGAAAGAAGTTTGGCAGTATATGCGAGAATTGTATGCGGAAGGTTTAGTATCACAACAATCTTTTGCCGGGGTCGATGACGACAAGTGGCGTGCAGATGCTGCGCAAGACAAGGTTGGCTTATTTCAATGGGTAGATCCTGATTTCATTGGTCCTTTTGGTCCTGAAACCTACACCCCAATCAATGTGCTTGAAGGTCCATATGGAGACAAAACGTTATTTACAGAGCCGGCTGTGGCTGGAGGGGCCTCTTTTATCATCACAAAAGATGCACCCGATCCTGCATTGCTACTAGAATGGGCTGACTTTTTCTATAGTCCAGAAGGGCAGATTTTTGCTTATCTTGGTGAAGAAGGCGTGACATATGAATTGGACGAAGAAGGACGAATGGTCTATGTTGAAGAGATTCTTAACTATCAAAATGGGCCGCAATTAGGCGCCTTTCAATGGGTCGACAATGTCTACGGCGGCTATTTCCCTTATGCTGAATTGGATCAAGAGATCCGGGATGTTGCTTTTGGAAAAGAACCAGTCATCTATGATGATGTCAAAGAGGAATATATGCCTAAGTATATGCTGCCACATTTTATGGCAACAGAAGAGGAAGCGGCAGAAATGTCAACGATCTCCACGGATATTTCAACTTTTGTGGAACAATCACGGGTGAAGTTTGTGACGGGAGAGTGGGATTTGGCGCAAGATTGGGACAATTACGTCGCACAACTTGATCGTGTAGGTGCACAACGTTTATTAGAAATCAGACGCCAACAATTCGACCGCTTCATGGCAGAGTGACCACAGGCCTGGTGTGTGTGAAGCATTAGGATGAAGGATTCGGAAGAAACCCACATAAGGAGAAAAATCTATGAAGATGTTCTTGCAAGAAGAAAAACTGCAGAGGCGGATCGCTGAATTAGCCTATTTACGCTATAAAAATAAACGCAATATTTCAACGTGGCAGGTTCAAGAAGATGTGTCAAAAACCGAAAAGATACCGCCACAACATTGTTCGGACAAAACAGACATGCACATAGGTGATATTTGGCAAGGACGCGACCACTACTTGTGGTTGCAAGCAGAAGTGATGTTGCCTAAAGAATGTAATGTTTGTTTCTTTGACTTTGGGAAAACTGGTGGGGGTGGGAACTCTGGGTTTGAAGCACTCCTCTATATTGACGGCCTGCCAGTACAAGGTATAGATTCAAACCACAAAGAATATATCTTACGACCATCAGAAGTTGGCAGAAAAGTAACCCTTTCTTTGAAGCTATGGTCTGGTTTAGAAGGGGGCGGCGAACCACGGGTGTTGACCCATACCTTAAATCAAGCCTTCTTTGGCGAGCTGGATCATGACACCAATGCATTTTATACGGTGTCTAAAATGCTGCTTGAAGCCTATCAGCAACTTGCAGAAGATCATGAGGTGAAATACCAACTATTAGGTGTGCTGACTGACGCATGGAGATTGGTGGATTGGCGAATGAAAGGAAGTGATGCTTTCTATGAAAGCATTACGCTGGCGCATCAATATGTGACAGAGCAGCTGCACATATTGCCAAAAAATGATGTGATCCATGTGACTGCGATTGGCCATACCCATATTGATCTGGCTTGGTTATGGAGAATCAAACATACGCAAGAGAAAGCTATCCGAAGCTTTTCGACGGTCTTAAAATTGATGGAAGAATATCCAGAATATGTCTTTTTACAATCACAGCCCCAATTATATCAATGGATCAAAGAAGAAGCGCCAGCACTCTATCGTCAGATACAATCAAGGGCAAAGGAAGGTCGATGGGAAGTAGAAGGTGCTATGTGGGTGGAAGCAGATTGTAATATTCCAAATGGCGAATCATTGATCAGACAAATATTGTATGGGAAAAAATTTATTCGTGAGGAATTTGGGCATGAAAGTACCTATTTGTGGTTGCCAGATGTTTTTGGTTATTCCTGGGCCTTACCGCAAATCCTCAAAAAGAGTGGGATCAAAACCTTTATGACAACAAAGATCAGTTGGAATCAATACAATCGCATGCCCAATGATACGTTTATGTGGAAAGGGATGGATGGATCAGAAATATTGACACATTTCATTACAACGCCTGTCCCAGGCGGAAGAAGTTGGACTGAGAAGTCAAATTGGTTCTATACCTATAATGGTACGTTAACGCCGGAAACAGTAATGGGGGTATATCGCGCCTATCAAAACAAAGCGCTGAATCAGCGGTTGCTGGTCTCTTATGGACATGGTGATGGCGGCGGGGGCGTGACAAGAGAAATGCTAGATAACCGACGCCATATGGCAGAGATTCCTGGATTGCCGCAGCTCACTACGGGAAGAGCGGGTGATTTTTTTGCGGATTTGCATCAGACGGTCAAACAAAAGCCAAGCCATTTACCTATTTGGGATGGCGAATTGTATTTAGAGTACCATCGCGGTACGTATACCTCTCAAGCTTACATCAAACGAATGAATCGTTTCTTTGAGATCCAATTGCGGGAGCTTGAAGTTTTGTATAGTTTTCAATCGATCAATCAGGGAACTGACTATCCCCACGATAGACTTGAGGATTTATGGAAGAATGTCTTGAAGAATCAATTTCATGATATCATTCCTGGTTCTTCGATTGCAGAAGTGTATGAGGATTATCGAGAGGATGCAGCGACATGCTTAGCAGAAATCACGCGCTTGCAAGAACACTTAGACAGCTCAGACGCACCACTCAGCCTGGTTAATACCGCTGGGTGGCCGAGAAAGAGTCTAGTCAAAACCAATAGCGCCAATTCTCGTCCGCAGAATCATTTGTGTATGGGGGATGCGTGCTATAGTTTGCATCAATTGGCTCCGTTGGAAAGGGCTGCTTACACTGACAGCATCTGCATATTGCCAAAAGAAATGACAGCCAGTATCAAAGGCAATACAGCTGAAACGACGTTTTACGTGTTGGAATGGAACGATCAAGGACAATTGATTCGTCTATTTGATAAAGAAAGTCAAAAAGAGGTATTCAAAGGGAAAGGAAATGTCTTCCAATTGTTTGAAGACAAACCGATCAATTTTGACGCATGGGATATTGATTTGTTTTATCAAGAAAAAATGACAGAAATCAGCGGAGGATCCTTACAGCTCAAAGAGAATAACCCGTTATTTGCTGTCCTAACTTTTACAGCATCTTTTGGTCAATCAAAGATATCGCAAGACATCTTTTTATATGCACATACCAAACGTACCGATTATGTGACTGAAGTCGACTGGCAGGAAAGGCAACAATTGTTGAAAGTCAAATTTGATGTCAATATCCGTGCAACAGAAGCAGTTTTTGATGTGCAGCATGGGAATGTCAAACGCCCAACGCATTGGAACACGAGTTGGGATATGGCGAAATTTGAAACGGTAGGTCATCAGTGGGCGGATCTCTCGCAAACCAATTACGGTGTGGCATTGTTGAACAACTGCAAATACGGGTATGATATCAAAGGCAATCAGATGCGTCTTTCTTTACTGAAAGGTGCAATCTATCCAGATCCTGGAGCAGATCTCGGGTTGCATCAATTTACGTATAGTTTGTTCCCGCACAATGGAGATTTTGTAACGGGAAAAGTGGTGGAAGAAGCATGGGAAATCAATGCGCCTTTATCCCCAGTGCAAGTGAGTGATGACAGATTCCCCTTCACGTTGACAGCTGAGGATGCGGTCGTAGTGGATGCTTTCAAACAAGCAGAAGACAAAGATGGGTGGATTTTACGCTGTTATGACCATATCGGCGCAGATCGGCAATTTGAATTGACGTACACGGGAGAAGGACAAATCCTTTGGCAAGAGACAGATATGATGGAGAGACCACTCGAAGCACTGCAAAGCGGTTCGCTTGTCCTTCATTTGACCCCTTACGAAGTAAAGACAATCAAAATCAAAGTTGTTGACCACGCGCACTAACGACGCATAAGTCCCAAAAAAGCACTTGCCTTCTTCAACAGGCAAGTGCTTTTGTATGTTTGATTATTCGTCTGGCGTCATGATCATAGATAGAATCATTGGGTGACGCTCGGTTTTTTCAAAAAGGAATGGTTGCAGGGCAGCTGACATCGCTTCTCGAAGTTTGTGCTCTGTTGGATCTGCTTGGTTCAACACTTCTCGTAAAGCGCGGAAGAGGATTTGCTGCGCCTCGTTGATCATTTCACCAGATTCACGCATGTAAACGAACCCGCGGGATAAAATGTCTGGACCAGCCGACACTTCTTTTTTGGCAATATCGACTGTGGCAACCGCCAAGACTAGGCCTTCTTCAGACAGGATGCGGCGGTCTCTTAAGACCACATTGCCGATGTCACCAATACCACTGCCGTCTACATAGACGTCACTCGCATTGAAGTGACCAGCAGGTCTGGCGCTATCTGCAGTTAAAGCCAGCATGTCGCCATTTTCCATAATAAAGCAGTTTTCTTTTGGTACCCCTGTATCTTGCGCCAGTTGGGTATGGATATTCAACATCCGAAACTCGCCATGGACAGGCATAAAGTATTTCGGTTTCATTAAACGCAACATCAATTTTTGTTCTTCTTGGCCACCGTGACCAGAAGTATGGATATTGTTTAGTTTGCCATGGATCACATTGGCGCCTGCTTCTAATAGCAAATTGATCAATTGATTGACGCTTGTTGTATTCCCTGGAATTGGTGAACTTGAGAAGATCACTGTATCATCAGGATGCACCTGGATCTGACGATGGGTTCCATTGGCGATCCGGCTTAAGGCCGCCATAGGTTCCCCTTGAGAACCGGTACAAAGAATCATGGTTTCATTTGCTGGTAAGCGATTGATCTCGTGTGATTCAACAAATGTCCCGTCAGGTACTTTGATGTAGCCTAAACGCTGACCATTGACAATCGCATTTTCCATACTGCGCCCGAAAACAGCGATTTTGCGGCCAGTGGCAACAGCAGCATCAGCAGCTTGTTGCAGACGGAATATGTTTGAAGCAAAGCTGGCGAAAATAATACGGCCATCGATTTTTTCGAAAATTTTCAAAATCGAGCTGCCAATCGTTTTCTCCGACTTGGTAAATGTCGGGATTTCCGCATTGGTACTATCTGACAGCAGACAAAGGACGCCTTCTTCGCCGATGCGTGCCATTTTGTGCAGATTTGCTGGTTCGCCCACTGGTGTGAAATCAAACTTGAAGTCACCAGTTGCGACGATATTTCCAGAAGGTGTTTTCACAACGACACCTAGCGCATCAGGGATACTGTGGGTCGTACGGAAAAAGCTGATCGATGTTTTGCGGAAACGAATCACGGTATCTTCATTGATTTCGTGTAATTCTGCATCTCGCAACAAACCATGTTCATCCAATTTGTTGGTGATCAAGGCTAACGCCAAAGGTCCAGCATAGATTGGAATATTGGCTTCTCGAAGTAAATAAGGGATGCCGCCAATATGGTCTTCGTGACCATGGGTGACGATCAAGCCTTTGACTTTTGGTAAGTTTTGGACGATATAGCTGTAATCAGAAATCACATAGTCGATTCCAAGTAATTCATCTTCGGGGAACTTGATTCCCGCATCAATTAAAATGATTTCATCTTGAAATTGAACCCCATAACAGTTTTTTCCGATTTCGCCAAGTCCACCGACACCAAAAACGCCGGTTTCATTGTTTTTAAGAGAAACTTTCATCTTAAAACTCCGCTAATTTGAAATCAGCGTTTTCTTTTTCGTAAGCTAAATGTTTTTCATCTAATTCTTGAACGAATTCGATGTTGTATGGGGTGTTTTGTTCTACTTGGCGACGTGCAATCACTGCATCGTCTGCTTCAATGTATAAAGATTGGGTTTGTTCTCTTTTTGGGTTGCGGTCTTTTGTTTCTTGGTAATAAATTTTGTAAATCATATATTTTCTCCTTTATCTGCGTCTAGGCAGTAGTTTATTAGCTTGATGTATTCGCGGCATCACAAAATCGAGGTCCAAAGAAAGTGACCTAATGAAAGCTCATAGAGCTGCTGCATGCTTTTTTCAGACAGTGATTGTGAGAAAAAAGAGAAAGCCTCGTCTTTGCTTTCCGAATGTTGTCGCATAAATTCACCGGGTTTGTAATCGTTCCACTACAAGTATCCCTAGTGTAGCACAGAAAAAGGAATAAGTATAGAATCACGTTAGCGTGAAAAGGCTTACTGAAACAAAATGAAAGACTTAAAATGAGAAGTTGCTCTTTTTTGCAAGGATTCACGTTACATTCGAAATATTCCTATGCTATAGTAAAATCAATGGATTAAAAAAGGAGGGAATTTTTTGAAATTAATGTGGCATTACACGATGAGAAATAAGAAACTCCTTATGTTGAATTTCATCTGTGTCTTTGGGTTTATTTTGATCGAACTAGGGCTGCCTACGCTATTGGCGCGCATGATCGATGTTGGTATGGCAAATGGGGATCGCGACTATATTTGGAAGATGGGCGCGGCAATGGTGGCGATCACACTGATTGGGATCGTGATGAATATCATGCTGGGCTATTTCACCTCACGGATCACAACGAACATTGTAGCGGATATTCGAGATGATCTTTTTGAGAAAGTGCAAGGGTATTCCCACACGGAGTATGAAAAAATCGGGGTCTCATCGTTGATCACGCGGGTGACCAACGATGCCTATCAAATCATGTTGTTTATGCAAAGTATTTTGCGGACCGGATTGATGACACCGATGATGTTTATCGTCAGTTTGTATATGGTCATGCGGACGAGCACAAGATTGGGTCTTTATGTTTTGGGGGCCTTGCCGATCTTGCTGATTGCAGTCGTGGCGATTGCCAAACTGTCAGAACCGTTATCTACCAAGCAGCAAGCCAACTTAGATAAAATCAATGGTATCTTACGTGAGAACCTTTCTGGGCTGAGAGTGATTCGGGCATTCGTCAATGAAAAATTTGAAGAATCTCGTTTCAGTAAAGTCAACCAAGCCTATGCATCAAGTTCTCGCAGCTTGTTTCGTTTGATGGCAAGTGCACAGCCAGGCTTTTTCTTTTTGTTCAATATCGTGATGATTTTGATCATTTGGACGGGAAGTATTCAAATCGATCAAGGTCAATTGCAAGTTGGTGATTTGATTGCCTTTATCGAATATATTTTCCACGCCTTGTTCTCATTTATGTTGTTTGCGACGGTCTTTACCATGTATCCTAGAGCAGCGGTTTCTGCGCGGCGGATTCAAGAAGCGTTAGATGCGACTTCTGAAATCAAAGAACCTGCACAACCTGTGACAGAAACCAAGACGAAAGGCTATCTTGAATTCAAACAGGTGACTTTTGCCTATCCTGGTCATGCGCAAAGCCCAGTGATCCGCGATGTAAGTTTTACAGCATCGCCAGGGGAAACGGTCGCCTTTATAGGCAGTACCGGATCTGGGAAGTCAACATTGATTCAATTGATTCCCCGTTTTTATGATGTTAGTCAAGGAGAAGTGCTCGTTGACGGCGTGGATGTTCGGGACTATTCTTTGTCAGCTTTGAGAAACAAAATCGGTTATATTCCACAAAAAGCCTTGCTCTTTACAGGGACGATCGCGGATAACTTGCGGTATGGCAAAGAAGATGCGACCCAAGAAGATCTAGATCGAGCGGCAGAAATTGCCCAAGCAGCTGATTTCATTGCGAGAACACCAGATGGGTTCAACGCTGAATTAGCCGAAGGCGGGTCAAATTTCTCTGGCGGACAGAAACAACGGCTCGCAATTGCCAGAGCAGTGATACGTCGTCCTGATATTTATATTTTTGATGATAGTTTTTCGGCATTGGATTATCAAACAGATGCCAAATTGCGGGCGCGTCTCAAGAAAGAAACAACGGAATCAACAGTGTTGATCGTTGCCCAACGTGTTGGCACGATTATGCATGCGGATAAAATCATCGTCTTGAATGAAGGGGATGTTGTCGGTATGGGCACGCATAAAGAATTACTGCAGACTTGCTCTGTCTATTATGATATTGCAGCATCTCAGTTATCAGAGGAGGAGTTGGCGATATGAAAGCATTCTCTTCATTAAAACGGTTATGGCAGTACTTGAGACCGTATAAAGCAACGTTTACATTGGTCCTGATCTTCACAGTAGCAACCGTAGGATTCAATGCGGCCATGCCGTATGTATCTGGTTTGCCTACGACTGAGATCAGCCGCAATATAGCAGCTGGTGAAGGGGTCAATTTCGATTATATCATTGTCTGTTTGATATGGGTCGGCGTGGTGGGACTTGGCTATTGTGTCTCGCAATTGATGTCAGGATTATTGATCACGAATGTCGTCCAATCTGCTATGAAGGATTTGCGCCAAGATATTGATGAAAAAATCAACCGCTTGCCTGTGTCTTATTTTGACAAAAATCAGCAAGGGAATATCTTGTCCCGCGTCACCAATGATGTCGACGCCGTCAGCGGCGCGATGCAACAAGCGATGATCGGTATCGTGAATGCCTTCTTGAGTATTATTATGGCCGTATCGATGATGTTCTATATCAATTCATTGATGGCATTGATCTCACTGATCATGATTCCGTTGGCATTGATCATTTCACGGACGATCGTCAAAAAATCGCAAAAAGATTTCCAAGGCATGCAAAATGCCCTAGGCGATATGAATGGCTACGTACAGGAGAATATGACTGGGTTTAGTGTCTTGAAAGTCTATGGCCGAGAAAAGCAAACCTTGGAAGGATTCAAGAATGTCAATCATCAGCTGCGGTATTATGGTTTTCGTTCGGCCTTTGTTTCTGGCTTGATGATGCCGCTTGTGCAAATGACAGCGTACTTTACCTATATAGCGATGGCCGTCATGGGAAGTTTTTATGTGATCGGCGGTGTGATCGTGGTTGGGCAACTGCAAGCCTTCATTCAGTATATTTGGCAAGTCAGTCAACCTATGGGGAATATCACGCAATTGTCGTCGGTTTTACAAAGTGCATCAGCTGCGGCAACCCGGGTGTTTGAGATTTTGGACGAAGCGGAAGAACCAGTCAATCAAACGGACATTGCTTTACCAGAAACGATCAATGGTGATGTGACTTTCGAACACGTTGGCTTTGCGTATGATCCGAAGAAACCTTTGATCAAAGATCTGAATTTTGAAGTCAAAGCAGGTCAAATGGTAGCCATCGTTGGCCCAACCGGGGCAGGCAAAACGACCTTGATCAATTTGTTGATGCGATTTTATGATGTCAATGAAGGAGCAATCAAAATCGACGGTATTGATACCAAGAAAATGGCGCGGCACGATGTCCGTTCGCTTTTTGGGATGGTTTTGCAAGATGCTTGGTTATACGAAGGTACGATTGGCGACAATATTCGTTTTGGAAAGCTTGATGCCACAGATTACGAGGTAGTAGATGCAGCCAAAACGGCGAACGTTGACCACTTTATCCGCACGATGCCAGATGGCTATGAGATGTTCATCAATTCTGAAGGGGACAATGTTTCCTTAGGACAGAAACAGTTGTTGACGATTGCGCGTGCAGTGATCTCAGATCCGAAGATCTTGATCCTAGACGAAGCAACCAGTTCTGTGGATACTCGGCTAGAAGCCCTGATCCAAAAAGCAATGGATAAAGTCATGGAAGGGCGAACGAGTTTCGTCATTGCTCATCGACTGTCTACGATTCGAGAGGCCGATTTGATTTTGGTGATGGATCAAGGATCGATCATTGAAAAAGGCAATCATGAGACATTATTGGCAGCTGGCGGTTTCTACAGTCAACTGTATCAAAGCCAATTTTCAGAAGAAGCCGAATAAAAGAGTGCCTGAGGGCGCTCTTTTTTTTAGTTGATCGTGGATACCAGAATAGGTCGAGCAACCGTACATGGCTTCGCCATCCGTAATGGTATAGTATAGATAGAGGATATTGTACAGAAAGGATAGACGTGTGTAATGATGAAAGACAAACAGACAAATGAGGACGGAAACAAACGACAAGAACGAGAAACAGAAGCGATACCCAATTTTGTCGCAAGAAATGCGACAGTGGTTGGTGACGTGTCATTGGGTGCAGAAAGTACCGTGTGGTTTCAAGCGGTGATCCGCGGTGATGCCAATTGGATCAAGATCGGTGACCGAACCAACATCCAAGATGGTACGATCATTCATGTTGACCATGATGCCCCAACGATCATCGGGGATGATGTGACAGTTGGTCATCAGTGTATGCTGCATGGCTGTACCATCAAGCAAGGGGCTTTGATCGGTATGAGTTCGATCATCTTGAATCATGCAGTGATCGGTGAAAACAGCCTGATTGGTGCGGGATCTTTGGTGACACAAGGCACGATCATTCCACCAAACGTCTTGGCCTTTGGCCGCCCAGCCAAAGTGATCAGACCACTGACTGAAGAAGAAATCGCCAAAAATAAAGCCAATATTGCCCACTATGTGGACCTAGGGGCGCAATACAAAGCGGGAAAATACGAACCCATTATATGAAGCGTCTGCTTCGGGGATCAAAAGGCTGGTTGACTGCTGTGATGCACAAAAAGATGATGGCAAGATCGTCTTTTTGTGTTGCTGACAGCCATTTATTGGTCTGTTGCTGGCGTATGTGCAACCAATGCCCCTGTTTGGAGCTTTTTCAAATAAGGGATCATAAGTAAAGAACCAACGAGAAAGGTAATCCCTTCTGTCACAGTCATAGACCAAATCAATCCATTCAATCCGTAAAAGTGGTGGAGAAGCAAGACGACAGGAATAAAGAATGTGCCTTGGATCATAGCCATCGTACCGGTTTCCTTCCCAAGACCAGAGGCTTGGAAGATACCAGTGAATAAGCCGGAAAACCCATTGAATACAGAGGAAAGCAATTGCGCACTTAATACCATCAATCCCGCGGAAAGTACGGCAGCATCTTTTGTAAAGAGCTGTAAAACCGGCAGCCGAAACAGATAGACAACAACGGAAAAACCAATTGAAATCAACCCAATCCATAGCGTAAGTTCTTTCAGAGCTTCTTTAAGTCGTTGGGTGTTTTTGGCTGAGAAGCTATAGGCAAACAAAGGAATCGCCCCAAGGAATAGACCCATGGTTAAAAACTCGGGCACTTGTGTCACGCGAACGGCGATGCCAAAACTGGCCACAACATCGTTGCCGTATTGGACAGCAAAGTTATTCAACAATAAACTAGTCACGATCATAAAGGCGGATTTGAAGATTTCTGAAACCCCAATTTTATAGATTTCTAGTTGGCCTTTGAATGATAGGCGCCATTCTTTTAGAAAGCCGCGAACGGTTTGACTTTTGGTTTCTAAAAACCAAATATAATAAGCCGTGGCAGCTAAATTGGCGATAATGACGGATAAGCCAGCGCCAACCACATGGAGATGACAGCCCAAAATCAACATGGCATCCAAGATAATATTGACGGCGACACTGATGAACATCCCATACATAGACTCTTTTGAAGCACCCTCTGCCCGCACAAATTGTTCTAGGGCAAAATTAAGGATCAATGCGAAGCCGCCGAAAAACAACAAGAGAACATATTGTTTCGTATAAGTGAAAGCAGCAGCATCTGCCCCTAACAGATGGACAATGGGATCAATGAAGAACCAAGCAGCTAATGCAAAAACGAGACCGAGAATGATCGACATGTAAAAAGAGTATCCTGCAGCTTTCTTACCAGTTGTTTGGTCGCCAGCTGCCAATAATCGGGTAATATATGTGCCAGCCCCTACGCCAAAGACATCCCCAACAGCCATAAAGACAATCGTGATAGGCAACCCCAAGGTCACTGCTGTCAGCATGTTTGTATCATGGACCAACCCTATAAAATAAGCATTGATCAAGTTGTAGACAGTCGTTGCTGAGATCCCGATCATCATCGGGATAGAAAGGTGAGCAATGGCTTTGCGAATGGGTGCTTCTTTTAAATAATAGACTGATGTTTCACTTTGCATAATAACGCATCCTTTTTTTGTTAGATTGTGTATAGTTAGATATCTAACTATGAGCGATAAGGGAAGAAACTCCCTTTAAATGGCATGATCGATCTTGGTTAGTAAACGGATCAATTGTGCTTGTTCATCCGCTGTTAGCGCGGCAAGCAAATCTTTTTCACTATCGATAAAGGCTTGATTGATTTCTGCAACGATCGCACGTCCTTTAGGCAATGAATAGATCATTTTTTGGCGTTCATTTTCCTTAGGGATTCGCCGTTCGATATAGCCTCGGCTTTCCAACCCCTGTAATAGACTCGTGATACTCGCACTTCTTCTTTGGAAAGCATCGGCCATCTCTTTTTGGATCAACCCATGGGACTCATGATCGATAATATAAGAAATAGCCCGCGCTTGTTGCTGCGTGATATCTAATTCTTTGAACTTTGCTTCCATCGCCCATTGTGACTTGATCATAATGGAACGCATCAAATGTGACACTTCAAGTTTGACCATCCAAATCCCTCCAACTGTTTTCTGTTAGATATCTAACTGTTCGATGGTTAATATATACCTGATTCACTCATCTGTCAATGAGAAAGTCATGGTTGCATAAAAAAAGCTGTTGCACCTTATAGAGGGCAACAGCCAATAAGATAGGGTCAAAACAGCAGACCGTTTCAGCTTATTTTAATTTATTTGATTCCATGATCTCGTCGATCAAACCGTAATCTTTGGCTTCTTGTGCAGTCATGAAGTTATCGCGGTCGGTATCTTTTTCGATGACTTCAATTGGTTGACCTGTACGTTCAGACAAGATTTTATTCAAGCGTTCACGGGTCAATAAGATGTGTTTCGCTGCAATCTCAATTTCAGTTGCTTGACCTTGCGCGCCACCTAATGGTTGGTGAATCATGATTTCTGCATTTGGCAAGGCAAACCGTTTGCCTTTTTCACCGGCTGTCAATAAGAATGAACCCATTGACGCAGCCATCCCCATGACGATCGTTTGCACATCCGCTTTGATGAAGTTCATGGTATCAAAGATCGCCAAGCCAGCAGTTACGCTGCCGCCAGGAGAGTTGATATACAAGTAGATATCTTTCTCAGAGTCTTGTGCATCTAAGAAAAGTAATTGGGCAATGATCGAGTTTGCTAAATCGTCTGTGACTTGGCCGCTCAGCATAATGATGCGGTCTTTCAATAGACGAGAGTAGATGTCGTACGCTCTTTCACCACGAGATGATTGTTCAATGACTGTAGGAATTAAATTCATGTTCGTCGTCCTCCTAAAAATCGATATAGATATAGTTTAGCATAAAGTTTTCGCAATATCTAAGAGATAGTATACCCATTAGGTCAATAAAGGTCAAATAAAAAGTTCGTTATCTTTTTTGTGGTTCTTTTAATTATGATACAATAAACGAAAGCGGTAAAGGAAGGGTCGAATAGAATGGCAGTAGCAATATCAGGATTTATTGGTGTCATCGTAGGTGCTATTTTAGTCACCATCATTTTTAATTTGAGAATACGTTATGAGGAACGCAAAGAAAAAAAACGGCGTTTGCTGGAACATAAAGTCAAAGAAATCGAAACATTGGTTTTGCTCAATCAAAAAATCAGCGAAATTTTACAAAAGCGGGTGATTTTGATGGATGCGTATGTGAGTTTCGATGCATTCGACGATTGCTATATCACGATTGATGATTTTGCGTATCTGCAATCATTTGCTGCACAAAATAGTTTTTATCTGCCCAATTATTTTTTGGAAGAATTTTTCAAAAAAATTGGCACCCGTCGTGTGATCTTGTCGCCAGATGAAACGGTGAAAATTGGCGGGTATACCTATAAGGGTGGACGAGTGATCATGGAGAATTTCTTAGACACATTAGTGGAAATGGTCAATGAACGCAAAAGTCAAATCAAGAATCTTACCAATGAACCGTTGACTTATTTTTCAAAAAGTCTTTGATCAACGCTTCATGAAGCGCGTCAGTTTTCTTTCAAAAAAAACGCTGGAAGACCCTAATGTCGGTAAAAATGGCATTAGGGTCTTTGATTGGGTACGAGATAGAACAAGCGGATATTTGGTTCTGGCGTGTGACGTGTTAGAATAGAAACAAAGAATGGAGTGAAACGTTTATGGTACAAATCGTGGCGCATCGAGGAAGCAGCGGCAATCGTCCGGAAAACACCTTGCCAGCTTTCGCCGAAGCTGTCCGTGTCAAAGCGGATATCATTGAATTAGATGTCCATCTGTCAAAAGATGAACAACTGATCGTCATGCATGATGAAACCGTGGATCGCACAACGAATGGCAAAGGCCGCATCTGTGATTTGACGGTGGCGCAACTGAAGGAATTGAATGCTGGCAGCTGGTTTTCTGATGAATTCAAAGCAGCCAAGATCCCCACCCTTAAAGAGGTCCTAGATCTTTTGGCAGCAAAAAACTATCGAGGGATCCTGACCGTTGAGTTGAAAACGGATCATTACACGTATCCAGGCATCGAAGAAAAAACGGCGGCATTATTGAACAGTCAGTCGTGGCCATTTACGCATTGGTACTGTTCATTCAACATAGATTCTTTGGATCGCATCCATGCCATCGATCCAGAAGCGAAACTGAATTTTATTATGGGCAAAGCTGCTGATAAACCCGCACTCGCGTTGCGCAGACCGTATATCGAAGGGCTGCATCCTGCGTATGGTTGGATCGAAGCCAATCCTGAAACAGCTGCAGCATTTCCCATCTCCCTGCGTCCATGGACAATCAATGAAGAGCCGTTGATGCGCATGTGTTTGCGCTTAGGCGTGACGGGGATCATTACTGACTTTCCAGAAAGAGCCCGAAGTGTCGTGCAAGCATTTCGCGAGGAACAAAGCAAATGAACAAAGTGCTAGTGATCGTTGGTCCTACTGCAGTTGGCAAAACAGCCCTCAGTCTTGCGTTAGCCAAGCAATATCAAGGAGAAATCATCAGTGGTGATTCCATGCAGATCTATCGCCATTTGGATATAGGGACCGCCAAAGCCACCACAGAAGAATTGGCACAAGCCCCGCATCATTTGATCGATATCCGTGACATGACCGAAAATTATTCTGTGGCGATGTTTCAAGAAATGGCCCGCAAGAAAATTGCTGAGATCAGCGACCGAGGCCACCTGCCAATCGTGGTAGGTGGGACTGGTTTGTATATTCAGGCGTTGCTGTATGATTATCAGCTGGGTGCTGCCGAAGAAGGCGACAGTCAAGTTCGTCTGCATTACCAAGCGTTAGCAGAGCAGCTAGGCAAGGAAGCGATGTGGCAGAAATTGCAAAAGATCGATCCGGCCGCCGCTGAAAAAATCCACTATAACAATGTACGTAAGGTCATTCGGGCGTTAGAAGTTTTTGAAACAACCGGCAGAAGTATCACTGCACCGCAAGAGACACCTAAAGCACTGTACGACTATTTTATGCTGGGTCTGACCACTGATCGCGACTTGTTATACCAACGGATCAATCAACGAGTGGATCAAATGATGGCATTAGGACTGCTCAAGGAAGCACAACAGGTGCTGCGCTACCCAGAGGCACAAGCTGCCAGAGGGATCGGCTATAAAGAATTTTTGCCTTATATCGAAGGCTATCAGTCGTTAACTGATGCCGTTGAACAAATCAAACAAAACTCTCGACGCTATGCCAAACGCCAGCTGACTTGGTTTTCGAATCGGATGACACCGCGGTGGGTCGATCTCGTTCAAGCGCCCGATAGGCAAAAACAAATCATGTTAGAAATCGATCAATGGTTGGAGGAGAAGAAATGAGTGAACGCGTGATTTTAGTCGGTGTAGAAACCGAAAAAAACTATCAACAATTTGAGTCCTCAATGAAAGAATTGAAGAATCTGACCAAAACGGCTAATGGGGAAGTCGTCTTTTCAATGGTCCAAAAGCGGCCGCAACCGGATCGTCAAACGGTTATCGGTAAAGGCAAAGTGACTGAATTACAACAATTGGCAGAAGCCCACGAAGCAGACCTGGTCATTTTTAACCATGAGCTGACCCCTCGTCAAAGCCAAATTTTAGGTGAAGTGCTAGAGATCCCGGTCATTGATCGTGTCCAGTTGATTTTAGATATTTTTGCGATGCGGGCGCGTTCCAGTGAAGGGAAAATGCAGGTCGAGTTGGCGCAATTGAATTATCTTTTGCCTCGATTGATCGGTCAAGGGAAGAATATGTCACGTTTAGGCGGAGGGATCGGGACCCGTGGACCTGGTGAAACCAAGTTGGAAACAGATCGACGGCACATCCGTAATCGAATCACCAATATCAAACGAGATTTGAAAGAAGTGGCGGCACATCGTGATCGTACGAGACAAAAGCGGAAAGACAGCCAGATTTTTCAAATCGGTTTGATTGGCTACACCAATGCGGGCAAATCAACGATCTTAAATATGCTGACCAGTGCGGCTACCTATGAGCAAGACCAGCTATTCGCCACGTTAGATCCATTGACCAAGCGCTGGCGGCTGCCAGAGGGCTTGGAAGTGACCATGACGGATACCGTTGGGTTTATCCAAGACTTGCCGACACAATTGATCGATGCGTTCCATTCGACGCTAGAAGAAAGCCGCAATATGGACATGTTGCTGCACGTCGTTGATGCCAGTTCGCCAGAACGGATCCAGCAAGAACAAACTGTGCTGCGTCTGATGGAGGAGCTGGATCTTACCAGTATGCCGATTTTGACTGTTTACAACAAAGCGGATCAAATCGATGAAGATCAATTTGTGCCAACCCTATTTCCCCATGTCTTGATTTCTGCCAAAAGCACCAAAGGCAAGGAACGCTTGAGTCAGGCAATCAAACGGGAATTGATGCAACTATTGCAACCCTATCATTTGATCTTGGCGGCAGATGAAGGCAAAGAATTGAATCGGCTCAAAAGAGAATCGCTGGTATTGACAAATACCTTTGACGAAGAAACACAAACCTACCATATCAAAGGTTTTGCGTTGGCGGATTCTTCACCGATCCGTCGAATGGAAGAAGAAGACGAATGATAGCAAATGAGACGAAGCTGTGCATGGCATGCACAGCTTTTTGCTGTTCTTCAACAAATTTCCCTCGAGAGGATGCCAATCGACCTCAGCTTTATCCGTTTAGGGGGGGAAGGTATCATGATAGGGTGGGGAAAATAGCAGGTTCATACGGATAAATCGTCGATGAAAAGGCTTTAATTGAATATTCAGAAAAAAACATTTATTTATATGTCACTTTTTCTAACATGAGGGGTTGACAGACGTTTTTAGAATTGGTATAGTTTCCATGAAGTAAAGCAACACCATTTGTACCTGAGAGGAGCCAAGCTATGCGGGAAAAAGAATTGCGGCGGTCGATGTCTGTCTTTCCAATCGGAACGGTCATGAAGTTGACTGATTTAACCGCACGTCAGATTCGCTATTATGAAGAACAAGAATTGATTCATCCAGAACGCAGCGATGGTAATCGCCGCATGTATTCATTGAATGACATTGATACCTTATTGGAAATCAAAGACTATCTTTCCGATGGATTGAACATGGCTGGGATCAAGCGTGTGTATGAAATGAAGGTTGCCAAAGAAAAAGAAGCAAAAAACAAGCCGCCACTAACGGATGAAGATGTTCGTCGTATTTTCTATGATGAATTGCTGGCACAAGGTGGTTTGCATCAGCAACAGCCCTACCAACAAAAAGGTCCACGTATGTAGATCAATGTTGATAAAATTAAATTCAAGAATGGGAAAAAGGAAGGGATACTATGCCAAAAATTGAAAGAACTGCTGAAGATATCAAACAAATCGTGAAAGACGAAAACGTGCGTTTCTTACGTTTGATGTTCACGGATATTTTAGGAAGCAACAAGAACGTAGAAGTACCAGTCAGCCAATTGGATAAAGTGCTAGAAAACAAAATGATGTTTGACGGCTCTTCCATTGAAGGCTTTGTACGGATCGAAGAAAGTGATATGTACTTATATCCTGATTTGTCTACCTGGATGGTTTTCCCTTGGGAAAGCGAACACGGAAAAGTAGCCCGTTTGATTTGTGATATTTATAATCCAGACGGTACACCATTCGCAGGAGATCCTCGTGGTAATTTGAAACGTGCTTTATCAGATATGCAATCTTTAGGATTCACTTCTTTCAACCTTGGACCAGAACCTGAGTTTTTCTTATTCAAATTAGATGACAACGGTGAAATCACCACTGAGCTAAATGATAAAGGTGGTTATTTCGATTTTGCCCCAACGGACTTAGGTGAAAACTGCCGTCGCGATATCGTCTTGGAATTAGAAAGTTTGGGCTTTGAAGTGGAAGCTTCTCACCATGAAGTAGCGCCAGGACAACATGAGATCGACTTTAAATATGCTGATGCTGTAGAAGCTTGCGACAACATCCAAACATTTAAATTGGTTGTCAAAACCATTGCCCGCAAACACGGCCTACACGCGACGTTTATGCCAAAACCATTGTTTGGGATCAACGGTTCAGGGATGCACTGCAACATGTCATTATTTAAAGACAGTGAAAATGTCTTCTTTGATGAAGAAGGGCCAATGCAATTAAGTGAAACAGCCTACCATTTCTTGGCAGGATTGATCGAACATGCCCGGGCATATACAGCTGTCTGCAACCCAACGGTCAATTCATACAAACGTTTGGTTCCAGGATATGAAGCACCGGTATACGTTGCATGGTCAGGACGTAATCGTTCACCATTGATTCGGGTTCCTGAGTCACGGGGATTGTCCACACGTCTGGAATTACGGTCAGTTGATCCATCGGCAAATCCATACCTAGCGATGGCTGTCTTGCTGCAAGCTGGTCTTGATGGGATCAAACGCGAATTGACACCACCACCAGCTGTTGACCGCAATATCTACATCATGAACGAAGAAGAACGTGCAGAAGCACAAATCGATGATCTGCCATCTACTATTCATAACGCCATCAAAGAATTGCGCAAAGATCCAGTGATGATCGATGCCTTAGGCAAACACATCTATGCCAACTTTGTTGAAGCAAAACGTTTAGAGTGGGCTTCATTCAGACAAACTGTCTCAGAATGGGAAAGAGAGCAATACCTAGAATTATACTAAGCACCACGCATTGATAGAAAACACCGTTAGAGATAACCAATCTAACGGTGTTTTTTGTTTGTGTCTGCATGCATCTGACCAGTGCGCTTTAACCTTCATTTAAGCTTCGCTTGTTACTGTAGATCACAACGTTTATCTCCATACCTGCCATTATTCTTGTATCGATAAACTGAGTATTTTTTGATAGAAACGGAGTGAGCAAATTGATCGAAGTCAAAGATCTGGTCAAGAGATACGGCAACCATGTCGCCTTAGATCACCTGAACTTTACCATTGAAAAAGGGAAAGTCTATGGGTTATTAGGGGCGAATGGTGCTGGGAAAAGTACGACGATGAATATCATTACAGGATATATCGGCGCTACGTCAGGCACTGTTTTAGTGGAAGGAAAAGATGTACTGCTCGAACCAGAAGAAACAAAGAAACGGATTGGCTATTTACCAGAGATCCCACCGCTATACACAGAAATGACTGTGGAAGAATACCTTTCTTTTGTGATGGAAATCAAACGGATCGCCAAAGAAATCCAGAAGAAACATATAGAGGAACTATTGGATCGCGTCAAGCTGCAAGAGGTGCGTCACCGTTTGATTCGAAATCTGTCAAAAGGCTATCGGCAACGGGTCGGTTTGGCGCAAGCATTGGTCGGGTGGCCAGCAATCGTTATTTTGGACGAACCAACTGTTGGTCTAGATCCGCAGCAAATCATTGAGATCCGTCAATTGATTCGTGCGTTGGCGCAAGAGCATACCGTGATATTGAGCTCACATATTTTAGCAGAAGTCCAGGAAGTGTGTGATCATATTTTGATCATCCAGAAAGGCAAATTGATTGCTAGTGAATCAACGACACAAATGATGGCACGGGTGGCGTCTGCCCAAACAGTAGAGTTGATCATTGAAGGGACTGAAGCAGAAACCGCGGCTGTCTTAGCAACAATGCCTGCAATCGACGGGTATCAATTGGCGCTTGAAGAAGATGGTTTTTGCCGCGTAACGATTGAAAGCGACTATACTGCCGACTTCCGCCGGGCTTTGTTCAAAGCATTTGCCCAAGCAGACTTAGCTATTTTGCAGATGAATGCTGTCAGCAATAGCCTGGAAGATGTCTTTTTAGAATTGATGAATCAGCCGCAAGATGCAGTCGAAACGGCACAAGTGAAGGAGGATGTGCAATGATCGCAATCTATAAACGAGAATACCGGGCCTATTTTCAAAATATGGTTGGTAGTTTTTTTCTAGCCTTTCTGATTGGCTTTGTTGGCGTGTATTTTGTCACATACAATTTAAATTATGGTTATAACTTTTTTGCCTATGCCTTGAGTTCAGGTTTATTGATGATGATCTTAGCCGTGCCGATCTTAACGATGCGGTCCTTTTCTGAAGAAAGAAAAAGTAAAACGGACCAACTATTGCTGACTTCGCCTTTGAAATTGCATGCGGTGGTCGTGGGGAAATATTTGGCAATGATCAGTATCTTGGCGATGGCTTGCTTGGTCTTTTGTTTGTGTCCTTTGATCATCAAACTGCAGGGAGATGCCCATCTGAAAATCGATTATACGGCTATTTTGGTCTTCTTTTTGATTGGGTGTGTGTATATCGCCGTGGGCATGTTTATTTCTGCACTGACAGAAAGTCAAATCATTGCAGCAATCGGTACGATGGCGGCATTATTATTGATCTATTTTTGGAGTCACTTGGTTTCCTTGCTGCCTTCAGGCGCTGGGGCAAATGTCTTGATGCTGCTGGTTTTGCTGGTGCTCGTTTGCTTGATCATCCAGGCCTACATGCAGACTTGGGCAGTCACCTTGACAATCGGTGGAGTAGGAACTGTGGCGCTAGTGATTGCTTATTTCGCGAAATCAGCCTCGTTTGAAAGTCTATTGTCAACCAAACTCGCAAATTTTGATATTCCTTCAATCTTAAGCAATATTTCTGATAGTTATGTCCTGACACTCTCTAGCTTAGTTCTGCTGATCTCATTGATTGTCATATTCAATTTTTTGACTTTGCAAGTGATGCAAAAACGACGCTGGAGCTAGGAGGACCGATAAATGAAAGATAAATTAAAAGCATACAAGCATAAATTCAACCTGCGTCAGACTTTTTCTTGGTCTAACCTGCGGCAATCGCTGCAAACGACCAATGCCAAACAAGGTGCATCCCGCAGCGGTGTCACAGTGTTGGTGTTGGCCATCGTGGTCGTTGTCAATTTGATCGTGGGTCAATTGCCTGAAACGTTGAACACGATTGATTTAAGTGAAGAACAAGTCACAGAAGTTTCCCAGACTTCAAAGGACTTGCTGCAAGACTTAGATGATACGATCGTTTTAAAAGTGTTGGCTGATCAAACAACCACAGATACAGCGATCAAATCATTTTTAGAAAAATATGCCGCCTCAAGCAAGAATGTGTCTATTGAATGGATCGATCCTGTCTTGCATCCTTCTGCATTGACGACGTATAGTGCAGAGGAAAATAGTGTGGTGATCGAAAATGAAACCACTGAAGACTTTGAAGTGGTTTCCTTCAGCAGTATCGTGTCAACAGGGTATGATAGTTCCTACAATACAGTCACGACGTTTGATGGCGATGGCCAATTGACGAGTGCTGTCAACCGTTTGACCAATCAAGACGAACACACAGTATATCTGTCAACAGGTCACGGTGAAGAAACCTTGGTCAGCAGTATCACCACTTTATTTGATAAAGCAAACTATACAACAGCAGAATTAAATACGGTCACCACTGCAGAGATGCCTGAAGATATGGATCTCTTGTTGATCTATGGACCAACGACTGATTTTACAGAAGATGAAATCACCAATCTTGAAAGCTATATTGCGGATGGCGGAAAAGTCATGGTCGTGTTAAGTGCTGAAGATGCGGATACACCAAATGTTACTGCATTTATGAAAGCTTATGGCTTAGCAGAAACGTCGGGGTATATTGCCGATGCAGAACGCTCATATCAAGGACAAAGCTACTATTTGATTCCGAATATCACTGGTACCGATGTGTACTTGGATAATCTATCGAGTCAAACCGTCTTATTGATCAATACCAAAGGCTTTACCCAAGTGGATCCAACCATAGACAACGCGACGGTCACACCACTTTTGCAAACCAGTGAAAATGGCTATAATGTGACGGATGATGATCAAATGCAGGGGACATATACTTTAGGTGCAGTCGTTACGCAAACGACAGCAGAAGAAGCAGCGACAAGTGACACTGAGACAAGTGACAGTGGTACGACCGATTCCAGCGAGGAAGAAACAGCGGCTAGTGAAGGGAAACTAACGATCCTCAGCTCGACGAATTTGGTAGCGGAAGATGTCACGAGTGCGTTTACGACCCTGGAAAACAATACGGTCTTTATGAATATGGTCACGGCCAACTTTGATGATGTTGAAAATATATCGATCGAAGCCAAAACGCTGTCCTCCAATATGAATACAGTCACCAATCCTGGCGGCTACAGTCTGTTGTTCATCCTGATCATTCCGTTGGCGGTATTAGTCGTAGGATTTGTGATTTGGTTCCGCCGGCGAAGAGCGTAAGGAGGCCATGAAATGAAAAAAACCTATGTATTTCTAGCAAGTCTATTCCTTCTCCTGATTGCGGCTTATTGGGGCTTAAAGGTGTATAATGACAAAACCACCGCTGCCGAAACAGCAGCGGAAGAATCAGCAGTCATTTATCTGACGAATGAAGATACCTTGTCTGCGTTAAGTTACGCGAATGGTACAGACACCATGTCATTTGACTTTGCCAATACGACTTGGTCCTATACAGAAGATGATGAACTGAAGATCAATCAGACCACCCTCCAATCTGTTGCTGCCTCCTTCGCACAACTAACCGCTTCTAGAGCGCTGACAGAGGGCATAGATGACTTGTCCGATTATGGATTGGATGATCCGTCTTATACATTATCGATCATCTCCAGTGAGGGAGAAACAACAGAGATCTTGATCGGCAACTCATTTTCAAGTGATACCTACTATTATGCCAAAACAGCCACGGAGGATACGATTTATGTGATCGATGCTTCAGTGGTGACGAATTTGGTCTTTGACGTAAGTGATTTGATTGAGATTCCATCGCTTCCAGGCTTGACGACGGACAATACCATTGAGCTGACACGATCCGTTGGCGAGGAAACAATCAGTTTAACCGCTGACACTGAGGCAAGCGAATCTGCGGAAGACACGACTGCTGATTCCAGCGAGGAAGCGGAAAGTACTGAATCAAGCACGGAGGATGAAACGACATCTCCATTTGAGGATGGCATCACGGCGATTGCGTCATCGATGATCTACAGTATTCAAACTGCACAACCAACTGCGGATGAGTTAGAAAGTGATGGATTGACCAGTGACAGCCGCAAGACCTATACGCTGACTTATACAGATGATGAGGATCAAGAAACAACATTTGTCTTTTATGCCGGGAACACGGATGAAGAGGACACCACTACGTATATTCAAGTACAAGACAACAAATCAATCTATTTGGTCAGTGTTTCTATGATCGAAGCGTTAGATGCCGCATTTGATGCAGCAAAATAAAACCAAAAAACAAGTCGGTTCCGATGGAGGAGCTGACTTGTTTTTTGATATGCACAAGGGCATATGGACACAAAAAAACCAGTCGGCGGTGACTGGCAAGAGGAAGAAAAATATATTTGGTATGGATCAAGTATAGCTGTGAGACGCTAAATCAAGCTTAAAAAAAGTAAAGTTTTTTTAAAGGAGATAGGCCGCTTACGTCTTGGATACTATCTATTCCAGTTCCGCTAAGATCGTCGCGGGGATCTCAGATTGTTTGATCTCATTTGGTCCAGATACGATACGGGTGTGACTGATTTCTGCTTTGATCAATGTATTGGGCGCAAATGGCGTGACGTTTTCTCCTGAAAGTTCATAGGTCATGATTTCTTTTTCACCATTTTGTTTAATGAATTCAAATGTATAATCATAAGAAGTCCAACCGTCGATTTTATTTCCCGACTGATCGACTGTTTGATGGGCAGTCGGTACTTTTTCAGGTGTGAGAGCATAAGCCGTGACAGCTTGGTAGGTATTTGCATAATACTTATAACCAAAGTATCCTCCTACTGCTAGAATCAACATACCGAGGGTTACTAAGATTTTTTTCATGTGGATCGTTCCTTTCTTGACTGTAGCCAATATACCACGCAGAGGCTAAAAAAATGCATCGAATTGGATAACAAAATTGTAAGTTCTTTTTTTTTGAATAAAATCGCTGTAATTTTCTGTTAAACAATTGTGATATTGTCCAATCGGATTGCAACATGCGTGCAACATTGTCATGTTATTCTGTTAATTGTGCCCGACATAGGGACAAATAATTCAAAGAGAGGTTTTTTCATTTGAAAAAATTCGCATTTACACTTGTTGCAGGATTCGGGTTATTCGCAGGGACATCAGTTGCCTTTGCAGACGAACAAACCCACGTTGTTGAACCAGGTGATACATTATCTAGCTTGGCAGCAACTTACCAAACGACGATTGACGATATTCTATCATTGAATGACTCGATCGAAGACCCTAACTTGATTTTTGATGGCGAAACATTGCTGATCTTCAGCGATGGACAACCTGTTGATCGTACAACGACTTCAAGTAGTACAACGGAGCCAACTGAAACGCAAAGCCAAACGGCTGAGGAGAATACAGCAGCTGCAACTAACAGTCAAACACAATCAAGCACACCAGGCGCCGGATCAGGTGTATTGAATCCGGTAGACGGGATCAATTACTATAATGGTGTGAGAGAGTCTTACTATTCTCAAAAAGTATTGCCTGGCGGCGGCTTATCGATCCCAGGACGTCACGTTGCATCAGATGGAACGATTCGCGATACAGATGGATATATCGTCGTAGCAAGTGACAATCAAGCCAAAGGATCAACCGGTCAATCTTCTTTAGGCGCTTATAAAGTGTACGATACGGGTGTTGGTCATAGTGGTATTGATGTTTATACCAACTGGTAAACACGAGTCATTCGCACCAACTAAAGACAAAACCAGCTTCGGCGGTTTTGTCTTTTTTTTTTGCCTTGTTTCTGTAGCTAAAGAAAACCCATCTGGTCTAGACAAATTCTTGTCAAAATAAACAAGGTATGGTATTATTGGACTATACCAAAAAGAACGGAGCGCTTGACTATGGAAATTATTCGCGTAAAAGATGCTGCACAAGGCGGAAAGAAAGCTTTTGAATTGATTCAAGAAGGTATGAACAATGGGGCCAAAGTACTAGGACTTGCAACAGGCAGCACGCCAGAAACCTTATATGCTGAAATGACAGCCAGTGACGTTGATTTTTCACAGATGACGTCTGTGAATTTAGATGAGTATGTTGGATTAGGCGGCAAAGATGATCAAAGTTATCGTCACTTTATGGATCTTCATTTGTTTGACAAAAAACCATTCTCAGAAACTTTCGTGCCAAATGGCAAAGCGAGTGATTTAGCCGCAGAATGTCAACGTTATGATGATGTGATCGCAGCGCATCCAGTCGATATCCAAATTTTGGGCATCGGCCAAAATGGACACATCGGTTTCAATGAACCTGGTGCGTCATTTGAAGGGACGACATCTGTTGTTGACTTGACTGAGTCAACGATCAATGCCAATAAACGTTATTTTGACAAAGTAGAAGACGTCCCTACAACAGCGATCTCGATGGGGATCGGATCAATCATGCGCAGCAAAAAAATCATTTTGATGGCATTTGGCGAAGTCAAAGCTGATGCAATCAAACAAATGATCGATGGACCAGTAACGACACATTTACCTGCTTCAGTCTTGCAAAATCACAACGATGTGATTGTGATCATTGATGAAGCAGCAGCCAGCAAATTATAAGAAAAAGAAAACCAGACGTTGAAGAGTCTGGTTTTTCTTTTGCCTAAAGGCGTGCTATAGTGAATACAAAGAATACTAAGAATATAAAGAGGTGAATTGAAATGGCGGATATCCATTTAACGATTCCTGAGATTGCCTTGCGTCTCATTTTGGCAATGTTTATGGGGGGGGCGATTGGGTTTGAGCGGCAATACAAGAGCCGGCCGGCCGGATTACGGACCCATATCTTAGTTTGTATGGGTGCCTGTGTGATCGCCTTGATCCAAGTTGAAATTGCGAGTGGTGCGATGCGGGATGCCTTGAATCATCCTAATTTAGCTGGGGTCATCCGGTCAGACGAAGCGCGGTTGATCGCGCAAGTGGTTAGTGGTGTCGGTTTCCTAGGCGCAGGTACGATCATTGTCACCAAACGATCGGTCACTGGATTGACCACTGCAGCGTCGTTATGGGCAATCGCAGGATTGGGTATTGCCATCGGTATGGGTTTTTATCCCATCGCTATCAGCAGTTTTGTGGGGATCTTTTTCGCTTTAGCCATTGTGAAGCGCATCGTCAAAGTACCTACAGCCAAAAAATTGGAGATCCAGTATTTCCACCGCGCAGAAACCAAAGAGTTTTTGACTGAATATTTTCAGGTGAAAAAGATCAATATCGAAGATGTTAATTTTGACGTCAAATTTATGGAAGATTATCGGGTCTATACGAATATCTACACCATCAATTTGCCCAAAGGATTGCGTTTTTCTGAGGTCATTGAAGAACTATCAGTCTACAAAAATATCACCAAAATCCGTCTGGTGGATATTGCATAAGAAAAAATACGCCACGGCTTATGACAAGCGCCGATGGCGTATTTTTTTAGCTGAACAGCAAGATGGCGAAGACCACAATCAGAAGGTTACTCAGTAAATTGACCCCTTCATTGGTTATAAATGTCCATCCGCTGACGGGCTTGGTTGCCTGATCATGGTGTTTTTTTTTCTCTGTAAATTGGCCGCATACAGGGCACTGATAGCGAACCTGGATCGTTGCCCCCAAAAGACTGTCGATCAAACTACCAAAAAAGCCCAGAGCAATCAATAGAAGCAGCTGTCTAGGTAGGAAGGATTTGCCGCTGAGCCATACACAGACAGCGTAAACAGCAGTGATCAGGACGCTGCCGGTGAATGAAGCGAAAGTACCCAGCAAGCTGACGCCACCGGAGAGACCAGGTGCCAATCGTTTCCCTGAAAGCAAATGACGCGGTGGCTTTCGACTCAAGACACCAATATCCGATCCCCATGTATCAGCGGTACAACTAGCGATTCCCGCAACGTAGGCCAGCAAAAAAGCATCTATTTGGAAAAACTGATATAAACACAAGGCTATCAAACTGGGCAGAATATTGGCCAGCACTTGGAACAGGTCGCGTTGACTGCCTTTATTTACATAAGAAACTTCCGTTGGCTGTATAGCTCGTTTGGCGATGCTGATGATGCCAGAACTCATAAAAAAGAAGCCAATCAAGAAAATACTGTACCAAGGACCGCAAACCATGATCAAGGTACCTGAAAGAATAGCGGCTACCGTTCCTGACGGCGTGAGCCAACGCAAAAATAAAGCAGTGAAAGCCACCAAACTGCTAAATAGTACACTTAAAGCCAGCTGATAAAAGAGCAACAATGGAATTCCCCCTTTTTTTATAGTGTAGCATAAGCAGCACATTTCGCGCACTTTGTGTAAAATAGTAGATTCGGTTGCTTTTTACTCGTCAAATGACAGCGTTTCAATTAAGCTTATAGTATGAGGTGATCAAGATGAATATCGTGATTATAGGTGGCTCTTTTGGTGGAATCAGCTGCGCACGAGAAGCGCGGCGCTTGTATCCAAAAGCGCACATTTTATTGATTGAAAAGAAAGACGAGATAGGCTTTATTCCTAGCGGTATGCTGCTGTATATCGAAGGACGGATGCCCTCTTTACAGGATGCCTACTTCTACACTGCAACGCAACTGCGGGCAGAAGGGATTGACGTGGCTCTGAAAGAATCGGTTGTTGACATTATACCGGAAAAACATATAGTACAAACGGATCAACGCAGTGTCAGCTACGATCGCTTGGTTTTAGCTGCGGGATCGAGCCAAGATTCACAGATTTTGCCGCAACCAGATGAATCCCATTTAACATACAAAGAATTTGCTGGTGCTGCGCAATTTATTGATCGCTTGGCTCACGCTGATTCTGTGAGCATCGTTGGCGCAGGCCAAGCGGGTATGGAGGCAGCCAATACAATGGTGTCGATTGGGAAATCAGTGTCGGTGATCGAATCGATGGATTACCCCTTGTTCAAATATTTTGATCAAACGTTTTTGGCGCCATTTCTGGAAACTTTGGCAACAATACCTAAGTTGGACTTTTATTGGTCTGAGCCAACATTAGCCATCAGACAAACAGATACTGGTTTTCAAGTCGAAACGGCGAAACAGGTCATCGACAGTGATTTAGTCCTGACAACGGTCAATGTCCATCCTAGTACGCAACCAGCCTTTACAGCCTTTCGTCGCCACAGCGATCAAACGATCTGGACAGACGACTATTTGGAAACCTCCCATCAAGATGTATTTGCAGTGGGTGACTTGATCCAAATCCCGCATGGTGTCACCCAAGATAGAACCTATATGCCATTGGTGAACAATGCCATCCGATCAGGTGTAGCAGCTGCCCGCAATCTAAGAGAAAAAAAGACCCCCTTTAGAGGTGGCTTGCGGACAGTAGGCACACAACTTTTTGACTGGTACTTAGCGAGTACCGGATTGACAGAATCAGATCGATTCTTCTATGAAGACGATATAGCCTGTCATCATGTTGAATCACAAGTGTCTCTCTTTGAATCAACCGTTATTTACGGGAAATTTATTATTGATGCCAAGAGTCAACGATTATTGGGGGCGCAATTGTTATCAAAAGCCAACATCCTAGAGAAAATCAATCTACTCGCATTTGCGATCGAAAAGGAGGCAACCCTTGCTGAGTTGGCGCAGAAAGACTTTTTCTACCAGCCTAAATTTTCGTCTGTCACTGATGAAACATTCAGTTGGTCAAAGGGGGACGCCAATGAAACTTGATCAATTATTGGAAAAAAAAGAAGCCAAACAATTACAATTGCTAAAAAAACTGTTGTTGGTTGGCGGCAAATTGTCCCTCTCGGAAATGGCCTTGTACCTCAACATCAGTAAACCGTCATTAGAAAAGTACGCTGAAGAACTCATGGAAGTGCTGCAAAAGTATCAAGGTCAATGTCAATTATCCTACGAAGACAACTACTTAGTCTATGAAATGGTCCCTTCTTTTTCCTTGAGTCAAATCGAGGGAGATTTTTATCAAGAGGCGATCAAGGTTCAAATTTTGGTCCACTTGTTAGAACATCAAGAGACTGCAATGATTCCTTTGGCACAAAAGTTAGCAGTCAGTGAATCTTCGCTATTTAGAAAAATCAAAGAGCTGAATGGACTGTTGAAAGAATTTGGGCTAGAAATTTGGCAAGGCAAGATCACAGGAGAGGAGCCGCAGATTCGCTATTTCTATTTTGAATTGTTTTGGCATGTCTCTGCTTTACGCAATCAGCCAATGGCGATCGACGAAAAATTTATCGGGCTGATTGCCAGAGGACTGCAGTTTACTTTTTCTGAAGAAGCCCAACAGCGCTTGTCCTTATGGCTGTATATTATGAAAGCACGTTTAAAAACAGGCGGTCAATCATATCAGGAATTGCGGCATAAAATGGCCCCCTATTTGAAGGATTCGTTGTATCAGCAATTGCGGGAATTGGTTTTCCGGAGCTTTGGTCACTTTGCTTTTGAAGTACGTGAAGAGGAGGCGATGCTTCACTTCGTGTTCCTGCTGTCTTTCTCCATTTTCTCGGAGCAGGACTTTCGGACATACATGCTGCAGCGCTCGCGTTTTACGCCGACAGCGTTGACCGATACCTTGATTTTGGAACACATTTTACATCTATATCGGCCCAAACCTGTGCCGCGGGAAATCGAGGCAGCTTGTTACTTTCATTTGTCTCAGATCCACAGTCGCATCTATTTTTTTCAAGGTGATATTGAAGTATTTGATCGACATAATATTTGGCAGCTCGAAGCCAAACTATCAAGCCGCAACATCCAGCAAGTCAGCGATAAACTGCTGCATGCGGCGACGACGGATATGCAGATCAAAGAAAACCCGCAGAATAGCTTGCTTGCAATGACAAAGGTCAAGTACCTCAGTGTCATTGCCATCATCGATTATCAAATCAATCGCGCGTTTCGCGTAGGGATTGCCTTGAAGATGGATGAGTTGTTTAAAGAAGCAGTTTATTATATGTGGCTGCTGTATTTAAAAAATGTAAACGGAGTAGTGGTAGAAACCTATGCGGCCGACAAAACCTATGATTTGATTCTGACGAATCATCCTTTACAAACAGACACACCTACGTATCGTATCAGTGAGCTGGGAACGAATTACGACATCGAGCAAATCAAAAAAATCGTTCGAGAACGTTTTGATTCCTAGATTTCGTCACTTTCTTCAAAAATTCAAAAAAAGTTGACGAGTTGCATACTTGAATTTCCGTTATAGTAAAGACATGAAAGAAAACGTTATCAATAACGTATTAAATTAAAGGGAGCGAATAAAATGGTAGAAAAAAATTATGTTATGGCGATCGATCAAGGGACGACAAGTTCAAGAGCAATTATTTTTGACCGCAATGGGAAAAATGTCGGCAGTTCTCAAAAAGAATTTCCACAGTACTTTCCTAAATCGGGTTGGGTAGAACATAACGCCAATGAGATTTGGAACTCCGTTCAATCTGTTATTGCAGGTGCCTTTATTGAATCAGGGATTCGTCCTGAAGCAATCGCAAGTATTGGGATCACCAATCAACGTGAAACAACTGTTGTCTGGGACAAAAACACTGGCCAGCCCATCGCCAATGCGATTGTTTGGCAGTCACGCCAATCTTCGCCTATCGCGGATCAATTAAAAGAAGATGGCCATAAAGATATGATCCATGAAAAAACCGGTTTAGTGATCGATGCCTATTTCTCTGCAACAAAAATCCGCTGGTTATTAGACAATGTGGAAGGTGCACAAGAAAAAGCGGACAAGGGTGACTTGCTGTTTGGCACGATCGATTCTTGGCTCGTCTGGAAATTAACCGATGGACAAGTCCATGTGACAGATTATTCCAATGCCAGCCGAACAATGCTTTACAACATTCATAAACTAGAGTGGGATCAAGAAATTTTAGATATTTTAAATATTCCAAGTTCAATGCTGCCAGAAGTCAAAAGCAATTCAGAAGTTTACGGTCACACCCGCAGCTATCATTTTTATGGCAGTGAAGTGCCTATTGCTGGTATGGCAGGGGACCAACAAGCTGCTTTGTTCGGGCAAATGGCGTTTGAAAAAGGGATGATCAAAAACACGTATGGTACCGGCGCCTTTATTGTCATGAATACTGGCGAAGAACCGCAACTGTCAGACAATGATCTTTTGACGACGATTGGCTATGGGATCAATGGCAAAGTCTATTATGCATTAGAAGGAAGTATCTTTGTTGCTGGCTCTGCCATCCAATGGTTGCGAGATGGCTTGAAAATGATCGAAACTTCACCGCAATCTGAAGAATTGGCTGCCAATGCCAAAGGCGACAATGAAGTGTATGTCGTGCCAGCCTTTACAGGATTAGGCGCACCATACTGGGATTCAGATGCACGAGGCGCTGTCTTTGGACTGACCCGAGGCACAACCAAAGAAGATTTTGTACGGGCAACATTGCAGGCAGTCGCGTATCAATCAAAAGATGTTATCGATACGATGAAAAAAGACTCTGGCATCGATATTCCACTGTTAAAAGTCGATGGCGGTGCAGCGAAGAATGACTTATTGATGCAATTCCAAGCGGACATTTTAGATATTGATGTCCAACGGGCAGCGAATCTTGAAACCACAGCGCTAGGTGCGGCATATCTAGCTGGGTTAGCTGTTGGTTTTTGGAAAGATTTAGATGATTTGAAAGCGATGGCCGAAGAAGGACAAACCTTCACACCGGAAATGGACAACGACGAGCGAGAAAATCTATATGAAGGATGGAAACAAGCGGTCGCTGCAACTCAAGTCTTTAAATTTAAAGCGAAGAAAGAAGGCGAATAGCCATGACTTTTTCATACAAAGAGCGTCAACAAGCCATCGAAAAAGCCAAAGAGACCACCTATGATGTGCTGGTGATCGGCGGCGGGATCACAGGTGCTGGGGTAGCGGTGCAAACCGCTGCTGCTGGCATGCAGACTATTTTATTGGACATGCAGGATTTTGCTGAAGGGACATCTTCTCGTTCAACAAAATTGGTACATGGTGGCATTCGCTACTTAAAAACATTTGACGTTGAAGTGGTCGCTGACACAGTTAGAGAACGCGCCATCGTCCAACAGATTGCCCCGCATATCCCCAAACCAGATCCGATGCTGCTGCCAATCTATGATGAACCTGGTGCAACCTTCTCGATGTTTTCTGTGAAAGTTGCGATGGATCTGTATGATCGGTTAGCGAATGTCACAGGATCAAAATATGAAAACTACACTTTATCAAAAGAAGAAGTTTTAGAAAGAGAACCACAACTGGAAGCTGAAAATTTGGTAGGCGGCGGTGTCTATCTTGATTTTCGCAATAACGATGCACGTCTGGTGATCGAAAATATCAAGCGGGCACAGGCTGATGGCGGAGCAATGATCAGTAAAGCGAAGGTCATCGGGATTCTCCATGATGAGAACGGCACGATCAATGGTGTCAATGCAGAGGACCAGCTCACCAAAGAAGTTTTTGAAGTCCATGCCAAAGTTGTCATCAACACAACAGGCCCATGGTCTGATATCGTCCGAAAATTAGACAGCAATGATGATTTGCCCCCACAAATGCGCCCGACAAAAGGGGTCCATTTGGTCGTCGATCGCGAAAAACTTAAAGTGCCGCAACCGACTTATTTCGATACCGGCAAGAATGATGGCCGGATGGTTTTTGTGGTTCCGAGAGAGAACAAGACCTACTTTGGGACAACAGATACGGATTATACAGGCGATTTTGCCCATCCAACAGTGACACAAGAAGATGTTGATTATCTGTTAGGGATTGTCAACGAACGGTTCCCAGAAGCTGCTGTGACGATCGATGATATTGAAGCCAGTTGGGCAGGCTTACGGCCTTTGATCACCGCCAATGGTGGTTCTGACTATAACGGCGGATCAAAAAGCGAGTTGACAGATGAAAGCTTTGATCAAATCGTTGAAAGTGTCAAACTATACTTAGCGGACGACCGGCAAAAACCACAAGTTGAAAAAGCGGTCAAGGATGCAGAAAAACGGATCGAAGCCAATAAAGTAGATCCGTCACAGGTGTCTCGCGGCAGTAGTTTAGAGCGGTCACAAGATGGGTTATTGACCTTGGCTGGTGGGAAAATCACGGATTATCGCTTGATGGCAGAAGGTGCAGTCAAACGCATCCATACTTTGTTGAAAGAACAAGGGGGAACGTTTGATTTGGTCGATTCAACCAAGTATCCGGTTTCCGGTGGTGAGATCGATGCGTCAAATGTGGAAGAAGCGTTGGCTCGTTTAGCGTCAGAAGCAGAAGCTGCTGGATTTGATGAGGCAGCTGCTACCTATTTAGCAAATCTTTATGGGTCTAACTTGCCGAAAGTGTTGACCTACAAAACAACGTTTGAAGGACTAGATGAAAAAGAAAGCACCGCATTGAATTATGCATTGCATGAAGAACTGGTATTGACCCCAGTAGATTATCTGCTGCGTCGGACAAACCATATCTTATTTATGAGAGATACGCTGGATGAAGTGAAAGCGGGTGTCGTTGCAGCGATGACTGATTACTTTGGTTGGGATGAAGCGCAGAAAACAGCATATGTGGAAGAAATGGATCAAGTCATTGCCGAGTCTGATTTGACTGCCTTAAAAGGAGGAAAATAAAATGAGCGATGCAACACAGATATTTAGTGAGTTTTTAGGTACAGCGATCTTGGTTTTGTTGGGTGATGGGGTGTGTGCGGCAGTTAACTTGAAAAAAAGCAAGGCTGAGGCATCTGGTTGGATCGTGATTGCCATGGGCTGGGCTACGGCCGTGACGATTGCTGTCTATGCATCAGGATTTATGGGACCTGCCCATTTGAATCCGGCTGTAACTTTAGGGATGGCGATGACAGGAAACTTTGAATGGGCATTAGCTGTACCATTTATGTTGGCGCAAGTCGCTGGTGCTATTGTTGGTGCTGTACTTGTATGGTTGAACTACTTGCCATTATGGGATGAGACTGACGATCAAGGTGCGATCTTAGGAACTTTTGCGACTGGTCCAGCGGTAAGAAATCTCGTGTCTAATACAATGACAGAAGTGATTGGCACATTTGTTTTGGTCTTTGGCTTATTGGCTTTCGGTGCCAATACCTTTACAGACGGATTGAATCCTATCGTAGTTGGGATCTTGATTCTCGCAATTGGTCTTTCTCTAGGTGGACCAACAGGGTATGCGATCAATCCAGCCCGTGACTTAGGTCCACGAATTGCCCATCAGATTTTACCAATCAAAAACAAAGGAACTTCTGATTGGGGATACGCACTTGTACCAATCGTTGGCCCATTCATTGGCGCTGCGTTGGCTGCTGGATTATTCATGATGTTGCCTTTATAAACCATTGGAAAGGATGCCTAAGGGTATCCTTTTTTTCATTTGAAAAGCATAGCACGACATGGTTTAATGAAAGAACAATGATGAGAGGGCGTGCAGGAGTGAAGAGAGGCTATCGTGTATTATGTTGGATCTTAGTGGGGATTGTTTTATGCGTAAGTGGTGTTTTTTTGGCATTCCAATTGTCCCCTCGGCCTGGCGCCTTCTTGATTGGACGCATGTTCAATCAAGAAGTGACGATCAAAGACCCTGCTGCCTATCAAGCGAGCCTGAACCATATTTCTGTAAAAAAGGATCTCGATTACCAGTCAGAATATAAACAAAATACCTTCGATTTGTTTTACCCGCAGAATATAGATACACCAGTCCCTGTATTGTTTTGGATGCATGGTGGCGGCTATGTGGGCGGCGATAAGGAAGGTGTAGAAGAATTTGCGGCCTATATTGCGGACAAAGCACAAGTCGCCGTTGTGTCTCTCAACTATGAAACTGCGCCGGACTTGCAGTATCCCGGTCAGGTTTTGCAAATGCAGCAAGCTGTCCAGGATTTAACGACATCAGCGGACGCATATCCTATGATTGATTTTGGTCAGTTGTTTTTTGGCGGCGATTCAGCTGGCGGGCAAATTGCCGGACAATATGTTGCACTTCAAACCAATAAAGGCTATGCCAATGACATGCACATCGAGCAAGATGTGGATGCCCAGGCAATCAAGGGCTTTATTTCTTATTGCGCACCGTTAGATCTAAAGCAAACTGCCGCTGTATCATCAGATGATGCTTTTATGAAATTTTTTGTGCATACAGTTGCTTGGTCGCTGCTGGGCCGCAAAGAATGGCAAACGAGTGCTGAATTGCAGCAAATATCCTTAGTAGACAAACTGACAGTCACATTTCCTCCGAGTTACATCACCGATGGCAATGCCTATTCCTTTGAAGAACAAGGGCTTGCTTTTTCTAAACAATTGATTGAGTTGGCAGTTCCTGTGACTTCTCGCTTTTATCAAGATGATCCAAAGACAGTGACCCACGAATATCAATTTGATTTTCAGACAGAAGAGGCGCGCGCTTGTTTGACAGAAACGATTGCATTCATACGTGACCAACGCAAATAAAAAACAGCCAATGATCAACTGAATACGTTGATCATTGGCTGTTTAATTTTTATCGTCTAATCTAAGCCAATCAAGTAGTCATCATCTTTCATGGCTTCTACTGAGCCGAGCAAATAGCCGTTACCGACTTGCGAGAAGAAGTCATGGTTGCTTGTACCAGTAGAAATACCGTTCATGACGATTGGATTGACATCATTGGCTGTGTCTGGGAACAATGGATCTTGCCCTAAGTTCATCAGCGCTTTATTGGCGTTATAGCGTAAGAAGGTTTTTACTTCTTCAGTCCAGCCAATCTCGTCATATAATTCCTCGGTATAGCGTTCTTCGTTTTCATACAGCTCATACAACAAGTCATACATCCAGTCTTTGAGGGCTTGTTGTTCGTCTGCAGGCAATTCATTGAAGCCTAATTGGAATTTATACCCAATGTAGGTGCCGTGGACAGATTCGTCGCGAATGATCAGTTTAATGATCTCAGCAACATTGGCTAATTTGTTATTGCCCAAGTAATACAAGGGCGTATAAAAACCGGAATAAAACAAGAAAGTTTCTAAGAAAACACTGGCAATTTTTTTCTCTAAAGGCGTACCGTTTTTGTATATCTCATTGATGCGTTCTGCTTTCTTTTGCAAAAATGGATTGGTATTGGTCCATTCAAAGATATCCGCAATTTCAGCTTTGGTATTTAATGTGCTGAAGATCGATGAATAGCTTTTGGCATGGACAGATTCCATGAATTGGATGTTGTTCAAGACTGCTTCTTCATGGGGGGTACGCACATCTTTGCGCAGTTGATCCATTCCACTTTCAGACTGGACGGTGTCCAATAAAGTCAATCCGCCAAATACGTAACCGACAGTAGTTTTTTCTAAAGCAGAAAGGGTTCGCCAGTCATCTAAATCATTAGACAAAGGGATACGGGTATCTAACCAAAATTGTTCGGTCAATTTTTCCCAAGTTGATTTGTCGATAATATCTTCGATCTCATTCCAGTTGATTGCTTCATAATAGGTTTTACCCATACTCATTTCCTCCAATACTGATTGTACGCATGAAGCCAGCTGCTCTGATCATGAACGGCTGGCTGCTGCATGTGATGCGTGAGAGACGATCAAATCACGCAGCTTTCACATTGATTGCTGCCGATTTCTTCTGCATCGTCGGTAAAGGTCCGTACGTAATAAATCGATTTGATGCCTTTATGGAACGCATAGTGACGCAGAATATTCAAATCACGGGTTGTTTGTTTGGTGGTTTCTTTCCATTCATACAGCCCTTCTGGGATATCAGAGCGCATGAATAAAGTCATACTCATTCCTTGATCTACATGTTTTTGGGCAGTAGCGTAGACATCGATCACTTTACGCATATCCATATCATAGGCGGACTGGTAGTACCCAATCGTATCATTGCTTAAATAAGGCGCAGGATAATAGATTTTCCCGATTTTCTTTTCTTGGCGCTCTTCGATCATTCGGGTAATAGGATGAATACTTGCACTCGTATCGTTGATATAAGAAATCGATCCGTTCGGCGCTACTGCTAAACGGTTTTGGTGGTACAAACCAGTTTCTTTGACAGCTTGCGCGAGCGCTGCCCAGTCTTCGCCAGTTGGCAAGAAAATCCCATCAAACAATGCTTTGACTTTGTCAGAGGTAGGTTGATATGAACCTTCGATGTAGCGTGTAAAATAGCTGCCATCTGCATAGGCTGATTTTTCGAAGTTGTGGAAGACTTCGCCTTTTTCTTTAGCGATCGCATTGCTTTCAACCAATGTCCAATAGTTCAAGAGCATAAAGTAAAGATCCGTGAATTCAATCGATTCTGGAGAACCATAATGCATTTGATTTTTGGCGAAATAGGTATGCAAGCCCATGGCACCTAAACCAATGGTATGGTTCAAGGCATTGCCATTTTGGATCGAAGGCACAACATCGATATCTGAAGCATCTGTGACGAATGTAAGGGCCCGGGTCATCGCTTTCACAGAGCGCCCAAAATCAGGGCTGTCCATCAAATTAACAATATTGGTTGAACCGAGGTTACAACTAATGTCCGTACCAAGGACGTCATATTCCTGTTTGCCATTGATGTCAGAAGGTGCTTGTACTTGCAAGATCTCAGAACATAGGTTGCTCATGATGATTTTGCCATCAATTGGATTTGCACGATTGGCTGTATCGATATTGATGATATAAGGATAACCTGATTCTTGTTGTAGTTTAGAAATTTCGTTTTCTAAATCTCGCGCACGGATTTTTGTTTTGCGGATCCGTGGGTTCGCGATCAGATTGTCGTATTCTTTGGTGATATCCACATAGGAGAAGGGTACACCATATTCTTTTTCTACACTATATGGACTGAATAAATACATATCTTCATTTTTGCGGGTCAATTCGTAAAACTTATCAGGGACGATCACACCTAGTGACAACGTTTTGACACGGATTTTTTCGTCAGCATTTTCTTTTTTTGCAGATAAGAAGCTGATGATATCTGGGTGGAAGACATTTAAGTACACCACACCGGCACCTTGACGTTGTCCCAATTGATTCGAATAGCTGAAGCTATCTTCAAATAATTTCATCACAGGCATCACGCCGCTTGCTGCACCCTCGTATCCTTTGATTGGTGCGCCAGCTTCACGTAAGTTAGAAAGGGTGATACCGACACCGCCGCCGATCCGCGATAATTGCAGTGCAGAGTTGATCCCGCGCCCAATCGCATTCATGTCATCGGTGATCTGGATCAAGAAACAAGACACCAATTCGCCCCGGCGTTTACGGCCAGCGTTCAAGAAAGAAGGTGTTGCTGGCTGGTATCGTTGATAAATCATTTCATCAGCTAAACTTAAGGCCAATTCTTCATTGCCATCCGCAAAGTACAGTGCATTGAAAGCAACCCGGTCTTCATAACGTTCTAAATAAGCAGTCCCATCATTGGTCTTTAAGGCATATTGCGAATAAAATTTGTAGGCAGCCATAAATGATTTGAAGGTGAAGTGTTGGTCGTCTAAGAATTGATATAATTTTTCAATAAAAGCTGGGTCATATTTTCGGATAAATGCTTCTTCTAAGTAGTCATGTTCAATAAGATAATTGATTTTATCCATTGCAGTCGCAAAAGTCAGTGTATTGGGTTCAACATTTTCTTTAAAAAATGCCGCCAAAGCATCTTTGTCTTTGTTCAATGGAATTTGACCGTCGACTGGACGATTGATTTCATTATTTAATTTGAAATAGCTGACATCTTTGATTTCTTTCAAGCTCATATCGGGCTAACCTCTTTTCTTATTTTGTACGTATAAAAAAGGATTTGCGGTCTTGCGACTGACAAATCCCTCAAAAAGCAGCGAATTGAAAAAAATCTTAGCTCGCCAATTGACGTAATTGATCTGGACGGAAACCAATGATTGTTTGTGCGTCAGATGTAATGACAGGTACACTTTGGAACCCTTGTTCTTTCAAAAATTCTAAAGCTTCTGGTTCATTGTCAATATTTACTTCTTCAAAAGCGATTTGATTTTCGCTTAAAAAGCGTTTGGCCATTTTACATTGCATGCAGTTGTTTTTAGAAAATAATTTAATATTCATGTGTCATTCCTCCACGTAATTTCTCTATAAACATTAGTATAAATAACTCTCGGAGAAAGTCAACGGAAAAACACTATATATTGTGCTTGTGAAAATCGCATACACTATTTATAGTGTTAACACGTTTTTTATACAAGGAATATTTACGCTAAAATAGGATGGAATCGGGCTTTATCCTCATGGTAGAAAGGCGATATGCAAACGGAATGATTAAAAAAAAATTTGATTGTGAAGTGAATGTCAAATCAAATCGAATAGACCATTGACTTTCAGTATAATCGGCTCTATTATAATGATAATCATTCTCATTTGATTGTGCTTTATCACACAATGATTTGCTAGGAGGCGTATAAATAGATGAAAATGGCGCAAACTCAGGGTTCCTCTACCTACCGGATCGATTCGATCCGGACAGAACCATCCGTAACAGCCCATCTTCATGATTTGGGGTTGCGTAAGGGATCAGAAGTCATCATTTTACAAAAGAATCATCAAGGGGGAATCCTCTTATATCAAGACAACCGGATTGCATTAGACACCTCCGTGATGGAAAGAATCGATGTCACGCCAATCCTGCAAGAGAAAACAATCACTTCTTTAGATCAATTGGTCGTCGGAGAAGAAGCGCGTATAACCAGTATTGCTGCCGTGGGGGCGCTACGACGCCGACTCATGGATATGGGCTTGACGAAAAAAGTTCCCCTAAAAGTTGTCAAGTTGGCCCCACTCGGAGATCCGATTGAGATTCGGATCAGGGGATACGAGTTGTCAATGCGTAAAGATGAAGCGGCCCACATTCTTGTTGAAAAGGAGGGGGTGTAAGATGCAGTTGCAATGTGCGTTGGTCGGTAATCCCAATAGCGGCAAAACAAGTACCTTTAATCAGTTGACTGGTGCAAAACAGACCGTTGGCAATTGGCCTGGTGTAACAGTTGAACGTAAGTCAGGCAAATACAAAAAAGATAAGCTGATCACGATCCAGGATCTGCCAGGCATCTACTCATTGTCTCCATATACACCAGAAGAAGTCATCTCCCGCAATTACTTGCAAGAAGCATCGATCGATGCGGTGTTAAATATCGTAGATGGGACAAACTTAGAACGAAATTTGTATCTTACGCTGCAACTGTTAGAAATGGGATTGCCCATCGTTGTCGCCATTAACATGAGTGATTTGTTGAAGAAAAAAGGCATTCAGCTGAATATTGACAAACTGGCCTATGGCTTAGGCATATCCGTCGTGAAAATCAGCGCCTTAAAGCAGCAGGGAATGGAAAAAATGATGTCCACGGCCAAACAGTCTGCAAAAAAACAAGCCGCCATTCTCAGGTATGATCCACGACTGGAGTCGGCTTTAGCTGAAATTGGTCATCAATTGCCAGCTGATTTATCTGAAGCAAAACGGCGATGGACAGCGATCAAACTATTTGAGAAAGACCCGTTGGTCACACAAGAGATCGATTTAACGCCTCTACAGCAAAAAGAAATCGCTGAAACGATCGCCATCGCAGAGATGATATTCAAAGAAAGCAGTGATGCCATATTGGTGAATGAACGTTATGGCTTTATTGAAGACCTGCTTTCATTGGCTGTTATCCGCCAGGAAGACCAGCGACTATCGATCAGTGACAACATTGATCGCTTATTGACCCATCGTGTGCTGGCGCTGCCGATTTTCGCATTTTTTATGTGGTTGATCTATTACTTGTCGATCCAGACAGTGGGGACGATTGGTACCGATTGGGTCAATGATGTTTTATTCGGATCTTGGATCCCAGAGATTCTTGATCAATGGATGAATCAATGGCATGTCGCACAGTGGATGCAGGAATTGATCCAAGATGGGATCGTTGCTGGTGTCGGGGCAGTATTAGGTTTTTTGCCGCAGATTTTCGTGTTGTTTTTCTGTTTGGCAATTTTGGAGGATTGCGGCTATATGGCGCGAATCGCATTTGTGATGGATCGGCTGTTCCGTAAATTCGGCTTGTCTGGGAAATCCTTTATCCCCATGTTGATTGCCACTGGTTGTGGCGTACCTGGTGTTATGGCTAGTCGCACGATCGAGAACCAAAAAGACCGGCGCTTGACAGTCATGGTGACGACCTTTATGCCTTGTTCTGCGAAATTACCGATCATCGCGTTGATCTCCGGTGCCTTTTTCCCAGGTCGTACGTGGGTTGCGCCATCGGCCTATTTTATTGGCATGGCCGCAATTGTTGTATCTGGTATCGTTTTAAAGAAAACAGCGTTATTTGCTGGTGATCCTGCGCCGTTCATCATGGAATTGCCCGCATACCATTTACCGCAGGTGTCATCCGTCTTCAAGAGTGCCTGGGATCGCGGTATTGCCTTTGTCAAGAAAGCAGGAACGATCATCTTTGCCGCCTGTGTATTGATCTGGTTTGCCTCAAGTTATGATTTTTCACTGGCGAGGGTGACGGAGGATCAAAGTATTTTGGCAGCAGCCGGTCGCTTGATGGCCCCTATTTTTGCACCTTTAGGCTGGGGGACTTGGCGGGGAACGGTGGCAACGATCACTGGGCTGATTGCCAAAGAAAATGTGATTGGCACATTTGGTATCCTCTATGGACAAACAGGAGAAATCTCAGAAAGTGGCAATGAAATCTGGCAGTTGTTGAGAAATGACTATACAGCAGTTGCGGCCTATTCATTTTTGATTTTTAACTTGTTATGCGCGCCTTGTTTTGCTGCCATCGGTGCGATCCATCGTGAAATGGGCGACAGCAAATGGACTTGGTTGGCTATCAGCTATCAATGTGGATTGGCCTATTGTGCCAGTTTCGTTGTCTATCAGCTAGGGCATGTCCTATTTGAAGGCGGATCTTTAACGCTAGGAACAGGTATCGCAGTTCTCTTTATCTGCGGTCTGATTTTTGCGCTGGTGAAGAAACCAATCCATCAAACGACCCCAACGATTCAAGTCATAGGAGGGAGCAAATGATCGCAACGATTATCATCGCATTGTTGATATTTGGGTATACCGCAAAGGTTATTGTCAAAATGCTCAGAAAAGATAGCTGTTCGGACTGTCATTGTGCCTGTCCGGTTTCAGAAGATAAAAACAAAACAACGCAGGAAGGACACAAAGTGTGAGTCCTTCCTGCGTTGTTTTATCGTGTCGATTCTCGTAAGACCAATGTTACAGGGACCATAATTTCTCTGTTTAAGGCACCTTCTTTATTGATCAAACCTAACAAAGCTTCTGCTGCATGCTCAGAAATCAAAGTTGTGTTTTGGCGCACAGAAGATAATGTCGGAGTCGTATATTGACCTGATATCGTGTCATCAAATCCAATCAATTTCAATTGAGAGGGAACAGATACATCGTGCTTTTGGAAATAAGCCAACAGTTGCAACGCAATCAAATCATTGATTGAAAAAATGCCATCAACTGTCGGATTTTCTGCCAGAAATGAGGCAATATTTTGCGGAAAATGGGCCTCATCCAAAGAAAGTGTCAGCAGATGTTTGTGGGAGACAAAAACGATATTGTTTTTTTTGAGGGCATCTTTGAAGCCCTTCAACCGCTCTTTCGCACTTGTTGACTTTTGATTGTGCATGGCAATGACTGGATGAAGGCAACCTGAGCGAATCAATTCTTCTGTCGCTTCAAATGCGCCTTGGTAATGATTCGATGAAATAAAGATCGTATCTGCTTTGATCTTTGGCTCACGGTCGATACAAACATAGGGAATTTTTTTGTCAGAACCAGAAGAATCAAATTCAAAGGCCTCGGCGCCAGAAATCACGATCAACCCATCAACACCTTTTCCTTCTAGCATTCGCAAATAAGCCCGTTCTTTTTCTAAACTGCGAGAGGTATTGCAGATGATGGTTGAATAACCTTTATCAAATAGGCTCTCTTCTAACTGCTGAACCACTGTCGCAAAGAAATAATTGCTAATATCAGGTACTAAAATACCAATCGAAAAAGATTTATTCATCCTTAGATTCTTGGCAGTATAATTCATTTTATAACCGGTATCTTCAATCACTTGCAGGACTTTTTTTCTGGTTTCTTCTGAAAAACGACCATTGTCATTGATCACCCGTGAGACCGTGGCCACAGAAACACCTGCGATAGCAGCAATATCTTTGATAGAGTAATTTTTCATGGGTTTCTCCTTTGAGTAATCGTTATCACTTCAAACGATTGTTTCATCATATTTTCTCATATTTGACCCAGTCATTCAACATGAATCGCGCAAAAAATGATTGACATCACTAAAAGAGGGTGCTATATTAGCTTTAACAAAAGGAAAACGATTACTCAAATATTTTTTTGACCGATGGGTAATCGTTATCTCAAGGAGGAAAAGGATGAGCTTATTATTATGTCCCTCAATGATGTGTGCGGACTTCTCAAATTTAGAAAAGGATACACAACGATTATCAGCGGCCGGTGCCGATATTTTTCACATGGATTTTATGGACGGCAGTTTTGTTCCAAACTTTGGTATGGGGCTACAGGACTTTGAGCTTGTCAGAGCCACAACTGATAAACCAGTCGATGTCCATCTCATGATCCAGGAGCCCAGCAAATATGTAGAAAAATTTGCAGATTTAGGGGCTGATATCATCTATATCCACCCGGAAGCCGATCAACAAGCTGCTAGAACACTAGATGTCATCCGCCAAAAAGGAAAGAAAGCGGGGATCGCCATCAATCCAGGAACATCGGTAGAGAGTATCCAAGGGTTATTGCCTTTAGTCGATTATGTGATGGTGATGACGGTCAACCCTGGTTTTGCGGGACAAAAATATTTGGACTATGTGGATCCAAAAATTGACCAGCTCGCAGCGTTAGCCAACCAGTATAATTATCAAATCATGGTTGACGGTGCAATCTCGCCAGAGAAAGTAGCTTCGCTGCATAAAAAAGGCGTTGTCGGTTTTGTATTAGGCACTTCTGCCTTATTTGGAAAGGAAGCAAGCTATCAAGAATCTCTTACAAATTTAAGAGAAAACAATAAGGAGGAACAAAACAAATGAAATTAGCAATTGGCAGTGATCACGTAGGCATCGAATTAAAACCAGCAATTATTGATTATGTAAAAGAATTAGGCCATGAAATAGAGGATTTTGGTCCGTATTCTTCAGAGCGAACAGACTATCCAAGCTATGGAAAAAAAGTCGCGGAAGAAGTGGCTAGTGGTAGGTTTGATGGAGGAATATTGATTTGCGGCACAGGTGTCGGTATTTCGATTTCTGCAAATAAAGTCAAAGGCATTCGTGCCGTTGTTTGTAGTGAACCGTACTCAGCCAAATTGTCAAAAGAACACAACAATACCAACATTGTGGCTTTTGGTTCTCGTGTCATTGGCAGTGAATTGGCTAAAATGATCGTTAAAGAATGGCTGGATGCAGAGTTCGAAGGCGGCAGACATGCCAATCGTGTACAAATGATTGCAGAAATTGAAGCGGAAAATGAGTAAAGTAAAATAGTAGAAAAGTTTATTTATTGAAGGAGTCGAATAGCGATGGCAGAAGTAACACGTTTGATCAGTGCATCAAAAACAGACATAGAGCAAATGAGTGGGCGAGATTTAAAGCGTTCAATTTTTAAATCCGAAGGTAGGGTCGTGATGGCACAGCATTTGCTTTTTGCGAGTCAAGGATTAGTTCGTGGTGTGACCAATACAGAATTGATGGCAGCATTCGGATCCGATATGGTCATGTTGAATACATTCAATTTAAATGATGAAACCAATAATCCTGGTCTGCAAGGGCTGTCTTTAGCCGAGTTAAAAAAACGCGTAAATATTCCAGTGGGGATTTATCTAGGTTGCCCTGGGAAAAATAAAGTTGTAGAGAAAAAACTGTATGATGTAGAAGGTATGTTGGCAACTGATGCCCATATCCAAAAAGCCAAAGATTTAGGCGCAGATTTTATTGTTTTAGGTGGAAATCCAGGTTCAGGCACATCGATCGATGATATTATCAAAACCACCAAAAGAGCCCGTGAAATTTTAGGAGAGGATACGCTGATCTTCTCTGGTAAATGGGAAGATGGCATCGATGAAAAAGTTTTAGGTGATCCTCTGGCCAAACGCGATGCCAAAGAAATCATCAAAGAATTGATTGATGCAGGAGCCGATGTCATCGATCTGCCTGCACCAGGTTCACGCCATGGTATCAGTGTGCATATGATCCAAGATTTGGTGCAGTTTGTTCATACGTATAAACCTGGTACGTTAGCGATGACCTTCTTGAATAGTTCTGTAGAAGGTGCTGATCAAGATACGATCCGGATGATTGCGTTGATGATGAAAGAAACAGGTGCGGATATCCATGCAATCGGCGATGGTGGTTTTGCAGGATGTACGACCCCAGAAAATGTGATGCAGTTGTCCATATCATTGAAAGGCAAACCATATACGTACTTTAGAATGGCGAGTCGAAATCGTTAGTTGGGTTGTTCAATTACTTTGTAAACTTTTATGAAGTAATTGACGGTAAATGTAATCGCTAACAAGGTGTAGTTGATTGAACAAGAATGGAGAGAATAAAATGGATTTTAATAAATTAGGTTCTTTGATCATTGATAATGTTGGTGGGGAAGAAAATGTAAACTCATTGGTCCATTGCGCGACACGTTTACGTTTTAAACTAAAAGATGAATCAAAAGCGAATAAAACCAATTTAGAAAATTTGGATGGTGTAGTGAGCGTTATCCAAAGTGGCGGTCAGTATCAAGTTGTCATAGGCAATACTGTTTCAGACGTGTATAAAGCAATTAATAAACAAACACAGCTGAACCATTTTGACAATGTATCTTCTTCAGCTGACAAGAAAAATGAAAAGTTTATCGATAAGGCAATTGACCTTGTTTCTTCCATATTTACACCGATATTACCTGCATTGATTGGTGGAGGAATGATCAAAGGGTTGTTGATGATTGCAACGCAGTTGGGTCTGTCTGCTGACAGCGGGGGCTATATGATTTTAAATGCAACGGCAGATTCAGTTTTTTATTTCATGCCGATATTACTCGCATACACCTCTGCTAAAAAATTTGATGCCAATCGTTTTTTAGCAGCTGTAGTCGGTGGAGCATTGTTGTATCCAACTTTGGTACAAGCATTTAATGATGGTGCGTCTTTAGACTTTTTCGGTGTACCAGTCATTTTGGCAAGATATACTTCCTCTGTGCTACCGATTATTTTCGCAGTATATTTTCTGTCAAAAATCGAATATTTATGTAACCGATTTATTCATCCGGTCGTTAAAAATGTGTTAACACCAATGATTTGCTTGGGTATTACAATACCAGCAACGTATTTGATCATTGGTCCGGTCACTTCATTTTTAAGTAATTCTGTTGGGAATGGGTATGAATTTTTGTACTCTCTCAGTCCAATCGTTTGTGGGGTCATATTAGGTGCTGCATGGCAATTATTGGTCGTTTTTGGACTCCATTGGGGAATCGTCCCAATTAGTTATAATAATTTAGCTTTGTACGGAAGAAATACAATCAATGGAATGACTGGCCCATCAAATTTTGCTCAAGCTGGTTCAGCATTCGGCGTATTTCTAAAAGCGAAAGATGTTAAGGTTAAACAATTAGCGTTGTCATCGACGATCACGGCTTTATTCAGTATTACAGAACCAGCCATTTATGGCATCAATTTGAAGTTTAAAAAGCCGTTTTATGTTGCTTTAGCGGCTGCCGGTGTTGCAGGTGGTATTGCTGGTGCGGGCAATAGTGCTGCCCTTGCAGCAGGTCCAGTGGGTTTGTTAAGTATTCCAGTTTTCTTAGGTGAAGGATTCGTACCATTTCTCATCGCCTTAGCGGTTGCATTTTTTGGAGCAGCAGTTGGTACTTTCTTATTCGGATACGATCCTAAAGTATTAGAAAAAAATACAGACAATCAAACTGAATTAGATAATTTGGTTTTGACTAGCCCGCTAGCCGGTCAAATCGTGGCTTTAAGTGAAGTGCCCGATACTGTATTTTCAACCGGTATGCTTGGGAAAGGGGTTGCAATCATTCCGAGTGAAGGCAAGTTGACAGCCCCAGCGGATGGTGAGATCACTGTCGCATTCCCGACAGGGCATGCGATTGGCATGATGACCACATCTGGTGTAGAGATTCTGATGCATATTGGTTTGGATACAGTCGAGTTGGAAGGGCAGTTTTTCACCGTTCATAAACAAGTCGGTGATCAAGTCAAACGAGGAGATACCCTAGTAGAATTTGATTTAGCGGCGATCAAAGAAGCGGGTTACGAAACGATTACCCCAGTGATCGTGACAAATACTGCACAATTTGCGGAAGTGACTACTTCAGACAATGGCCAGGCAGAAGAAGATACACAGATTTTGAATGTTGTATTACAAGCGTAAAAAGATAGACGAGGATTGGGATGACAAATGGCATGAAAGAGATAAATGAACAAACATTTGCACGCTATGGGCAAGAATTAAAAGGCTTCGATTTTGTTGATTTTGTTAACACACACCATGAAGAACTGATAGAAAAGATTCCACGAACAGGCAATCATTATGAGGCAAGTACAGCTAACTTAGAAAGCACATCATTGTATGATTGGCTGAAAGAGAATGTATACGGCAATATGGAGATCCAATTAGGCATCTGTGCCGGCCAAAATACTGAAACAACGGCTGTTGAATACCACATGGGCAGTGAAGTTGTGATTGCATTGACCGATTGTTTGCTGCCTTTAGGTGCACAAGCAGATATGATTGAGGCCCATTATGATGTGGCAAAGATGGAGACTTTTTTATTGAAAAAAGGCCAAGCTGTTGAACTATATAGTACAACATTACATTATAGCCCGTTAAAAAAAGATGACCAAGGCTATACGACTTTAGTGGCCCTTTTAAGAGGAACCAATGATTTGTTGACACAAGCAAGCCAAAATCCTTTATTGTTAGCAAAAAATAAATATATGATCGTGCATGCGTCAAGAGAGGATAAGATCGCAGCAGGCGCACTCCCCAATTTGAAGAATCAAAGAATTTAGCAAATACCTTAAACAGCTCGATCATGAGCTGTTTTTTTGTTTTTACTAGGTATAAAAATAATCATTTGGTATAATACAGTATAATGGGAATGCTTTTTAATGATGGGGTTTAAAAAGGAGGCAGAGTTGATGCGAAAGGAACAAGCCATACGAAAAAGAAAAATATATCGATTGATTTTTGGGACATCCATCACATTGTTGCTCTTACTGTCAATGTACGTTTTGATTCCATGGGAGACCTTCTATTCTGCGGGAGATACACAAGCATCATCGATCACAACAACAAATAGCCAAGCAACGACAGCTGAAACCAGTCAGACACAAGAACCAGAAAGCCAAACTATCACGATCACAGCTAGTGGGGATATGCTCTATCATCGCCCGTTGTATTTGAGTGCCTTTGATGGCGAAACGTATGATTTTGACAACGATTATACGGAAATCAAACCGCTCATCTCAGGTGCCGATCTTGCACTCGGCGATTTTGAAGGCACGATCAATCCAGAGGCAGAGCTTGGAGGATTTCCTTTGTTCAATGCACCGCCAAATGTTGTGGATAGTATAAAAGAGGCAGGATTTGATGTCATTGATTTGGCACACAATCATATTCTAGACACAGGACTCGATGGGCTGAAATCAACAGCTGCTGCTTTTCGAGATATTGGCTTAGATACGATAGGGGTCAATGTAGACGATTCCGGGATTTTAGTGAAGGACGTCAAGGGCATAAAAGTCGCAATGCTGGCTTATGCCTATGGATTTAATGGATTAGAAAACAGCTTGAGTCAAGAAGCGCGCGCACAGTATTTGAATGATCTTTCCTTAGAGCAACTTGAAGCAGATATCAAGGAGGCAGAACAGATTGCGGATATAACCATCATTATGCCCCAAGCTGGTGTGGAGTATGCCATGCAACCATCGGAAGAACAGCAAACGATCTATCGAAAAATGGTGGATTTTGGTGCCGATATTATTTTCGGCGGTCACCCTCATGTAGCGCAACCAACTGAGGTGATCGATAAAGATGGGGAAAAGAAATTTATTATTTATTCAATGGGCAATCTATTGTCCAATCAACGGTATGAAACGATCGATGGCAATTATTGGACCGAACGGGGCGTGATTCCTGAAGTTGAAGTCACCAAAGAAGCAGGACGTACTTTTTTAAGCAATGTCACACTTCATCCAACGTGGGTATCAAAGGTACCAATTGAAGGACGTACCTATCACGATTGGGAATTTGGTACCGTGCAAGCCTATGATTTTCAGGTTGTTTTAGCAGAAGACTATATTGCAGGTGGAAAAAACGTCGACAAAGTAGACGAAGACACACAGCAACGTATTTCGACAGCCTATCAAGAGATGTTGACACATTTGGATTTGAAATGGGAATAATTGAAAAACGACGAACCCCACGATCAAGAGGTACGTCGTTTTTATTTGTACTTAGCGATAAAGACAAAAACTTAGCTAAACAGTAATCTTTGCTAACACCTGCTGCAACCATCCAGTATACTCTGTTTCACGGTTGATGGCATGGGCCAGGATCAAATAATGACCGTAGTTGGCTTCTTGGTCCGATGCTGTCGGAAACAAGGCCCGTTCTCGAGCGACCAAATGATGACGCTTGGCTTCATGGAGATCATATTGCTGTTGGACGATATCAATCAAAGCTGGATCATGAATATCGCTGATAAAAAACAGCTTCAAGACAAACTCATCCCGATTAACGGGCAGTTCATCGGTTGCAGTATGGATCCATTCTTTTAATGCGTTTTCGCCATCAGGGGTTAATTGATAGATTTTTTTTTCCAATTTTTCTCCTGAAATTTTGATGGCATGAGTGATCAATCCATTGTCTTCCATCTTTGCTAACTCTGGATAGATTTGACTATGTTGTGCTTGCCAAAACTCACCAATCTCATTTTGGAATGATTGACGCAAATCGTAGCCGGACATCCTTTTTTTACTTAATAAACCTAATAATATGTAACGTAGGGTATTTTTTCGTGCCATGATATTTCCTCCTTGACAAATGTCTGAAACCATTATATCATAAACACGTAATCAAAAACATGTAAATTATTACATGTTAATCAAAGGAGATGCTTCGGCATGAAAGAATTCAAAGAATTAGCAGATTTTATTGGCACACATTTTATTTATACGTATGATAACGGTTGGGAATACGAATGGTATGCAAAAAATGACCATACCGTTGATTACCGTATCCATGGAGGGATGGTCAAAGGCCGTTGGGTCAAAGATCAAGCCGTTGATATGGTCAAATTAACAGAAGGCGTCTTCAAAATTACTTGGACGGAACCTACAGGCACCGATGTCGCATTAGACTTTATGCCAAACGAAAAGAAATTACATGGAACGATCTTCTTTCCTAAATGGGTGGAAGAACACCCAGAGATCACGGTAACTTTCCAAAATGAACATATTGCAGAAATGGAAGCCGCACGGGAAAAATATGAAACATATCCTAAATTGGTCGTTCCTGAATTTGCTTCAATTACTTATATGGGGGATGCCGGTATCGATAACGAAGATGTGATTAGCGAAGAGCCTTATGATGGCATGCCGGCCGACATCCGTGAAGGTCGCTATTTTGACAAAAACTATCGTAAAATCAATCAATAAGTCACTATCTCAATAAAAACAGGTTGCCAACGAATGAACGGTTGGCAACCTGTTTTTTTTTGTCATTTGTATAGTCGTATTTAAGTGAATAGCATTTATGCTTTGCGATACATATCAAAACGACCAGTATGCAACGACTGAATCGTTTCCCCACCGGGTAAAGGCGGCAATCCCAAGGCATCTTTACGGGTAAAAGCCTCTTTCAAGCCTGGTGTCCATTGTACATATGCCATCGTTTCTGGCGAGACTTCATGGAAAATATCAGCGCCATTCCCCGTAACGATCTTATTGGCAAATTGAGGATCAACAAGGGTACCACGACCAACTGCGATCAAGTCTGAATAATTGGCAACAGCGTCAGCGGCACTTTGGGCATCAAATACGCCTCCAACAATAATCAGTTGTGTTTGATCATCTAGCACCTCTTTAAATAATGAGGCATAAGAAGCATCTACACCACTTGGGCTTGAACCGTACCCGCCCCATAAGGAAAGATGAATATAGTCGAGTTCGTGTTTGGCAATCTCTGCAACCAGTTGAACAGATTCTTTATACGTATAGCCGACATTGTCACCATGGATCTCATCTGGACTGATACGATACCCGACAATAAAATCCGCGGCCTGTTCTTCAGCAATCACACGTTTGACTTCCTGGACAACCGCTAAAGGAAAGGCCATTCGCCGGTTCAAATCGCCGCCCCAGTCATCTGTTCTTTGATTTGACCATGAAGAAAAGAACTGTTGCAGCAAATAGTGATTGGCACCATGGATCTCCACACCATCAAAACCAGCTGTAATCGCGCGTCTGGTTGCTTGGCCAAAGTCAGCAATGATTGCGTTGATCTCTTGATCAGTCAATGCCCGAACTGGATAATCCAAAAATGGAAAATCAAGGGCACTAGGCGCAACGACATCCTGCCCACTGACGGCTTGTCCAATGGCAGCTCTGCCACCGTGATGAATCTGCAGAATCGCTTTATTACCGTCTTTTTTCAACGCACTGGCTACTTCAGTCAGACCGCTGATGTGGTCATCTGAATAAGCAGCAAGTTGCTCAGGGTAGCCTGGTACATAAGAAGGACCGCCATTTTCACTCACATAATGAAATTCAGTGATCAGCATGCCAGCTGCTTTTGAGCGGGCAGCGTAATACGCAATGGTATCTTCAGAGGCAAAGCCATCTCGTAGACCAGAATGGGTTTGCATAGGGGACATGACGATGCGATTGTTTAACACCGCGCCATGTCTTAATTTGATTGAATCAGTTAACTGTTTGGTCATCTTTATGTGAACTCCTTTATTAGTCATAGAATAATGCTGCTGAAAATAGACAGATTTTAGAACGGCAAACGAAAAAAGCAGATTGGTCAAAACTACATATCTAATTTTATCGATACATGAGAGTAGAAGGAGGACGATTGATATGTGATGATGCCGCATGGGCAAGGATACTGCCCTGCGACGATCATAATTCCGAGCGGATGAAATCACTCAATGCAGCAAGTGTTGCTTCATTCCGTCGATAGTAGGTCCATTTGCCGATTCTAGTAGCCGTCAATAGATCGGCTTTTTGTAAAATCGATAAATAGTGTGAAGTGGTGGATTGCGTTAATCCAAGCCTTCTTTGGATTTCCCCCACACACACACCGACTTCTTCCATATCAACATTTGTTTCATGAACAAAATAGTCTGTGGGATTTTTTAACCAGTTTAGAATCTGGAGGCGATGCTCATTCGCTAGCGCTTTAAACATATCTATAGTTTCCATGTGTTTTATTATATCTAATTTTATCGATATGTAAAGTGGAAAACTTTATTCGTCAAGCGACCTCAAATTGAAATGTTCTTATTTTAGTGTAGAGAAGAATAAATGTGAAAGATCAATCAAACTTCACTGATATGTGAAAATAATGAATTAACAATCTTTTTTATTGTTGCTAAGGTATAAAAAACAGGAAAGAAAATCACTATCCAAAAGAACACGCTTAGCGTGCATGATAGATCTGCAGGTCTTATATAAGTTCAGAAATAAGTACATATTTAGATAGGGGGAAACTGAATTTGAGAGATTTACAAATGAAATTTATTGGTAGTCATACCAATGTTCGCTGGTTTCGAATCCTGAATATCGTTGAAGATGAGCGTTGTTTTACGATTAAAAATTTAGCACAACGAACCGGTGTATCACAACGAACGATCATCAAAGATATCAATTATTTAAAAAATTTCTTTGAAGGGAGTGCTGACTTTGTCTCAGGTGTTAATGGCTACCAGTTTGAAGAAATCAATTTGCTGAGGTATAAAAAACAAAAACGAAAACTGATACAAAGTGAATTGTTGTTTGAGATCATCGGAAATATTTTTTTTGGTGAAAAAGAGACAATTGAAGATGTGGTGGACTATTACAATAGTTCAGAAAGTACTGTCAGACGTTTGCTCTTACAAATCCAGCCAACATTAGAAACGTATGGGCTGAAACTGCAACTTTATCCGATTGATATTATTGGATCAGAAGGGGCGTTACGCAAATTTTTTAAAGATTTTTACTACATTGGCGAGCAAACGTCTCATACATTGTTTCCCCCAAACCATCTATATAAAGTGATCAATCAGCTTGTTCACCATCTGGAAAGCTATGATGTCGGTTCAGGGATGACCCCAGCCGCTTTTTATTATAGCTTCTTTATAGCGATTGAGCGTTATCAAAATGGTTTTGCGATCGCACTTCCCGCTGATTTGAAAGTAGTTTTGCATAATGATAAAGATTTTTTGTTGCTTTATTCGATTTATACTGAGCTAGAAGCTGCATTTGATATACGGTTACCTATGGAAGAATTTGGTTGGGTATATCTTGTGGCAATTGGAAAACGAACGATTGATCGCTCAGATCAAGAACGAACATTCTATGAAAAGTATAATTTGTGGCCGATACTTTCACAAGTTGCTACAGACTATATACAAGAGAATGGCATTGATATGTGGAATCAAAATGATGTTGAAACGTTTATTCGCTCATTCTTTCTTTCAAAAAAAATCAATAATTCGTTTAGTCCTTCAGAAAACAAAGTGATGAATGAAGTGACGCGAGCTGTAAAAGAAAATTATCCTGCCTCTTTTGCGCGTAATTTTTGTTTTTTGACTGCGCATCAAGACATGTTGGCGTTTAGCGCCTGTTTCCTCGAAGATATCTGCGTCAGTTTGACTATGTATAGTGAAATGTTGATTGAATTTTATAGTTTGCCCAAAAAAGTTTTATTTTTACTCGAAGGCGACCATCTAATCTGCCAAAGTATGCATATGCTTGCGCAGCATATTTTAGGCTATCGAAATAAAATCGTTACACTTCCATTGAGTAAACTATCTAAAGAAATTATTAAACGTGAAAAAATAGATTTGATCGTGACCAACTATGCACAATTCCTAACAGATTTAAATATTGACACAAATTTTGTTTTGGTTAATTCGATCATGAATAAAAAAGACTGGGAACGGGTGATCGAAAAAGTGAATCCGTCGATGAAAAAAATGCTGTTTTAGAATTGTTCTAAATTGGGTTCACTTACATGTGAACTTATTGAATGTATTTCGCTTAGGCGTCTATGTATACTTAGCCAAGTAAGAGATAGGCATGCTTACATAGATAGTTTTAAGTCTTTTCATTCTGCTAACATCCATAGGAAAGAAGATTTTTGACTAAAACCAATAGTCGAATAATAGAGGAGGAGGGACATGAAAAAGAAAAGGAAAAGGTTAGGAGCATTTGTTTTATTGATTGCTATACTCTCTTGTTTTACTGCGTTTTCTCTTGATGGAATGGCAAAAGAAGTACAGCAAGTTGAAACGCAAGGAACTATTCGTTTCACCGGTGTTTGGAAAGATCCAAGTGAAATTCCAGACCCAGCTCCCCCATCAAATAACCCAATCAAAGATGTGGCGAAAGCCGAAGAGCGATTGCCGCAAACCGATGAAATTGCCTATCATTGGCTTGCTGGTGTTGGGGGATGCCTTATAGGAACCGCGTTGTTTTTATGGGCGAAACAAAAAAGAACTACTTAAGCACTCTTGAAATACTAAACGAAAGAAGGAAAGAAAATGAAATTCATACGATTGGTTACGGTTGCGGTGTTGTCTACTACGATTCTTGCAAGAGGCGTAAGCGCGGTTGCTAATGAAGTTCAAAAAGCAGATACCGATGCAACAGTAAATTTTTCTGCAGTAGATGAAGATGGAAATGGAGAAGATACAGTAGTCATCAATCCTGTGGCACCTGAAGACGGCGGGCCAGATGTTGAGATCGCTCCGATTGATCCAGAAGGCGAAGGGAATACCGGACCTTTGACTATTGCATATGCACCGACGATGGACTTTGGTCAACAAGTGATTTCTAATCAAGATCGTACGTATACGATGATTGCTGAACAACAACCGTTAAAAGATGGTAGTGGCGATGTCCCGTACGTATCATTCGCTCAAGTACAAGACACACGTGGAACAAACGAAGGTTGGGATTTACGGGTAACATTATCTGACTTCGAAAATAATGATGCCCAAACAAGAAATACTACTTTATATGGAACAGAAATCGAATTTACCTCACCAACGTTAGAGTATGTTGGAAATGAGGGGAATGAGCCGGTGGTACATGCAGCAAATCTAGTTTTGTCAGCAGGAGGAGAAGCACAATCTGTTTTAGCTGCCGAAACTGGTAGAGGAGCAGGAACATCTTCTGTTGTCTGGGGTGACCAAATGGAGTTGAATAATAGCACATCTGATATTGTTCGAAATGAAGGGATTTTACTTCATATTCCAGGTGCAACTGCCAAAGATGCAGTTGAATACGCAGCGACATTAACCTGGGAACTGAATCAATCACCAGGTATGGCAGGAGAAACAATCAATTAATTAGTCTGATTATAATCAATTACCAACAATAGTTGTTTCAAAAAATAAGAATAATATTTAACTAAAAAATGAAAGAAGGTTTTTTTATGAAAATGATCCGTTTGGCAACAGTAGCAGCGTTAACAACCACTATTTTTGCAGGAGGTTTAAATGCTTTTGCTGAAGAAGTGGGCTTTGGGATAACTGATAATACTGTATCTTTTGAGGCTTCAGATGCCGAAGATGAAGATATCGATGTGGAAATTCCTGGAGGACCAGAAGTACCGGAAGAGATTGATCCTGTTGATCCGATTGATCCTGAACAAGGTGGAAATGGCCCATTGCGTATTCTTTATGTACCTGAAACGTTTGACTTTAACACAAACACCATTTCTGTTAATGATCAATGGTATGATATGGCAGCTGAGCAATATGCAGCAAATGGAGGAACAAGTACCGTTCCCTATGCTTCCTTTGCACAGATTATTGATACGCGGGGAACTCATGAAGGGTGGGTATTATCTGTAAACGTCAGTGATTTTAGCAATGCAGCAGGAGACGTATTGTCAGGGGCAGCCCTTGCCTTTGATGGTGGAATTGTTGAATATGAGAGCCATCTTGAAAATAGTACACCTTCAGCACATGATGTAGAGCTTGCTGCAGGGGGAGCAGCGCAGAATATTTTATCTGCAGACGATGGACAAGGGGCTGGACGTTCAAGTGTCTATTGGATGAACGATGGCGAAGAAAATCCTCATATTCGCTTGTTTGTTCCAGGCGCAACGAGCCAGTCAGCAACAGAATATAATGCTGAATTGACATGGATTTTGTCTTCAACAGTGGCAGCTAGTGGTGAAACGGTACCAGGTGCTTAATAAAATAGAAATCATTTCTTTGTGCACCATTATAAAAAAGAGAGAATTGAGATAGGCAGAGAACGACTTCTCTGCCTATTTTTGAAAGGAGTACACCTTACGTGCGTATAGATAAACTACGTGTACCATGGAAACAACTTTTAGGGTGTTTCTGTTTGTTTCTGTTGTTTTCAATCAGTGCGTTAACAGCGTATGGTGAAGAGTCAGAACTAAATTTTTTTGTTCAACCGATTTTACCTGAGAGTCAACTAGATGATGGGGCGAGTAGTTACTTTGATTTGAATTTAGCTGCTGGCGACTCGGATACATTGGAGATTGAGATTCAAAATAGTTCTGATGAGGAAATCGCAGTTACAGTGAGTGCACATACGGCATTTACGAATGTGAATGGTCTTGTAGAGTATGGCAAAGATGCAACTGACCCTGATTCGACGTTGCCATTTGCCCTAGATGCATTGATGACAACGCCACGAGAAGTAAACTTAGAGCCGATGGAGAAAAAAACCATTTCACTTACTCTTACTATGCCCGAAGAGTCATTTGAAGGTGTTCTTGCAGGTGGTATTCGGTTGCAAGAAGTACTGCCAGAAGACGGAGAGAATAGTCATGAAGAGGGGATTGCAATTACCAATGCATTTTCGTATGTTCTAGGGGTTGTAGTAAGTAATCAACGAACCAAAATCGATCCTGAACTGGATTTGTTGGATGTATTTGCAAATCAAGTAAATTATCGAAATGTCATTAGTGCAACGCTTCAAAATCCAGTATCAACATATATAAATCAATTAACAGTCAATGCAACGATTCGTGAAGAAGGTGCTGAGGATATTCTTTACGAAACCAGTCGTTCTGACATGCAAATGGCTCCGAACTCTCAATTTGATTTTCCTATCTATTTGAACGGAGAGAGTTTTCGTAGTGGGACGTATGTCTTAAAACTGACAGCCTACTCAGAAGGGCAGGAGTGGTCATGGGAAGAAACATTTACGATAGAGGCGAATCAAGCACGGGCATTGAACCGAGCAGATGTGACGATCGACTCTCCAATCAATTGGTGGATGATCGGGATGCTCGCGTTGTTGTCTATTTTAGCTATTGCTAGTCTTGGTTTCTATCTAAAAAAAAGCAAGACACAAAGAAATAGATGATCAGTCACCTTAAAAGAAAGGAGAGGCCATGAATCACTTAGTAAAAAAAATCATGCTACATGTGGTACTAATAACGATGACGATATCGGTATTTTTTCAGCCACTATCGATTTTACGTGCAGAGGCAGGTAGCAACGACGATCTCAAAGACACAATAGAAGAACCAGCGTCTATCGATCCTAATGATCTTTTCGGAGTTACCTCTTTTTCCATTCCGCAATCAGATATTCAAGAGAAAGAATCTGTCTATACTGTTCAATCGTCAGCAAAAGAAGCCACTGTAGAAGAGGCAATAGATGTTGCTTCTGATGAAGAATCAACCATAGTAGAAAACTTAGAGGCTCATTCCGATACACTTGAAATAGAAGAGCAAAAATCTGAAGTAGAAAGAAAAGAAATTGAATCTATATCAACTACAGAAGAGACTAATCTTGAAGGACGCAACGCGACAAATAGTATCATTGTAAATGATCATATAGATTTTCGTTTGGCTTGGAATAATCCACAAGTTACGGAAATAGTCATTCAATCAGGGTTTACTATTTCAAATATTAATGATTTAAATCAGCGTACAACCGCGATTAAAATTCGTCACGGTGGGAACAACCCTGGAGAGACTATATTAATCAGATCTCATGCACCAATGAGGACAACATCGGATATAGTGATTGAAGGACGTGTTAGTTTTTATAGACATATACCGAGCAATACTCTGAATCAATCTATGATTATAAGTGATGGTGGTAATATTACTTTGTACAATGGTGCTTGGATATATGCTGAATTAAGTGCCAGTAATTCTGCTGCAGTGCAAATGAATGGCGGAAAAATATTCATTGATGGCACAGATACTCCGTCCGGAATCAAAAATTTTTCTGTTCTGAATGGATCGGTTTTATCTTTGCAAGATGGTGCAGAATTGTATCTTCATAAGGGCGGTCTACTTAATGAAGGAACTACTAATAATGTTTTACTTATCAATTCTTCTTCAGACTCGAAGGTGTATATTGTGGGTGAAGAAGTAATGATGACCACAGGTGCGAAATTCCTTTTATACAGTACCATTCCTGAGTTGTCTGGAAGTGTAATCGCAAAGTGGTCTATGGTTGATGCATATTTATCTGGTACGAATGCTACCGAAGTGCAAAGTGCCACGAGTCGACCAGGAAATTTTTCAAGTATTTATAGTGCAAATGCGACCAGAGCTGATTACAATGCATTGATTGTAGATATGCCTATGTATTCTTCAGGTAATTTTCTTAGCATAGAGGCAAATCTTATTGAAGCAGGAGATCCGATGGCAAATGATTACTATTTGTTTGAAGGGGATACCACAGAAATCCAAGCCAACCCAAATCCAGGATATAGTTTCAGCGGTTGGGAAATCATCACCGGCAGTGGCGGTAGTATTGCGAATGCAACCAATGCGAATACGACATTCACTATGGGAAGCAGTGATACAACGATTCGAGCGGTCTATTCGCAAGATAAATATAGTCTGACTTTACAAGCGAACTTGCCAGAAGGTGGGAATCCTAGCGCAAGTGCGGAAATAATGGCACAAGGTGATACCACAGAAATCCAAGCCAACCCAAATCCAGGATATAGTTTCAGCGGTTGGGAAATCATCACCGGCAGTGGCGGTAGTATTGCGAATGCAACCAATGCGAATACGACGTTCACTATGGGAAGCAGTGATACAACGATCCGAGCAGTCTATTCACAAGATAAGTATAATCTGACATTGCAAGCGAACCTGCCAGAAGGTGGGGAACCTAGCGCGAATGCGGAAATAATGGCACAAGGTGAAACGACCCAAATCCATGCCAATCCAAATCCAGGATATAGTTTCAGCGGTTGGGAAATCATCACCGGCAGTGGCGGTAGTATTACGAATGCAACCAATGCGAATACGACGTTCACTATGGGAAGCAGTGATACAACGATCCGAGCAGTCTATTCACAAGATAAGTATAATCTGACATTGCAAGCGAACCTGCTAGAAGGTGGGGAACCTAGCGCGAATGTTTCAAGCCTTGTCATGGGTGGAAGTACTTCTATCAGCGCCAACCCGAGTGCTGGCTACCGATTTGTTCAATGGGAAATGATTTCAGGTGCTGGTAGCCGCATTGAAAACGCAGATTCGCCAAATACGACTTTTGTGATGGGGAGTACCGATGCAATCGTTCAGGCCAAATACGAACGTATCCAAGCGGGGGTTGTTACAGTAACATTTGTAAGTGACAAAGGAATTCAATTGGCAGATCCTATAAAATTAATAGGCGATTACGGAGACACGTACTCAACAAAAGCAGCAGAGATTACTGGATGGACAGTAAAAACCATGCCACAAAATGCCACAGGAGTCTTTACAGAAGATGCGCAATTCGTCACCTATATATATGAAGTTTCGACGTATACGATCACTATCGTACAATTTCCTAAAGACGCTGGGACGGTAACTGTACATGCACCTGAACTTGTGAACACGGGCCAATTGATTTACATCGTTGCTGAACCAAATGAGGGATATCGCTTTGATTCATTCGAATTGATTGAAGGAAATCATCCTGATTTTTATGCAGCGCCGGATGATCCAGAATTATTATTTATATTCGGCACTGGGGACACAATCATTCACGTTCATTATGAACGGATAGATGGTGCAAACGTAGAAGTCAACTATCTAGATACAAAAGGTACTAAAATAGCAGATACAAAGGTGCTCTCAGGATATATAGGGGATCAGTATGAAACAGAAGCGGTAGACATTGAAGGATATTTGCTTGTTGAAACACCGGATAATGTCAATGGCGTCTTTAAAGATACAGCACAGACAGTGAATTATATTTATGATACGGAAATTGTCGCACCTGTAGATCCATTAGCGCCAGAAGTTGAGGTAGAACCAGAAAATAAACCAGATTTATCTGAGAATCAAGGTTTATTTAGTATAGACTTCATTTCTCAATTTAATTTTGGGGTACAAAAAATTTCTGCGTCGGACCAAATATATTATGCACAGGCTCAATCAATAGTGACGTCAGATGATAGTGAAAAACAAGAACGACCAAATTATATTCAAATCAGTGACCGTAGATCCTCAGATGTCCGGGGAGTATGGGAACTATCTGTCACACAACTTGAGCAATTTGCAAGTGAAAGAGGTCATACACTTTTGGGCGCACAAATCCAATTGACTAATGGGCAGATTGATAGTGCAACGGATCATCCAGAGCCAACAATGAAAACTGATGGACAAGTTGAATTGATTCCAGGTGAAAAACAATCGCTCTTGTATGCAGAGGGAGAACAAGGCCAAGGTACATGGGTCTATCGCTTTGGTGATGCACACACTGCAGATCAAAGTGTTGCGCTAAATGTACCAAGTGCCGCAAACAGTATGGCAACTAATTACGAAAGTAAATTGCTATGGGAATTAAGTGCAGTCCCAGGGAACTAAAAAATACAAAAGGAAACATCCATACAGCAATGTGACATAGGATAATAGAAAACCTACCAATAAAAATTTGTTGGTAGGTTTATTTCTAACTGTGTATTATCATAAAGAATGAAGGCGTTTTATTAGAAAGGAGGAAGAAGAGATGCGAGAATTACAATTACAATTCGTAGGTCATCAATCTGTAATGAGATGGTTACGATTGTTGAATACAATTGAACGAGAGCGCGCATTTACAGTTGTCAGCTTAACCGAGATATCAGATGTGAGCCAACGTACCATTATTAAAGATTTGAACTATCTTAAAGAATATTTTGCGAAGAGTGCTGTCTTTAATAAGCGTAACAGAGGGTATTTTTTTTACGAAACAAATCCAGAATTATATAAGGAACAAAAAAAGCAGTTGTTGGATAAGGAAGTCTTGTTTGAAATCGTTGGACATATTTTTTATGGGGAACTGGAAACAATTGAAGAACTCGCTTTTTTCTACAACTATTCGGAAAGTACGCTGCGTCGATTATTGTTGCAAATCAAACCTGTTTTAGCAGAATACGAGCTAGAATTATCCCTGAAGCCAGTTAATTTTATTGGGGCTGAAGGCAGTTTAAGAAAATTTTTCAAAGATTTTTTTTATGAAGGTGAATTGACACCTCATACATTGACACCTCCTCAAGCACTTCGTGACTTATTGCTGGATACGTTATCGGATAAACTTGGTCATCTTGAAGTGAGTACAGGGACTACACCAGCAGCTTTTTACTACACATTGTATATAGCAATCGAGCGCTATCGTCAAGGAAACAAAATTACGCTTCCTAAAGAATTACGTGACATGGTGTATCGTGAAGAAGATTATCAACTCTTGCTTTATTTAATACATGGTATTGAGCGAGTTTTCGGTGTTCATATGGCGGAAGAAGAATTTGCATGGGTTTATTTGGTGACAATCTGCAAACGACCAATCGGGCCAATAAAACATGAGGTATTATTTTATGAACGATTTAACTTGTGGCCAAGCGTAGCACAGATGACCACAACTTACTTACAAAAGGAAGGTTGCAATCAACATGACCTGAAAGAGAAAACAGCCTTTTTCAATTCTTTTTTTCTATCAAGGAAAATAAATGATGCTGTATCTCCTGTGCTAAACAAGGTTATGAGTGAGGTCACAACGTATATTACGACGAATCATGACCGCTCGTATAAAGAAAATTACCGATTTTTGGTCGAAAATCAATCCTTATTGTCGTTTTCAAACACATATATAAAAGATATTGCAGCCAGTTTAACAATGTTGAAAGATAGTTTGAATATCTTTTATCCAAAGTCGAAAACGATCGTTTTTTTATTGGAGGGCGATCATTTTATTTGTCAGAATATCCGTGTCCATGCAGAGTATCTACTAGGCGATAAACACGATTTGGTTTTTATGCCAATACAGTATCTTACTGAAGAAAAATTGAATGACAGGCAAGTCGATTTGATTATTACCAATTATTCGCCACATGTGATGGATTATATCTTAACGACTGATTATCTGTTGATTGGTTCGGTTCCGGATAAAGCCGATTGGGAACGGATGATGGAAAAAGCCAATTGACATCATGAGATTAGGAGAACTGCATCTGCGGTTCTTTTTTTTAAACAAAGCAGGTTTTTGTGCACTTTTCCCTGATTTCTTTAGTCGAGGATATTTGCTCGGTTCATAGTAAGGTGAAGATAATGATTTTATTCTCAATATCGTTTCAGGTAAGCTAAGTAAAGAACGATCATCCCATATAGTTCTATTGCATGTTGTCTAAGTATATATAATGGACGACAAAGTTGGATTTTAGGTAGTTGCTTATCTTTCTGTCTAGAGGATTGTCCAGCTGAAAAATAAAGTGATAAAAAAACTAGGAGGAACATTGAATGGAGTTAAGAGAGGTCACATCTGCTTTGGATTACTTATCCTATTTTAATCAGTGTTTTGAAGATTTAAATATTCATCAATTCCCGGAAGTATACGCGTATTACCAAGGTCTGCAACAGGATTTTATAACGTACAGCGAATCAGAAGTTTCTTTTTTTGCGACTTTAAAGGAGCTGTTGCTGATCGAAGCAAAGTTTCAAATACTGTTAATACTGATTCCGCATACCTTATACGCTGACATGGCTATGAGTGAACAAAAATTGATTCAAATCACAGAAGAGGATAGTTGTTCTTTTTATCGTGAATTAACAGGACAAAATAAATCATCTTCCATTTTATGGAGCATGATTTATATAAGTGAAAAATGACACATAGTCAAATGAACAAAAAAATGAGACTACGCACACTCTTTTCGAAACGCTCGAAAGCGCCAAGAGTGTACTAGTCTCGTGGGTTTGGCACCCAATGGGCCGTGAGGGGCTCGAACCCGCGACCCGCTGATTAAGAGTCAGCTGCTCTACCAACTGAGCTAACGGCCCAAATTATTACTTTGATATAGTATCACTATTTCGATAGCTTGGCAACAGAAAATATAGGTTGTTTTTGATCGGTTCAATCCGCAACCAAACGGAAAGCTGCTTTAGAGCAACTAGCGCAAACCTATCTATTTGTAAGCTGCTGACAGATGTCCATTAATTACTACCCAATTTTTTCTGGGTAGTTTTTTTGATGAGCCATAGAGAATAACAACAGTTAAAAAAGAGATAAAGATGGCACATTCATAGTTAAATCTCTTTAAATGTCGTTCATTCCATGCTAAACTAAATCTAGTTATCAAAACTAGATGATTGGTTTATGATGATTTTAAGTTCTGTTGTTTAAAATGGAGGAACCAATGGAGAATATAGAATTAGAGATCAAGAAGTGGGGCGAAGCAATCGCAACATTCCACCTCCCGCGCTGGGATGAACTACCTACCCTCGAATTATATATGGATCAAGTGATTACCTTGATCGATCAATATCTTTCACCTGTCATCCAAGTGGAGAAGCACCCGTTATTGACCTCATCAATGGTCAATAATTATGTCAAAAAAGGGATGATTCCAGCGCCTGAAAAAAAACGCTACAATCAAAAGCATTTGGCTTTTTTGATCGCTATCACGATGTTGAAACAAGTATTAACGATTCCGGAAATCAAAACAGGGATCTTGTTCCAAGGCAAAGTAGTCGGGATTCGCAATGCATATAATTTGTTCTGTGAAGAGCAAGAAAAAGCCATTCGCATCGTCGGACAAGAAGCAGCAGGAATGCCAGAACAAACAGAAACCCGGCCGATTGCTATCGAGTTGATTGCTATCAAAGGGGCTTCACGGTCTTTTGCAAATAAATTATTGGCAGAAAAAATGATTGCCTTAGAACAAATCTATTTAGAAACCCACAAAGGAGACGCGCATGAATAAAGATAAAGTTGCCCTATTAGTTGACTCAGGAACAGATGTACCCGCAGATATCATGGAACAGTATGGGATGTATATGCTGCCATTACAAATTATCTATAAAGACCGTACCTATACAGACAAAATCGATATCACAGCAGAAGAAATCTATGCCCGATTGCCCCAAGAAATTCCTAGCACATCGTTGCCTGATGGTGAAGCCATTGGTAAGATTTTTGATCAAATCAAAGCTGACGGCTTTGAAAAGGTTTTTGCTGTGACGATTTCCAGCGGACTAAGTGGCACCTTTAATGTGGTTCGCCTTCTCGGCGAGCAAAGAACAGATTTGGAAGTATTTGTGCTAGACACGAAAAATATCGGTATCGGTGCGGGTCTCCAAGCGATACGGGCTGCTGAGTTGCTAAGCAACGGTGCAGATTGGCCGCAATTGAAAACCCAACTGACCAATGAGGTACCAAAGAATAAAGTCTTATTTAATGTCGCAACGTTAGAATACTTACAAAAAGGTGGCAGAATCGGTTTGGTTGCTTCGATCTTAGGGAACGCCTTGAAGTTGAATCCAATCATTTCCTGTAATGAAGAAGGCATTTATCATACAGTAGCCAAATCTCGCGGTCGAAAAAAGAGTTTGGACAAAACGGTTGACTTGATCAAACAATTCGTTGGGGATCATCCCCACGTACGCTTAGCTGTTGCGCAAGGCGATGCGTTACAAGAAGCCAAAGAAATGAAAATCCGCTTAGAGAAAGAATTTCCCAAAGTCAAAGAAATTTTATTTGGCCAAATATCACCTGCACTGGTCGTGCATACGGGACCAGGGTTGTTAGGCATAGGGATTCAGCTATTAGAAGACTAAGAATGAGTGAAAAGAGAAGGACGGCCTCGTCTTTCTCTTTTATTTTGCTTTCCTTAAGAAACAGCCGTTACATTTGTGGAAAGATGAAAAGCATAAGCAAATCATGTATAATAGAAAAGAAACCAAAAAAAATTGAGGTGACATTTTTTGAAAAAGATCCTAGTCGTAGACGATGAGAAACCAATCTCAGATATCGTCAAGTTTAACTTAACTAAAGAAGGATATGAAGTATATACAGCATATGATGGCGAAGAAGCACTGGAACAAGTTGCTGAAGTCGAGCCAGATTTGATCATTTTAGATTTGATGCTGCCAAAAATGGATGGCTTAGAAGTGGCGCGGGAAGTTCGTAAGACCCACGATATGCCAATCATCATGGTCACAGCCAAAGATTCTGAAATCGACAAAGTGTTAGGCCTTGAATTAGGTGCTGATGATTACGTGACAAAACCATTCTCGAACCGAGAATTGGTTGCACGGGTAAAAGCCAATCTGCGTCGCGGTTCATCTTCCGCAAAAGAAGTCGAAGATGCCCCAAATGCCGAATTAACGATTGGTGATTTAACGATCCACCCAGAAGCCTACATGGTGACCAAAAATGGCGGTGCCATTGAATTGACCCATCGGGAATTTGAGTTGATGCATTACTTAGCCAAACATCTAGGTCAAGTCATGACCCGAGAACATTTGCTGCAAACCGTATGGGGCTATGATTATTTCGGCGATGTCCGCACAGTCGATGTGACGGTCCGTCGTTTGCGGGAAAAAATCGAAGATAGCCCAAGTCATCCAAATTACTTAGTGACTCGTCGCGGAGTAGGCTATTATTTGCGAAATCCAGAACAGGAATAAGAGATGAAAAATAAGGTTCGCTTTTTCCAATCAGTGAACTTCAAAATCGCCCTGACATTTATCTTGATCCTCTTGATTGCGATCCAGATTATCGGGGCGTATTTTATTCGTGAACTAGAAAAGACAACCGTCGATGCCTTCAAACGCGACATGGAGGCACGAGCGAGTACACTGGTCGTTACACTAGGTTCTGAATTGAGCCGCATGGACTCAGAAAACGGTCTAGATTGGGATACGATGAATACATCGTTGAATCGGATCTTGACGAGCACGAATTCCTCAGAAATCTTAGAGATGCGGGTAGTGGATGAACAAGGCATCATTCGGGCAACGACCAATATCAATGACCGCGGGTCGGTTGGCGAAAAAAATGATTATCGGGATTATGATACAAACCGCAGTGAAGTCCTCTATGATGAGTCAAGTGGTCAACGGGTCTTCAATATTGTGGAATCGATCCAATCACCAACAGGCGATGCAGTTTTAGGCACGCTCTATTTACGTAGCAATTTAGAAGCCAAATATAGTGAAGTGAGTACGACAGCCTTGATATTTGTGACGGCTTCTTTGATCGCTGCGGTGATTTCCATCGTCGTGGCATTGTTGGTTTCTCGCTCGATCACACAACCTATCGGTGAAATGCGGGAGCAAGCGATTCGCATCGCCAAAGGAGATTACAGTCGTAAAGTGGCGGTCCACGGGAAAGATGAATTGGGCCAACTGGCTGAGACCTTCAATCAACTAGGGGAACGAATCGAAGAAACCCAAGAAGCAATGGAATCGGAACGCAATCGTTTGGATAGCGTGTTGTCCCATATGACCGATGGGGTCGTTGCGACAGACCGACGAGGCAAAGTGATCACCATCAACGAGATGGCGATGTCTTTGTTGAATGTCACAACCGAAGAAGCAGTCGGCCAATCGATTTTGTCTTTGTTGCAGATCGATGAAGAATACACCTTGCGCAAACTATTGGAAAGTCCGGAAGAAATGCTGATCGAGCGACCGAGCAACGACGCAACTGGTGCCAACTTGATATTGCGGATCGATTTTTCGATGATTCGCCGCGAGTCTGGGTTTATATCTGGTTTGGTGGCTGTGATGCACGACGTGACGGAACAAGAACAAAATGAGCAGGAACGTCGAGAGTTTGTATCCAATGTATCCCATGAATTACGGACACCTTTAACGAGTATGCGCAGCTACATTGAAGCATTGAGTGAAGGTGCTTGGAAAGATCCAGAAATTGCACCGAACTTCTTAAAAGTGACATTGGATGAAACCGATCGGATGATCCGCATGATCAACGATTTGCTTAGTCTTTCCAGAATGGACAGCGGCAATGCGCAATTACAATCTGAGTACATCAACTTCAATGAGTTGGTCAATTTTGTGCTGGACCGTTTTGATATGATGGTCACCAATGAAAGCAAGAAGTATTTGATCCGCCGTGAATTCACGAAGCGGGAGTTGTGGGTCGAAGTTGATACCGATAAAATGATCCAAGTGATCGACAATATTATGAACAATGCAATCAAGTATTCTCCCGATGGCGGGATTATTACGGTCAAATTGATGGAAACCCACAACAATATCGTGTTGAGTATCAATGACCAAGGACTCGGGATTCCTAAAAAAGATCTGACCAAAATTTTTGATCGTTTCTACCGTGTAGACAAAGCGCGGGCTAGGCAGCAAGGGGGAACGGGGCTTGGGTTAGCGATTTCTCGCGAAGTCATCAAATCACACGGTGGGGCGATTTGGGCTGAAAGTCGTGAGCATCGCGGATCGACCTTTTACATCATGTTGCCATATGAACCGTATGAGGAGGATTGGTGGGTATGAGAATCTCGGAAAAAGTCATCCGTGTTGGGCTAATTTTGATGATTGCTTTGAGTTTTTATTTCTCCTATATGATCTGGCTTAATCCCACAGGCAACAGCAGTGGCAGTGAGGACACAGATACAACAGTCAACCCCTCTGTGCAGACATATAAACAAAAAAGTGATTTGTTTTTGCCGCTTTATCTTTCATGGCAAGAGGATGGGGAGATCAAAGAAACCAACTCTGAAACGGTGATCCGTGCGATCCAAGAAGAGATCAATCAAAGTTCGATCAGTGACTTGACGGTCAAGACCTATGACGATGAAACGGATTTTGCTAAAGCAACTACATTGACGCAAGGCATCTCACTGAGCTATTATACGTCCTTTTATCTTGAAGACTACGAGGAAACCTATGACTTAGATTTATCTTTTAATGATAAAGGAGAAGAGGATCATTTGCCCTTTCGCCGAATCCAATTCGATTTAAATGCGCATACGATCCAGTTTATCGATTTAGAGAAGAATCAGGTTATTGAAGGGTCGATTGATTGGGATGAAGCGCAAGTGAAAAGTTTGTTGGCGGATAATCCCCGCGAATGGACAGAAATGCAGCAAGATGACACCGAAAACAGCAATCAGTTTTATACAAAAGACACAATCAAATTGAAGAAATATAGTTACTATTCTTCGACACAATCACAGAGCCTATTTCGAGAAGCGTTCTTCAATTCTCCTAAAGATGTCAAGATCAATGATGATAGTGTCGATACCTATTATTACGAAGGCGGTCAGAATATGACGGTCTTACAAGATCAGCAGTTGGTCAAATTCGAAACGACGATCTCAGAGTCGGAAGACGTGGATTTAGCGATGCTCAGTGCAGACTATATTAAGCGATTAGGCAATAATTTCGGGACGATCCGTTATTTCGATCAACAGGACAAACATTTGGAATACCGTGTTTTTGTTGAAGGTTATCCAGTGTTCAGCAGTGGCTCTCAAGGGGTCATCAATGTGACTTTTTCTGATAGTGGGCAAACTGGGAGTCGTGAAATGGCCATTTCTGCCAGTCTAAATGCGATCCAAGTACCCATTCCTTCAGAAACTGAAGTTGAATTGCCTTCCAGCTTGACGATCAAGCAAAATCTATTGGCAGCTGGTGCGGAACCTGACCAGTTAGGACAAATCATTGTCGGCTATCAGTGGGGAGAAATCAAAGATGCACCGTTGGTCAATTTGACGCCTGAATGGTATGTCAATTATGATGCGCAATGGATCAGCTATGATAATTTGATGGAGAAACTGACAGAAAGGGAGGAGAATTAATTGGATTTCAAACGAATCGAATGGATTTTTTTCCTCGCTTTTTTAGGCTTGAATGTATTTTTGTTCAACATTTACAGTGAAGCCCGCAGTGAGCAGCAAAATGTGTCACAATCTAATCAGACGATTCCGATCGAGCAACGCCTTGACACAGAAGACATTCGTTTTTCAGGAGAACTGTCAGATGAGTCATTAAGCGGCTATTATTTGAGTGGCGAGCAGACAGATATGGCAGCAGCTTTGAAAGAAGCCCAAGCGGCTGACAACTTGAACGGCGAAACGACGGTTAAAGGACAGCAATTGACGCATGTGTCATCTGGCGGGTTTTATATTAGTGATGATGCCCAAGCAGAAGAAACGGTGAATGGTTATTTAGAACGAGCAGATCAGGTATTGTATGGCAATGAGTATCAATACATCAGTAATCTATCCTCACTTGAGGGCGTTCATCCAACAGTCGTTGCCGCACAATCTTATGAAGGAATTCCATTCAATGATAGTTCCAGTCGTATGGATATTACCTTAGAGAATACGGATAATTTACTGCAAATCACCAAATACAGTCAAACACATATTTCATCGATTACGCCATTAAGAGAAAGAATGACGATATACTCAGAAAAAGAAGCGGTCAATACTTTATATCTGAATAATAAATTACCTAGCCATTCAACGATTTTATGGACTGAGTTGGCATATACGATGATTTTGAAAGTCAGGGACAAAAATGTTTATATTCCGGCTTGGTTCGTGGCCTTCAAATCTGACAACGATGATACGGTCCAAATCGAAACTGTTAATGCATTCAGTAATCGGATCATTACAAATAATGCAGTACAAAAAGTAGAAAATCCTTAAAAAAATCGGTATAATGGAACACGTTGAAACAAGCAGAGAGGAAGTAAAGTAATTCATGATGAAGGAAGAAAGTGCCTTTCAAGTGAGTATTCTTGCCAGCGGAAGCTCAGGTAATTCACTTTATATCGAAACCGGTAAAAAGCGTATTCTGGTAGACGCAGGTTTGAGTGGCAAAAAAATCACTTCATTATTAGGTGAAGTTGGGCGCAAACCGGAAGATTTAGATGCGATTCTTGTGACACACGAACATCGTGATCATATTCATGGTGTGGGCGTCCTTGCTAGAAAATATAAGTTGGATGTGTATGCCAATACGAAGACCTGGCAAGCAATGGATCCAATGATTGGCAATGTTGCAGTTGAGCAAAAGCATATTTTTGAGATGGGCAAAGTCCTGACAATGGGGGATCTTGACATTGAAAGTTTTGGCGTCTCTCATGATGCTGCTGCGCCCCAATTTTATCGTTTCTACAAAGATGGCAAATCTTTTGTGATGTTGACAGATACAGGGTATTGCAGTGACCATGTGCGTGGGATCATCAAAGGTGCGGATGCTTATCTTGTCGAAAGCAATCATGACTTAGAAATGTTGCGGATGGGTGCGTACCCATGGAGTTTGAAACAACGGATCTTAGGTGATCGAGGCCATTTATCAAATGAAGATGGTGCCTTGGTGATGACCGATATTTTGACGGATAATACAAAACGGGTCTATCTTGGACACTTAAGTAAAGAAAACAATTTGAAAGAGTTGGCGCATTTAACGATGGTCAACACGATGAAAGAACATGATCTAGGTGTCGGGGAAGCATTCGAAGTCTATGACACAGATCCAGATACTGCAACGGAATTGTTTGGTATATAACCGTTTTTATGCCCGTTGATACTTTGGAGGAGCCATACATGTTTGATGCAGAGAAAGTCAAAACATTAAATGAATTAGAGATGCGTGTGTATAACTACATTGTGCAGCATTTCGATGAAGTTGCTTATTTAACCATTCGCGGCTTGTCACAAGGCTGTCATGTTTCTACTTCCACTATTTTAAGATGTATCAACAAGCTTGGCTATGATGGATATTCAGAACTCAAATATGCTATTCGTCAGAAGAAACAGCACGAAACAAATGACTTAGATTTGTTTTATGATGCAACGATCCAAGTCGATATGTTTCTAAAAAAAGTCAATAACGAAAACTATCGCGACTTTATTGAACCAGCTGTAGCGATGATCGTTGCAGCGAGACATGTGGCATTTTCCGGTATAGGTACGAGTGGGATGCTTGGGGCTTACGGCAGTCGGTATTTTGCAAATGTCGGGATCAATGCGTACAGTATTGTTGATCCTTTCTTACCGGTACCGCCGCGAGGAATGGAAAATACCTTAGCGATCCTCCTATCAGTATCGGGAGAAACGACGCAAATGATCAAACAAGCGGAAGACTTTAAACGGTTTGGTGCCAAAGTATTGAGTATTACGAATGATGAGCAATCCACTATTGCACAAATTGCTGATTATAATTTGTCTTACTATATGCCGGTAGTCAATGGAGCTGAAGAAGAGTATTTGAATTTGACTACGCAAGTACCAGTCATTGCACTGATTGAACTTTTGGCCCATCAGGCGTATCAAATTTTGCAAACATCATGACAAAAAACAGCTTCGGCTGTTTTTTTTGTTGGAATTTGTTTCTAAGAGCGGCTAGCTAGTATCAAAGTTCTGCAAGTTACGCTATGCTATATATGTAAGCGAATTCATCGGCCGGTGCGCATATTAATTTTATAGGAGTGATTTTGATGAATGAATGGATTAATGATAAAGTTTTACCTCCTGTTTTAAAATTTGTAAACACAAAAGCAATTACTGCATTACGTAATGGTATGCTCTATACCATGCCGTTTTCGATCGTAGGATCGATTTTCCTATTATTGGCAAATTTCCCCGTTCAATCGATTGCAGATTGGGTCACGAATAGTGGATTAGGCGATTATTTCAATCAAGCGTATGGAGCTTCATTCGCAATCATGGCTTTCTTTGCTGTTATGGGGATTGCCTATTCCTATGTAAAAGCAGAAGGATTTGAAGGTCTTCCAGCGGGAATGATTGGATTGGTTATCTTTTTATTGACGATGGAATCAAGTGTGACGGATGCTGATTCAGGTGTCACGATCACTAATATTATTGACAAGACTTGGACAGGTGGCCAAGGAATGATCAGCGCTATTTTGGTCGGTCTATTTGTTGGTTGGGGCTACACGTGGTTCCTAAAACGGGACATCCGAATCAAACTTCCAGAACAAGTGCCAACGAACGTTGCAAATTCATTTACTGCACTTATACCAGCAGCTGTTTTAACAACTGTTGCACTAGTGATTTATGTATTCTTTGATAAAGTATTCAATACAACAGTCGTTGAATGGATCTATGAAGTGATTCAAAGTCCAATGCAAGGGGTAACAGACTCTCTTGGCGGTGCGTTGATGTTAGGATTCCTTGTACCGTTTCTGTGGTTCTTTGGTGTTCATGGGTCAACGATCGTTGGCGGGATCATGGGGCCCATTTTACAAGCCAATTCTTTAGCCAATACAGCGATTCTTGAATCAGGAAAAGAATTGACGATCGCAAATGGCGGACATATCGTGACACAACAGTTTTTAGATCAATTCATGACAGTGACCGGTGCAGGTATGACCATTGGTATCGTGCTTTATATGGTTGCTTTTGCCAAGTCAGCGCAATTCAAACAGTTGGGTCGCTTGTCGATGATCCCTGCATTCTTTAATATTAACGAACCTATTATTTTTGCTACACCAATCGTCATGAATCCAATCATGGTGATTCCATTTATCCTAACGCCGGTGGTTTCTGGTATTATCACGTACTTCTCATTGTATACAGGTCTCGTGCCACTCTTTACTGCGGTACAAGTACCATGGACAACACCACCAATCATTTCTGGATTTTTAGTCGGCGGTGTTAGAACCGCCATTCTACAATTTGTTGTTTTAGCGATCGGCTTCTTTATCTATTATCCATTTGTACGTAAAGTAGATAGTTTGAACTTTAAACAAGAGACAGAAACAGTCAATTAAACAAGAAAGTAGGCATGTGAGCTATGAATACATTACGGGAAGATTTTCTTTGGGGCGGCGCTGTAGCTGCACATCAATTGGAGGGCGGTTATCGAGAAGGTGGCAAAGGAATCAGTGTGGCGGATGTCATGACGGTGGGAGCCAATGGGATTCCACGACGTATCACAGATGGGATCGTAGAAGGAGAAATCTACCCGAATCATGAAGCCATCGATTTTTATCATCATTATCCAGAGGATATCAAATTGTTTGCTGAACTAGGCCTAAAGTGTTTTCGCACGTCGATCGCTTGGACGCGGATTTTTCCAAAAGGGGATGAAGCCCAACCAAATGAAGACGGATTGCAATTCTATGATGATTTGTTCGATGAATGTTTGAAGTATGGCATAGAACCAGTGATCACCTTGTCTCATTTTGAGATGCCGTATCATCTGGTGACAGCCTACGGCGGCTGGCGAAACCGCCAATTGATTGCGTTGTTTGTTCGCTTTGCGGAAGTCTGTTTCAATCGCTACAAAGATAAAGTGAAATATTGGATGACGTTCAACGAAATCAACAATCAAGCAAACTTCAAAGAGGATTTTGCCCCATTCACAAACTCAGGTTTGCGTTTTTCTGAAGGCGAAGATCGAGAACAAGTGATGTATCAAGCAGCGCATTATGAATTGGTTGCTAGTGCTAAAGCTGTAAAACTTGGTCACCAAATCAATCCAGATTTTCAAATTGGATCGATGATAGCGATGTGTCCGATCTATCCATACTCCTGTGACCCTAAAGACATGATGGCGGCTACAGTGGCAATGCAAAGACGGTATTGGTTCTCAGATGTTCATGTGCGTGGACATTATCCGAAATATTTACTGCAATACTTTGACCGAAAAGCGTTTGATCTTGATATCACTGAAGCGGACAAAGAAGATTTGGCTGAAGGTTGCGTCGATTATATTGGCTTTAGCTACTATATGTCTTTTGCAGTGAAAGGGAAAGAAAACGATCATACGTATGACTATGATGAAAGTCAAGATTTAGTGACTAACCCGTACGTCGAAGCTTCAGAATGGGGCTGGCAAATTGATCCAACGGGCTTGCGCTATGCGATGAATTGGTTTAATGAACGCTATGAGCTGCCGCTATTTATTGTTGAAAACGGCTTTGGTGCAGTTGACCAGTTAGAAGACGGACAGATTCATGACCGGTACCGGATCGATTACTTAAAGGCCCATATTGAAACGATGAAAGAAGCTGTCCTCTATGATGGTGTCGATCTAATAGGCTATACCCCATGGGGCATCATTGATCTTGTATCGGCAGGTACTGGTGAGATGAAAAAGCGATATGGTGTGATTTATGTAGATAAAGACAATGAAGGTCAGGGAACACTGGCACGAAGCAAAAAAGATTCTTTCGCATGGTACCAAAACGTCATTACAAGTAATGGAGAGATTCTTTAATCAAAAGAGAGCAGTGCGCATGGATCACGCACTGCTCTCTTTTTTCAGGTTATGGGACTTGAATATATCCGCTTTGGACAAGGACTTGTATGATGATCACTAAGGTATTCATACCAACATGGGTGATCATTGAGGTCCAAATACTACCTGTGTAGGCATAAAGCCCTGAGAAAAATAAACCTAGGAAAAGATAAACCAGGATATGGCCATCATTATGGGCAAGAGCAAAAGCAAAGGCACTCACGACAACACCAATCCACACATGGGTGTATTTGCCAATGATACCCACCAATGCCCGTCGGAAAACGAATTCTTCCATGATGGGTCCGCCAACCATCGCAGCCAAAGCAAATAAAGGTTGTTGTAAAATGATTTGGATAATGTTCGCGGTATTTTCTGAAGCAGTCACTTCACCAAATAAGGACTCAATATAGACGGCAACGTTCTGCAGCAAGATAGCCAATATAATACCCGATAACCCATAAATAACGATTGCGGATGGTTTACTGCGTTTGTGTTCGAAAGCCAGAGGTTCTCTCTGGAAAAAATAGAGACCAAACATGATCATGGCGCCAGCTAAGTAGCCAATTGTGGTCGCAGGAACGGCCAAGCCTGCGTGAACAAAAGCGCTAGGCAAGAAAAACACAATGCCGTATGTAAATATGGTGGCAAATGAATATTTTGATAATGACATGATCTAGGGATCACACTCCTTTGGTTTATTATAAACTAGTGAAGCAAGAGAAACAAAGCCTGAATGTTCAAAAAGAAAACGAAAAAAATAATCAAAAGGCTTGCAAAAGCAAAGGAAAATGAGTAATATTAAAACTGTGAGTTAGCACTCGTTGGATGAGAGTGCTAATTGAAAATTTGACTATAACTTATTGGAGGGATTTATCGTGTTAAGACCATTAGGTGATCGCGTGATTATCGAAGTCGCAAAAGAAGAAGAAAAAACTGTAGGCGGAATCGTTCTTGCTTCAGCAGCAAAAGAAAAACCACAAACAGGTACCGTGATTGCAGTTGGCGAAGGCCGCACACTTGAAAACGGTGAACAAGCTCCTGTTGCTGTCAATGTAGGCGAACAAGTTATGTTCGAGAAATACGCTGGCACAGAAGTGAAATTTGAAGGAACAGAATATTTGATCGTGGCTGCTAAAGACATTATCGCAGTCGTAGAATAATAAAAAAAATAATTTGAGGTGAATCAATCATGGCAAAAGAGATTAAATTTGCAGAAGACGCACGCGCAGCGATGTTACGCGGTGTAGACAAATTAGCAGATACAGTGAAAGTTACCTTAGGACCAAAAGGCCGTAACGTTGTTTTAGAAAAATCTTATGGCTCACCATTGATCACAAATGATGGCGTAACGATCGCAAAAGAAATCGAATTAGAAGATCATTTTGAAAACATGGGTGCAAAATTAGTCGCAGAAGTTGCATCAAAAACCAACGATATCGCTGGTGATGGTACAACCACTGCTACATTATTGACACAAGCCATCGTCCGTGAAGGGTTGAAAAACGTGACTGCAGGAGCAAATCCTTTAGGCATTCGTCGCGGGATCGAAATGGCAACAAAAGCAGCTGTTGAAGAATTACACAGCATTTCATCGATCGTTGATTCAAAAGAAGCCATCGCACAAGTCGGTGCAGTTTCTTCAGGCAGCGAGAAAGTCGGTCAATATATTGCTGACGCAATGGAAAAAGTCGGCAATGATGGTGTGATCACGATCGAAGAATCAAAAGGGATCGAAACAGAATTGGATGTTGTTGAAGGCATGCAGTTCGACCGTGGTTACTTGTCACAATACATGGTCACTGACAATGACAAAATGGAAGCAGCTTTAGAAAACCCATATATCTTGATCACTGACAAGAAAATTTCTAACATCCAAGATATCTTGCCTTTGTTAGAACAAATCTTACAACAATCTAAACCATTGTTGATCATCGCTGACGATGTAGATGGCGAAGCTTTACCAACACTTGTCTTGAACAAAATCCGCGGTACATTCAATGTCGTGGCTGTGAAAGCACCAGGATTTGGTGACCGTCGTAAAGCAATGTTAGAAGATATTGCTGTTTTAACTGGTGGTACAGTTATCACCGAAGATTTAGGTCTTGAACTAAAAGATGCGACGATCGATAACTTAGGTCAAGCAAGCAAAGTCGTTGTTGATAAAGACAACACGACAATCGTTGAAGGAGCTGGCGACAAAGGCGGCATCGATGCACGTGTGCAATTGATCAAAAACCAAATCGCAGATACGACTTCCGACTTTGACCGTGAAAAATTACAAGAACGTTTGGCTAAATTAGCCGGCGGTGTGGCAGTGATCAAAGTGGGTGCGCCAACAGAAACAGAATTAAAAGAATTGAAATTACGTATCGAAGACGCATTGAACGCTACTCGTGCTGCTGTTGAAGAAGGCATGGTCTCTGGTGGGGGAACTGCCTTAGTGAATGTCATCAGCAAAGTGGCAGCGATCGAAACAGATGGCGATGCAGCTACAGGTGTCAGAATCGTTCTACGTGCATTAGAAGAACCAGTACGCCAAATCGCTGAAAATGCCGGCTACGAAGGTTCAGTGATCATCGATAAATTAAAACATGCTGATCTAGGTGTTGGTTTCAACGCTGCGACTGGCGAATGGGTAAACATGCTTGAAGCAGGTATCGTTGACCCAACTAAAGTGACCCGCTCAGCATTGCAAAACGCAGCATCTGTTGCAGCATTGTTGCTAACGACTGAAGCAGTTGTTGCGGACAAACCAGAACCAGCAGCGCCAGCAGCACCAGCCATGGATCCATCTATGGGCATGGGCGGCATGATGTAATCTCGTATCAAAAGTAAGACCTCGATTTTTCGAGGTCTTTTTTTTACATATTTTTATGATTGTCATGATTTACCGAATCAGTAAGTTGTATCTTTAGATTTCACAAGCATACTACGATAGAATGAGTATATAGTAGCTCATACATGAGGATTTTCACTACATAGGAGGTTTTTTTTGTGAAAAGTTGGAGAAAAAAACAAGAACCAGAGAACCAGGTAAACCATCAAGAAGAAAATCAGATTCTTGATAATCAACCATTAAGTGATGAAGATGCAGAGTTTGCTTCTTTTTTTAACGCCACTCTTGAAAAGATGCCGAAAAGAACCGCAGCGATTATCCGTAAAAACTACGGACGTTCGAAAGAGCAAGCAGAAAAAGTAATGGCAAAAGGAAAGGCCCAGTCAGACCGTGTGTTTGATGAATTTTTATTGGGTGTCGATGACGCCACGCAAAAGAAAGCCCATCGCACGATCCATGCGGCATCATTGACGGCGGCGATCATTGGCTGTTCGCCTATTCCTTTTTCAGACGCCTTTTTGCTGGTTCCGGTACAATTAACGATGATGGCACGTTTATATAGACTATTCGGCCGTTCGTGGACAGAAGGGTTGACCAAAAGCTTTTCTAAAGAATTGGTCGTTGTTACTTTTGGCCGAAGTGTTGTCGGCAATGTATTGAAGTTTGTACCGGCTGTTGGGACTGTCGCTGGCGCTGCTGTCAATGCAACGGTCGCTACTGGTATTACTGAGGCATTGGGATGGGTCACAGTCAAAATGTTAAATGATGGTGAAGATGTCTTTGATCAAGTGATGTCTTTCAAAGGACAGTTTCATACATTGGTCAATGCGTTGAACCGTAGTAAAAAATAAAAATTAATGTGAAAGATTTCATCTAAATCCAATTGAGTTTCCGTTTTGTGTTGGTGTAATATGGTGAATATTCGTATCTTAAAAACGGATTGAATAACACTGTAAGAATAAAATGTTGGAGGGGAAAGTATGAAAGAAAGAGTGACCCGTGAAGAAGTGAGTCAGAAATTAGTCACAGATGCCTACTTTGAGTCAAAGCATAGTCCTTTGAGATTTCGGCAAACACTGGGTGTGATCATCACGTGGATATTGGTATTTGTTCCATTTATATGGCTGTCGATCCCGTTCTTTTTTCCAATGACGGCAGATTGGTTAGATTTCCGGGTTTATTTTGAAGAACGCTTAGCACTACGTTATTTGGTTATCTTTCTAGTCAGTGCCTTCTTATTCTTGAGCGTTTTGTTCGTTTTGATGACACGACGGAATAATCGCCGATTCAAACAGCAATTACAAAAAAAATCACTGCATGATGAAGCCGGATTGGCAAAAAGGATGGCCTTGATGGAAACATTTTATGAAGAGCGTTTTGGGGATCAAGAAGCAAGGCATAATGCCAGATACTATGTCGTTGATCCGGAACAAAACATTGGAGAAACTGAAATTCAAGACCTTTTCCATAGAAACGGGGTGTAGCCGATGTTTTCTGTTTTTAATACAGGTTATGCCTGGTTGGATACTTGTTTGTATATCTTGATGATGATTCTTTTTACCTACCCAATATTAGGTGGCTTTGTTTGGTTCATCGGTGTGCTGTGTCACAATTTCTTGTTCCGCTTCCGTCAATTGGATTGGATCCCGATCCCAGAAGAAATTGAGCCGATGATCACGATCATGGTTCCCGCACATAACGAAGAGGTCGTGATCGAGGATACGATCCATTATTTGATGCAAAATATCAATTACCAGAACTATGAAGTGCTAGTCACTGATGACGGATCAACGGACCAAACGCCTGCGATCCTCACACGACTCATGGCACAGTATGACAATTTACGGGTCATTCGAATCGAGAAGAATCAAGGGAAAGCCCATGCCTTTAATATCGGGATTGGTTTTGCTAAAGGAAAACTGATTTTAAGTAATGATGCCGATACCGTTCCTGAACCGGATGCACTATGGAAGTATGTCAATTACTTTATCCGGCAAGACGCCATCAATATTTCAGCGATCACGGCCAATATGGATGTCCAAAACCGAACCACGATCATCGGGAAATCGCAAACAGTGGAATTTTCGAGTATAGTAGGAATTATCAAACGGACGCAACAAGCAGTCCTGGGCGTGATCTATGCATACAGTGGTGCCAATACAATGTACCGCAGAGAAGCTCTATACGATGTAGGATTATTCCGTCAAAATCGGGCCACAGAAGACATTAGTATTGCATGGGATCATCAATTTCAAGGTTGGCTGTCGTTGTTTGCGCCAAAAATCATGTTTTTCATGGAAGTACCTGAGTCGATCAAAATGCTTTATCGCCAAAGAAAACGTTGGGCTAAAGGCGGAACGGAAGTATGGTTGACCAATTTCAAACGCGTCTTCCTGCATCCGTTTGAAAATATTGGTCGTACATTTATGTTCATTGATCAAAGTCTGAGCATTATCTGGTCATTTTTCTTTTGGATCTCGTCATTTCTATTTATCGGTTCCTTAGGCTACTTTTTGATTGAGGGAAATTCTGAACGAATCTACCATATGTTTACGATGGCCTTTCTGTTCGTTTGTTTTGAGATGATCGCAGGTACCATTCAATTATTAGCTAGTTTATTAGTAGATGATGGTCGTAAAAAATTGAAATATTTCCGATTTGCGCCATTCTATATGCTTTTCTTCTGGATGATCAATGCAGTGACGATCGTTACAACGTTTATTCCGGCTGTTAAAACGATTCTAGGTTTTGGCAGCGGGGTTTGGGTCAGTCCGGAGCGACAAGGTCAGGGGAAGAAATGAAGTAGCGCTACAAAAAAAGAAAGCAGAGATGCTTTCTTTTTTTGTTCAAGGTTCGGATATATAGTAAATTTCTCTATTTTGAAAAGGATATCTAGTTTGGGAAAATTCAAATGGACGGCCATCTGAAAGACGCGCGACTTGTTCTAATTCCAAAATTGGATCAGCAGGATCCACTTGTAAGTAGTTAATATCATAGGTGTCCGCTCGATCAGCCCGTATTTTTCGTATAGCGGTGCCTATTTTTAAATGTAACGTATCCGTTATGTATTGATAAATTGATTTTTCCAATATATTTAGCGTGATATCGGGAATAGTTTTGATGGGCATAATCGTATATTCCAATTCAAACGGTTCTTGGTCTACATAACGCAAGCGAACAATATCATAAACCACATCATTTTCTTTCAATAAAAGACAATCCATTTCATTTGCCTCGGGAAATCGTGCGCTGAAACTAATGATTTGGCTTGTAACTTGATGCCTTCCGCCGAATTTATTGACTAACCCAATATATTCGCTTATTTTTCCTTGATAACTGGAAGAATTAACAAATGTACCTTGTCCTCTTTTCGTAGTAATCAACCCTTCTTCTTTTAACAAATTAAGGGCGCGTTGAATCGTCATTCTCGAAGTAGCATATTTTTTTGATAATTCATTTTGTTCGGGTAATTTTTCCATCGTTGAATATGTACCATTGTAAATTTTATGGCGCAAATCTTCGGTAATTTTCTTATATTTTGTCATAGGTTCACCCCTTCAAGTATAGGTATTTGTAGACTTAGGATATAGGTTAATTGGTTTAAATCCAATTGTTTGCTTCTCTTTTTCTGACATTTCAGTCATGTATAATAATAACTTTACATGAACAGGAAAAAAATTTACATGGATTAGTAATCTTATTATAATCACAATTGTAAGCGAATACAAACATAAGGAGGAATCAGTATGCAGTCATTTTTTTGGGGGAACAGTGTAAGTAGCATGCAGACAGAAGGCGGATGGGATGAAGGAGGTAAAAGTCTTTCTGTCTATGATATTAGGGAGGCTTCAAAAGATATAAGTGATTGGCATTTTGCTAATGATAATTATCATCACTACAGTGAAGATTTTGATTACATGAAAGATTTAGGCATGAATATGTATCGTTTTCAAATCTCATGGTCAAGAGTAGTCATCGATGGTGATGGGGAATTTAATGAAGAGGGTATTGCTTATTATGACCGATTTATTGATGACTTGATAGATAGAGGATTGGAACCGATGATTTGTTTGTATCATTTTGATATGCCTTTACATCTAGCTGAGACCTATAACGGATTTGTAAGTAAGGAAGTAAAAAATGCCTTTATTCGTTTTGGCAAAGAGATGGTCAATCGCTTTGCCCACAAAGTCAAATATTGGTTGACGTTCAACGAACAGAATATTTTTCATTATGACCATGGGTTCAAAATCAGTGGATACCTAAAAGGTGAAGAAACGACTGAAGAATTATATCGCATCTTTCATAATGTGATGGTATGCCACGCTGAGATTTGTCAATATATCCATCAAAACAGCCAGGCAAAAATTGGTGGCATGTTAGCCTATGCCGAAACTTATCCCGCCACTTGCAATCCTAAAGACATCAAAGCTGCAAGGGAGTTTGATGAATTTGTTAATTTTACACTTTTAGATTGCTATGCGCACGGCAAATACTCAGAAGCACAAAATCAGTACGTCAAAAATAATCAAATTGACATGCATATCTTACCTGGAGAGATGGAAACAATTGCTAGTCAAAAAAATGATTATATTGCATTTAGTTATTATGCGTCTTCAACATTGAATGCAGAGAAAATCCCTGATGGAGTAGCTCCTAATCAATATATGATGTATGGCAAACAAGATAATCCGTATATTGATACCACTGAGTGGAACTGGCAAATCGATCCTTTAGGGTTCAGAGATGTTTTAAATAAGGTCTATCAAAGGTATAGATTACCGGTTTTTCCTATTGAAAACGGTATTGGTGTAAGAGAACAGTGGGACGGCAGTCAGCCGATAGAAGACGATTATCGCATTGCATATCATCAAGCGCATATTGAAGCAATGATGCGCGCAATCCACGAAGACGGTGTGATTTGTCTTGGATATCTAGGTTGGGGGTTGATTGATATTCTAAGTTCACAAGGTGATATGGAAAAACGTTATGGTCTTGTATACGTAAATCGAGGGAATCATGACTTAAGAGATATGAAACGCGTACCGAAAAAGTCTTATCATTGGTTCAAAGAAGTGATTGCATCGAATGGTAGCATTGTGTATCAAAACCCGTATTCGGAATAGGAGGAGAAAGATGGACAATGAAAAGCGGTCTTTTTTAGATAAATTTACTGAGTTCTCGGTACGATTAGGAAATCAAGTTCATTTGAAGAGTTTAAGAGATGCATTTGCTACCCTAATGCCTGCGTTTATCATTGCAGGTATCGCTGTCTTATTCAACAATGTTTTCTTTCCATGGGTATTTGAAGGTGAAATGTTAGCACGTATGCAAGTTTTTGGAAATTCGATCACGAATGGAACGCTGAACATTGCAGGATTACTCATCGCCCCAATGATTGCTTATTTTCTCTGTCGGAATAAAAATAATCCAAGTGCTATCAATGCCACATTTTTGGCAACAACATGTTTGGTTGTCATGTTGGCAATGAGTCACGTGGTGACACCAAATGGTTTGGAAGAAACTGTTTCAGTGAGTGGTGTGATGCTATTTGATGATGTTGGTACTAAAGGGATGTTTTCAGGCATTATATGCGGTCTAGTTTCAACTGAACTGTTTATTCGCTTATCTTCGAACAAGCGCTTGCAAATAAATTTAGGCGACCAAGTGCCGCCGGCAGTTGGTAAATCATTTAGTACGCTGATTCCTACGATTATTGTTATTTCATCCTTTGCTATTTTAGCCACGATTTTGGCAGCATTCAATACTGACTTGATTCGAATTATTTCGACCGTGATACAGGAACCGCTAAGACTTGTGAATACCTCTATCTTTGGATTTTTATTGATTTATTCGACAGGTAACTTTCTATTCACATTAGGTATCCATCAAACTGTGATCAACGGTGCTCTGTTGGACCCTTTGCTGTTGGTGAATATGAATGAAAATATGCAAGCTGTTCAGGATGGCGCAACACCACCAAATATTTTGAATTCAGCTTTTGTCACAGTATTTGCACAAGTTGGTGGTACAGGATTTACGATTAGTTTAATTATCGCGGTTTTATTGTTTGTCCGGAAATACAAACCGTTTCGAGATGTAGTCAATCTATCGGTTGCGCCTGGACTCTTTAATATCAATGAACCAATTATTTTTGGCTTGCCCATAGTATTTAACCTGCCGATGATCATTCCTTTTGTAGCGAGTCCAATCATTGCTAGTTTAATTGGCTATTTTGCGACATCAATTGGTTTCATCGAACCATTGTCTGTAATGGTTCCATGGACAACACCTCCTATACTCAGTGCCTTATTGGCTTCAAAGGGTGATTTTAAAGTTGTGTTCATACAAGTTTTGATCATTGTAGTGTGTACGGCTATTTATTTCCCATTTTTAAAGATTGCCCAACGTGTGGCAATCAAATCTGCAGAATTAGAAAAGACAGAGTAATCAATAGACGAAATGATATCATAGGCTCCTTAACATAATGAAGTAAATAATGCTATAATCACGCTAAAAGGAGTCATTATGCATATCAAAGAATATCAAAAAGCCATCTTACAAAATAAAATCAACCATCAGTTTAATACCACGAATGTTGAAAAAGAATTTTTAGCACTTTATGGAGAAGTAGCTGAAGCCGTCGATGCTTATCGCAAAATGGAACCAATAGGAGAGGAATTAGCTGATGTGGCGATCTATTTGTTTGGTTTAGCGGAAATTTTACAGGTAGACTTAGAAAAAGAAGTACAAGCGAAAATGATGATCAACGAGAAGAGGCAATATTCTGCTTACGGAAACGGTTATGCTAAAAGAATAGACAAAGAGAGTGATGAGGAGCAAAACAATGGATAAGCTAAGAATTGTACCATGGACAAGTGAATATTTTGAAACAACTGTGGCACACTATATCCATGTTTTTTCTGATGAACCTTGGAATGATGAACTGACAGTTCCGCAAATCAATGCGTATGTGACTGCACTGACGGCGATGAATACATTTCTCGGCTATTGCTTACTTAAGGAAGATTCTAGTGAGCCAATTGGCTTCTCATTAGGTTTTATCAAACCGTGGTACCAAGGGACAGAATATGTGATCGATACTTTTTTGATTACGACTGATCATCAAGGTAAAGGAGCGGGAGCAGTATTTATTCAGCTGATCAAGGAAGCGTTGCGCCAAAAAAATATCCCCACGATCTTGCTGGATACCGAATCAAATATGCCTGCTGCCGACTTTTATCGGAAAAATGGATTTAAACCATTGCCAGACAATGTGACATTCTATTTGTCATTAGAATAGTATAACTGAAATACCCCCAAGGCACTGTAACGTTACACGTGTCTTGGGGGTTAGTTATGCACATTATCAACAGGTTTATCCACAATATATTGTGGGAACTTATTTTCGCATACGAAATATTGTGTTTTTTCTCGTTTGTTCTATCTAAAGTCAAATATATAAAAAGTTGAATCTTTTAGATAAGTAAAATAAACGAATTCATTTTTTACATTCATACACTCCAACAAAACTTGTGAACTTAAAAGATTGGGCAATCCTTTTCTAATCGCTAATCACCCCAAAAAAAGAAACGTAATCATCCATTACGCTTCCTTTTTCGGGGCTTTTTGTTTCTTCTCGTCTGTGGTCGGTACGGAATCTAAGGCTTTCTTGAAAATTTCTTCTTTTTTCTTTTTATATTCGTGCTGGCGTTCAGCATAGACTTTTTCTTTGGTCTTGGTTTTCATACACGGTCACCTCTTTCTTAATAACACTATAGCATAATTTCACAAACTTGCAAATATAATTGCTCGAAACATTGAATTAACCGCCTTTATTTGAAAAACGATTGTGAAATAAATCATATTCTTTAAGCTGTCATTAAGTTTCAGATGGTATAATGATTGATAAGAAGAAAAAACAACACCAAAAGTTGATATAGGAAGTGATAGATGATGAAGGTACGAACGTTGATCGAACATTGCTTTTTGATGGCACCTGTAGCAGAAAAAGTGAAAGATTTAGACATCCAACAGGTCGTCAAAGATAGCCGAAGTGTTGCGAAAAATAGCTTGTTCGTTGCAATCCGTGGGGCCAACTGTGATGGACATACAAAAATCGCAGAAGCAAAAGAGAATGGCGCCATCGTTGCTGTTGTGGAAGAAGTACCATCGAACACTGAGATTCCCTACATTTTAGTCCCTGATACCACACGGGCATTGGCGCAAATTGCAGCAGTATTTTATGGACATCCGAGTCAATCGTTGCAGCTGGTTGGGGTGACTGGAACGAACGGGAAAACGACTGTCACGCAATTGATTAGCCAATTGGTGGATTTGTTGGGGGATAGACCAGGTGTGATCGGCACGATCCATAACCGAATTGCTGAAAAAACAATGAAGACGATCAACACGACACCGGATAGTTTATGCATGCAAGCGTTGCTTGCGGAAATGGTGACAGCAAAAGTACGTGTTGCTGCAATAGAAGTCTCTTCGCATGGGCTGCACGGTGGCCGTACATGGGGTGTCGATTTTGATGTTGCCGTGTTTACCAATCTCACACAAGACCATTTAGATTATCATGGTACAATGGAAAATTATTTTCAGGCCAAAAGTTTATTGTTTGCCCAATTAGGGAATCAAGCGCTGCTCAACAATAAATGGGCTGTGATCAATTGCGATGATCCTTATGGTCAGCGGTTGTGCCAATTGACCAGTGCCAATGTGTTGACCTATGGTTGTCATGGTGATGGAATGTTGCAAGCAGTGGATTGCAGTATCGCCAGCAATCAGACACAGTTTACGTTAACCTTTCGCGAAAAATCATATCCGGTTTCTACTGCACTGATTGGAGAATTTAATGTAGCCAATCTTTTGGCAGCTATTGGTGCCATGTTAAGTTTAGGCTGCGACATTGAAACATTGGTGCCGTTGATTCCAGCGCTTAAACCCATTACTGGTCGTTTTCAAACAGTTGAAAATATAAAACAAGTTACAACGATCGTAGATTATGCCCACACTCCTGACGGATTAGAGAAAGTGCTGCAAACGATCCATGCGATTGCGACACAAAACATCTATTGTGTCGTTGGTTGTGGTGGAGAAAGGGACAAAACAAAGCGTCCGCTGATGGCCGAAGCAGCCTTACGTATTGCAGATCGCGCCATTTTCACCATGGATAATCCAAGATCAGAAGATCCAGAACAGATTGCGAAGGACATGGTGGCCCAAACGGAGAGAACGAATTATGAGATCATCCTTGATCGTCAAGCGGCCATTTTTCATGCTTTAGATATCGCGCAACCAGGGGACATCGTTTTAGTTGCAGGAAAGGGACACGAAACAAGTCAGACGATTGGGCAGAAAATCAGCCATTTTGATGATCGAGAAGTAATTCGTTCCTATCAAGTAGTTGAACAAATCCATCATTAAGCAACAACAGCTGCTTCTTTATGACTGATGAAGGTGCAGTTGTTGTTTTGAGGTTTTTTAAGTAAATGTTCCCTATCCGTTAAGAAGGGACAGAAAAAAATGTTATTCTCGTTTGACCATTTAAAAATAACCCTATATTTGACCGCAAGGACATAGCTAATCTCTGTGATCTTTGATTACAGGGATTTTTTTCAATATAGATTAAAGAAACAGGCATAATAATAACGAAAAAGATAAAATAATGCGTATTATTAAAGGTATAGTAAAAAAATACAAGTTGAAAACAATTCCAATCATTTTGATTATTTGTTAGAATGGGGTTTCAGGGGGTGTTTAATTGGAATCTCGTAAAGTCATGCGCAAGCGTTCAATCAAACATAAACGATCTCTTTTTGTTCAAAAAGGACTGGGGATCACAGCTGCTCTTGCATCAACATCAGGTGTGTTTACATCATTGGTTCATGCAACAGAAACAACAAGCAGCACATCAAATTCTGCAACAGCCACATTGTCGAAATCGTCAAGTGCAACAACGATCAATCAACAATTTAAGACCACCGCATCTTTGAATGTACGTGCATCTGCTTCTACAAATGCGTCGATCGTTGATGGTGTCGCAGCAAATACAACGGTCAAAGCAGTTGCCAAACAAAGCGGTACGTCCGTCAATGGCAATACGACTTGGTACAAACTGTCCACAGGCGGTTGGATCTCTGGCGCCTATGTTCAAAGTACGTCTGCCTCGTCTTCATCAACAGCGAATGCGTCGACAGCTTCATCATCTGAGTCTGCTATTTCAAAAAGTGTCAAAACGACGGCGGCATTGAACGTGCGAAGCAACGCGCAAACAAGTGCCAGTGTTGTCCGCGGGTTGAGTGCCAATGCAACTGTTAAAGTTGTCGCACAAAAAAGCGGTACATCTGTCAATGGCAATACAACTTGGTATAAATTGTCTTCTGGTGGTTGGATCACAGCGGCGTATGTCCAAAACGTGAGTAGTTCTTCTTCTAGCAACACATCCAACAACAATACAAGTACTGCCGAAACTACGATCAGCAAAAATGTGAAAACGACAAGTGCCTTAAATGTACGTTCCTCAGCTTCTACCAGTGGGCGTGTTGTAGGCAGTCTTAGCAATAGTACAACGGTCAAAGTGGTTGCACAAAAAAGCGGTACAACTGTAGGCGGTACGAATATCTGGTACAAACTATCCACAGGTGGTTGGATCACAGCAGCTTACACACAAGCTGTTTCCTCAAGTACAACGAACAATTCGTCTAATTCGGGGAGTACGTCAAGCAATACATCAACCAATAACAATACGAGTACTGCGAAAGAACAAGCTATCAGCAAAAATCTCCAAACGACAACGAGTATCAACGTGCGTTCAGACGCTTCCACAACCGCTAGTGTGGTATCGAGCCTAAGCAGCAATGCAACAGTCAAAGCTGTAGCACAAAAACAAGGCACGACTGTTAGCGGCACTGCAACGTGGTACAAGCTTTCTACCGGCGGCTGGGTGACAGCAGCCTATGTCAAAGAAGTCAGCAACTCGTTTAATACTGGCAATAGTTCATCCAATACCAATGTATCAACAAGCGTTAATGGTGCAGCCATCGTTGCTGAAGCCCGCAAATACATAGGTACGCCATATCAATGGGGTGGCAAAGGACCAGATGTGTTTGATTGCTCTGGTTTTACCCGCTATGTTTTCTTGCAAGTGACTGGGAAAAATATTGGCGACTGGACCGTTCCGCAAGAAAGCGCCGGCACGATCATCCCTGTTTCTCAAGCACAAGCTGGAGATTTATTGTTCTGGGGAGAAAAAGGCAATACGTATCACGTAGCGATTGCTACGAGCAACTCAAGTTATATCCATGCGCCTAGTACAGGCTATACAGTGACGGAAGCCAAATCTGGTTTCGGTACTGCAAGTTTTGCACTGAGAGTGAAATAAAAAAGATGTCCAGCAACAGGAAACTGTTGCCGGGCTTTTTTTGTAGGAAGACAGATTAGAGATGTATAAACCAATTAATTGACATAAATTTATCCTCTATTTAAACTTTTATCTATACCGTTTTTTAGGTATAGAAACTAGGTGTAGAAAGAGGGGGAAAAATGAATAAAAAAGAGGAGAACACACTGCGTAAGTTTGCTGAGCCAATCGGTTTGGCTGTGGATCACAACAACGGTGTCATATATGGGGTGTATCAAGGCTATCATCTGTACTTGATCCGAGCAAATAACAACAGCTATTCGTTTACAGTCAATTTTTCTTTAAATAAAGCGGGGGAGCTTCCGCAACAAGATGAAGTTAAACAAGTGGTGAAAGAATCAAAAGACATCATCGACTGTGTGATTCAAGGCTACCAAGTGACCTATACACTACGTGGTGCAATGACCGTTTCTAAAACGGTGGACAAGCTCGAACCATCCTTACAAACGATCACGGCATTTTTACAAAAAATGGGGTATCAAGATGCCTGTGCATTATGCGGAAAAAGTGATTCAACTGTTGCGCTTTATACCGTTAGTGGTGCACCGGCGATTCTTTGCGATGATTGTTTTAAAAAACAACAAGAAGCCGTGAATATTCAAAATAGAGAGCAAGGAAATGTTAAAGAAAATGTATTATCTGGAACAGTGGGCGCCTTTTTGGGGTCATTGATAGGTGCAGGTGCAATTATTTTATTAGGACAATTTGGGTATGTTGCGGCAATTTCTGGTATCGTCATGGCTATTTGTGCAATCAAGGGATATGAGCTGCTTGGTAAAAAAATGACGACCAAAGGCATCTTGATTAGCTCAGTCATCATGTTGGTGATGGTCTATATCGGCAATCGGATAGATTGGTCGATCAGTGTCGCAAACTATTATACGGATGTTGATTTGTTTTATGCTTTTAGAATTTTGCCTGATTTGATCAGAGAAGGTTATTTGGAAGCAAGTCAATATTATGGAAACTTAGCAATGGTGTACTTATTTACGGCAATTGGTGCCATACCAACGATCATTGCAGCAGTGCGTGATGGCAAACAGACGCAGGAAAGTTACAAAATGTCATAAAAATCAGCTGAAATAAAAAAACGTGGAGAAAGTGATTTTCTCTATGTTTTTTTATTTTATTTGGCATTTAAATAACGATAACAAACGAATTATAGCAATTAGATAAAAAATATATGAGAAAAAAGCTTGCTTTTATAATTATTATTTATTAAAATCTTATTTACATTCAGAGTTTTATAATTATTCTGAAAATTGAGAAAAACAGCAAGGGGTAGGTAGGATGAAGAAAAAGTGGGGATATGGGATCGTCGCAGTCTGCGGCATCGTATTAGCTGGTTGTTCAACTGGAGGCACATCCAGTACTGGAGAGAGCAACACATCTGGCAGTGGATCGGCAGCTGCAGAACAAGTGTTTAATGTCGTTGTACAACAAGAAATGCCTAGTGCAGATTTATCATTAGCAACAGATACAATTAGTTTTAGTGCGTTGAATAATGTCTATGAAGGTCTATATCGATTAGATGCTGACAGCAAGCCAGAAGCTGCAGGTGCTTCAGAATTAGCAGAAGTCAGTGATGATGGCTTAACCTATACATTGAAATTAAGAGAAGATGCGAAATGGTCTAATGGAGAGCCAGTGACCGCAGCTGACTATGTATATGGCTGGCAACGCACTGTGAGTGCTGAAACTGGATCTGAGTATGCGTATTTGTTTGCACCAGTTGCAAACGCTGAAGCAATTACAGCAGGGGATGCGGATGCATCCGAATTAGGCATCAAAGCAGTCAGTGACTATGAATTAGAAATTACACTGAATACGCCAACACCGTATTTCCCTTACTTATTGGCGTTCCCATCTTTCTTCCCGCAAAGTCAAGCGGTGGTTGAAGAAAATGGCGATCAATATGCGCAAACAAGTGACAATTCTGTCTATAATGGACCTTTTGTTCTTAGTGGATTTGATGGTCCTGGTACGGATACAGAATGGGCTTATGAAAAGAATGATCAATACTGGGATAAAGATAGTGTCAAACTTGATACCATCAATGTCAGCGTAGTCAAAGAATCTGCAACTTCATTGAATCTATTCCAAGATGGCCGAGCAGATGATGTGATTTTAACCGGTGAATTGGCACAACAAATGGCGAACGATGAAGCGTTTGTATCTGAACCATTGGCACGGACATCTTATCTAGAATATAACCAAATCGATGAAGATTCTCCTTTCCGCAACGAAAATCTGCGTAAAGCAATCTCTTATGCGATTGATCGCGATGCTTTGGTTACATCGATTTTAGGGGATGGTTCACTTGCCTCAACAGGACTGGTTCCATCAGGGATGACATTTAGTCCATCTGATAATACAGACTTTGTCGATGAAGCTGGCAGTGTCATCGAATATGATCAAGACAAAGCGAAAGAGTATTGGGAAACAGCTAAATCAGAATTAGGGATCGACTCTCTTGATTTTGAAATCTTAGCATCTGATACGGACTCTACGAAGAAAGTCATTGAATACATTCAAAGCGCTGTGCAAGATACATTAGATGGCGTGACGATCTCACTAAGCCCAGTACCATTCTCCGTACGTTTGGATCGTTCAAATACAGGCGATTTTGATGTTGTGATGGGTGGATGGGGTGCTGACTATGCAGATGCAAGCAGCTTTACTGATCTATTTGTCACAGGTAATTCTTATAACCGTGGTCAATGGAGCAATGAAGATTACGATGCAGCTGTTAAGGCGTCAGCGTCAACCAATGCAGGAGACCCAGAAGCACGTTGGCAAAATCTGTTAGACGCTGAAAAAATCATCATGGATCAACAAGGTGTGACACCTGTTTATCAAAACGTGGAAGCACATTTACGTGCACCAAAAGTTAAAGGTGTGGTATCTCATGGTGCCGGCGCACAATATGATTACAAATGGGCATCGATCGAAGAATAATCAAAAAAAGAGCTTGCATGTGCAAGTTCTTTTTTTGATGCATCTTGTTCTTACTTACACAATGTTAGTGCTGTAAACGGATACGAAGAATGATAAAAAAACAAAAAAAAGATAGCAAGGACAAGTGGATGTCCTTGCTATCTTCGTTATATGAAAATCTATTTCACATAAAAATCGATTATTCGCTAACTGTTACGTCACCAGTTACAGAAGCGCCTTCTTCGTCAAGTGTTGCTGAATCTTGGAATTCTTGAGAAGTGAAGGTTACATTTCCTTCAACTTTGGCACCGTTCAATACAAAGCCGTTTGCATTGACTTCGATATCACCTTTGATGACACCGTGAACGATATTGAAGTTTTCAGAGTTTACTACCAATTTAGGTACAGTCACTGTGTATTCAGCTGTTACGTTGCGGTCATCGTCTTGTGAGTATAAAGCGAATTTACGGTAGATGTCGCTCGCGTCATCGCCTTTATCGTGGAACTCGCCATCAACAGTAACGTCAGCATCGAAAGTCATATCATCAGTCACAGCAACGATCCAGTTTCCGTCAGCGCTTAAAGCTTTTTCGATCACTGAAGTTTGGTCACTTACTGAAGCAGTAGATACAACATCATCAGTTGATTCAGTTGTAGCAGTAGATGCAGTTGTATCTGCACTTGAGCTAGCGCTTGTATCGCTATCTGAACTACATGCAGCTAATAATGAACCTCCCATAAGTAATGTTGCAGCAAGTAAAGTAATTTTTGTTTTTTTCATGATTCCTTCTCCTTTGTAATCCCATAGTTTTCTTAAAAACAAAATGATTATACCATACACATGGTAAGTTTGTGAAACAAAAAACATAAATGAGGAGAAATTTAATAAATATCAGGGCAAATAAAAAAATAAGCGAAAAATCGCTTATTAGGCTTCATTGATTCTTTTGAATGAGGAAACAATCAAATCAGTGATCATTTGATACATATAGGCATGTGTTTGATAGTTGGTTTGATGAGGAAAGACTAGTACATCATCAACAAATGAAAAATCTGAAATTGCAGGATTGGAAGTAATGACCATGACTGTTGCTTTTGTGCGCACGAAAAAATCTTTTCTAGGCGTGCCGTTGCGGATTTGCTGCTTGGTCAAATAATCACCGGAATTGGTGAAAATAATAAATAATGCATCCTCCTCCGCAGATTTGATCAATTCTTCTTGTACGATATCATCTTGAAATGTCCGGATAAATTTTCCGTTATAAGCCAATTTGAATTGAAAATCGATTGCCGCAGATTCAGAAAATAAAATGCCGAAAGCAAATACTGTTTTATGATCATAAATTGCTTGGGCAAATCGTTTGATCGCAGGCATGTCCAAATGTTCTTTTAAATACAGCATATCCTTGATCACAGCATCGAAGTATGGCTCAATGCCGTCTTGTTCCATAGCAAAAAGAATGTTGGAACGATAATTCAATGGATTGTTGAAGCGATTCTCGACAAATGCTGCATTGTCTTTTAAATCGCTGTAATCATCAAAACCGAGGGTCCTGGCAAACTTTGATACGGTTGATTTTGATACATGGCATAAGTCTGCAAATTCTCCAATACTCATTGTTTTGATTGCTTCATAATGATTGATCATCGTCAATCCTATAAAATAGTTGGTTGAATTAGCGGGGGCATTGTTCAATAAATTTAATAAACGAATGATGAGCAGTCCCATAAAAAAATCCTTTCTTGTAAGCAGTTTCCAAATTGCGAACTTTCCAATCTTTAGACAGAAACTCTGCTATATTGTGTACATAAAGCGCTTTATAATTTGAAAATAGGAGTGAGTCATTTGGCAAAAGATTATTCAAAACTTGCTGATGAAATTATAGCACAGGTTGGTGGAGAGCAAAATATAGTGAGTCTATATCACTGTATTACGAGATTGCGTTTTAAATTAAAAGATGTCGATGTGGCTAGACAACACAAAGAATCGATTCAACAACTGGATGGGGTCTTATCTGTCATTGAAGGCAATGGACAATTTCAAGTAGTCATTGGCAACCATGTGGCAGATGTCTTCCAAACTATAATGAAGAAATATACGATACAAAATGCCTTAGAAAGTGAAACAACCGATGAGGAGACAGAAAATCAAGGGAATCTGTTTGTTCGCTTTTTCAATGTCTTATCCGCAATTTTTAATCCAATCATTGTTGCACTTGCCGGGGCTGGGATGTTGAAAGCATTGTTGGTCGTTTTTACAACCTATCACTTGATGGACGCAGAAGGTAGTACGTATAAAATTTTAGCAGCAGCTGGAAATAGTGTTTTTTATTTCTTGCCTTTATTTTTAGCAATCAGCGCTGCGCGTATATTTAAAGCGAATATGTTCATTTCTTTGGCGATCGTGGCAGCTTTATTAGAACCCAATTTTACGGCGATGGTGACTGAGAATGGCGCAACCGTTGATTTCTTTGGGATTCCCGCAGTACTAATGGGATACTCAGGAACAGTGATTCCAGCAATCGTAGCTATTTATGTCTACAGTCAATTGGAGAAATTGTTAAAACGTGTGATTCCAAAGAGTATTGAGATCTTTGCGCTATCTTTAGTGGCGTTATTGATCATGGTTCCTTTGACTGTGCTGATTATCGGTCCGGTCGGCGTGATGTTAGGTGATGGATTAGGAAATGTCATGAATTTTATCAGTGACAAGAGTGGTTTGTTGGCAGGTGTCTTGATTGGGGGAGGTTGGACCTTCTTAGTGATGATCGGCATTCATTGGGGTGTTGTACCAATCATGGTCAACAATTTGGCGACTTACGGGTATGATACGTTACGTCCAATGATTGCTGCAGCAACTTTTGCCAGTGCAGGTGTAGCGTTAGGTGTTTTCTTACGCTCTAAGCGAAAAGATACCAAAAGTCTGGCGTTATCTTCTTTGCTGCCAGCTTTATTGGGGGGCATTACAGAACCGATTGTCTATGGGCTATCCGTTAAATTAAAGAAACCCTTGATTGCACAAGTCATTGTTGGCGCGATCGCAGGTGGATTTATGGGAATGATGCAGACCAAAGCCATCGTCTATGTATTTCCCGCGTTGACTACGCTGCCTGCATTCTTCGGCGATACGTTTGTTTATTATGTGATTGGGATTGCGGCGGCATTCTTTGGTACCGCGATCTTGACTTATATCATCGGTTTTGATGAAGCACCAGAGCAAGATTTGACTAGCGAAAGTGACGGTTTGCAAGTTGTCACACCAGTTAGTGGGGAAGTCATTACATTGGATGATGTGAAGGATGAAGTATTTTCTTCTCGCGCAATGGGGGATGGATTGGCTGTTTATCCGACGTCAGGGACCATTTTTGCACCAATTTCTGGTGAAGTCGTGACCGTATTTCCTACTGGGCACGCATTCGGCATTCAATCAAACCAAGGGACTGAAGTATTGGTCCATATTGGATTGGATACGGTAGATTTGCCGAAAGGGATTTTCAATATGACAATCAAACAGGGGGATCAGGTGATCAAGGGCCAAACGATCGGTACATTTGATCTATCTGCTATCGTCGACAAAAATTATGATCCAACCACGATGCTGGTCTTCACGAGCGAAGTGAAAGAAGACGCTTTGGCGATAGTAGACCAGAACAACAAAGAAGTGACAGCATTTGTCACCAACGATTTACTTAAAGGAGCGATATCATGAGTGTTTTTCCAAAAGATTTCCTATGGGGTGGCGCCATTGCCGCCAATCAAGCAGAAGGGGCTTATTTGGAAGATGGCAAGGGGTTAAGCGTGGCTGACATCTTGCCAGTTGGCGAAAAGAGAATCGAAAAAGTGTCGTTAGATATGGATGAAAACAACTTTTATCCGAGTCATGAAGCCATTGATTTCTACCATCGTTATCCAGAAGATATTGAGTTGTTTGCAGACATGGGCCTAAAATGTCTGCGCACATCGATTGCCTGGAGTCGTATCTTTCCGAAAGGAGATGAAACGGAACCCAACGAAGCGGGGCTGCAATTTTATGATGCGCTTTTTGATGCATTGCTGGCCAAAGGGATCGAACCAGTTGTGACACTTGCCCATTTCGAAACCCCATTGCATCTAGTCAAAGCATATGGCGGATGGAAAAATCGTGCTTTGATTGAATTTTTCGATCGTTATACAAAAGTGGTGTTTGAACGTTATCAAGGAAAAGTAAAGTACTGGATGACATTCAACGAAATCAATCATACCCATACGATTCCTTTGTTGGCCGCAGGTATTGATGTCTTCGCTTTTAACAGCGAGGAAGAAAAATTGAACGCATTGTATCAAGCGAGTCATAATATGTTTGTTGCTAGTGCCAAGGCAGTTCTAAACGGCAAAAAAGTGGATCCAGACAATCAAATTGGCTGTATGCTCTCTCTTAGTCCCATTTATCCAGCAACTTGCAACCCGCAAGATGTTTTCGAATCCTATCAACTACGCAGACGCTCGTTGTTCTATAGTGATGTACAATTGCGTGGTGCCTATCCTGAATATTTTGACCGTATTGTGGCGGACAATCAATTAACGCTAGATATCACAGATGAAGATTTGGCTTTGATCAAAGCGGGTGTGTGCGATTACCTTGGTTTTAGCTTTTATCGGAGTTCGCTACATGAAGCGGGCATGAAAATTCTTGGCAATACCGGTGGTCTTTTAGGGAAGAAAAATCCTTATTTGAAAGAGACCGCATGGGGGTGGCCAATCGATCCATTGGCACTTCGTTATGTGTGCAGTGAATTGACAGATCGTTATCAAAAACCGCTGTTTATTGTTGAAAATGGAATCGGACTAAAAGATATCGTGCAAGAAGATGGACGGATCATTGATGAGGAACGAATGATTTACTTACAAGATCATGTTGCAGCGATGGCGGAATCTATCAAGGATGGCGCCACGATCATCGGCTATACTTGGTGGGGGCCTATCGATATCGTTTCTGCAGGAACTGGCGAAATGGAAAAACGGTATGGGTTCATTTATGTGGATAAACAAAACGATGGCAGCGGTGATTTATCCCGACATAAAAAGGCAAGTTTTGATTATTACAAACAAGTGATCGAGTCAAATGGAGACCACCTAGATTATCGTGCATATGTGAAGGAGGCTGATTAATATGAAAAGTTATTTTCCAAAAGATTTCCTATGGGGCGGTGCTACAGCCGCGAACCAAGTAGAAGGCGGTTCAGATATTGATGGAAAAGGCTTATCTGTATCAGATGTCTATATTTTCGATGGCGATATGCCGAAAGAACATTGGACGGATCAATGGCACATGATGACCCATAAGCAAGTAGAGGAAGCACAAGATCCCGAAAGCAAAAAATATTATCCAAAACGACACGGGGTTGATTTCTATCATCACTTCAAAGAGGATATTCGATTATTTGCGGAGATGGGATTTAAAACGTATCGGATGTCGATTGCTTGGACCCGTATTTTTCCTAAGGGAGACGAACTTGTTCCGAATGAAGCTGGTTTAGCATTTTATGATGCTGTTTTTGATGAATGTTTGAAATATGGGATTGAGCCGCTTGTCTCCCTCTCTCATTATGAAATGCCATTGTACTTAGTCACGCATTATGGCGGATGGCCAAATCGGCAAATCATCGATTTTTATGTTCGCTTTGCCGAAACAGTGGTTGATCGTTACCGAGATAAAGTCAAATATTGGGTAACCTTCAATGAAATCAATTGCGTGAAACATCATCCTTATGTGAGTGTCGGCATCATCGAAGAAGGGCATCCACATATCGAGCAAGATAAATATCAAGGTGCACACCATCAATTCGTTGCGAGTGCCAAGGCAACTGCCTATATTCATCGCGTGATCCCTGATGCCCAAGTAGGTTGTATGATCAGTTATCAGCTGTTGACACCGTATAGCTGCGATCCCGATGATATTCAAAAAACAGTTGAGCAGCAGCGCACATCTTTATTCTTTAGCGATGTACAAGCGCGAGGCTATTATCCTGCCTATGCGAAACGCATGTTTGAAGAAAAATCTGTCATACTTGCAATAGAAGATGGAGATTTGGCAGTGATTCGTGAGAATCCCGTCGATTTTATTTCCTTTAGTTATTACATGTCCAGTGCTGTCAGCGCGCATCCTGAAAGACTTGAAAGTGCAGTTGGCAATCTGATTACAGGTGGTATCAAAAATCCTTATTTACCAAGCAGTAAATGGGGATGGCAAATTGATCCTAAAGGGTTGCGGACAGCCTTGAATCAATTATACGATCGCTATCAAAAACCACTTTTCGTTGCCGAAAATGGGTTAGGTGCAGAAGATACTTTGGCATCGGATGGCACCATCAATGATTCGTATCGTATCGATTATTTACGCCAACACATCCAGCAAATCAATGAAGCATTGCATGATGGGGTCGATGTCTTTGGGTATACAGCCTGGGGGTGTATCGATATTGTCAGTGCGTCAACGTCTCAAATGTCAAAAAGATATGGGTTTATCTATGTGGATCAAGACGATGCAGGGAATGGGACAAAAGAACGGTCTAAGAAAGCCTCATTTGATTGGTACAAAGAGGTCATTGCATCGAATGGCGCAAACCTCTAATTCATAAGAATTCCTTATCAAACACAAACCTTGCCAAAAGACCATTGCTATTTCTAGATAGGCATGTTATGATAGCTAAGTAAAGTTCTGATATGTTAATACTTGTTTATCTTTTTTTTGATACACACTTCAATTACACATCATTTTCTATTACAAAAATAAACACAGTCGATGTGTAATATGGAGGTATACGTTTATGAATAACGGTACAGTAAAATGGTTTAATGCAGATAAAGGTTTTGGATTTATTACAGGTGAAGACGGCAATGATGTATTTGCTCACTTTTCAGCTATCCAAGGCGACGGTTTCAAAACTTTAGAAGAAGGTCAAGCAGTGACTTTCGACGTTGAAGAAGGCCAACGCGGCTTACAAGCAACAAACATCGTTAAAGCGTAAATGAAACTTTAAGAGAAGATCGGAAACGATCTTCTCTTTTTTTAGTTAAAAGGAGTAAACAAACCTATGGCGAATACATATGGATTCAAAGCACCTCAGCCTTCACAGTCTGGAGGCGCATTCTCGATCGGACAAAGTATCCAATTCAGCTTTAGAGGCGAAACGCATCAAGGCCTCATTGAAAATATGTTGGAGAATACAGCAGTCATCCGCATCGTCGAGAGTCCTTCAAAAGCGATGATCAATTTTAAAACGGTCGTTCGCTATACGGAATTAGATAGCTAATCTTCTTTTGCATCCGTTGCAGCAGAGAAGATGCTTTCTTTTGTGACTTGTGTTATAATACATATACGCGACAAATATTTTTGTACCACACGTTACTTGTTTTGAAGAAATTTATTCAAACCTGGCGTAACTTCAGAGTTACAAGGATACAATAGAGGTTAGGGATTGTATCGTTTAAATGAGAAATGATTAATAGTAGTAATAGTAAGCTGCAACTTTCAACGAATAAATATTGACTCGTCAGATAGCCTTCACATGGACACATGTGAAGGCTATCGTTCATTTTAGGGCTTTTTTAGACTAGTTAGGCTAATTGGATAAGGGGATTGAGATCGTGACAGATTGATCTGGGGTTTTGTCAGTTAATAAGGAATCAGTATATTGTTTTAAGAAGTACGAGTAAGTTGTAAGCAGTTGATACGCATCAGATGATTTGATCACCTGAATTTGCTCTGCTGTGTATTGATCATGTCCAGTAAACAGTGCTTTGTTCAACGTATCAATAAAGGTACATATATCGCTGATTTGCTGATCACTCAATTCACTGACAGAACCCAGTTGTTCTCGTACCATTTCGTCGGTGCTTTTTGAGAAAACCTCCGATTGATAATTTGTATAGTTTAGTAAATTTTCATCTGTTTGTTCTGTAGATACTGCCCATGTGTTCAAATCGATCGTTTGTACTTGATAGTTGATTTGCTCTTTAGATAGTGTTAAGACACCATATCCTAAGTTCTCTGTACTATAAGAACCGGTAACGACTTCGGTCAGTGCCTGTTCTTTTTCTTCGATATCTTGAATATGGATATGGCCGGAGAAAGCCGCTGGGACATCGAATGCATCGAAGAGCGCCAGTGCCTCATCCGCATTGTCCAACACATATCCTTCCGTCAACAAATCATTGTGGGCATAAAGATTATGATGCAAAAATATCAATGGCGTTTGCCCAGCTTGCTTGGTATCTTCTAATTGGTCTTTCAACCACGCCAATGTACTTTCTTTCAGCTCTCCATTTGTTGTTGGATCATCCCAATTCACATCTGAATCATAGATACATGAATCTAATAAGAATAGGCGATAGCTGTCGTTTAAGTTGATGCTGTAGCTTAGAGAAGTTTTGTCTAGACTATTGGCTTTCTCAAACCCTTCCGCAAAAATACTTTTGAAATCGTCTGTACTCAATTGATCCGCATAGTATTCCTTGTCTTTTGCAAATGCACGGGCCCAACCATTATGGATCTCATGATTACCTGGAATGGCCAGCACCATGATGCCGGCTTCTTGTAAAGGTGCAAGCAATGTACTTAATTCTTCGGCACTGGTTTTTTCGCCATTCAGTGTCATATCACCAGTCAAAATAATGCCAGTTGGTTTATGTTTCAAAGCTTCGTCAACAAAAGCTGTAACAGATTCAGTTTGATAATGCATTTCTTTTCCAGCGGCACTTTCGGAGAATTGTTGAAATGCTTCTCCTTCATCATGCAGTGAGGCAGACAGAAAGTGAAGATCACTTAACAACCAAAACTCAGCCTGGGTATCATTGATAAGCATGTCACTTGACTTCGCTGATCGCTGTGTGAAAAAAATGCCTGTCACAAGTGCAATGATGCTCATTAAACCTAGGATCCATCCGAAGCGTTTGTTTTTTTTGAACATTTGAGGCTCCTTTTGTTTTTTATTCATTATAGAAATTGATTACTGAAATGTCACTTAAAAGGTTTATGTGTTGCTTTATCCTTGAGAGAATCAAACGATTAAAATAATGCCATTTTTTCATTACTTCTATTGTAGGTATTGCGTTTGAAGTGTTCTATTGAATATAAAAAAACGAAAAAATGACAAGTATTTTTTTCTTGGGCAAAATATAGAAAACAAGGCTTATTAAGACTGAAACATTGATTTAACAGCTTTTATGATTTGTTTTTTTTAGTGTGCATTTTACAAACATAGGATTGAAATGTTTTTGTAACATTTCCTTTATCTGTGTGTCATATGCTTATGGTAGAATTCATTTGTCGTTAAAAACGAATGTTAAACTTTCTTAGATAAGATTAAGTTTTTATAAAGACAGAATATCTGTCAATCAAAGAGCCAGTCGGAGGAAAAACGAGTGAAGAAAAGTTTGTTATCAGCATTGATGGTGTGTTCATTGACACTTACAGCCGTTGCAGCACCTAGCTTAGCATTAGCAGATACCATTGATGATCAAATCGAACAGCAAGACCAAAAGATTGATTCTTTAAAAGGTCAACAAGCTGACGCACAATCACAGATCGATTCTCTAGAAGCAGAAATTGAAACTGTGGGCGCTAAAGTCACTGCTTTAGAAGCCAAACAAGTTGAATTAGGGAATGAAGCAGAAAAGTTGCAAGACAAAATCGCGACGCTTAAATTACGCATCGCAAAACGTGAAGAAGCTATCCAAAAACAAGCACGTGACGTGCAAGTGAATGGACAAAGCACAAACTTCATTGATGCTGTACTAGAAGCAGATTCGTTAACAGACGTCATCGGACGTGTACAAGCAATGACGACGATCGTCAATGCAAACAATGATCTTGTAGAACAACAAAAACAAGACCAGCAAGACGTCGAAGACAAAGTCAAAGAAAACGAAAGCAAAATTCAAGAAGTTGCTGCAAACCAAGCAGAACTGACTGATCAAAAAAATGCGATTGCTGCGAAACAAGCAGATTTAAATGTATTGAAAGCTGATTTAGCTGCTGAACAAGCGACAGCTGAAAAAGACAAAGATGCATTGACGAAGAAAAAAGAAGAAGCAGAAGCTGAAAAAGCACGTGTGTTGAAAGAACAACAAGAAGCAGCAGCGAAAGCCAAAGCTGAAGAAGAAGCGCAAGCACAAGCTTTGAAAGAAGCCCAAGCGCAAGCAGCAGATGAAGCGGCAGCGTCAGCAGTCACTGAAACGGCTACAAGCAATTCAACAGCAAGCAGCAGCACATCAAGTGCTTCAAGCAGTACGTCAAATAGCAGCTCTTCATCGAGCAATAGTTCAACTAACAGCAGTTCTTCAAACAACAGTTCTTCAAGCAACAGCTCTGCTGGCTCATCTGATGATAGTTCTGCTTCAACAGGCAATACTTCATCAAGCGGCGGTACGGATCACTCAAGTTCAGGCAACATGTATGCCTGGGGCCAATGTACATGGTATGTGAAAAATCGTGCACCTTGGGTAGGTACTTATTGGGGCAATGGCGCACAATGGGGCGCATCTGCAGCAGCTGAAGGTTATACTGTAAATGGTACACCAGCAGCAGGCGCAGTTGTCGTATTTGCAGCTGGTCAATCAGTAGGTGGAACTTGGAATGCAAGCAGTGCTTATGGTCACGTGGCGTATGTAGAATCTTATGATGCTGCAAGCAACACGATCACAATCTCTCAAGGCGGTATGGGATTTGATTCTCCTGGCGGCCCGAATACAGCAACAATGAGTGCATCAGGTTACACGTATATCCATCGTTAATACAAATCATTTAAAAAACCTCAACGATCGTTGAGGTTTTTTTTTGCGAACATGACCAAATCACTCAAAGTCTCTTTGGATGTGATGGTCAAGGTTTCAGTGGCTCTAGAAATAGCTGTATAAAGGACACGCTGATCTAATTCTGACTGATAGTTTGCATTGTTCACGTTGTATAAAAGTACATGCGGATATTCAAGTCCCTTTGCTAAGTGAACAGGTAAGACCGTGATGATAGGGTGCAGGGCGCTAGTTGAAAGCTCGGCAGCTAAACGTGTTGCTTCAGTTTGGCTTTTCGTCAGGACGGTTAGATCAAAAGGACTTTCTGCTAAATGAGATAGCAGTTGTTCATCGTCTATATGTTCAATATAGACGATCTCTTGACCGCATGGCCGAATAGCCGTTATTGATTTTTGGCTATTTTTTGCCTGCAATGCAGCAAAACGAGCAGTAATTGTTCCACTTGACCGATAACTCTTCGTTAAATCGTACCGAAATATTGGTGAATCAGCTTGGCTAAATAACGCTTCTATTTCCTCAAATGAAATCGTCGTTTCAAAGATTGACTGGTTTTCATCTCCTATAAGCGTAAAGGCGGTTTTGGGAAATAGGAGCAGCAACAATTCTATTTGAGCTGGTGTATAATCTTGGGCTTCATCGATAAACAAATACGTCAAATCAGAAACATCCATTTTTTGTATAAATAGCTGTTGGATGATGAGATCGAGTACTTGGTAATCAATGTCTGATTCGCTAGGCTTTCCGGAAAAAGAATCACCGCTAAACTGTTGAAATAGATCAGCAGTGAAGGTTTGCTGATTGACCCAGCTCATTTTTTCGATGGCGGAAGTGACGGATGCATATTTTCTTTTTAACAAGGAAAGGGCAGCCTGTTCAATGGTTTTTGTTTGTTCATCTGGGAGTAAATGGCCAAACATTTGTTGCTGTTGTACTTCTGTTAGGGAAAGTACTTGGCTAAGAATCGTACTGTTTTTGGCATTACTTTCTAAGCGTCTGTACCACTGCGCATGTAATCTTTGTTTGACGCCTTGCAATCGTTCTTGAATAGTAGCAGTTTCGGGTGTCGACTTGTAAAGTGTCTGCATGGTTTCGATAGAAATGATTTCCTTTCCTTTATAATCAATTGGTTTAAAGGGAAGACTTATCTTTTTTGCAGGGACAGAGGCTATTTCCTTCAAAAAGGCAACAAAAGGACTTTGCCGTAGTATCTGCTTTTCTTTTGTTGGTTTTGCGAACATGGTTGAGAAAGTTTGTACTTCGGTCGATTTGAATGGCTCAGCCAACGAGCCAATGAGTTGCGTCAATGTCAAAGTGCGAGGATTTTTCTCGCCTAACGAAGGGAGTACTTGAGCAATATATTGTGTAAAACCGGTATTTGGTGACAAAATCATGACGTCATCCGATGTCAGTTGTTGTCGATAGTGATAAAGCAAAAAAGCAATCCGCTGCATGGCCACTGATGTTTTGCCGCTTCCAGCTACACCATGAACAAGAATGTTGTGATGTTTTGTATCACGAATGATTTCATTTTGTTCTGTTTGGATAGAGGCTGTGATCGCGCTCATTTCTTGCGTGTTCACTGATGCCAGCGCAGCCAAAAGGAATTCATCTTGAAGACCGATCGATGTGTCGATGATCTTTTCCAAATGATCCTCCTCGATCATAAATTGTCGTCGATGTGCAACGTGAACAGCTATAGTTTCACCATTGACTTGATAAGCGGTCAGTCCTTGATTATTCTCATAAAAAACAGCAGCGATTGGGGAGCGCCAATCGTAGATCAAGCTCTCTTTTTTTTCATCAGTGAATCCGTTGACGCCAATGTAAAATGCGTCTTCTTCTGTTTCTTCAATAAAACGCAAAGACAGTTTGCCGAAATAAGGCCGTTTGAGTAATCGTTTGATTTTATCTAATTCGTTTTGGGCCGATGCTAACAATAAATTCATTTGATCAATTTCACGATTTTTACTTTCAATTGCCGCATAGGTATCTAAGCTGTCGGTGATACTATCGAAGTTCAAGCGAATGTCGGAACCCACTTGCCGCAGATCTTGTAATTGCGCGGAGGTTTGGGTGGCAATCAAGTGTGTCAGTGCTTCTTTTTGGGCCAATAATTCTTGATACACGAATATCAAGTGTTGCTGTTCTTCCATCATTTGATTCATGCAGACACATCCTTTGGTAGAGGTATGGTTTATTATACGAGGATGCGGTAAAATTACCAGTCTATTTATTCATGGTATAATATAGTATAATAAAGATAGAAAGAGAACCTAATAGATTTGGATGCAAGCGTGTAGATGCTTGTTTTTTTTCCTGTTTTTTCATACATCTCAAGTCAATCAAGGAGTGAGTAGATGTCAAAATTATTATCCCCTGTGGAGATCCCCAAATTAACCTTAGCAAATCGCGTGGTGATGTCGCCGATGTGTATGTACGAAGTGAAGAAGGAAGATGGGGTGATCACACCGTTTCACCTCGTACATTATGGTGCACGGGCACTAAGTAAAGTTGGTCTAGTGGTGATTGAGGCAACCGCTGTTGCGCCGGACGGACGAATCACCAATCAAGATTTAGGTTTATGGAATGATCAGCAACAAAATGAATTAACCAAATTAATAGCGTTGATTCAAAGTTTTGGCAGTAAAGCAGGAATCCAGATCAGTCATGCAGGGCGTAAAGCCACAGATGCGATCACACCTCTCGCTCCTTCTGCATTAGCCTTTAGCGATACGTATCCAATGCCGCATGACATGACACTGTCAGATATCAACAATGTGCAAGAGGCATTTGTTGCTGCTTGCAAAAGAGCCGCTGCGTCTGGAGTCGATATGATTGAACTGCATGGGGCACATGGTTATTTGTTGAGTCAATTTCTCTCGCCATTGGTGAATCAACGAAAAGATCAATATGGTGGATCACTGGAAAATCGCTATCGTTTCGTGAAAGAAATCGTTGTTGCCGTACGTGCTTCATTCAAGGGCTCACTGTGGATGCGTTTATCTTTAACGGATTTTGAAGACGAAGGTCGCCAGAACTCGATTGCTGATTGGCAGCAAATTGGCCAATGGTTAGAAGCGGATGGGATCGACTGCCTAGATGTTTCTACTGGTGGATTATTGGATAAGAAACCGACGATTCCGATTTATGATGGGTACCAAGTACCCTATGCTGCGGCAATGAAGCAAGCTGTCAGTATTCCAGTAGCGGCTGTTGGCTTATTAGATAACCCAGCATTGTGCGAGCATATCCTGCAAACTGGTGAAGCCGATTTGATCTTACAAGGAAGAAGCCTGCTTAACCAGGTCAATTGGTTGGCACAAGCGGCTGTTGACTTACATGATCCGACATTTACAGCATATAATGGATCGTATCAAAGAGGGATGAAATAACTAGATAACTAATTAACCCATTCGATATGCAATGCTTTATGCATAACGAATGGGTTAATTGTGTTAATTGAATTTTTGAAAAATCTTATTTCTAATTTATATTTAATTCTAACGCATTTTTATTAGAGGGAATCATAAATGTAGAAGTAATCAAGATAAATATCACTTTAAATGCAAATTATTTTTGAATAAAAATGACTTCGCAATTTAACACCGAACAGGTTAGTCAATTTTGTTTGAAATGTATTTTCAAAATTTGTTAATTAATAAACGTGCTTGAAGGTGTTAGGCATTACCTTGTTTTCTATATAAGATAGTACCTAAAGAAAAGTGGTTAGATTTTATCCAAACTTTAGCAAACTCAATAATTTTATTACTATGCAAGTGGACAACTTGTTCCTGATATAAAATCGGACCGCCTTCTTTAATCTTAAAGTAGTTAGAAATTTCCATATCGGCAGCTACAGCAGCATATTTGGTTTCGCTAGATACTACCGTTTGCTTTGAATACTTTTCAATTATAGAAAATAAACTTTCTTTTGTAAAATCAGCATTTTCGATCTGAGGTGCATTTTCAATATTGATATTATTTTCTATAAGCATCACTGCTTCCCCATCAACTTTTCGTAATCTGCGCAAACAAAGATAAGCACTTCCTACAGAAATATCCAATTTGCTTGCTATATTCTCATCAGCATACTGAATTTTCTCTAATAAGATAATATTTTCAAAGTCTATATTATTCGCATAAAAATATTCGGAAAACGAATAAAGTCCCTCAGCTAATGGAATTTCGATATCTGTATGCACAAAAGTACCCAATCCTTGTTTTTGAACTAGATAACCTTTTTGTTGCAAACTTGAAATTGCTCTCTTCAAAGTTCCTCGACTAACACCAAGTTCTTTCATTAACTCGGGTTCTGTAGGTATTTTGGAGCCTTTAGACCAGACTTCTTTTAAAATATTTTCTTTGATTATTGCTTCAACCTGTTCATATAATGGTATTAATGAATCACGTTCTAACATTGTATACTCCTTTATGCAATTTAGATTATTTGAATGGTATCACCAATTTCTAAATTGAAATTTTCAATTTTTTCTACGTATATTGTTCCAGGTAATTCAGCTGATTTTGATCCATCAAATTTGATAGTTACATGACCTAAATTTTCCAAATTACTCATTACTTCTTCTCCTACGGCACTAATACCGATTTGTTGATCACCTAATATTATCTTTTGACCGGGTTTGATTTCTCCAAAAATCTCATTAATTTTTATAATATAACAATAATCTTTTAATTCAGCAGGGACTTTTTCCCCGAATAGGATAAAAAATCCTGCCTCAAGCATATCAAAAGCCTCATTGCCTATTTCTAATACTTCAGTTGAAAAGATACTCATCAGTAATTTCTCCTTTTATTATATAGTTATTAGGGACATTTGTTAACAATAATTTTGTTGCTATTCATTCTCTGAGAACCTTAAAAAAATTTGAATAAAGAAGTATTGATGAAAGAAGTTTAAAACGATTAAAAAAATTTATGAATCATTTATTATTATACTGGTTATCTAAGTATTGACAAATGAAAGCGTTATAGATTATGATGTACACATAGATGGCCGTCTATAGACGTATACTAACATATACAAACGTACACGACAAGTTTTTCAAGTTTTATGAAATGCAAATCGAAAAGGAGAAAATAGAGATGAATTATTTAACTTCGTTTGCGGAACACTTTACTGGTCTGTTTCAAGCAGCTGCAGATCAGTTCGTTAGTTTTATTACAGGAGTAATACCTTTAGTTGCAGTCATGATTTTAGCTATAAATGCGTTAATTCAATTTATAGGTGAGCAACGTGTTATGAGATTTATGAAAAAACTTACCAAGTATACTATTATGCGTTACACAATTCTTCCGTTTCTTTCTTGTTTCTTTTTTGCTAATCCTATGTGTTATACAGTCGGTGCTTTTTTAGAAGAAGATCATAAACCCGGTTTTTATGATGCCACCGTTTCCATGTTACATCCAATCACAGGGCTGTTTCCTCATGCAAACTCTTCGGAATTGTTTGTGTGGTTAGGGATCTCTGCCGGTTTCGCTCAAGTAGCAAATGAGAGCGAATTAGCAGTCAGGTTTTTACTTAGTGGTTTTGTTGTAGTGCTAATGAGAGGTATTATAACTGAGAAATTGACAATTTTCTTTAAAAGAAGACAACAAGCATAGATAAATAGGAGGAGTATGATTATGACTAATGCTGTTAAAATATCTCATGGTGAAGGTGGATGGGGTGGGCCTTTAATACTTGCTCCAAACGGTGAAAAAGAGTTTGTTTTAAGTGTGACAACTGGCGGAATTCATCCAGTTGCTAAAAAAATCGGCGAAATGACTGGCGCTAAGGTAATTGATCAATTTTCAAATCCAATTGATACCTCTTTGGCTTTTTGTGTCGTAATTGATTGCGCGGGTGTTGCTCGCTGTGGAACATATCCTAAATTAGGTATCCCAACTATTAATATTAAAAGAGGTGGACCATCTGGACCTTTAGCACAATTTATTAAAGAAGATATTTTTGTTTCTGGTGTTAAACTTGAAAACATTGAAAATATTTTGGATGGAACTGTAATTAATGAAAATCAAGATTTAAAAGAAAATAACATACAAGGTAATATCGGTAAAAAAAGTATCACAAAAGAGGCTAGAAAAAAGTATCAGGAATCAGATTTAGGTAAGAAAAAGCAAAACCCTTTAATGGAATCGGTTAATAAAATTGGTGTTGGGGTAGGAAATGCCATTAATGTAATATATGCTGCAGCAAGAGAAACTGTTGATAATTTAATGAAAAACATTATTCCATTTATGCTGTTTGTATCTTTGCTAATTGGCATAATCAATTATACTGGGTTTGCTGAATTAATAGCCAATGTTTTAACGCCATTAGCAGGAAGTTTATGGGGCTTACTGCTTTTAGCATTAATTTGCAGTATACCTTTCCTGTCGCCTTTAATTGTTCCCGGTGCAATTCTCGCGCAAGTGATGAGTGTGTTAGTAGGTAACGAAATCGCAAAAGGATCTATTCCACCAAGTTATGCTCTTCCAGCGTTATATGCTGTAAATGCTCAAGTCGGAGCAGACTTTGTTCCAGTAGGTTTAACACTTATGGAAGCAGATGCAGATACAATTGAAGCTGGTGTACCAGCATTTCTTTTTAGTAAATTAATTACAGGCCCATTAGCGGTAGTTATCGGCTATATTTTTTCATTTGGACTTTAAAAGTAGATGGGAGATACATTTATGAATAATCCATTAATCGTTGTACTATTCTTTATTGTTTTATGGTTAGTAAACTCTTTATCTTCAATATTTTATTTGAAAAAAGTAAATAGAAGAATAGCTGATAATAAAAGAAAGTATGGGAAAACCCAAGGCTACATGGGCGTTTCTGTTGAAAAAGTTAATCGAATCAGGAAAGTTATGTTAATAGTAATTACGAATATTGATGGAAAAATTCTTGAATGTGAATACCTATATGGTTTTACCAACTTAGCTGCCTTTAAAAATAGGTCCGATTTAGTCGGGAAAAATATTGATGATATACAAGATGAAAAAGATATATTTTTTAACGCAATTAAAACTTGTAGTATGAAAATAAGAGAACAAATGAATTAGTTCTCTCAATGTAGAAAAAATAAATTGAATAAATAAAGAGGTGATTTAGAATGAAGCCCAGAATTGTTACTCCATTTTTTTCTGTAAGTCCCAAATCATATTTATTAGGCAAAGAGTTAATAGAATTAGCTAAAATTGCTGATCGTTTAGCAGAAGAGATTGAATCTACGATTTTTTTTACAGCTCCACCCACAGAGCTTGCAAATATTGTGCAATGCACAAATAATATGGTAATCACTTCTCAAAGTGCAGATGGACTTGGATTGGGAAAAGGTATGGGAAGACCTTTATTAGAATCACTTAAAGAGATAGGCGTTCAAGCAACTTTTATTAACCATATGGAAGCACAACTTACATTTAAGGAAGTTATTGCAGCTATAAATAAAGCCAAAGATCTGGATATTATATCTATAGTATGTGTCGATACTGTTGAAGAGGCAAAAGTAATAGCACATGCAAATCCTGATATTATATTATGTGAGCCTAATGAATTAATTGGAACTGGAAAACCGAGTGATGAAAGTTACATCCGTGAAACAATATCGGCAATAAAAAAAATCAACTCAGATATTTTGATCATGGAAGGTGCAGGTATAACTACTGGATTGGATGTGAGAAGATTAATTAGACTTGGGGCGGATGGAACAGGAGTTTCTAGTATATTAGCAAAAGATATGGACAAAGAAAAATTACTGAAAGATTTATTTATTGGATTGAAATAATTGATAAGGGAGCGTTAAAATTGGAATTAGTTAATGGTTATACTTTAATGGAATATGCAAAAAAAAATAAAATAGTTCTACCTGCTTTTAATACTACTAATTTTGAACTAACACACGGAATAATTAAAGGATTTCAGATGACTAAAAAAGGTGGATATGTACAAATTTCTTCGAGCAATTTAGAACTCTCAAATCCTTTTATAATTAAAGAGATGGTTGACTTTTCGATGAAGAAATTAGCTATCGATATTCCGATTGCTCTGCATTTAGATCATGGTAAATCTTTTGATGATGTAAAGGAATGTATTGATGCTGGTTTTACTTCTATTATGGTAGATATGTCACATTTACCCTTATCAGAAAATATCAAAGAAGTGGATAGAATTAGTCAATATTGTCATTTCTTTAATATACCGGTTGAAGCTGAATTAGGAGCTATTGGAGGAAAAGAAGAATCTGAATCACTAAGTGAAAGTGAAGGAAAAACCAATCCAGAAGATGTTGAAGAATTTGTCCGTATGACTAACTGTGATTTACTTGCCGTCTCGATAGGCAACGTACATGGACTAGATCAAAAGCCAAATATTGATTTTCCTCTACTTAAGGAAATATCAGAAATATCCAAGGTACCCTTGGTATTGCATGGTGGATCAGGAATTCCATTTAAGGATGTCATTCATGCCAAAGAATTTAATGTGATAAAAGTGAATTATGGTTCGGATTTGCGGAAAGAGTTTATTTCAACATTTGGTCAAGCATATGAATTAAATCATAATGCTTTTGATGTTAAGACATTATCTGAAAAAGGAATTGAAAATGTTTCAAACACTGTTGTGAACATAATGAATAGCATTAATTAAACTATATATAACTATAAGTAATAAATTTAAATAGTTATCGATATATTTATTTTGGCTTCTAGATGGATTCTGGAAGCCAACTTTAAATTTAAGAAGAATGGTGAAATGATTTATCTTTATTTTTATTTTGAAGAACTAAGGAGGAAAGATGAATGTGTGAAAAAAAACTTATGCTTGGCATAGATATTGGAACTTCATCTATCAAAATTTCTGTTGTTGATAATAATTTAAAGGAATACTATTTTAATTCTATAAAATATGAATATGAAACAATTAATAATGAATGGACAGAAATAAATCCTAATGTGTGGAAGGAGCTATTGATCAATGAGCTAGATAAAATATTTCAGTGTTCCTTCGCAGATAAAATATCTGGTATTTGCCCGACAGCACAAATGCATACGTTAATATTTTTGGATGAAAATGATCTGCCAGTACGAAATGCTATAATGTGGAATGATAGGAGAACTAAGCAAAGTATTGAAAGTCTCAAGAAAGCTTTACTAAATGATTTAAATCTTATTCACAATAGTAATTTAATTTCAACGGGAAGTCCATTAGCAAACCTCTTATGGGTAAAAGAGGTTGAAAAAGAAAACTTTAGACGGATAAAAAAGGTATGTATGTGTAAAGATTACATAAATTATATTTTTACGGGTAATATTGTCACAGATTATTGTGATGCGTCCACATCTTGCTTCATGGATTTAGACAAAAAGGAGTGGTCAGAAGAAATAGCCAACTATTTCGGATATGATATAGATATATTACCGAAAATTCAAAAGTCTACTGATATAGTAGGTATTTTAAAAGATGAATTTTTTAAAAAATATTCATTAGGAAAGTCTATTCCTGTTTATACTGGCACGGGAGATAATGCTGCTACTGTTTTAGCAGTTAAAAGTTTTGGAGAATCAAGTTTAGTTCTGTCGTTAGGGACTTCTGGAGTAGTTTTAACTGAAAGTGACGATCTCTCTTTTTATGGTAAAAATATACTATTTAATTATGGAAATGAAAATCCGATTATATCTCAACTATCACTTTCGACAGGAGGGAAATCTGTGGATTGGTGGTTTAACAACATTTTAGATACAAGTGAATATGATAAAGAACAGACTTTCACAGCTGAAAAAATAAAGAAGAATGAAGTGATATTTCTACCATTTTTATCAGGTGAAAAGTATTTATTTAAAAATCCTAATTTATCAGGCACTTTTTTTAATTTGCAATTAGGATCAGATAGATTTGATTTAAACTTGGCTGTCTTAGAAGGAATTACATTCGCCTTAAAAGCACTTTATAACATTTCAAGTGATAAAACGAAAGACGTAGAAAATTTATATGTAATTGGAGGAGGAGCAAAGAGTGAATCTTGGCTGAAAATTATTGCGGATATTTTTCAAGCAAATGTATATAGATTCAATAAAAAAATAGAAGCGGTTACTGGTGCTTGTATTATTGGTTTGATTGGATTACAAGAAGAAATTTGTGTTTCGAATAAAAGCAAAGTCCTCTTCCATCCAGATAAACATTTGCGGGATCACTATTTTAGTAAATTCGAAGAGTTTAATTTTGTATTAGAGAAAATGAATAACATAGCTAAAGAAGTTTTTGAAATGAAACAACAATAGTAAAAATAGGTTTAGTAAAGTCAATTTAAAACACTTCGTGGTTAAAGACTTTGAAAAAATTCTTTAATCTTTTTTTAAAAATCTTTTTTTCTTGATAAGTATTAATAGCTATTTAAATATAACATAAAGGCAGTTATAAAAGATTAACAATCTATTCTATGCGTATCATGTTTATATGCTAAAAGCTAATAGTATTGTGTTTGTAAACGGCCGATTAGCTATGAACAAATAAATCGTATCTAAATAACATCTTGTATCGATGGTCAAATTTTTTTATCTATAGTGTAAGACCGTGTTAAACTGTTTTTAAAAGGAGATGTGAATAATGATTTCAACCGATCGATTTTTTCATGTCCAAGACCAAACGCGGGGCTTCTTTGAAGGTTGGTATTTTAAACACCAAATCAATGCACAAGTGTACGCCTTTATTCCTGGCATCTCGATTGATGCGTACGGAAAAAAACAGATTTTTGTTCAAGTGATCAGCCAAACGTCTTCCCATTATTTTTCTTTCCCAGATGATGCACTAAAGATAGATGAATCAAACCAAGAAATCAAGATCGGCAATAATGTTTTTAGTATGAATGGGTTAGTAATTGACTTGCACAGTGATGAACTGACGATCAAAGGACATCTCATTTATCATGATCTGCATGCCATCAAGCGTTCCATCTATTCACCTAGTGTCATGGGCCCTTTTTCTTATCTGTCTTTTATGGCATGCTATCATGGCATCTTAAGTATGGAACACGTGGTTTCGGGATCGTTGACATGGGGGGATGCGGTGATCGATTTTGATAATGGCAAAGGCTATATTGAAAAAGATTGGGGAAGCTCATTTCCGGATGCTTATGTATGGGTACAATGCAATCAGTTTAGTCAAGATAAGATGCGTTTGTTTTTTTCAGCAGCGAATATTCCTTTTTTAGGTCTGTCGTTTCTGGGGCTGATTTGTGTCCTGCAGATAGGAACAAAAGAATATCGATTTGCGACTTACCATGGAGGAAAAATAACAAGTATTGTGCGCAAACAAGAGAAGCTGATCCTGCAGATCTCGCAAAAACGTGTGCAAATGACCATTGAGATCGCCACAGATACTGGACATGCGCTTCAAGCACCTATCAGTGGTGAAATGAGCCGAATCATTAGAGAACATGCGCGTACCACGATTCGGGTTACTCTTTCACAAGATGGTCAAGAGATCCTATCAGAAAAAGGAAACTTAGCCGGATTTGAGGAAGTCGGTAATGTTCAAGGCTTTCATTATTGAGGCAAGCGATCTATAGATAGCATGTATCCAGCACCAATGTTTGCTATAATGGAAAAAATAGAATCTAGAAAACGACACAGGAGGAATATATGCATAAGATCACAACGCATTCACTTTTTGATTTAAAGAGTATGGCACAACCGGTCCTTGTCAAAGATGAAGTCTTTTTTATCGAAACGACCATCGATGAAACAAGTAATCAATACCGAACAGAGATACGCAGTTTTCATACACGAACGAATAAAATACGCCAATGGGGAATTCAAGGTTACCATCATGATAATTTGCAAGTATCCCCCAATCAAGAATGGCTAAGTTTTGTATCGAAAGAAGATGGAAGTGAAGCGTCAACATTATGGATTATGCCGCTTGCAGGGGGCAAAGCCCAGACTGTCGTCAGTGAGCAGGGATTAGGTCGGTATTTTTGGGTGAAAGATTCGTCTACTATTTATTATCAAAAAGCAAGTGAAAAAACGCAAGATTCGAGTGATTCAACCAAAGATCTGAAGCTTTTCCCAAAGATAAAAGTGACCAATAAGGTCGATTATCTAGCTGATGGCGTAGGTTTTTTAGAAGAAAAATCAGCGGCTATCTATCAAATCGATATTGATAAAAAAACACCGGAGTTGGTATTTACACAAAACCAGCCGTTTCAGTTTGAGGCGCTGACAGATGCTGGGGATTATGTCTATATTAGCAGTAAATCTGATCCCGATGATGAGTGGCACTATGGATCGATGATTTATCAAATCAACACTGCGACACAATCAATTACCAGCATGGCAGACTATCTTCCAAAGGGAAGCTATTCTTTTGCTGCACTGCAAGGTGAGCAATTATTGCTTTTAGGCAATGATTTGAGCCATGGCTTTGTCACATTAGATCAGGTGTTTTTGGTGGATGTAGCCCAAAAGACAGCTGCCAATTTATCAGAAGGATTAGATAAAGCATTTGGCAATGCAATCATTAGTGATTTTCAGCAACGCAATCGAGGACCCAAATTCTATTGGCTCAATGAAGATGCCTTTATCGCCCCTGTAACAGAACAAGGCAAGTTGATCTTCTATCGGGGAACAACGGCTGGAACATGGGAAAAAGTAGTTGATCAGTCATTGGATATTGTCGATACTGCCTATGAATCTAGAGAGCAGTTGATCGTGGTCTATTCGACACCAGTGGTACCAAGTCGGTTAGGGCGTATTGATTTACAAAGCGGTAAGATCATGCCCCTTTACGATCCAAATGAAGAAGTGATGGCTGCACGCAGGATCAGTCAACCTGACCCGTTCTGGTTTCAAGGTGCGGATAAATGGCAGATTCAAGGCTGGTATCTGCCACCGATAGAAGCTACGACGAAACATCCGGCGATTTTGTATATCCATGGAGGCCCTCAAGTCTGTTATGGTGAAACCTTCTTCCACGAAATGCAAGTCCATGCGGCCAATGGGTATGGCGTAATCTTGTTGAATCCTAGAGGAGGGCAAGGGTATGGGCAAGATTTTGTCAAAGCGATTTTGGGCGATTATGGGAACAAAGATTTTGAAGATTTGATGCTAGGTCTGGATGCAGTATTGGCACAACATCCAGAAATCGATGCACAAAAAGTACATGTCATTGGTGGGAGTTATGGCGGCTTTATGACCAATTGGATCGTCGGGCATACGGATCGTTTTGCTTCAGCTGTCACTCAACGTTCGATCTCGAATTGGCTCAGTTTTTATGGTACCAGCGACATCGGTCCTTTTTTCGTGAAGTACCAATTGTTACGAGAACTAGATGAGGCATCTGCATTATGGAACTTGTCACCACTTGCGTATGCAGATCAAGTGAAGACACCGACCTTAGTTTTGCATGGGGAAAATGATTTGCGTTGTCCGCAAGAGCAAGGTCAGCAATTTTATATGGCGTTGAAACGTCATGGGGTCGATACCAAATTGATATTATTCCCGCAGTCCTCTCACGGTCTCTCGCGAAATGGTTTGCCAAATGTAAGAATCGAGCGAATCAGAGCCATTTCTGATTGGATCGATGACCATGGTACACTGTGAATCATTCGCCCAACCGCATATAACAGAAAAGAACATCTGTCCATTAAGGTACAGGTGTTTTTTTCTTTCTATCGATTGCTGTTTTGGATAAACAACAGACCAATCACTCATATGAAAAGTGCATCACTTGTTAAATAACAAAAAAATATTTTTTATACTTGAACTGGATAAAGATATGTGCTATGATTCAAAACGTAATTGTTACAGTTTGTCTTTTTGAAATGAATGAAAGTCGATGGAAGGAGCAGACGGATGCGAAACAATATTATTTTAGCGTGTGTGGAAACAGGGGAAAGACTTTATTTAACAAATAAAAATCAGCGCAACACACCAGAACGTTTAGAATTAAAGAAATATTCACCAAAGCTAAGACGCAAAGCAATCTTTCGAGAAATCAAAAAATAGAGAGGGTCTATTTACATGGCAAAGAAATCTAAAATCGCAAAATATAACAAGCAAGTTGATCTCGTTGAACAATATCGTGCACAACGTATGGCATTAAAAGAAGCCAAAGATTATGCGGGGTTAGCCAAACTGCCGATCGCCTCAAATCCAAATCGTTTGAAAAAACGGGATATGATCGATGGCCGTCCTCGAGGCTACATGAACAAATTTGGCATGTCACGGGTCAATTTCCGTAAATATGCCCATCTAGGCCAAATTCCTGGCATCAAAAAAGCCAGCTGGTAACATTCAGTAAGGAGGACACCTCATGGAAAAAACAGACTTGTCCAGCGCATATCGACGATTGAAAAGCCCCAATATCAAAACGCGAAAACGCGCATTGAAAATCATACATGACGTCAAACGCAACAAAAAGAAAAGCAATTAACCGTATAGAAAGAAGGAAAACAAATGGCAGTTCCAGCAAGAAAAACGTCTAAAGCAAAGAAAAATAAACGACGTACCCACTACAAAGCAGCAAGTCCAGCTATTTCATTCGATGGTTCCACAGGGACTTACAAACGGAGTCACCATGTATCCTTGAAAGAATACAAAGCGCAAAACCCGATCACACCGAAATAGCATTTGCGCTTCATTATATTAAAGAAAGCAGGATGCACATGCAGATTATCTATCCAGCACTTATCGAAGAAGCATACCGCCATAGCAAGAAGTTTGACTCTAGTCTGACCAATGAAGAAATCTATCGTCATTTCTACCAAGCAGGCTTGATCCAGGAAAATGGGGAGCCGACAGAAGCGGCTTTGTCTGAAGGCTATGTCAAAGACTATACCGAAGACTGGGATTTGGATTTTGAAGGATTTTTAGCATTATATCCTGTTTTCAAAAAATTTGATGCCAGACATTTCAAAAAAATCGATCACTTTTGGGAAATGGACCTGACTTTGCAAGAAAACATTCTTGATCAGTGGGAACATGAAGCGTTTAGCGATGAAGAAACCATTGACTTAACGGCTTTCTTTGAAGACCGTCTTTCTACAGAGTTTCCAACCCATGGATAGACAACGGGGTGCTGAATGAAACAGACCGCTAGAGGGTTGTTGCGCATACTAAGACCGTATGATTATTTGATCATCTTCCTCTTGATCGTGGGTTCGTTTTTGCCTTTGGTTCTGTTTCAAGCTCAAGCGCAAAGCCAAACCGGAGATCGATATGGGGTCATCCGGATCAATGGACAAGAGGTTGATCGTTTCAATTTAGACACGCTTTCAACGTTAGAAAAAACCTACTATCCTGCACAAGGACAATACAATATTATCGAGATCGATGATGGTCGTATTCGTGTGAAGGAGGACAATAGCCCCGATCAGATTGCCGTCAAAACAGGTTGGATCTCAAAGAACGGACAAACAAGTATTTGCTTGCCCCACAAATTGGTGATCGAAATCAAGCAATCTGGTGCAGAGGATTATTTCATCTATTGATCTGCCGATCATCCGACAGGTTGACAAAACCTATATAGATTGAAGGAAAACCTATGAAAAAATGGATATTTGCTGCGGCACTTTTATTTTCAACCAGTATCTTTGCTGCCTGCGGCACGCAAGGCACAGCTTCATCAGCAAGCAGCACAAAAAATGATGACACAATCAATGTTGTGACAACATTCTACCCGATGTATGAGTTTACCAAAGCTGTCGTTGGGGATGAAGGTGATGTCACCTTATTGATCCCTGCGGGGAACGAACCCCATGAATATGAACCCAGTGCACAAGACATGACGAAAATCACTGATGCAGATGTTTTTGTATACAATAGTGATGCATTGGAAGGATGGGTAGCCAATGGGTTGGACACAGTGGATACAGACAAAACGAAAGTGATCCAAGCAGCTGAAGGCATTACATTGTCTGAAAGTGATGGCGCCAGTGAAGAGGCTGGAGAACTCGATCCCCATGTATGGTTAGATCCAGTTCTTGCAAAACAGGAAGTCGAAACGATCACTGCCGGTTTAACGGATCAATTCCCGGATAAAGCAGATGTATTTGAAAAAAATGCGGAGGCGTATATTGCAAAATTAACTGATCTAGACAAAAAATATCAAGCAGCATTTGACAATGCTACCCAACGCTCTTTTGTGACGCAACACGCAGCGTTCGGGTACCTGGCAAAAGAATATGGATTGACCCAAGAGGCAATTTCAGGGATTTCTCCTGAAGAAGAACCAAGTGCAGCAAGGCTTGCTGCACTAAAAACATTTGTTGAGGATCATGACCTGTCGATCATCTACTTTGAAGAAACAGCATCCTCGAAAGTTGCCGAAGCATTAGCAGATGAAACTGGCGTAGCAACCGAAGTGTTAAATCCAATCGAAGGTATCACCCAAGCGGATCTAGCTGATGGTGTGACCTATTTATCGATCATGGAAGATAATTTGAAGAGTCTGATGAAGACGATTAAATAATCTGGATTTCTATTTTCTGTATTTGATAATAATTTTTATTGGGTTGACAAATCAGAAAACGCTTGCTATTATGACGGCATAGGGCTTGTTACTAGTAAATTAGGCAATACCCGAATAGAGTGAGTAAATCTCACTCTATTCGGGTATTTTTTTTTGGAAGGGGCGATGAGGTGAGAGTAAAGAGGATTTTCAATAATAATGTAATCTTGGTTAGAGATGATAATGATTTAGAGAAAATGTTATTAGGAAATGGTATAGGTTTTAATAAGCGTGTTGGAGATAAAGTCGATATACATCAAGTTGAAAAAATCTATGCTCTATTACCAGATAATAATATTGAAAACTTTGAAGAACTTATTAGTAAAGTACCAATTGATCACTTAATGATTACAAAACGAATTATAGATGTTGCAGAAAAAGAATTTGGAAATTTTTCAGAGTTAGGAAGTTATGTTGGTTTAGCAGACCATATAAATCATATGATTATACGAGCAAAGAAAGATGAGTATATCCCTAATGCCATGTTATGGGAGATAAAAAAATTTTATCCTAGAGAATTTAAAATAGCATTATTAGCCCTAAAAATGATTGAAAATGACTACAAAATTCATCTGCCTGAAGATGAGGCAGCATTTATTGCGTTTCATTTTATTACAGGAAAACAAGAGCGTTCCAATAAAACGAGCGTTGCAGTCAAGCTAGCTACGATACAGGACATCTTAAATATTGTAAAAGTTCATTATATGATGGAATTTGAGGAAAGTTCATTGAATTTCATTCGATTTGTTACACACATACGATTTTATCTGGAATGTATAGGAAATAAAACGATGTCTTCAAACCCCGATAATTATTTATTTGAACAGGTTTTAACAAAATATCCACAATCTTATGAATGTGTAAAAAAAATAAATGCTTACTTAGAAAAAAAATTTACGCAAGAATTGAATGAAGATCAACAGTTGTACTTTATGCTTCATATACAGCGTCTTACGAATAGAGAAGTTACAATTTAATATATAAAAGGCTTGTTACTGATTTTTCAGGCAAAACCTAAATCAATACATGTGTGTTGATTTAGGTTTTTTTTTATAAAGAGGAGGAAATATAAATGAAATATGAAGAATTAATCAAAGTGATCATATCTGGTGTTGGAGGTGAAAAAAATATAAAATCGGTTACTCATTGTATGACTAGATTGCGATTTAATTTAGCAGATGATAATTTAACAGATCAAGAATTGATTAAAGAAAATGATGGAGTAGTAAATGTTTTAAACAAAGGTGGTCAGTTCCAAGTAGTGATTGGTACACATGTAGAGGACGTTTATCAGGAGTTGATAGATACAACTAATTTGTCAAGCGATTCAAAGGAAGAAAATCAACCAAAACAAAATATGATTTCAGTTTTTTTTGATACGATAGCTGGAATCTTTATTCCTATCGTAGGTGCTTTAGCTGGAGCAGGAATGTTGAAAGCGATTCTTTCGGTCGCTACGGCAATGAGTTGGCTTTCGCCTGACTCTCAAACATATACAATATTATTTATGATATCAGATGTTGTATTTTATTATTTGCCATTTTTTATCGCAATTTCAGCGGCTAAAAAATTTAAAACAAGTGCTTTCTTAGCACTGATTTTTGCAGGAATGCTTGTTCATCCAACATTTGTTGGATTGAAAGATTTAGGTGAATCAGTGTATTTCTTAGGTATTCCTCTGAGATTAGCCACGTATTCTACAAGTGTTGTACCAATTATCTTGATTGTATTTTTTCAATCTTATGTAGAAAAATATGCAAAAAAAATCTCACCAAACACTGTTAAAACGTTTTTAGTTCCGATTATTACTATACTGATTACTGCACCAGTTGGATTAATCATACTAGGACCTGTAGGAGCGATTGCCGGAGATTATTTAGCAACATTCTTTAATTTTCTAAATGAGCGTATAAGTTGGTTAGTTCCTACTTTAGTGGGTGGATTCTTTCCACTATTAGTCATGACAGGAATGCATTATAGTGTAGGTGCAGCTCAAGCTGTGCAAAGAGCTTCCGTTGGGTATGCCACCATATTGGCTCCAGGAGCGCTAGCAAGTAACATGGCCCAAGCTGCTGCTGTACTGGCTGTATCTGTAAAATCAAAAAATAAAAGTATAAAAACCTTGGCAACGTCGGTAGGTATTACTGCTATATGCGGAATAACAGAACCAGCATTATATGGAATTACTTTAAAGTATAAGCGACCTTTGTACGCTACGATGTTAGCAGGGGGAATTGCGGGATTTTATTCAGGGATTATGGGAGTCAAAGCCTGGTCTGCAGGTACTTCAACAATATTTGCATTGCCTATATATATTGGTGAAGATAATTCATTTATGCATGCTTGTATAAGTGTGGCTATAGCACTGGTATTAGGATTTGTTTTTTCCTTTGTTTTTTATAAAGAGGAATCTGTTGCACTGGAACAAGAAACAGAAAAAAATAACTCGATCTATAAAAACAAGAAGACTATAGAGCTTATTTCTCCAATCAAAGGAAAGACATTATCACTAGATCAAATTGAAGACGAGGCTTTTTCTTCTTTAGTAATGGGTAAGGGTGTTGCTATTGATCCTGCAGAGGGTATTTTGGTAGCACCATTTGATGGGAAAGTCACTATGTTATTTAAAACAAAGCATGCTCTAGGTATCAAATCCGACGAGGGCGTCGAGATACTAATTCATGTTGGTTTGGATACAGTAAAACTTGAGGGTAAATATTTTGAAACATTCGTATCTGAAAATGATCGCATAACAAAAGGGCAAACATTGGTTTCGTTTGATAAAAGCAAGATTAACACTGCAGGTTATTCATGTATTACACCTATTATTGTAACTAATAGTCAAGATTATTTAGATGTTATTGAAACTAAAAATACTAACGTTACGACAAATGACTTGCTTCTATCAATCATAGATTAAGAAAGGTAGGATTTTATGGGATTTCCAGCAGAATTTTTATGGGGTGGTGCCAGTGCCGCCAATCAAAACGAAGGTGCATATAATGAAGGTGGCAAAGGGCTATCGATACAAGATGTTATGCCTAGAGGTGTAAAAGGCTATGTGACAGATGCACCAACAGAGGATAATCTGAAACTAATAGGAACAGATTTTTATCATAAGTACAAGCAAGATATCTCGCTTTTAGCTGAGTTGAACATAAAAGTGTATAGATTTTCGATTGCTTGGACACGAATTTTTCCTACTGGGATTGAGGTAGCGCCTAATGAAGAAGGTTTAAAATTTTATGATAACTTAATTGACGAATGTATAAAACATGGCATTGAACCATTGATTACTTTATCTCATTACGAAACACCGTTGTATTTAGCGAAGAAATATGATGGCTGGAGAAATCGAAAGATGATTGAACATTATTATAAGTTTGTCGAGGTGTGTTTAGGAAGATATCATACAAAAGTAAAGTATTGGCTTACGTTTAATGAAATAAATATTAGTTTAATTTCCCCATTGTTAGCTGCCGGTGTGTTAACTGATAAAAAAAAGATATCAATGTCAGAAAGATATCAAATTGCTCACCATATGTTAGTAGCAAGTGCTATGGTAACGAAATTAGCGCATGATATTCATCCTCAGTTAAAAATAGGATGTATGGTAGCTGCCTCAGCAAAATATCCTATGACGTGTAATCCTATGGATGTTCGGGAAGCTGAGATGCAGAAACAAGAAGTAGATTTTTTTACCCATATTCATTGCAAAGGGAAATATCCTTACTATACGAAAAGACTTTTTAAAAAGTATGATGTCGAGTTAGATACAATTGACTCTGATTTTGACATACTAAAGAATACTGTAGACTTCATTTCATTTAGTTATTATAATAGTAAAACTGTAGCATTGGATGAAACAAAGTACGAGCAGTCTGAAGGGAATTTATTGCGTGGATTAAAGAATCCATACGTAGAGTATAGTGAATATGGTTATCCAATCGATCCGACTGGCTTGTATTTGACGCTCCATGAATACTATGACAAATATCAATTACCTTTATTTGTGGCAGAAAATGGTCTTGGACAAAAAGACGTAATCGAAATTGATGAAGATGGTAATCCTACAATCGATGATCAATATCGAATTGATTTTCTAAAAGAGCATTTAAGTGCAATTAGGCTGGCAGTAGATGATGGAGTTGACGTATTTGGTTATACAATGTGGGGGATAATAGATTTAGTTTCTGCTGCTTCAGCGGAAATGGAAAAAAGATATGGATTGGTCTACGTGGATCGCGATAATGACGGACAAGGCACTTTAGCACGTACGAGAAAAAAATCTTTCTTTTGGTTTAAGAAAGTTATATCAACAAATGGTACGGATTTAGAAAAATAAATACAAATAATTAGAAAGCATCTATCCATGTTTGGAGGATGCTTTCTTACGGAATTTATCTGTATACGAACTGCTTGGATCAATTTTTAGTATTGATATACGGGGAAATGAATCTAAATTTATGAATCCTCCTGCCTTCCATTCTCTGTATGCCGATAATCACTAGGAGAAATCCCTGCTTTATTTTTGAACAATCGACTAAAATAAGCTGTATTCTCGATACCAATAGCTAAAGAAATTTCTTTGATCGACATCTTAGAATAGCGCAGCAAGTCTTTGGCGTAAGAAATACGCTTGCTGATTTGATAATCAATCGGCGGCACGCCTATATATTTGGAGAATTCTTTGACCAATTGGTATTTATTGCGATGAAAAGTTTCCTCTAACCGTTCCAATGTGATCGATTGTCTAAACTCTTCATCGATCAATTCCCGCATGGCCACAACATAATCAGGAATATCCGTGGAAGAAAAATCTTGCCGATACTTTTGCAGCAGCAACTCATTCAGTAGTTGATGAATAAAGATCGAACTTTGAAAAGCTGTTTTTGCATTCGGTTCTTGCTGTAAAGTCAGTAAATCTTGAATAATTAGATGGATTGGATTTTGAACCAATCCTTTTTGTGTTGTTCTGAACGTATTGTTGCCGTTTTTGATAAATTCCTCATAAAATGCGCGTGTGTTGCTGCCATATATATGGATCCAATCCATTTCCCACGGCTCATTGCTGATTGTTTTATAATACTGATATTCCTTACAATCAATAAAAAAGACATCGCCAGCTTCGATCACAGTACGTTTCCCTTGATAAAACAATTCTCCTTTGCCAGAAAGCGTGTATTTGATCAAATACGAAGGCAAGTTTTCCCGCTCGGTAAAATATGGCTTCTGCGCCTTGAAATACCCGATTTCTTGAATATAGTAAAAAAGTTCCCGCTGTTTTTGTGTGGATGTATTGATATACCGTAATGAATCTGTCGACCAAGTATGATTGGCTTTCTCCCAATAATCCATGCCTTCCTCCTTTGACCAATATAGTATAATGCTTTATCAAAATTGTGTGATGTAAAAGCTGTTTTGTCAAGTTAAAATTGGCTTATCAATAAAAAACTAGAGTTTGTAATCGTTTTATTTGATAGCAAGATAATGAAAGGCGGGGAAGCATGGATACCTTTATTGCGATAGATATTGGTGCATCAAGTGGACGTTTGATGCTCAGCCAATGGGTCAATCAGCAATTATCATTAACCGAGATCCATCGGTTCAAAAATAGTTTTCGTCATCTTGATGGTTTCGATCGATGGGACATTGATTACCTGATTAAAGAGATTTTGATTGGATTAGAAAAAGTCAAACAGGCAGGTTTTGACACCTGTTGCGTTGGTATCGATACATGGGCTGTCGACTATTGTCTGGTTGACAGAGAGGGGCTTCGGCTAGGCGATCCAGTGGCTTATCGCGACAAGCGCACCAATGGTGTCATCGAGCGCTTCAGTCAAACATACCCATTACAAACGTTATACGAAAAAACAGGCATCCAACTGCAACCCTTCAATACGATTTTTCAATTGTACGTTGAAGAGAAAGACTTGTTGGCGAAGGCTGATAAGTTGTTGCTGATTCCGGATTATTTAGGATATGTGTTTACAGGCAATATGGTCACTGAAAAAACCAATGCCTCCACGATGCAATTGCTGAATGCAAATACCCAATCATGGGATTCTGATCTTTTGGCGGCGATTCAAGTAGATGAATCACTTTTTCCGCCGCTAGTTGATGCCGGAACGATCTTAGGCAAACTAGCCTATGAACAATTTCCTGCTTATGACTTGCCGGATGCAACATTTATCACCGTAGCCAGTCACGATACTGCTTCTGCAATTATTGGTACACCTGGCAGCGGTACTGATTGGGGCTATATCAGCAGTGGGACATGGTCTTTGCTAGGTATTGAAACAAATGTTCCTAAGATTTCTGCAGCCGCATTTGATGAAAATTACACCAACGAATGGGGGGCGCATAATACGATTCGCTTCCTCAAAAATATCATGGGTATGTGGTTGATCCAAGAAGTTGCCAGACAACAAGCGTATCGCTATTCCTTTGCAGAATTAGCTGAGTTGGCAAAGGAAACGCCTGGTTTTCAACAGTTTATTGATGTCAACGATCCCCGCTTTTTGCATCCAGAAAATATGATCAGTGAATTGCAAGATTATTGCCGAGAAACAAATCAGAAAGTTCCTGAAACACCAGGAGAAATCGCGCGGTGTGTATACGACAACCTGGCTCTTTGTTACGGGAGTGAACTGCAAAAACTGGAAGCACTGACGGGAACTACCCGTACATTGCAGACCCTTCACATAGTTGGAGGCGGATCAAATAACACATTTTTGAATCAGCTGACCGCAGATATTGCCCAATGCACCATTGAAGCCGGTCCAGGGGAAGCCACGGCAATCGGCAATCTTGTCCTGCAAATGATGGCAGTCGGTTTATTCACGACTTTGGAAGAAGCACGAGCGGCAATCAAAAGATCGTTTCCATGTACGATTCATCAGCCAAGCGCTTTCGACCAAACGATCGTATTGACATATCAATCTTTTCTTAAAGGAGCGCAACAACATGACAAAAATCCAGCAACGCTATGAAGAAGCGAAAGCTAAATACGCCCAACTTGGTGTGGATACTGAAGCGGTATTGAAAAAATTAAATGAGGTCAAAATCTCGATGCATGTGTGGCAAGGGGATGATGTCAAAGGTTTTTTAAGCGATGAAGAACTCTCAGGCGGGATCTCAGTTACAGGAAATTATCCTGGAGCAGCAAAGACACCGGATGAATTGCGGCAAGATTTGGAAGCAGCTTACGCCATGATTCCCGGCAAACACAAATTAAATCTTCATGCGATCTATTTGGATACAGATGAAGCAGTTGATTTAGATCAATTGGAGCCAAGACATTTTGAAAAATGGGTGTCATGGGCGAAGGAACAAGGTTTAGGATTAGATTTCAATCCTACTTTCTTTTCTCACCCTATGTTCAAAGACGGTTTTACACTTGCTTCTCCCGATGAAACTGTCCGTCAATTTTGGATTGAACATGGCAAGCGCACCCGCAAGATTGCGGCCTATATGGGTCAGGAAACAGGCCAAGTCTGTGTCAATAATTTCTGGGTACCCGATGGTTATAAAGACAATCCTATCGATCGGTATACGCCACGAGAGCGCTTGATGACTGCACTAGACGAAATTTTTGCAGAAGAACTGCCAGCGGAATATACAGTAGACGCTGTTGAAAGTAAATTGTTTGGGTTAGGGGCAGAAGCGTATACTGTTGGGTCTCATGAGTTTTATATGGGATATGGACTTACCCGGGATAAATTAATTTGCTTAGATGCTGGGCATTTCCATCCTACTGAAGTTATTTCGAACAAACTATCTTCATTGGCACTTTTCAGCAAAGGGATCTTACTGCATGTCAGTCGCCCGGTTCGTTGGGATAGTGATCATGTCGTGATCATGGATGATGAGCTCCAAGAGATTGGACGAGAATTGGTGCGCAATGATTTATTGGGTCAGACACACATCGGTTTAGATTTCTTTGATGCAACCATCAATCGTGTGGCAGCGTGGGTCATTGGCACCCGCAATACCCAAAAAGCGTTGCTAAAAGCGATGCTTGAACCCATCGATGAGCTGAAAGAAATTGAATTATCTGGTGACTTTACTACAAGACTGGCGTTAACTGAGGAATTAAAAGACTATCCTTTTGCGGATGTCTGGAATTATTACTGTGAAAGTCAAGGCGTACCCGTGGGACTCGATTGGTTGAGTACCGTCAAAGAATATGAAGCAACTGTCTTGCAAGAGAGAAAGTAGGAAAAAAATGAAGAAAATCGATATGTTACAAGCCAATTTTGTGCAAGAAATGATGGAAACAACCGCCAATTTGTACCGCTTAGGCTGGGATGAACGCAACGGAGGCAACATTTCATACTTGCTACAGGAAGAAGAAGTCTTGCCTTTCTTAGATCCAACAGTCGTTATCCGGGAAATTCCCATGATTTTTGATGCAAGTGCATTGGCAGGTCGCTATTTTATTGTGACTGGCTCAGGTAAATACTTCAAGAACGTTGCGGCCCACCCAGCAGAAAACTTAGGCGTGATTCGTGTTAAAGAAGATGGTAGGACATTGGACTTGCTCTGGGGATTAGACAATGGGGCGGTTCCTACCAGTGAATTGCCTAGTCACTTTATGAGTCATATTGCCCGTTTATCCGTTGACCCTAACCATCGGATCGTGATGCACAATCATGCATCACATTTGTTGGCTATGAGTTTTACACATGTTTTAGATGAACGCAGCTTCACACGAACTTTATGGCAAATGTGTACCGAATGCTTGGTTGTTTTTCCAGAAGGTGTGTCGATCATTCCTTGGATGGTCCCTGGCACAAATGAAATTGGTGAAGCGACAGCTGCTAAGATGAAGGAAACCCGATTGGTCCTTTGGCCACAACATGGTATCTATGGTGCGGGTAATGACATGGACGAAGTCTTCGGACTGATTGAAACCGCAGAAAAAGCCGCGCAAGTGTATACGTATGTCAAAGCGCAAGGGCCGATTTTACAGACCATAACAGATGATCAGCTGCAACAATTAGCTGATGCCTTTGGTGTAGCGCCACGGACAGGATATTTAACTGTTTGATGAGAAGAGGAAATCATAGAAAAGGGTATCTCTTTTCTATTGGATTTAATTGTGAATAAATGAACAATGGGAGGTATTTTGATGGTAAACAGAATGGTTTTGAATGAAACATCATATTTTGGAAAAGGTGCAATTGAAGCTGTTGCGTCAGAATTTAAAGCAAGAGGATATCGAAAGGCTGCTGTGATCACGGATAAAGATTTAGTCAAATTCGAGGTTGCAACAAAAGTGACCGATTTACTAGATCAGGCGGCTATCAATTACGCGTTGTATGACGGTATTGTCCCGAATCCGACGATTCAAAATGTCAAAGATGGTGTAGCATTTGTTCAAGCGTCTAAAGCAGACTGTATCATCGCTATTGGTGGGGGATCACCGATTGACACCGCTAAAGCAATTGGGATCATCATCACCAATCCAACATTTGCCAATGTGATCAGTCTTGAAGGCGTTGCAGATACGAAGCAACCTTCACTGCCAATCTTTGCGATCCCCACAACCTCTGGTACGGCTGCTGAAGTCACGATCAACTATGTCATCACGGATGAAGAAAACCATCGCAAGTTTGTTTGTGTTGATCCGCATGACATTCCTATCGTTGCTTTTGTCGACAGTGATTTGATGATGGGCATGCCCAAAACACTTGCTGCAGCTACAGGGATGGATGCAATGACGCATGCCATCGAAGGTTTGATCACAAAGGGTGCATGGGAAATGTCCGATATGCTGCATCTTAAAGCAATCGAGATCATTGGTCGTTCACTACGAGATTCTGTGAATGGCGATCAGAGTGGCCGTGAAGAGATGGCACTGGGTCAGTATATCGCTGGGATGGGTTTCTCGAATGTTGGATTGGGCTTGGTCCACGGGATGGCCCACCCGTTGTCTGCATGGTACAATATTCCCCATGGTGTCGCGTGTGCGTCCTTATTGCCAACTGTCATGAAATACAACAAAGACTTCACCGGCGATAAATACCGGGACATCGCAAAAGCATTAGGGATTGAGGATGCTGAAACCATGTCGATAGAAGCGGTACGAGATGCTGCTTGTGAGGCAATTGATCAGTTAAGCAAAGATGTCGGCATTCCTGCTACAATATCCGAACTGGGGGTCAAAGCAGAAGATATTCCAGCTATTGCCCAAGACGCCTTGAAAGATGTGTGCACACCCGGAAACCCGCGAGATACGTCTATTGAAGAGATTGTGTCAATTTATCGTTCGTTAATGTAAAAGACAACAAAAAACCTGTTGACAGTAAAACGTCAACAGGTTTTTTGTTGCGTTCAAGAATCTTTATGCATCATTTCACCCGGTAAATGCTTAAAACGTTTCTTGAATTTTTGGTAAAAATAGGTAATGTTAGAAAATCCAGCTTCTTCTGCACAGACATAAATAGGTTTTTCTGTATTTGTAATTAATACACTGGCATACTCAAGCTTAAGTTCCAGAACCAATTCCGAAAATGTCTTTCCGGTTTCTTTTTTGATGAACGAACTAATATATGTTGGCGTATAATTCAAAGCCTCTGCCAATTTTGGTAATGTAATCGATAAATAGTCTTGCTCTATGATCATTAGGATATCTTTCATCTTTAATTTGCTTTGTTTCGTGATTTTGTTTGTTTCATAGTCAAATTCTCTGACTAACTGAGTGAAAAGAATGGCTATCAAATGTTCAATGATTTTATGGCTGCCTATTTCTGGATAATACGTTTCATAAATAATGTGTTGGAGTGTTGTACGAATTTGTTCATCTTGATGATTGTTGAACACGATATACTGATTGTGCGTTTGTCGATTTGATAGCGCATTCAAAACGAAGTCATAGACTATTCCGCCATCAAAATTCCCTGATAAAAACTTCTTAGCAAAGTAGTCTTTATGGATCAGCACATTGATGATAATGTCATCTTTTCCAGTCGTTTCAATCGAGTGAGGTACAGCTGTATCAATTAAGCAGATTTGACCTTGCTGTAGTTCAACTTTTCTTTTAGCTATTATTTGTGCGCAGTTTCCTGAGTAAATGTAATTTAACTCGATGAAACTATGGATGTGTAATGGTACAGGGACGAAACGCGTATGTTTGATTACAGAAAAATGTTGGCCTTCAGGAATCAAATTATCAAAAACATATACGTGTTCCTTATTAATTGTTATGGTATCTAACCGTTGATAATAGTCAGACATCTGACCATCTTTTTGATGAAATATCTCTCGCGGACTTAATTTTCTTAATTTTTTTTCTAATTTGTTTATATCCATTTTCTCCACCTTTAAATCGTAAAATATGATACTTTAAAAGCGCTTTCTGACATTGTGGTAAATCATGTTTGATACTATTATACAGGTAACAAAGATATTTATCTAGGTCATGACGGTAAGGTAAATAGTTGAGGTGGAAATGTAAATGGAAAAAATAAAAAATTTGTTAATCGATAAATATGATAATCATGTCCTGCCATTTTTGTGGATGCATGGTGAAAATGAGGATAAAATTCGTGAATATATGAGACAAATTTCAAACGCAGGAATAGGCGCTGTATGTATTGAATCTAGGCCGCATGAAGATTTTCTGGAAGAAAGATGGTGGCAGGATGTTGATATAATCATCGATGAATGTGAAAAACGTGACATGAAGCTATGGATTCTAGATGACAAGCATTTTCCAACAGGCTATGCCAATGGAGAAATCAAAAAAAATCATCCTGAGCTCCAAAAAATGTTTTTGACTATGAAACAATTTGATTTTGTAGGACCCAAAAAAAATGCAGGAATTCTATTAAAATGGGTGCTATCTGGTCGACCAAATGTGATGCAAGTTGGTGTTGATCAGAAAGAAGAGGAAGAAGTAAAAGAATCCCCAATAAAAGCTGTAATTGCTGCTAAAAAAACTAGATACGAGGGAATAGATGAGCAAACACTCATAAATCTTACGGACAATGTTAAAGAGGACACATTATATTGGGACATTCCAGCCGGAGATTGGAGTATATTGGTTTTTACTGAAACCAATGATGGCGGTGAAGAATCGACAAATGGCTATTTAAATCCAATCGTTAAAGAAGCGACAGATGTTTTGATTGATACTGTTTATCAAGCGCATTTTGATCACTACTCCGATAAATTCGGAAATGTTATTCAAGGTTTCTTTTCAGACGAACCAAGGTTTGGGAATATAAAAGGACCAGATGCAAAAATAGGTATTGATATGCCATTGCCGTGGCGTCCTGGCTTTGAAAAAGATTTAGCAGCCAAACTCGAGCTATCTGTAGACGAAACGTTACTGAAATTGCCCTTACTATTTAGAGAAGACACTGACTTAGCTGCAACCGTTAGGTATGGATATATGGATTTAGTCACTGATTTATATAAAGAAAACTTTTCTGAGAGAATAGGCGATTGGTGCAAAAACCATCATGTTGAATATATAGGGCATGTGATTGAGGACAATAATGCGCACGCTCGTTTAGGTTATGGACCAGGACATTTTTTTAAGTCCATGGCTGGGCAAGACATGTCCGGTATTGATGTTGTATTGCATCAATTGTTGCCGCAACAGAACAACAGCTTTTTTAAGTCGATGACATCAACGGGATGGGATGGAGAGTTTTTTCATTATGCTTTAGCAAAAATGGGTGCATCGTTAGGACATTTAGATCCGAAGAAGCAAGGCAGAACGATGTGCGAAGTTTTTGGTGCATATGGTTGGTCAGAAGGAACAAAACTCATGAAATGGATTTCTGATCATATGCTCGTGCGGGGGGTGAATCAGTTTGTGCCCCATGCATTTACGATGAAAGCTTTCCCAGATCCAGACTGCCCGCCGCATTTTTATGGAAATGGTCATAATCCCCAATTTCCTTATTTCCATCTTCTGATCAAACATTTAAATCGTTTGGGCTATTTGCTAAGTGGAGGGAATCATTATGCTGAAATAGGCATTCTTTATCATGCAGAAGCTGAATGGGCGGGTAAAGCAATGTTCGTACAAAAAGTTTCTAGAGAATTAACTGAGAATCAAATCGAGTTTGAGATTATTCCTAAAAGTTTTATAGAGAACGCTTTGATTGATCGTGGTTCTTATCAAATCAACCAGCAGCAATTCAAAACATTGATCGTACCGTATGCGGAACGACTACCACTATCATTGTTGCAACGGCTTTTGATCATGCAGCAAGCGGGCATTTCAATTATTTTTATTGATGGGTTGCCAATAAGTGTGAGTGATTCTAGTGAACATGATCAATTATTGGAAGCACTTAAGCAACAAGTCAATGTGATCAACTTAAAGGAAATTGCTGCATTTGTCGATTCGTCAGCAAGTCGATTGATTACAGACAAGAAGTTATCTTTTCTGAGATTTTACCAGTATCAGCAATCAGATGGGCAAGTATTTATGCTGTTTAATGAAAATACTGTAGAAGATATGGAGTTCAAAGTGATTTTCCCAACCTCAACTGCAATTGCTGCCTATAATCCTGTAACCAATGAAGCTTATAGATTAAAAAATAAAGATGGTCTATATGATATAAAATTGGCAAAGGGCGAGTCCATGATTTATTTTGAAGATCACGCCAATATCTTTCCTCTATTGGAAACAAATGAGAGAAAACTTTTTGAAACCAGTTTAAATGATCAGGGGTGGGACATTTTGTTTTCTGGTGAAGGTCTGTCAGAAAAAGCTGAAAGGCAACTTCAAGTATCTGAGCTGCCAATACTAGGGAATGGCGATGCGTATAGTTACTTTGCTGGAAAGATCACTTATAAAACAGAAATAATGAAGGCTGATACACTGACGATTGATAATGCGTCTGAAATCGTAATCGTCTATTTAAACGATCAATATGTCGGTACAAGAATCAGTTCTCCATATAGCTTTGACTTAGCTGCTATAAATCAAACAAATAAAAATCAATTGAAGATTGAGGTGATAAATAATTTAGGTAAAAATCAACGGGATTTTCTGTCACAGTTTATTGAATCAGAACCTTTAGGTATTTCTGGAAATATCAGATTACTTTCTTCAGAACACTGATGTGAAGTAGCTAGCTGATCAGAATCAGGTGATTTGTTGCGAATTATGTAAAAAATAGGAGGAAGTTAGATGTCAGTTAAAGAAACTGCACAAGAAGTTCTAAAAAAAATTGGCGGTTCTAAGAATGTGGAATCAGTCACGCATTGTGTTACTAGGTTAAGATTTGTATTACGTGATTTTTCATTACCAAATAAAGAAGAAGTTGCTAGCATTGACGGCGTTATTTCTGTGATTGAACAGGGGGGCCAATATCAAGTAGTGATAGGCAATAAGGTATCAGAAGTATATGATGAGGTGCTTAAAGAATTAGATGGTTCTGATCCAACTGACAAAATTGAATCTAAAGCGCATCATAAATCTCTATTTGACAAGTTTACTGCAATGATCTCAGGAATCTTTATGCCAGTGATGGGAGCGATGGCAGGTTCAGGGATGATTAAGGGCGTTCTTGCGATTTTGACAATTACTAATCTTCTTTCGGAAGAGTCTGGTACCTATATTATTTTATATGGTTTATCAAATGCTTTCTTCTATTTTATGCCTGTGATTTTAGGTGCATCTGCTGCCAAATATTTTAAAATGGATATATTTGTTGGTGCCGTGCTCGGTGCAGCTTTGATATATCCGACATTTATACCTTTCGCTTCCGAGGGGGAATTAAGCTTTCTCGGTATTTCCGTAAATATGATGGATTATACATCCACTGTTTTTCCAGTAATTGTTGCTGTTTGGTTCGCTTCTAAAGTGAATATGATCGCTGAGAAATTCATGCCGAAAGATTTGAAGTTTTTACTTGTTCCTGCAATTGTTCTATTAATTTCAGTTCCTGTGACGCTTATTGTCATTGGACCTATTATTACACTACTAAGCAATGTTCTAGCTGACGCGGTGAATGCCATTTATAATTTTAGCCCAGCACTAGCGGGTGCCGTCATTGGAGGGCCGTGGATTTTAATGGTGATGTTTGGTCTGCATTGGGCTTTTATTCCGATATTTATTGCGAATATGGCAAGTCAAGGTTATGACCCAATGATGGGTTTGTTGTTGGCCAATCAATTTGCTATGGCAGGCGCAACGATTGCAGTTGGAATAAAAACGAAGAATGATAAACTTAAAGCCCTATCTTTGTCCACGGGAGTTACCACATTGTTTGGCATTAGTGAACCAGCTCTCTATGGTGTTTTATTGCCCAATAAAAAACCGCTGATTGCTGCTATTATTGGTGGTAGTTTTGGAGGGGTTATAGCTGGTATTGCTAATACAGTACAATATTCATTTGGCGGTTCTGGTCTTTTAGGGATTCCTTTGATTATCAATACATCCGGTATTGATAATGGCTTTTATGGAGGTATTGCATCTCAAATCGTAGGATTTATTGTTGGCTTTGCATTGACTTATACTTGGGGATTCAAGGAAAAGAGTACAGTTGATTCTGATGATTACAGCGGAAATAATACATTGCTAAACACCAAAATCAATGTCAATGATATTTTATCTGGGGAAGTGGTGGCTTTATCAGAAGTGCCGGATAAAGTTTTTTCAGAAGGATTGATGGGTCAAGGCTTAGCGGTTATTCCAAACGACGGAAAAGTATATGCGCCCTTCGACGGCGTTGTCACAATGATCTTCCCAACAAAGCATGCAATAGGATTGACTAGTTCTGATGGTATTGAGTTATTGATTCACGTAGGTGTAGACACAGTTGAGCTAAACGGAGTTGGCTTTAAGAGTTTTGTTGCAAGTGATCAAAAGATAAGCAAGGGTGATTTGTTGCTTGAAATTGATTTAGCAGTTCTTAAACAATCTAATTTTCAAATAATCACACCTATATTAATTACCAATCCAGATAAATTTAGCAAAGTTAGTCATGAAAATAACAATTTGATATTAGCAAATTAGAAAAAAGATTCCGGTTCTTACACAGTGTAGGACCGGTTTTTTAGTACAAAAAGTTCCCTTACTTGGTCAAAAAAAAATCCACCGACGCAAGCATCGATTGTGGTCGAGGAGGTATAAAGAACAAAACGATGCAACAACCAGCAAAGAACCGCTGATTGTTGCATCGTTTTTATGTGTAAATTTTTCGCGTAAAGTATTTAAGTATCAACGGGGAAATCAAGGTACTGAATAAGACGACGATGACCAGCGGTGAATAATAGGTGGCAGCAATCAGTTGGTTTTGTTGACCGATCTGTAAAATAATCAAGGCCATTTCTCCTCTGGAAATCATGCCTGCACCCACCATCCATGCACTTTGATTTGAGAATCTAGCTAATTTTCCGCCTGCAAAGCCCCCCACTAATTTTGTGCCAACGGCAATTGCTGTAAAGAGGAGAATAAATCCAGATTGTGTGATCAGACTAGACAGATCAACGGATAGACCCACGCTGACAAAGAAGACGGGAATAAATAAGGCATAGCCGATTGCTTCAATATTGACCATTACTTCGCGTTTGACTTTGGTTTGACCCACAGCGATCCCTGCAAAGAATGCACCAATCACGGAACTTAATCCGACAATGTCCGCCAAGTAAGCCATCGAGAAACAAAGGACCAAAGAGGCGATGATCACGGAAGCCGTAGTGGATAGTTTTTCTGCAAATGAGAACAACAAAGGGGCCAACCATTTAACGATCAAAAAGATCAGACCAAAATACAGCAACTCTTCAACGATCGTCAGCGGCAGTGACGGACTGTCAGTATTTGCGCCTAGAAATGATAAACTCAGACTCAGAATCAATACGACCAGAATATCATCGACGACCGATGCCCCCAAAATTGTCGAACCCTCTTTGGTATTGACGACCCCTAATTCTTTCAGGACTTCGACAGAGATACTTACGGATGTAGCAGCTAAGACAATACCGAAAAAGAAACTTTCTGCGTGAGATCCTGTTGGCCCCAATCCTGCGAGCCAACTGACACCCATGGGCAGCAAAATCCCTAAGACTGCCACAAACATCCCCGGTTTGAAGTATCGTTTCAGCAAAGAGAGATCACTTTCCATCCCAGCCAAAAACATCAGCAAAATGACGCCTATCTCAGAAAAATCGGTCACCAGTATATCCGGCTCAACCCAGTTCAGACCCCCAGTTCCTAAAAGAATCCCAGCCAACAATTGCCCAATCACAGCGGGTACGCCAAGCCGTTTGGCGATTTGTGCAAATAAGGTGGTCGTGATCAAAATCAAACATAAAATACCGATAAAAGCCATTCAATCTTCCTTTCTGATAAATGTGCGATTTTATTATAGCACTTAATATCTATCATACGATTACTAAACGTCTGCTTTTATCAAATTATAGCCAACTGATTATTTAACGCTTCCCGACTTGATCGAGCCAGCCAATCAGTTGACGATAACAACGGTCCGCAAAGGGGGTCTCTTGGCGATCAAAATCATGTTCAGCCTGAGAAAGCCAATATGTTTCCGTCTGAATCAATTGGTTTGCAAAATCTTTCGACTGTTGGACAGGAACATCAGGATCGTTTTCACAGTGAGCTAAGAATGTTGGCATCAAGTTAGGAAAGTCCTGTATTTGCTTATCTAATTCAAGCAATGTTTGGCGCTTGCCTAAATACGTATGCCAATTTCCAAATTGACGTGCTGAAAGGTAAAGGGGAAAACGCTCAGATAGTTCCCCTGAAGTGACAGGCGATGTTCGCTTTAAGTGTTGTGCACTGCTAGGGGTCACTTTCGGATAGTGCAGGTAATAAGCTGAGGGTGCCAAAAATCTCGGGTCTAATAGTTGCTGGTATCCATAAAAACGAATCAATCCCTTCTGTGATGCATAGGGGGCAGCGGTTGTGAGCAGCGTAGCCAAATAACCACCGGCGGATCGCCCAAATAGGATATAGTCGCTATTTGTGTGACCGCTATAGCGCCATCCTTCCTCGATAAACCAATCAACACCACGCTTTGCTGCAAGATAGATCGTTGTTAAATCCGCTTCGGGTGCCAATGGATAATCGAGGGTTATGACTGTGTATCCAGCCTCAACCAGTAATTGACGATAGACGGTGGGCAAATCATTGCGGTGTCCAAAAACGAAGCCGCCCCCATGGAAATACAAAATACAACCTTTCACTTTAGTCGCGGGGAAGAACGTTGCTTTCAAGGGAAGCTTCCCTAAATAGCCAAAGATGTATTCTTGTGATGAGCGGCAATTGATTACTTTTTCTCCCATATAGATTCCTGCTTTCTTTCATAGAATGATTTCCTATAGTATAGAAAGTGTAAGGGGTTTAGTGAACTACTCACCACTTAGCTAAACCTAACGGTTCTTAACGCTTGAAGTGGGAGCTTCTTGGGAAGAGAGCATACTTGATAGCTTATTTCTTTACTAACAGCGGTATCTCTTATTTACCAAGCTATCTCCGTAGTTCCTACGGTTCTTGATTCTATCTAAGCTAACGATTTTATTCTTAGACCTTCGGTCAGAATATTGATACTAGCGTTGATGTCTCGGTCATGATGAGCATGACAAATAGGACAAGTCCATTCTCGAATTTCGAGAGATTTCTTGCCATC
>NZ_LHOX01000005.1 GCF_001297065.1 Enterococcus sp. RIT-PI-f | reverse complement strand
GATGGCAAGAAATCTCTCGAAATTCGAGAATGGACTTGTCCTATTTGTCATGCTCATCATGACCGAGACATCAACGCTAGTATCAATATTCTGACCGAAGGTCTAAGAATAAAATCGTTAGCTTAGACAGAATCAAGAACCGTAGGAACTACGGAGATAGCTTGGTAAATAAGAGACACCGCTGTTAGTAAAGAAATAAGCTATCAAGTATGCTCTCTTCCCAAGAAGCTCCCACTTCAAGCGTTAAGAACCGTTAGGTTTAGCTAAGTGGTGAGTAGTTCACAAGACGCTATAAGTAAAGTAGTTTCAGTCATGTACATGGTCATCTGCTGATTCTTGTGTTCTGTGTCGAATGTTTAACCTGTTAGACATAAAAATATAGTTATACTAAATGATTTTATTGCGTATACTAGACTAAAAAGTATAAAGAGAGGCGATACATCCGTGCTAAATAAAACAATCGTGCAATCTGATCAGGATTATCAAACTTTAATAAATTTGATCCAACGGATTTGGCCAGAAGTATTTGAACCAATCATTGGCGCAGCACAGGTCAATTATATGCTGGCACATTATCAATCATTAGAAGTGATCACAAAAGAGATCCAAGCAGGTGCAGTTTACTTGATTTTAGAAGAAGAAGGGCGATCGGTGGGCTATACGGCATATGAAGAAACCGATGCACAACTCTATTTAAGCAAATTGTATTTAGATCACACGACAAGAGGAAAAGGCTATGCCAGTGCTGTCTTTGACTGGTATGAAACTTTGGCTGCAGGAAAGACGCTGCATCTGAATGTTAATAAAGACAATCAACAAGCTATTGCTGTATACGAACATCGAGGATTTGTGAAAGTCGGGGAACGTGTGGCAGATATAGGAGCGGGTTTTGTGATGGATGATTATATTTTTGAGAAGCGTTGTTGAGGCGATATTACGTGGAAATTAGAATGAATACGGAAATTTTTCTATAATATTTTTAGCTTATGTAGGAATTTTATGAAAAGTAAAGGAGACGCTAATTTTGGAATTGACACCGTATGGTAAGAACTTTAGTCAGAAAGAAAGCCAACTATTTAATTTTGTTGTGAATCACCAGGAGGAAGTTTCTAAGATGACCATAAGGCAACTTGCCGCATCCAATCACACAAGTACAACTTCGATTATACGATTCTGTAGAAAATTTGATTGTGATGGATTTTCTGAGTTCAAAATTAAGCTCAAAACTACTCGGAATCAAAGTAAATCTTTTGATAAAACACTATCGAGTACATTCAAATCTATGAGATACTTTTATGAGCGCATGGAAGAAGATAGCTACAAACAACAGTTAAATGATATTGCAAAAAAATTAAGGCAATCGGAGATTATTTTTGTTTTGGGGGATCAAGAAGCTGATATTGCAGTCTCATATGCACTAAAAAAATTGAGTCTTCTGAACAAAATAATTGTGCCAATCCAAGATAATATAGAAATACTGCAACCAATTTTTAGCCATATGAAGCAATCAGCTTGTTTTTTAGTACTCTCTAATTCAGGACAAGATCAAAGGATTGAAAATTTATTGCTCGCATGTAAAGAAACGCTCATTCAAACAATTTCAATAACAAACAAATCACTTTCGACTATTTCAAGTTTGGCGGATTATTCTTTGTCTTATTATTATGCAGAAGGCAAAAGTTCGGATCTTGCCTTATCACAGATGCCATTTTTATATATAATTGAATTGATATTTGACTATCTAGTTGGTTAAAAGAATACGTCTATCAGAAAATTTCTTCTGACAGACGTATTCTTTTGGCTATTTTTTCTATTAAGTAAATGGCTGGCAGTTGGGACGTCAGTTCAATGGTTTTATCTTTTTTATTGCTTGTTTTATAGATAGTTTCACGTTCGATATAATATGGCACAGTGAGGCTGGATAATTGACTAATTGTTGAATTTTCAGAATTGGTAATGGCTATAATCTGACATTTCTTTTGATTTAGTTTCTGTAAATATCGAATCATCTCCTGCGTTTCACCGGATATTGATAGTACAATAATGCATGTTTTCTCTAAAATATCCTCTGGAAACCAATCGATTGGATAATTTGATGGATCATCTACTTTTAATGCTGCTTTACCTAGGTCAGTAAAATACAGAGCACCGTATTCAGCGATTGTTTCAGATAGTCCAGATCCAATAAAAAGAACTAAGCTTTTTTCTTTTAAAATAGCAGTTGCAGCATCAATTCTTGTTTTTAGAAAAGGCTGACTCATACGTTGTAAAAAATCGATTGTTTGCGATTCGTCGCTATCTAGTGTTTTAGATTTAACTAGGGACGCAACATACATCTTGAGATTTACTTTGAATTCTGTATAAGTGTCACAATCAAATTTTTTACAAAAACGGCTTATGCTAGCTGTACTTGTATGTGTGGCTAAAGCCAAATCTTTGATTTTCATTTTTGATACAGATGAGAGGTGTTGGGAAATATAATGATATATTTCATATTCTAGTTGTGTTAACGCGGGATTATAGTCTAAAAATAACATGTCAACCTCCGTAACAAATCGTTTTTTTTTTGAAACAAATGACAAATGATGAAATACCATGCTGGAATTTATTATACCAGTTTATCTAGTGTAGTACGTGTTATACTTTCGATGTTAAAAATGTAAGCGTATGCTTTTGGAGGAGATTAAATGAAATACACATTTTCTAAAGATTTTTTTTGGGGTGCTGCAACAAGTGCGACACAATCTGAGGGTAGAACTACAACAGATGGAAAGGGTGAAAATATTTGGGATTATGCATCAAAAAAATTCAATGATCGATTCTATGAAGGTGTGACAACAGCGAGTACATCAAGATTTTATGAAGATTATCAAGGAGATTTGGATAGGTTAGCTGATCTATCCTTCAATTCATTCAGGACATCCATTTCTTGGTCACGTTTGATACCTGAAGGGGTTGGTCAAGTGAATCCAGAAGCAGTCCAATTTTATCATAATGTGTTAGATGGTTTGAATAAGAGAGGAATTAAACCGTTTATCAATTTGTATCACTTTGACATGCCAATGAAAATGCAAGAAATAGGAGGATTCGAAAACAAAGCAGTTATCAAAGCATATTGTGACTATGCGAAAACTTGCTTTGATCTATTCGGCGATAAAGTTTCCTATTGGTTTACTTTTAATGAACCAATGATTCCAGCGGAAGCGGGCTACCTTCATGATCGTCATTATCCGTATATTGTAGATTTCAAAAGAGCTGCACAAGTACTCCATCATATTGTTTTAGCACATTGCGGTGCAGTGAAAGTATTTAGAGAAGGACAATATTCTGGAAAAATAGGGATTATAATGGATGTCATTCCAGTCTATCCAAGAAGTCAGAATCCGGCCGATCTAAAAGCCGCTGAGATGGCAGATTTATTTTATACTCGATCTTTAAATGACGCAATTTTGAAAGGACACTATCCAGAAAAATTGAAAGTGATTTTGAACCAATATGATCAAATGCCAGAAGTATCAACGGACGATTTGTCATTGATAGCCCAAACTAGAATAGATATCTTAGGTATAAATTATTATCGACCTCGAAGAGTAAAAGCCAGAGATTCATTACCAAATACAAATGGCGTATTCTCACCTGAATGGTTTTATGATAATTACGAAATGCCAGGTAGAAGAATGAATACTTCTAGAGGCATAGAGATTTACCCGAACGGACTGTATGATATCGCTAAGAAAATTCAAAATGAATATGGCAACATTGATTGGTTTGTTTCAGAAAATGGGATTGGTATTGAGGGAGAGGAGGCGTTTATTAATAATGGTATTGTAGAAGATGATTATAGAATCAAATTTTTGGAAGAACACTTAATTGCTTTGCATCAAGCGATAGAGGAAGGCAGCAATTGCTTAGGTTATCATATGTGGACATTTGTAGACTGTTGGAGTTGGCAAAATGCCTTCAAAAATCGGTATGGATTTTATCGAATGGATTTGCATACAGGTAAGAAAACAATAAAGAAGTCAGGTTTATGGTTCAAAAATGTCATTTTAAATCAAGGTTTTTCATTATAACATAGGGGGTTATATCAATGAAAGTGTTAGATTCAGTTGCAATGAAGCTTTTACCGATAGCAAATGCTATCGGTCAGCAACGTCATTTGCAAGCAGTGAGAAATGGATTGATTTCCATTTTACCACTAACGATCGTAGGATCATTTTTTACAATTATTCTAAACTTACCTATTCCAGGTTATACGGATTGGGTTGCACCTTATCTGGCGGCGTTAGATGTTCCGTTTCGTTTTACAGTTGGGTTAATGTCGCTATACGCTTCTTTCACTATTGGGTCAAATCTCGGAGCGAGCTATAAACTAGACCGGATAACAAGTGGCTTTTTATCTATGCTTGCTACAGTCTTGATGGTTGTTCCAATTAACTTAGCTGAAGGTATCAGTACGACAGGAGAAGCAGTTGCATCAGGAAGATATCTGCCTATTGCAGCGCTAGGTTCTCAGGGACTATTCGGTGCCATTATTGCTGCATTGTTATCAGTTGAAATTTATCATTTCACTAAAGCAAAGAAATTAGAAATATCTATGCCAGATGGAGTCCCACCGGTAGTTGGTGAATCGTTTGCCGCACTTCTACCTACGTTATTAGTTATTTTGGTTTTTTGGATTCCAAGACACTTCTTTAATTTTGATTTGAATGGGCTATTAACAATTGCTATATCACCATTGAAAGGCTTTTTAACAGGGAATAACCTGATAGGCGGCGTGATCACGCAGTTTGTCATTTGTGTTTTCTGGGTTCTTGGTATTCATGGACATGCTGTATTAGGACCTATTATTCGTCCATTCTGGGATCAAGCTATCCTTGAAAATGCCGAGTTATTCCAAAATGGAACCTCTGCATTTGATTTACCTAATTTATTTACAGAGCAATTCTATCAATGGTATGCACAAATGGGTGGAACAGGTGCAACTCTTGCCTTAGTCGTTCTTTTCATGTTCTCTCGCTCAAAATATTTAAAACAATTAGGTAGATTATCTATTTTACCTGGAATATTTAATATTAATGAACCGATGATTTTTGGAACACCAATCGTGATGAATCCATTATTAGCTATTCCATTTATTTTAGTACCAATCGCGAATACAATTATTGTTTATATCGTTACAGCATTGAACTGGATGCCAAAAATGATGGTAAAACCGCCATTTTCAATCCCAGCTCCTTTGGGTGCTTTGATCACATCTAATTGGAATTGGGTTGCCTGTGTAATGGTCTTTGTTTGCTTCTTTGTTTCTTTAGCTATTTACTATCCATTTTTTAAAGCCTTCGAAAAAATTCAAGTTGCACAAGAACTAGAAAGTATGAAAGAAAGTGATCAAGATTGAGCTTCTTACTATTGGCTTTTGTCCTTATTTTAGGTAGCAATATTTTAATGGAAAGACTGAATGCTTCCATCTGTGTATCTTTTTGGGTATTTTTGGTCATCGGGCTAGCTTGCATATCTTTTTTCTTTTTCTTACTAGTTCATACATCTTATCAATTGGTGTTCATTATGATTCTGCTTATCTCTTGTACGATTATTCAAAATAGATTTATGTATCAATATAGACCTAAAGAAGCGAGAAAAAAACATTAAAAAATGATTTGCTATATGAATGAAAAAGACGTTTCAGTTCAACTAAACGTCTTTTTAGTGAAAAAATTATATTTACTGTTTCATATTCTTATGTTATCATTTCCTTCGTAAACATTATAATGTTATAATTAGGAGGAGTTATATGAACGGGTTTGTCGCATTTATTGAAGAAAAATTGATGCCAGTTGCGAATAAAGTGGGCATGCAACGACACATGGTGGCCATACGGAAAGGGATCATTGCAACTTTGCCGTTAACGATCGTGGGATCATTCTTTACGATATTACTGAATTTTCCGATTGAATCTGTGGCTGCACTGATTGAGCCATATCGTGAAGTATTAGATATTCCATTTCGCTATACGGTAGGATTATTGGCATTATACGCTACTTTTGGGATTGCATCTTCTTTGGCAAAAAGTTACAAATTAGACGCTTTGACAGCAGGTATTTTAGCTACGATGGCCTTTCTTGTAACCGCTGCCCCGCCGATCCGTGTACTTGAATCAGTGGAAGGTGTCATTGATACGGGACGATATATCAATGTCGCAAATTTAGGCTCGGGCTCTTTGTTCGGTGCAATCGTTACCGCTATTCTCTCGGTAGAAATTTATCGCTTCTTTATTGTTAAAAACATTACCATCAAAATGCCGGACGGTGTACCACCAGAGGTCACAAATTCATTTATGGCTTTGATTCCTGGTGGCGCAATATTAGTGTTATTCTGGGTGATTCGTCACATCATCGGGTTTGATATCAATGCCTTCTTAAGTAATTTACTGATGCCTCTGAAAGATGTATTGGCGGGGAACAGTTTGTTTGGCGGTTTATTGACTGTTTTCTTGATTTGTTTCTTCTGGGTTTTAGGTATCCACGGTCCAGCGATCATGGGGCCGGTTATTCGTCCATTTTGGGATATCTCTATTGCAGAAAATATGGATGCCTTTCAACTTTCAGGTAATGCCCATGATTTGCCCAACATCTTCACTGAGCAATTTTTACAATGGTTTGTCTGGATTGGTGGGGCAGGGACGACACTTGCGCTGGTGGTTTTATTCGTATTCTCGAAGTCAAAATATTTGAAGCAATTGGGTCGCTTATCACTCTTACCAGGGTTATTCAATATCAATGAACCAGTGATCTTTGGGGCACCAATCGTGATGAATCCCATTTTGGGCATTCCGTTTTTAGTGGCACCACTGATCACGACAACGATTTCTTACTTTGCAACGACGACTGGGATTGTACCCATGATGGCAGCGAGATTGGGTTTTGCCATTCCTGCGCCGATAGCCGCATGGATGAGTACCAACTGGAGTATTGCTGCGGGTGTGCTGGTAATCGTCAACTTTTTGATCACGTTAGCCATTTATTATCCTTTCTTTAAGGTATTTGAAAAACAACAAATTGAACGAGAGTTAGCTGAAGAAACGACAGAGGAATAACACCTGATATACAGCAATCAATCAGGTTGCTGCTATTGATAATTTTTTAGGAAGAAATGAGGTTGAATCAATTTTGAAAAGACAATTAGGGATCTCGGTCTACCCAGACCACAGCAATCTTGAGGATGACAAAGCCTACCTAGCATTGGCGCACCGTTATGGGTTTAGCCGTATTTTTATGAGTATGCTGGAAGTGACTGAGGGCAAAGAAAAAGTCAAACGAAAGTTTAAAGAGCTGATTGATTATGGCAAATCACTTGGATTTGAAACGATTTTAGACGTGGCACCAAGTATTTTTGAAGAACTGGAGATCTCTTATGACGATTTGACGTTCTTCCACGAGCTTGGCGCAGATGGGATTCGTTTAGATCTTGGTTTTGATGGCAATAAAGAAGCGATGTTGACATATAATCCATTTGGTTTAGCGATTGAACTCAATATGAGCAATGATGTGGCTTATTTAGATAATATTTTGACTTATCAGGCCAATGTTCCTTTCCTTTATGGCTGCCACAATTTCTATCCGCAAGAAGGCACAGGGTTGCCTTATGATTTCTTTATGCAATGCAGTCGGCGCTTTAAAGACAAGGGCATTCGTACAGCTGCTTTTGTTACCGCGCATAGCGGTAAAATCGGTCCTTGGGATATCAATGATGGTCTACCTACGTTAGAAATGCACCGCCATTTGCCAGCAGAAGCAGCTGCCAAACACTTATTTGCTACGGGTGTGATTGATGATGTGATCATTGGGAATGCCTATGCTTCAGAAGCAGAGTTGGCGGCAATGGGCGCCATTGATCGTTATCAAATTGCCTTTGCGCTTGCGTTTGAACCAGAAGTTTCCGTCCTTGAACGACAAATCGCATTGAAGGAACAACATTATCGTCGCGGCGATATTACCGCTCGCATGATCCGTTCTACAGAAGTACGCAAAAAGTATAAAAACGAAGCCAATCCTGCCCACGACCATCTGAATATGTTTCAAAGAGGCGATGTCGTTATCGGAAACGATGGCTTTGGCAAGTATAAAAACGAGTTGCAAATCGTTTTAGAACCGCATACGGATGAACGCAAAAACAAAGTCGGTCAAATCGCTGAATCAGATCGATTGTTGTTAGACTTTATTCACCCATGGTCTAAATTCACGTTTAGTGAAAAGAAAGGAACGAAACTGGATGTTTGATTTGATTATTCGTGATGCGCAGACGATCGATCATAAGAAGATGGATATTGCGATCAAAGATGGAAAAATTGTCAAAATTGAATCTCAGATCAAAGATTCCGCTGTCAATGAGTATCACTTGGAAGAAGGCGCATTTATTTCGGCAGGCTGGATCGATGATCATGTGCATTGCTTTGAAGAAATGAGCTTATATTATGATTACCCAGACGAGATTGGGTATAAACAGGGCGTGACAACGGTCATTGATGCAGGAACAACGGGTGCTGAAAACATTCATCGGTTCTATGACTTGGCAAAAGAAGCGACGACCAATGTTTATGCATTAGTCAATATATCGAAGTGGGGAATCGTGGCGCAAGATGAACTAGCTGATTTATCAAAAATCAAATTTGACTTAGTAGCGCAAGCTTTGCGCACATGTCCTGATTTCATCGTTGGATTGAAAGCCAGAATGAGTAAGACGGTGATTGGCGAGAATGGCATCAAGCCATTAGTGCTTGCAAAGGAGATCCAAAATGCCAATCAAAGTTTGCCTTTGATGGTCCATATTGGTTCCGCACCACCTTCTCTCGAAACAATCTTAGCGCACATGGAACAAGGAGATGTCTTGACCCATTGTTTCAATGGGAAAGAAAATGGGATCTTGAACCAAGAGAACCAATCAATCAAATCCTTTGTCTTTGATGCGTACCATAAAGGCATTGCCTTTGATATTGGTCATGGTACGGACAGTTTTAACTTTGACGTAGCTGAACATGCCTTAGCCGCAGGAATCAAAGCTTCATCAATCAGTTCAGATATTTATATTCGTAATCGAACCAACGGACCAGTTTATGACCTAGCAACGACAATGGAAAAATTAGCTGTTATAGGATATGATTGGAAAGAGATCATTGAGAAAGTAACTGCAGCACCTGCAGCGCAATTTCGTCTAAATAATAAAGGCAAAATTGCTGTAGGATATGATGCAGATTTGACGATTTTTTCTTTTAAAGAAGAAGACAAAGTGTTGACTGATTCAAACGGCAACACGAGGACGACATCGGTGCAGATCATTCCAACAATAGCGGTGATTGGAGGAGAACTTTTTGAAACTAACGATTGACGATCTTGACTTGAAAGAAGTGATCAATGCCTCTGGAAAAATGACGGTATTAGGTGTATCTAAAGTAAGCAGCGGGGTTTTAGAAGCGCAGAGATATGGCGGGGAACATTTTTTCGACATGGCTGATTTGGCTGTGAAAACGGGTGCCTACTTAGCCAAGTCACTAAAGGTAGAAGATGCCCAGATCGTATCTTCAGCTTCGGCAGGGATTGCCCAGTCTGTCGCTGCTGTAATTGGACAAGGAGATATGTATCACCTCTATCATCCTTATAGTTCGAAAATCACCAAGCGAGACATCATTCTACCTAAAGGCCATAACGTAGACTATGGGACACCTGTTGAAGTCATGGTGGAACAAGGTGGCGGAACAGTAGTAGAAGCTGGCTACGCCAATATGTGTACGGCGGCGCATATTGCCCAAATGATCACACCAGAAACAGCAGCGATTTTATATATCAAAAGTCACCACACTGTGCAAAAAAGCATGCTGACTGTTGCACAAGCAGCGGAAGTTGCACAAGCGTACCATCTACCATTGATCGTGGATGCTGCTGCCGAAGAAGACTTGTTTGCCTACAGCGAAGCTGGTGCCGATTTAGTGATTTACTCTGGTGCCAAAGCCCTATCGGGTCCGAGTGCTGGCTTAGTGATCGGTAAAGCGCAATATATCGAATGGGTACGTCTACAGTCTAAAGGCATTGGACGATCAATGAAGATTGGCAAGGACAATATGCTTGGTTTTACTGAAGCGGTGGTCAGCTATCTAGCAGAGGGAACTGAATCAGGCGCATCCATGATACAACGGCTTCAGCCTTTTATTGACGCGGTCAATCAAATTACAGGATTAGAAGGAACCATAGTGCAAGATGGCGCGGGTCGGGATATCTATAGAGCCAGCGTGAAAGTGATCAATGGATCGGCAGTGAATGTGATCACAGCCTTAAAGGCGGCTGATCCAGCAATTTATACCAGAGAATATCAAGCCAACAATGGGATCATTGAATTTGATATTCGGGCTGTAGATGGCGATGAAATGCGCACCATCATCAAAAGATTGCAACAAATTATGATAGGAGAGTCAAACCAATGAATGTAACACCAAATTATTTAAATCAACGCGTTTGCCTGAATGTCTTGGCGAATTCGGTTGAAAATGCAGAAGCTTGTTATGAAGCAGCAGAGGGACATGTTGTTTTAGGGGTGCTATCCAAGAATTATCCTACGGATGAAGCGGCTATCGAAGACATGAAACGCTATCAAGCCGTAACAAACAATGCGCTCTCAGTAGGATTAGGCGCAGGTGATCCAAATCAAAGCGCGATGGTCACGCGTATCTCAGCTGTATTGCAACCGCAACATGTCAACCAAGTCTTTACTGGCGCTGCAGCTTCGAGAGCACTTTTAGGCCAGTCAGAAACAGTGATCAATGCGTTGGTTTCGCCAACAGGAAAAGTCGGATTCGTCAATATAGCAACTGGTCCCTTGAGCAGCCAACAAGTTGCTGCGGATGTTCCGGTTGAAACGGCAATTGCTTTGCTTAAGGATATGGGCGCAAGTTCTGTGAAGTACTTTCCGATGAAAGGTTTGGCGCATAAGGACGAATTCGAAGCAGTAGCAAAAGCCTGTGGAGCGAACGATTTTTATTTGGAACCCACCGGTGGTATTGACCTTGACAACTATGAAGAAATTCTGCAAATTGCCGTGAATGCGGGGGTCAAAAAAATCATTCCTCATATTTATAGCTCGATCATTGACGCACATACGGGCGATACAAGACCTGAAGATGTCAAAACGCTCTTAGCAATAACCAAAAAAGTGTTAGCAGCGTCTGGACAAATGGAGGGGTAATGATGCGAATAGGTGCGTATGGTGAAGTGATGATGCGTTTGACACCACCTGAATATCGAACATTGGAACAAACCCATTCATTGCGTATGGACTTTACTGGAACTGGCGTCAATCTATTGGGAAACTTGGCGCATTTTGGCTTAGATACCGCACTGTTGACACAAGTTCCAGACAATCGTTTAGGTGATACAGCAAAAGCCAATTTACAAACTTATGGCATCCAAACCACATTTGTCGGCAAACGACATAACCACATCGGCAGTTATTTTGCAGAAGTAGGGTATGGCGCTAGGCCAACTTATGTCACCTATCAAAATCGCCACAATAGTTCATTTGGTGTTTCGGGCCCGGATAGCTATGATGTGGAAGCATTTTTAGCACAAATTGATTTGCTGCACATCTGCGGTATCTCTTTGAGCCTAACAAAATCTACTTGGCAAACCGCTTTGGCATTGGTCCAAGCGGCAAAACAGCAGCAAGTGGCTGTTTGTTTTGATTTTAATTTCCGCCCCAGCTTGAATGACGAAGCCGATCGGGCTAAATTGAAAAAAAGGTACGAAACGATTTTGCCATATTGTGATATTGTGTTTGGTTCGACACGGGACCTTGCTGAATTATTAGATTATCGCAAAGCTTTTACTGACGAAACAGATGAGCAGTTGGTTCAATCTTTTATGCAGCAGTATGACATCAAATGGTTCTGTGGCACGAATCGAATGGCAGTTGCTGATCAACAATTGATCAGTGGCAAGCTTATTACACAAACCGAAGCGTACGAATCAGAAGCACAATTGCTGCAAGTTCTTGACAGAATCGGGGCCGGCGATGCGTATGCAGCAGGTATCCTCTATGGATATAACCAAAAATGGACCATCGAAAAAACCGCCACATTTGCCATTAACAATGCTGTCTTGGCGCATACGATGTTAGGTGATGTCTGTTTGACGACTGTCGAGCAAGTGGAGCAAGTCATGCACGCACCAGGAACAGATTTGATTAGATAAAAAAACATGCAGCAAAGCCTACTGGTTCTATCAGTACTTTGCTGCATGTTTATTTAATCAACGTTTCAACTTTTTTTCAGGGATCACCCATAAAATCAAAACAAGACTATCCATGATGATCACAGAGAGTGGATGGATCAACCAGCCCATAAGCAAGGCGAGGCAGTTGATGAACAAAGTGAAATAAAGTTTGCGGTATCCTTGAAACAAGTGTAAGAGTCCCTGATTCTCAGGATTGGCTTCGACTAATGAACGCCCCAAAAGAAAAAAACTGAAGTCTGTCAACAAGATCACTCAGCCATACAGCATTTGCGGCGCAAGTGCCGTGGGGTACTGACTGACCCAAGAGGTAACAAATGGAAACAAGGTCAACGCTTGAATCAGCAGGTGATTGGTCCATAAAGTCCAGCCATTGATTTTATGCACGATTTGAAATAAATGGTGGTGGTTGTTCCAATAAGTTGCTAGCATAATGAAACTGATCAAATAGATAATAAATTAATGTTCGACGCCAAGAAAAGCAGCAAAAGTATCCCCTTCAGGTTGGTGAAGTTCGAGCACCAGCAACGTCATCACAATGACGATGACTGCATCAGTAAAAGCTTCGATGCGGTTTTTAGACATAAAAGGACTTCCTCTCATTACATATACCGTCAGATTTTACATCAAATAGATACAGGTGTCTAGTTGTTTTCAGTTAGCGTGAAGCCTCTGGCTGATCGTTGATCAATCCATATAGAAACAAATCGATCGCCGGCGCCATTTGATCATGGGCTTGATTGACATCCAAATGCGCAGCCAACAAAATAAACAATTGACTCGTGGCAAATTCTGGACTGACGCCGCCGCGAATCTTGGTTTCGCTAGATTCAAATAAGGTGACGATGGGTTTTTGATAATTTTCTTTCCATAAATGATACAGTTTGAATGAGGTTTCTTTAGATACGGAATGCTGAATATCATTCATCATCATATAAAAATTGACAGGATGACGCCTTTTCAAAAAAGCAAACATGTCATAGATTTTCTCTGCGAGTGTGAGGTTCGGATCTTTTGAGATACGCCAAAGATTGACCGAGACTTCTTCTGATAAAGTTACCATCACTTCAAAATAGATGGCTTCCTTGCCTTTGAAATGATAATAGATATTGGGTTGTTTGATGCCTAGTGCATCAGCGATTTGTCTGGTAGAAGTACCGTGATATCCTTGCTGCATAAAAAATGATTCCGCGACTTGTAAAATTTGTTCGTACATCAATTGACCTCCAGATCAGCTTGTCGCAGCATTTTTTTTGCTGAAAACAATAATTGTAATTTGCGTTGCTTAGGCACAACTTGCTTTTTGTCGATGACTTGATAGTGCTGCTTGCGTATCACTTGGAGAATCTCTTTGTAGATCAGGGCCGCAGCCAGCAATGATTCTCGACAATCTTGATCGATCAAAGGCATCATTGCAAAGGAAGCATCATATAGTGATTCAGCAATCGTCGCTTCATATTCCCATAGATCGATAAAAGAAGCAAGTTGATTTCCCAGAGACAAATCATTTTCTCTGACATGAAACATCGCCAATGTTTCTTTGGGCAGATAAACCCTGCCCATACGGAGATCTTCACCGATATCTCGTAAAATATTCGTGCGTTGCATCGCTTCTCCTAATTGCTTGGCAGGTGCTTGAATAGCATTGGCCTGACTAGATAAAATAGGCAGCAGCATCAATCCGACACTGCCGGCTACATAATAACTGTAGTCAGACAGCTCTGCTTCTGATACGGGTTGTTGAAAGGAGAGATCCTGTTCTTGACCAGTCAATAAATCAAAGAAAGGCTGATACGCCAAATCATAGGTTATGAAAGTAACAGCTAAAGCGCGCCAAATTGCTTGATCAGGATCAGCGTCATCAAGATACAAGGATAAACGGTCCTGATCGGAGCCAGCATCTTTTAACCGTTGCAGCTGTTGCGACATGTTCGCCAACAATTGCGGATCATGACACTCATCCACGGCATCATCGGCACGACGGCAAAAGGCGTAAACTGCATATACGCTACGGGCTTTGTTTTTTGGCAGTTGCGAAAAGGCAGTATGAAAATTTTTCGAATGTTTCTTGATGATCGCTTCGCAATAGGCAAAGTCTTGCTGGTAGTCATCAAAATCGATGGGCATGTTAGCGGTCATCTTTCAACAGCTCCTCTACAGCTAGTTTGGCACTTTGCATCACGATCGGCACCCCTGCGCCAGGGTGGGTGCTGCTGCCGCAAAAATAGAGTCCCTCTGCATAGTCAAATTTGTTATGCGGGCGATAATAATTGCTTTGAGCCAAAGTTGGCTTTAGACCAAAGGTAGCACCGTTAAAGGCATTGAAGCGACCTTTGAACGTTTCTGGTGTATAGATGTCTTCAAATACGATATGGTCTTCGATATCGTGATAAGGTGTCTTCTCTTTGATCAAATCAATCACTTGTCGACGATAGGCTTGAATGACTGTATCCGACCAATCATTGAATTTTGACAATTCAGGTACAGGCACCAAGACATATAATCCTTCTTGACCTTCAGGTGCCAAAGACGGATCCATTAAACTTGGCCGGTATAAATAGAAGGAAGGATCTTGCGGCAGTTGCCCAGCTTCGAAAAGATCATCGACATTTTTCTTGAAATCATCGGCAAAATAAATATTATGCAAAGCGGTTTGGTCATAGGTTTTGTCCAATCCAAGATAGAGCAAGAAGCAAGAACAGGAATAATCCATCGCGGCAATTTTTTTATCCGTATATTTTCCGCGTTTTCTCTCATCAGGAAGCAGGCTAGACATGGCATAAGGAAAATCAGCCCCACATACAACAGCATCAGCATCAATCATCTTGCCGGCAAGTCGAATGCCTTTGGTTTGCTTGTTTTCAATCACGATTTCTTCTATTGGACTGTCATAATGGATCGTACCACCAAGTTCTTCGAATAACCGCGCCAGGCTGTCCGCCAGTGTGTACATACCGCCCTTGATAAAGTAGACGCCATACATCAATTCGATCATGGGAATAATGGTATACAGTGATGGCCCTTGATAAGGGGATACGCCGATATATAAGGTTTGGAACGCCAATGACTTGCGCAAACGATCATCTTTGACAAATTTTGAAATCGAGGAATAGGCATCACTAAAGGTCTTTAGTTTCAACCCTGCCCACAAAGACTTCGGATTGTAAAAATCCCGCCATGTGCGAAATGATTTGGTGATGAACATCTCTTTGGCAATCACATAGCGTTTATAAATATCGGCTAAGAAGGCGAAATACCCTTGGGCATCTTCTTCTGAGATTGCTTCAAGTGATTTGGTGAGTTCAACCAAATCATTGGAAAAAGAAAGTGATTCCTGGTCTGAAAAATGCAAGTCCAGCATCGGATCGACTTTTTCCATAGGGATGTAATCATCTGGATCGACACCAGCAAATGTGAACACTTCTCGGTAAATCTCTGGCATCATGACGATCGTGGGACCAACATCAAAAGTAAACCCTTGGGCTTGGATTTGATTCATTTTGCCGCCCGGACGGCTTTCTTTTTCATATAAGGTGACTTGATAGCCTAATTTTTGCAAACGGACGGCGGCAGATAAGCTGGCGACACCCGCACCGACAACAATAATCTTTTTCATTCGAACTCCTTTGATTGATTCTTTGAATCAACAGCTTTTTTTTGATGCGTCTGTTCTGTCAGCACACCATCCTCCATGACGAGCACGCGATCACAATAATCGATCAGGCGTGTATCGTGGGTAACCATGATGGTGGCTTTTTCTTTTTCTTTGGTTTCTTTGGCAAGGATCTCAACAACTTCAATGGCTTTTTTAGAATCTAAGCTCGCTGTGGGTTCATCGGCCAAAATGATCGTAGGATCATGATAGAGTGCCCGTGCGATGGCTACGCGTTGACGCTCACCACCAGATAATTCTTCGGGATATTTATTGACCAAATCAGCGATCCCTAATTGTGCGAATAACGCATCACTACTCTGGGTTTGCGTATTTTTGCTGACTTTATTGACTAATTGTAATTGTTTTTTGACTGTAAGGAAAGGCACAAGGTTTGAAGCTTGCAAAATAAAGCCAATTTCTTTAAAACGGGTTTGGGCGCGCTGTTTTTCTTTCTGGTCACTAAAGGATTCATTATTGATCAAGACTTGTCCTTTGGAAGGTGCTTGCAACCCGCCAGCAATGGTCAAAAAGGTGCTTTTACCTGAACCGGAAGGCCCGATAATAGCAATAAATTCACCTTTTTCAACGGAAAAATTGGTTTCTTTTAATGCTTCGATCTGAGTATCTCCATCTTTAAATGATTTTTCTACTTGTTTGAATTCGATTGCGCTCATATGCTTCCTCCTATCCAATGGCTTTCAACGGATCAATTTTGACGATGGTGCGTACAGAAAAGAAGGCACCGATCATAGCGATCACGATCATTAGCATACTTAATATGAGATAAAACAACCAATTGATTTGAAAGGGCACCGATGCAGGGAGCACTAGGGATGTGCCGACTGTGACCAAGACACCTGCAAGCACACCGCAAGCCGCTAGTAAGAAGGTTTGCGCGATAACAGAAAATGAAATATAGCGGCTAGAAATGCCTTGGGCTTTCATGACACCAAAGATGTCGGCTTTTTGCATCGTTAAGACATAGACAAAAATACCAATCACGATCGCTGCAATCACGATCAAGAAACCAATCATAAAGCCGAAGGTCAAGACTTGGGCACTATATCCAGGTAATTCATTGATGAAATCAGTGATCGAGGTTGCGACGAGGTCGTCTGGGAGTGCATCGATATTCCCGCGAATCACAATGGCATTGATTCTGGCTTGGTCACTATCGTCTTGCGTTTCAAACCGGATTTCCTGATACGCACCAATCGAGGTATAAAAGACAGGCGCCACATTGAAACGGGCATCTTCGGTAAAGCCCACGATTTTTAGTTCTTTATCACTGCCGGCCAATTGAACAATATCGCCAATAGCAAGTCCATACTCATCGGCCACACTATGATCGGCGACTGCTTCATCATCTGAGGAAAATAGATTTCCCTCAGTGATCGTTGGTGTCAAAAATTGATCTGGGTCAATGCCGAAGAAACTGACATTGATTTTTTCATTACTGTCTTCTTTGGTCACGACGCCAGCAGTTTGGGCCAGTATGGCTTTTTCATCGGCTTTGATCTCATCAAAGGTGCTTCGGGGGATCATGGACATATTCAGATTATCATTGGCTTCCTCCGTCAAAACGATTTGCGAGGCATCCCATTGATCAACAGCCGTCCGATTGTCTTGTGCCAGCCCATAGGCCAATCCTGTCAGAAAAAAGACGAGATAAGCAATTAAAAACATGACCCCAGCAACCAGGGCATAGCGTAATTTCGAGTGACGAATTTCATTGATGGCCAAAAACATACACATTCCTCCTAAAATTTTATCAAGTGATAAAATCACCATAGCATGTCCGCCAATCTATGAGAAATAATTTGCTTGAAAAATCAAAAAGACGGCGACCGATTTATTTGTGTCATTCATTAAATATAGATTGTTTTTTTGCTATGAAGCTGAGATAATAAATTTAAAAAAAGGAGGGGTTTAAATGAAAAAATCATGGTTGGTTCTCTCAATGTTGTTTGTTTTCTTCGTTACACCGATCACTGGTCAAGCTGCTTCAAATCCTACAGTAGATTACCAAAGTTCTTTGCAAAAAACGGGGTGGCAAAGTTGGAAATCAAATGGAACAACTTCAGGTACAACTAGTCAAAATAAGCGCCTAGAAGCAATTAAGTTGAGGATCAGCAATACAACAGTCAGCGGCAAAATTGAATACAAAGCCTATGTTCAAAAGCAAGGCTGGGACAAAACCTATCGGGCAAATGGGACAGTCGCGGGGACGACTGGCAAAAACTTGCGTATGGAAGCCATCCAGATACGGTTAACTGGAGATCTAGCCAAAAAATATGATGTATACTATCGCGTCAATATTCCACAATATGGCTGGCTAGGGTGGACCAAAAATGGCGCACAGGCTGGTAGTTCTGGCTTAAATTTTCAAATTGAAGCCATTCAAGTGAAGCTAGTCAAAAAAGGCAGCAAGGCACCCGGGAGTACGACCAATCCATTTCATAATGGGACCAAAAAGTATGTTGATGCCAAAGGAAATGGCACCATTAAAGGTTCCTCTGCCAAAATTTTTCATTTACCGGGCGGTCAATATTATAAGCAGACCACCAAACCGGTCAAATATTTTAAAACCGAAGCAGAAGCTGTCAAAGCCGGTTATCGACCAGCAAAATAATTCAACCAGTCTGCGGACTGGTTTTTGTGTGTATTCTTTGTTCATTTGTATATAGAGAGAAACCAGACAGCCAATCAAGAGGGCTTTCTGGTGCAATCAGTGATTCAGAAGGTACCAATAAGTCACCAGCGATTCATTTCAAGTGATCTTTTAGTTTGTTCTATTAAGGACAAATCTAAAGGATTGCTTTTTTTGAGTTGTTGATAGATTTCCCTGAAACTCGTTTCAAATGTTTGTGGATCATAGATCTGTTTGGCGATATCCGCTAAACCTGCGCTGTTTTTTTGGTAAGGTAGCCAAAGTTGGAATCGACGATTTACGACATATTTGTCGGCGATATACTGATAGGCTTCTTGCATCAAATCATCCACATGGTCTAGCTTTTTCACGCTGATTGCATACGTTAGGGTGCGGGTCAAAATGCGCTTGAAATCTAAATCACGGTCTGCTTCAGCGATGATCTTCCCATAGATAGATCTTGGCTCAGTTGTCAGAGAGGCACGGTGGTCTTCCACCGCTTCGCCAAGCATCTGTAATTGGCTATCAGAAAAATAGCGGCATAAAAAAGCATCTGCCAGCACGATTCCTTTTGATGTTGTTTCGTGATTTTTTCGCCCGTTACACAGTCCGATATCGTGATACGCGGCAACCGTATATACCATCTCTAAATCGACAGTTAAATCCGCTGCAATAGCGAAGCTGTTTTCGATTACTTGATACACGTGCGCTGGAGAATGGCTGGAATCAAACTTGAGGTAGATTGGGATAATCGTCTGTTCGATGTACGTTTTTAATTTTAGATCGATCATAAATCAACACCCTCTGAGCTGGTCATCCCTAATGGTGCACGGCAAACACCGAAGTCGGATCCAGGAGATGATAATTGTTGTTTCAGCCAGGGCAAATAACTGATCATATGGGTCGGATCTCCCGCGGCTGCCGCTGTGATGCGTAACCAAGCAGGAGTGTGAGGATCGAGGGTTTTGCTTTCCGCAAGTTCTTGCCAGCAATCGATGATCTCCTGTGGGCAGAGATTGCCTGCCATTGAGGACAAACCGCCAAAGCCTAGTTGAACCTTTTCGATCAAGCCTTGCTCACCGCCAGCGTAAAAGCGAAAATCAGGGGAGAGATGAGGTTTGATCGTCGGGATACGTTGGATATCTCCTGCTTCTTTCAAACCTACCACCAATGGCTCTTTTGCTAAGTCAAACAGACTGTCATCATGCAAGTCGAAACCTGTGCGACGGGGATTGTTATACAAGATGACGGGCTTGTTTGCGGTATGGATGACTCCCTTCGCATAAGCAAGCGCTTCTGGCTGGGTTGGACAAAGATAAGGAGGAAAACCAAGAACGATGCCGGCAATCTTTGGTATCTGAGCAATATGTTCAGCAAGTTTTTGCGTATCTTGGTATCGAATTCCAGCTACGCCAAAAAGTAGTTCAGTATCATGGGCAAACATCGTTTCAGATGCAAGCGCATCGACCAAATCATTTTTTTCTTCTAAAGATAGGCTATGTTGTTCACCAGTCGATCCGCAAACCAAGAAAGAGCGGATCCCTTGGTCTTGTAAATGAAGCATATGCGCGATAGTCTTTTGGCTGTCTAGCCCTTCATTTTTGTTAAAAGCAGTAGGAACGGCAACGTGTAACGTGTGTGTCAATGGGTTCATTAAAATCACCTTCCATAAGTCAGTTTGTATCTTCATGCCAATGTATCAAATATTGAATGTTTCTAAAAGAAAATAAAAAAATATGATTGCGGTTTCAATTGATACGTGTTATTATGCATTTAATAAACAGGCATGTGACTGGTAATGCAGGCAGGACCTATAAAGCAAGAAGAACCGCTGGGTTTTTCGATTGTTTTATTAGGTGCTGTCTGTTTTTTTCTTTGTTGGGCCGACAAAGAAAAAAATGAAAGAAAAGGAGAATGAAACATGGATAAAAAGGAAACGGCAAAATCCGTCGTTGCGTTGGTTGGCGGGAAAGAAAATATTGCACACTTGGAACATTGCTCAACTCGGTTGCGCTTCACATTGAAAGATGATGGATTGGTGGAAAAAGAGCAATTAGAAAAAGTTGATGGCGTGATCGGCGTACGTCAAAATGTTCAGTGCCAAGTGATCATTGGCAATGACGTTGTTGAAGTCTATGATGAAGTGATGCATATTTTGGGTCATCAATTAGATAATAGTGATGAAATAAAAGGCAAAAAACAATCATGGAGTGCAATCTTACTTGATTTTATCATCTCGATCTTTCAACCTTTGATTCCAGCAGTTGCTGGGGGCGGTGTATTGAAATCAATGTTATTGTTGGCTTCATTGCTTGGTATTTTAGACAATCAAAGTCAGACCTATCAAGTGCTGAATTTGATTGGTGGGGCCCCTTTGTATTTCTTACCGATATTGGTGGCAATGACTACGGCGAATAAGTTGAAGGTCAATCAATTGGTGGCAGTTTCTGCCGTTGGTGCCTTGATATTACCAGATATGACAGCAATGCTGACTGACGGTGCATCTTTTATGGGCTTTGGTTTGCAAAATATTGCTTATGCATCACAAGTATTTCCAGCGATTTTGACGGTCTTGTTTTATGCGCAGATTGAAAAATGGTTTACGAAGTTTTCGCCAAAACCGATTCGTATTTTCTTTGTGCCAATGATGAGTTTGCTGATTACCGTGCCGATTGCTTTATTGATCTTAGGCCCATTGGGTTTTCAAGTCGGGACCGTTTTTTCTGCGATCATTATCTGGCTATATGAGCAACTAGGTTGGGTTGCAACTGGGTTGCTGGCTGCTGTATTGCCTTTGATGGTGGTGACTGGTATGCATAAAGCGATGATTCCATATGCCGTATCATCCATGAGTGAACTTGGTGCGGAACTGTTGTACTTGCCGGCTTCACTGGCGCACAATATTGCCGAATCAGGTGCTTGTTTTGCAGTAGCGATCAGAACCAAAGATCAAAAACTCCGCTCAACAGCAATCTCAGCTGGTATTTCAGCACTTTTTGGTATCACAGAACCAGCTTTATATGGCGTCACGATATTACACAAGCGGGTGTTATACGGTGTGATGGCTGCTAGTTTGATTGGTGGTACAACTGCGGGTATTTTTGCGATTAAAGGTTTCGCATTAGTTGGCCCAGGACTTGCAAGTATCACGATGTTCGTTGACGAAGCAAATCCTATGAATTTAATTTGGGCTTTCGTTACACTAGGGGTATCATTTGTTGCTTCTTTTGTTTTCGTATTGTTCTTATTTAAAGATAAGGTCATTGAACAAGAAGCAAATGTCTATACAAAATCAGAAGTATTAGCCAAACCAGTTTCTGGACAAGTTATTTCATTAGCAGAAGTAAAAGATGATGTCTTCTCCAGTGGTATGATCGGGGAAGGATTCGGAATCATTCCTGATCATGGGGAGTTGGTAGCGCCAGAAGATGGTGAGATCACGATGTTGTTTGAAACGAATCATGCAATTGGCTTAAAAACAAACAATGGGGCGGAATTGTTATTCCATATTGGGATAGATACGGTTCAATTGGAAGGAAAATATTTTTCTGCTGCAGTTAGCACCGGTGATTTCGTGGAAAAAGGACAACCTTTGATTCATTTTGATCTTCAAGCCATTAAAGATCTAGGCTATGATACAACCGTCATCTGTGTGTTGACCAATAAGGAAAATTTTGTCATTGAACCAATTGATCCTTCGACTGGAAGTCCTGAAGAAGGTGTGCTTTCCATTGCACCAGTTCTATGATGAACAACGTAAATCGAAAATGATACAAAAAGGAGAACTACAAATATGACGAATAGTGAATTTCCAAAAGACTTTCTATGGGGCGGGGCTATAGCCGCTAATCAAGTAGAAGGTGGGTGGAATGTGGATGGCAAAGGGTTATCAGTCGCTGATATTGCCACGTATAAACCTACTGTAGATGTCAAAAATTTTGCAGCGCATATGGGCGTTACTGTGGCGGCAGTCAAAGAAGCGATAGCCGATAAAACGGATACCATTTATCCAAAGCGCAGAGGTATCGATTTCTATCATCGTTATAAAGAAGATTTGGCGCTTTTTGCAGAGATGGGTTTCAAAGTTCTACGCTTATCCATTGCGTGGACGCGATTATTCCCGACTGGAGAAGAGCAGACACCGAATGAAGAAGGCGTTGCTTTTTATCGAGACGTCTTCAAAGAAATGAAACGCTTAGGGATCCAACCCATTGTGACCTTGTCTCATTATGAGATGCCATTAGCGCTTAGTTTAAAGTACAATGGTTGGGTTGAACGATCTGTGATCGATGATTTTGCTCGTTTCGCCAAAGTTTGTTTTGAAGCATACAAAGACTACGTGACCTACTGGCTGACGTTCAATGAAATCGATAGTATTCATCGTCATCCATTTACCACAGCTGGGATCATACCAGAGCAGAGTATCCCAGGACAAGAAGAACAAGATATTTATCAAGCACTGCACCATCAATTTGTTGCAAGTGCTTTGGTGACAAAAGCAGCCCATGAGATCAACCCTGATAATCAAGTAGGCTGTATGATGACAAAATTGATGACCTATCCCTTGACCTGTGCGCCATTAGATGTTGAACTGACATTAAAGAAAAACTTAGAGAATGACTTTTACGCAGATGTCCAAGTGAAAGGCGAATATCCTCGCTTGATTGAACGTGATTTAGAAAAAAGAGGGATCCATATTGCGATGGCGCCTGAGGATCGCACTATGTTAAAAGCGCATACGGTTGATTTTCTTTCGTTTAGTTACTATATGTCAATGGCTGAATCGGGAGATCCTAATGCTGAACGCACGCCTGGCAATACCGTTCTAGGTGTCAAAAATCCCAACTTGCCTTCTACGGAATGGGGCTGGCAAATTGATCCCAAGGGATTGAAAATTTCATTGATTGAATTGTATGATCGGTATCAAGTTCCTTTGATGATCGTAGAGAATGGAATGGGTGCAGTAGATGTGCTGGAAGATGGACAAGTACATGATCCTTATCGTATGGACTACTTCAAAGCGCATTTTCAACAAATGAAAGAAGCGATTGATGAAGGCGTAGATTTGATTGGGTATACGAGTTGGGCACCAATCGATTTGGTCAGTGCAGGCACATCCCAAGTGTCCAAGCGTTATGGATTTATCTATGTTGATGCGGATGATGAAGGAAATGGTTCTTATGACCGTATCAAAAAAGATTCATTCGACTGGTACAAAGCAGTAATTGCAACAAATGGTGCTAATTTGGCAGATTAATCGGTGAGGAGCGTAGCGGCATGATCCAAATCAAAAAAGTTTTAAATTCAAGTGTCGTTCTGATAGATAATCAGGGGCAAGAGATGATTGCTTTAGGCAAAGGAATCGGTTTTGGCAAAAAAGCTGGAGAAAAAATCGATGATTCAGACATTGATCAGGTTTTTCTGCCAATCACCGAAACAAAATCTAGCCAGTTTGCTGCTTTGGTGGATGAAATTCCATTGCGTTATTTCGAAATGACGAAAGACATTGTTCAACTTGCGGAAAGCTACTTGCCGTATACGCTGAACTCCACGATTTACTTGACGTTATCAGATCACTTGCATTTTGCAGTGGAACGACAACAAAAAGGATTAAGCGTGACCAATCGCTTGTACTGGGAAATCAAAAATTATTATGCGGCAGAATTTGAAGTTGCTGAAAAAGCGATGGCGCTATTGGCAGAAAACTATCAGATTGTACTTCCGGCAGAAGAAGCATCCAACATTGCTTTTCACTTGATCAATGCGCAATCTGGAAACGAAGAAAACAAGGATGGATTGCGTAAAGCCAAGTTGATCAGTACCATTGTCAATTTGGTGCGCTATGCCATTCAGCAAGATGTCAACACGAATTCGATCCATTATAGCCGGTTTATCACACATGTGCGCTTTTTTGCAGATCGCTTCTTTCTGGATGATCTCACTCATGAAACAGACGAAGGGCTATATAGACAAATGTGGGCTTTATATCCCAATGCAATGGATGTAGCAACCAAGGTCAAAGCATTCTTAGACCAAGAGTTCGAAACAAAGATACCTGAAAATGAAATTGTCTTTTTAGGTGTGCATATCAATCGCTTGATGAATCATTCAGCCATTGATAAGTAAGCAACAGACCAGTATCCGTCGATACTGGTCTGTTTTGTTTTTCGACTCATGCCACATTGATATCAAATGAGCTAATTCCACCTGAATCAATCGTTGAAGGGGTATTCTTTATGTGCCGGGATGACCCCGCGTACACCGCCCCGTGGTTGAGGGACGTCGCCATCATAACGTGGGATCAGATGGCAGTGACAATGAAAAATAGTTTGTCCGGCAGCTGCACCGCAATTGAAGCCAATATTGTAACCGCTTGGTTGATAAAGATCGTCCAGCAACAATTTCGCCTCTTCAAGAAGCCGGCTGAGACTATCTTTTTCTTCTATGCTTAATGCAAAATAATCGGTACGATGTGCTTTAGGGATCAATAATAAGTGTCCTTCAGAAACAGGATAACGATCGAACATGACGAAAAAAGTCTCAGATTCAAGCAACGAAGATTGGTTGGTACAAAATGGGCAAGTCATAATAGCCTCCTTTCAATAAATTTTGGCACACTTCTGATGATAGTATAGCAAAAGCATCGTGATTAAAAGCAACCAATTAGAAAAAATAATCCGCTTTCTCTTGACTTAGAGTCCACTCCAAGCTGTATGCTGAAGTTAACACTAAAGGAGGGTCATATCAATGGATTATATCAAATTAGGCAACACTGGATTGGATGTATCACGTTTATGCTTAGGGACAATGGGGTTTGGTGATCCCAACAGTGGGTTTCATGAGTGGGTTTTAGAAGAAGAGGAGAGTCGGAAAGTCATCAAGAAAGCCCTTGACTTAGGCATCAATTTTTTTGATACTGCCAATATTTATTCTTATGGTGCCAGTGAAAAAATCGTCGGCAAAGCATTGAATGATTTTGCGCCCCGTGATGAAATCGTGGTAGCGACTAAATTGTTTTCAAAAATGAAACAGGCGCCAAACAGTGGCGGTTTATCAAGAAAAGCGATTTTCTATGAAGTGGAACAAAGTTTGCAACGGCTGCAAATGGATTATATCGATCTGTATATCATTCATCGTTGGGATTATCACACACCTATTGAAGAAACGATGCAAGCATTACATGAGCTAGTGCAATCGGGCAAAGTTCGTTATATTGGGGCTTCTGCAATGTATGCATGGCAATTTGCCAAGGCACAAGCGGTGGCTGACAAGCATGGATGGACCAAATTCATTTCGATGCAGAATCATTTGAACTTATTGTATCGGGAAGAAGAAAGAGAAATGATGCCGCTATGCGCTGATCAAAAGGTCGCAGTTACACCATATAGCCCGCTGGCAGCTGGACGGTTGACCAGAGATTGGGATGCTGAAACGAAGCGCTTCTTGACAGACAAAACAGCCCATGAGAAATACGACCATACGCAGGATCAAGACAAAGAGATCGTCCGTCGTGTCGCAGAAGTGGCAGAGAAACATCAAGTCAAGCGGGCACAAGTTGCCCTGGCATGGCTCTTGCAAAAAGAACAAGTGGCTGCACCAATCATCGGCGCGACAAAAGAAAGCCATTTGTTGGATGCACTGCCTGCTTTGGAACTGCAACTGACAGCGGATGAAATCATGTACTTGGAAGCACCTTATCTTCCCCACGCGGTGGTTGGTGCGGTATAATCAAGAGGATGATAGACGATCTCAAATGATGTTAAGGAACCGGAGGGATTTGAATGAATATCAAACAAGTGAGTGAATTGACAGGTGTATCCGCAGACACCATTCGCTACTATGAAAAAATAGCCCTGATCCCGCCAGTCAAGCGTAATAAGAATGGTGTGCGGACCTTCGATGAAGAAGATTTAAAGTGGATCAAATTTACCAGACAAATGCGCAATGCTGGTTTATCGATTGACGGATTGACACACTATCTGGCGTTGTTCAGTGAAGGGCGACAGACAGTTCCTGAACGGAAGCAATTACTAGCGGATCAAATCGCCGTTCTAAGAGAAAAAATCACCGACATGACAGAAGCTGTCGAACGTCTTGAATTTAAATTGGCACATTATGATGAACATATTTTGCCAACAGAAGAGCGCTTGCGCCAACGAGAGCCAGTCACTAAACTGTCGAAAACAGAAAGGACTTAAATGGGTAAGATAGCGATTATAGGTGCAGCCAGCAGATTAGGTCGTGAGATTCGGCAGCAGGCGCAAGATATCTGTATGACGGATCTTGTCTTGTATGATGCCCAGCCAATTACTGGTCCAGCAAGTGAACTTGAACAGGTAGCACTGTATCAAGGACAATTGATTGCACTGCAACCCTTAGTCAAATGTTTGCGTCAATGTGTTGGCGTCGTCTTGCTGGATATTCAAGATCCCAGAGCAACGTTGCGGATCATCGAAGCGATGACCTTGTTAGATAAACAACAGTTAGTCACGATCACACCAGATATTCAATACGTTCAGATTGCCATGAGCCAGCCATCTCATCATGTGCCGATGAATCAGGCATGGAAAAGAAATATAGAGATGTCCGTCCAATTGTTAAAGGCGTCTGATTTATTGGTTGAATGCATCGATCCTCCTTCTTATGACGAACAAGTAGGCAACGATAGACTGATCTCTTTGATCAGTCAACGATTTATCGCAGAAATCATGGGATTGTTAGAGGTATCATCTGAATAAAACACAAGAATCAAATTTTTCAATGAAGTATGAAAAATTTGATTCTTTTCTTTGTTGCATTTTTGATAGAATGATGGGAAGCATTAATATTGCTTGATCATAGATGAATCGGAGGCGCTCTGGATGAATGCATTACTCAAAAAACAAAGTCTGATCTTATTAGGTGTCTTTTGGATCTGTCTGGCATTGAATTTATTCCTACTACCGCATAGTATCGCATCTGCTGGTGTCGGATCGATTGGCTATTTGATCGAAACGGGCTGGGGCATCAACCGACATCTGGTCGTTTGGTCCATCAATCTCATCATGCTTCTTTTGACTTATTTCTTATTGGCACGTCGCGTCTTTGTCAATACGCTGATTGGCAGTTTGAGTTTCCCAGTGATGCTGGCACTATTGCCTGAATTGATGTTGATTCGCTTTTACGGCGTATCACTGGTCTTGGGCAGTTTCTTTTTTAGCTTAGGTATTTACTCGCTATATCGCATCGGTGCATCAAACGGAGGTGTCACGATTCCGCCATTGTTGTTGGAAAAGTACTATCGCATCCGCAAGTCCACAGGTGTGATGTTGACGAATGCGGTCATCGTATTGTTGAATCTTCTGATATTTTCATGGAAAGAAGCGCTGATTTCCGCCATCTCCATTTACCTGATCGCCTTCTTCATGCGTACGTTGTTGAAGATCGAACAACGACAGCAAAAATCTTTGCCAGCTGCGAGCAAGAGAACCGCAAAAACGACATTGCCTGTGGAATAAGCAGGACAATGCCGTTTTTGCGGTTTTTTACTCTGCGGTCAATTTGATGTTCAATCGGTAGTTCTATAAAGTACCTCCAATACATTTGTTTGATATAATAAAATGGTACCTTGATAGCGGAGGTTATACAATAGATGATTTGTTAACTTTTACGAGTAATAGTCAACTTGTGGTTGTTTTCAGGCTGAAGGATTCAATGGAAAGGAAGAGAATCAAGGATGAAAATAGTGGCAGCAATAGATTCTTTCAAAGGGAGTGCCACATCAGAAGAACTGAATACAGCTGTATTGCAAGGATTTTCTGATGAGGTTGACAAAATTAATCTGCCAATCGCTGATGGCGGAGAGGGCACAATGGCGGCAATTCATGCCAGTTTGGGCGGTGAATACATCGAAGTCACAACGCAAGATCCGTTAGGCAAAGAGATAACCGCTGCTTTTTTACTGACGAAGTTCAATGGAAGAAAAATTGCCGTGATTGAATCAGCAGCAGTGATTGGGATCAATCTTGTGGAACAAACAGATGATACTACATTGAATGCTACTTCATATGGCTTAGGAATCATGGTTCGAGCAGCTTTAAATAGAAATGTACAGCAAATCTATCTGACACTAGGTGGAACAGCTACTTCCGATGGCGGCTTAGGCTTTCTGCAAGCAATCGGTGCAGTGCTTCAACCAAAGCAGCAAGTTGAAGCAAATCCATTGCTTTGGGCGGATACGATCGATTTTACAGGACTTGATGCCAGCCTCTCATCTGTTGACATGATTGGCTTAGCCGATGTGACCAATCCATATTTGGGAGATAATGGATTTGCCAACGTTTTTGGCCCCCAAAAAGGCGCATCAGCCGCAACCATTCAACGATTGAATCAACGAGCAGAAAAGCTGGTTGCACAACTAGATGACAGAAAGAGGCTGAATTTGGCTAAATCTGGTTCAGGCGCAGCTGGAGGATTGGGTGGCGCCATTTTACTTTCTGGAGGTCAACTGCAGTCTGGTTTTCAAACGATTGCTGCGATGATTGGTTTCAAAGACAAAATCGCACAAGCAGACATGGTCATAACTGGTGAAGGGCGTATCGACCAGCAGACAGAGCGAGGGAAGGTGCCCTTTGGCGTGGCCACGACGGCCCATGAGTTGGGTATCCCAGTGATCGTCATATGCGGATCAAGGCAAAGTAACATTGGGGAAATGGATCAACTCGCATTGGCCGTTTTGAGTATTCAGCAAGGACCAATCTCATTGAAAGCTGCAATGGACCATGAGGAAACGTTGAAGAATGCTTATTTGACTGGACGTGGTATTGCCGGTATCCTCGAGGGCATGACTGAAGCCAAATAGATACACAAAAATAGACGACAGCACCTGTTTGTATACGTAAAGCAGGTGCTGTCGTTTTTTTACAATTGTTCTATCGTTTAAATGGCAATTCGGCTTGCGCGTCGATCTCCACTTTAAAAGAAGGATCAATCAACCCAGCGACCACGACTAGACTCATCGCTGGCTTTGTCTCACCTAATATGTCAGTAAATGCTTCTCTTAATCCGCTTAAATCTGCGGCATCAGTGATGAAAACCGTCATTTTTGCAATGGCAGACCAATTGATCTCATATTGCTGCAAGATGATTTGAATTTTGTGCAACACAATTTTCGTTTGGGTATAGATATCGGCAGGTGTTTCAGCTTCTTGTTGTGGTGTTTGCCCCGATATAAATAGTATAGGCCCGTGGGCAATGCGTGTGTCTGAATAGATAGCGATACGAACAGCTCCTTTTTTGTAAAATGAACATGAATTTTCTCAATTGTACTGGATTTTTCAGAATGAGACAAGAAAGAAACTTGCGAGATTTGTGTGATTGCCCATGTCCCATGAATTTCAGTCTTTCATGAAATTATCGCCAATATATTTTTTCATTCCTGTCGTATACTTTTATCAAGTTAGAGCAATCGATAAGGAGGAAACAATATGACGTGGTATAAAAAAACGACTCTTGAAATTATAGAAGCATTGCAAACGAATCAAAATGGGCTAACGCTAGTTGAACGTGATCATCGTTTGGCTGAACAAGGTGAAAATGTCATCAGTGAGAAACAACAATTGCCGAAGTGGCGCAAAATCAGCAAACATTTCACTGACTTACTGATGGTGGTCCTAATGGTAGCAGCAATACTCAAAGCTATTTCAGGCGATTTTGCTGAGAGTGGGATCATTTTTGCCGTCGTGGTCATCAATGGGATCGTCGGGTACTGGCAGGAAAGAAAAGCGGAGGCTTCTCTGAATGGCTTAAAGCAAATGATGGGGAAGGAAACTACGATCTATCTCCATGGCCGCCGCAAAAAAGTCCCCGTTGCTTCTTTGGTAGCAGGTGATCTGGTGGTCTTAGGCCCAGGAGATGTTGTGCCAGCCGATCTACGGTTGATGGCGACCCACGACTTAGTGATCGAGGAGTCGATTTTGACGGGGGAGTCAGAGCCAGTCCAAAAGCAGCACCACATGATCGACGGGGAGACCATCATTGGCGATCAGTACAATATGGCTTTTTCCGGTACCCACGTTGAGAGTGGATCAGCGACAGGTATTGTGGTTGAAACTGGCGATCGCACACAAATTGGTCAAATCAATCAAGCACTTCAATCTGTTGAAAGTCAAGAAACGCCATTAATAAAAAAAATGAAACAATTGAATCATCAGTTATTCCGCTGTATCATCGCTTTGGTGCTCTTCTTGATTTTCTTTACAACGTTCCGCTATGGTTTTGCCTTCAGTGGATTGTTCTCATCGGTGATTGCCTTGATCGTGGCCATGATTCCAGAAGGATTGCCTGCCGTACTCACGATGATTTTGTCGATGGGGGTCAAAGAGATGTCTGAACAACAGGCAATCATCAAATCAATGCCTTCAGTGGAAACGTTAGGGGCGATGACTGTGATTTGTTCGGACAAAACAGGCACCTTGACAAAAAATCAAATGACAGTCGTTGACATTCTCAGTGCTGAGGCAGACAGTCTTGAGCGAATGATCGATATCATGACAAATTGCCAAGACATCAAACAAACACAAACACAAACGGCAAAAGACTTGGTAGGGAATCCGACAGAAAAAGCGCTTTTGCAATATGCAGAATCTTTTGATCGTCCATTACAGCCAACGATCAGCCAACTGCCTTTCAATTCAGCATACAAATATATGGCGACCTTGCATCCGATACAAGATCAGCAGCAAAAAGCGCTGCTCTTTGTCAAAGGTGCGCCTGAAGTCTTACTAGATCAAACCACACTGACGGATCAAGAAAAGCAAAGTTGGCTCGAGCGCGGTACAGCATTAGCCAGCAAAGGCCAACGGCTGATCGGTTTTGCTTACAAAGAAGTTGCGACTGACCATGATTTGACCCATGCCTCTATCAGTGATCTGACTTTTACAGGTATTGCCGGTATCATTGATCCTCCGAAGGAAAGTGCGATCCAAGCAGTCAAGGATTGCTTACAAGCTGGGATCCAAGTCAAGATGATCACTGGTGATCATGCAGATACAGCGCAAGCGATTGGCAAGCAAATCGGATTGAAACACACAGATCAAGTTTTGCAAGGGATCGATATCGATCATATGTCAGAAGCCGCATTGCAAAAAAAGGTCAATCATGTGGATATTTTTGCCCGTACGACACCGGAACATAAACTTAAGATCGTGACTGCTTTACAAAAAAATGGTGAGATCGTCGGCATGACCGGAGATGGTGTCAATGATGCGCCAGCATTGAAAAAAGCCGATATCGGGATCGCAATGGGGATCAAAGGCAGTGAAGTGACAAAACAAGCCGCCGATATGGTCTTGGCAGATGATAATTTCCGAACGATCGCCCATGCAGTCAAAGAAGGACGCAGGATCTATGACAATTTAAAGAAAACGATTCTGTTTTTCTTGCCAACGGCATTTGCACAGGGATTGATCGTGATTATTGCCATGCTGCTCAACCGTCCTTTGCCATTGACATCTGTCCAGATACTTTGGGTCAATATGGTAACGACAATCACGCTTTCTTATGCATTGGGCTTTGAACAAGCAAGTAAAGATGTCATGCATCGTCCGCCCCGCGGGATTGAAGAAGGCATCTTGTCTGCGTATAGTTTTTTCCGGATCGCGTATGTGTCATTACTAATCATGATTCCAGCTTACTGGTTAGCGATCCAATTTGACGGGGCAGTCTTACAACAAAGTATTTTGCTGCAAAACATTGTGATTGCACAGGCCGTGTATTTGATCAATTGCCGTGAATTGTTGGCGCCGGCACTTAATCGCGGCATGCTGAAAAATCGCGCACTGCTCCTGTCATTTGCAGCACTGATCGTCTTGCAGGTCATCGCACTTGCGACGCCTTTTGGGCAGCAAATATTAGGTGTGCAACAACTGAGCTTGTGGGCAGCATGTCACGATCTTTGCGAACGGCTTGCTCTTGTTCACGGTAGTTGAGGGGGAGAAATGGCTGTCTGCCAAATATCAAAGGCGGCAAAAACCCGCTCCTGCCAACCTAAGTTGATCTAAAGAGCGGGATCAGTGATTATTTAATTGCTCAACGATAATTCAAGTAGTAGCTTTGAATGAGTTCAGTCACTTGACTGAGCTCATTTTTGGTGGGCACCATTGAAAGATAGTAAATAGGACAATCCGCTGCTTCAATAGGAAAATTAGATAAAATAAAGTCTGCATCCACTGAAGATGTGGCATCCAGCTGACCAGGTTCAACCGTTTCTAATGCTATGCGACGACCGAGAAAATCTTTTAATTCATGTAAAAGGTAGACTTTCCATGCTGGTTCTCCTTGAAAAACAAATAGACCTTTCGCAATGATTGGATCAGCCTGTAAGCGGGCTTGCTGAATCAACAAACGAATCGTCAGTGCGATGGATTGCTGTAAATTCGCTGTTTTCGTAAAGTGTGTATCAATGAAGCTTTGGATCAATGTGTCGATGGCAGCCAGTTGCGGATAATTAAAATCGCGAATATCCTGATATTCTAGTTGAAATTTGACCGATAGTTTGCCCGATTCTTGCACTTTGATCAACAATAACGTCAGATTATCAACCAATCTTGTCTGCTGGATCAATGCGAGTTGCAAAGCATCATCGATCGAATCAACAAAATCTTTTGCTTGCGCATAGATCGGTGTGTAGGACAAAAGCGCTTCTTGGATCAGTGGTGACCAAAGATTGTTATAGTTCCAGCTTTCCAAAAAGCAATAAAAACTGAAAAAATGTTCACTCGTTTCAAGATAGACACCTTCTTTCTCATATAAAGAGAGCAAAGGCTGTTGGAACAGTCCAAAAAAACGATCGGATGTATCAAAAGGAAAGTCATCAATGCGGCAACTTGCTTTGATCCGAATCGTGTTGATAAAAAACCAACAGGTACCAAAGACTTGTTCCACATCAATCTCAATCGCTTGTTTGCCTAACACGGCCAAAAAATCGTAATAATGGCTTTCATGAATCGTATATTCAGAAAAGAAATAATTGTTATGGGTATAAGGCAGCAGCAGCCGGTGATAGAAAAGCCGCAAATTGATTTCGCTGCCGTCAACATAGATTTTGCTAGCAGTCACGCGAATCCGTATGGAGAAATCGACTAAGGTTTGATTGATTTTCAACGTATGACGTCGTAATGTTTCGAGAGAAATGCCATTTTCTTGGGTAAAGGCTTGTGTGCCAATTTCTTTTGCGAACAATAGCGCTTTAAGTAAAGAAATCCCAATCGATTGAGGAAAGAAAATTTCCCATAGCTGACTGACCGGTAATGAATCGGTGGCTTGCAGGGACAGTCCATTGTTGTCGGCAGCCAATGACCAATTGTCAGGCAACTGCTGACGAATGGAAATGATGTCAGAAAAAATCGTACGTTCCGTTGTATGAAGCAGGGCAGCCAATTCTTTGGCAGTGATTTGCTGGTAATTTGCCAATGTCTCTAAAAGCAAAATTTGACGCAACAAATCTTTTTCGGTAATGCATTTTTTCATCATCTCATCCATGATGCTCTTCCTCTCTCTAGTACAAGTCCTTGCGTGTTCGCTGATATCTTAACCTGATTTTAGCCGAAAAGAACGATGAATGCTATTTCTATGGCAATAAATTTGAACATTTTTTTCATTTATTTGGATCTGAGCTAGGAAAATGCAGGATGAATCGATGAAGAACACAAAAAAATCCAACGGTGAAGGTTGAATTTGGCGATTAGGTGATACGTCCATTTTTGTTCATGTCCATAGGTGATTTTTCATGCTGGTAGGCGTGCTTTTGGTAACGGTTAATGTCAGTTGCTTGCAATATCTAGAATGATATCATACCATAAATTAAGCAGCTTTCAGCTGCAAAGAAGGCGCGCTATCAGGAGAGTTATTGGGGAAGTCTTTACGTGCATCCTGATAGCGCCCCTCTTTTTTATTTTAGCATTATTCTTATATAATATATATTGTAATATAGAAGAAATGTCTATTAAGTTTTATGTGAATTTGCATATATAATGCGTATGAGTGAAACAGATTACTGATTTTTTGATAAAAAAACAAAAAATAAGGCGTTCAAAAATCGGCTTTATAATTTATGGGACTTATGCAATTAATAATTGACAACTTATAGTTGCGAATCTTTCATACCGTGCCTTACAGCAAGTCTAACAAGTGGATAGAATGTGACGAAAAGAATGCCTTGTTTTGTATCCAAAATGCAAACAAAAACCGCTAGAAATCAATATTCCTAGCGGTTTGCATATGGTTTGTAAATTAAAATAACGTCACAGGAGGGATTCGAACCCCCGACCGTCCGCTTAGAAGGCGGATGCTCTATCCGGCTGAGCTACTATGACAATTCAGCAACAAATAACATTATAGAAAAAGGGCGAGGCAATGTCAAATGCTTTTCGCCCTTTTTTCTGATTTTCTCCAAAAAAGCTTGTTTTCGTCTATTTGGTTTCTTCGATATCTGTTAAATCGACCACTTCAGATTCTTTGGTGATCAAAATGACACCATCGCCTAAAGGAACTAAAGTCGAAGTTAATTGCGGATGGGTCATCACGGTATCTAAAAACAGATTTAATTTGCGATGAATCGCCCGCTGGCCGCGAGGGATCTCTTCGATTGGTTGTAGGATCGTTCCTGCTTGAAAGATATCATCCACCATCAAGACGCCACCTTTGCGCAAGAGGCGCAAACAGGCCGGAAGAAATTCAATATACTTTGATTTTGCACTGTCCATAAAGATAAAATCATAGGGACCGCTCAAAGAAGGCAAGATATCTGCAGCTTGACCTTCCAATAAGGTGATCTGTGCCTCGTTGTCTAATCGTGCATAGGTTTCTTTGGCCTTGCGGATCATCACATCAAAACGATCGATCGTTGTGACATGGCTGTTTTCGACGATGTTGGCCATTAAACTGGAAGAAAAACCAATGGCGGTACCGATTTCTAATATTTCTTTTGGCTGGAGTTGACCCAAAAGAAATTGCATAAAGACCACGGTTTCGTGGGGGATGATCGGCACTTCTTTTTCATGGGCATCTTGTTCTATTTTTCCCAGTTCCCCGGGTAATTGTTTTTGGTTGTTACGCATGTATTCCACTAGTTCGGGTTTGACTACTGGACGATGCATCATTTCATTACGCATCTTCATCCTCCTCAAATATTGCTGCTCTTCATTATACGAAGAACCAACAGGAAGTTCAATCTTTTCTCACGTTTCGCAAGGGTAAAAAAAATACCAGTCATTCGACTGGCAGGATAAAGGGGTGAAAAATATTTTTGGGATACATATATCATAACTGATGATTGTTTAAATTCGGTTAAGATAGTGTGAAGATATCAACAGTAAATACTAAATTTTTCCGCAGTTGATGCTTAGAAATCAAAAAGGGCCCAAATATGTGTCGCATGATCTCTTTTAATCATAATATTCAGAAAATTCGGTAAAAAGACTTGACAGTTTGATGGAAGCTTGGTATGGTCATTACAAGAAAAACGGACAGGTGACGGTTATGATCAAACAGACGAAAAACGCAGCAGCATTTTTATTATTATTATCGTAAGGACTCATTCATTTTGCCAACCATTCTCAGGCATTATTTGAAGAGTCCTATTCGCATTGCATGAAGGTCAGCCCTTTATGGAGTGCTTTTTTTATACCTTTTTCGCCCACAGATCACCAACCGTTTCCCATGTTCAGTCTAAGAATTGTGAAGGAGGAGAAGTTTTATGAGAAAGATTCAATTTTTTGATACATCATTGAGGGATGGCGAACAAACGCCTGGCGTCAATTTTAATACGAAAGAAAAGGTGCAACTGGCATTACAATTGGAAAAATGGGGCATTGATGTGATTGAAGCAGGATTTCCTATCGCCTCTGACGGTGATTTTGAAGCAGTCGAAGCGATCGCCAAAGCTGTCACGAAGATGACAGTTGCTGGGTTGGCACGTTGTCAAAAGAAGGATATCGACCGTGCGTATGAAGCCTTGCAACATGCTGTTGATCCTCAGATCCATGTATTTTTGGCCACTAGTGCGGTGCACCGTGAATTTAAATTGCATATGACCAAAGAAGAAGTCATTGCATCGATCAAAGAACATGTGAGCTATGCACGCGCGCGTTTTGCTAAAGTTCAATTTTCTCCTGAAGATGCGACTAGAACGGATAAGGACTTCTTATTGGCAGCTGTACAAACAGCAATCGATGCGGGGGCAACGATCATCAATGTGCCAGATACAGTTGGGTATAGCAATCCGACAGAATATGGCGAGATTTTTGCTTATCTGATCAACAATATCAGCAGTGACGAGAAAATCACTTTTTCCTCTCATTGTCACGACGATCTGGGCATGGCGACGGCCAATGCATTGGCGGCAATTGAAAATGGTGCTGACAGGGTTGAAGGAACAATCAATGGGATCGGCGAACGTGCTGGAAATACAGCACTAGAAGAAGTTGCATTGGCATTGCATATTCGCAATGACTTCTATCACTGCCAGAGCAACATCAAATTGGCAGAAACGAAACGTACCAGCGACTTGATCGCGCGTTTGTCCGGTATTGCTGTACCGAAAAATAAAGCCATCGTTGGGGGCAACGCCTATGCCCATGAGTCGGGGATCCATCAAGATGGTGTCCTCAAGAATCCAGAAACGTATGAAATCATCACACCGCAATTGGTTGGCGTCAAGACCAATTCATTGCCATTGGGTAAATTGTCGGGTCGCCATGCGTTCATCGATAAAATGACGCATCTGGGCTATCAATTTGAGCAAAAGGAAAGTGATGCATTGTTCAAACGGTTCAAAGAATTGGCGGATAAGAAAAAGCAAGTCACTGAACAAGATTTGATTGCCCTTGTTGCTGACCAAGGTCGGGGGGCTAATGGATACGAATTGGACGCTGTTCAATTGCAATATGTGTCCAACGGCCATCAAGGTGCCGTGGTTTCCATCAAAAAAGAGGAAGAAACCTATGTTGCTTCAGCCATCGGCTCCGGGAGCATTCAGGCGATCTATAACTCCATCGATCAAATTTTTGCACAGCGGCCAACGTTGTTGAATTATGAAATTACGGCGCTGACAAGTGGTGAAGATGCCCAAGCAGAAGTCCATGTCTTGATCGAAGATGATGAGAGCCACGAGAAAATCAGCGGGATCGGATTGGATTTTGATGTGCTGCAAGCTTCGGCAAAGGCATATGTGCAAGCCAGTGCTTCGCTGAAGAACCGAGGTGTTCTGGTGTGAAAAAGATCGTTGTTTTAGCAGGAGATGGTATTGGCCCTGAGATCATGGACAGTGCATTGCGCGTCTTGAACGCAGCGGCCGGTACGGACGGAGCCGCATTTTCATTCGATCCTCAGCCTTTTGGCGGCGCAGCATTGGCGATAGGCGATACACCACTGCCAGCGAAGACCCTGCAAGCATGTCAGGAAGCCGATGCGATCTTGCTAGGCGCAATTGGCGATCCCCGTTGGGAGAAAGCAGCCTATACGCCTGAACAAGGCCTGTTGGCCCTAAGGAAAGCATTAGGATTGTATGCCAATATTCGCCCCATCAAAGTCGTGGATGCTGTGCTGCACTTGTCACCGATCAAAGAATCAATCGTCAAAGGTACGGACTTTGTGATCGTGCGGGAATTGACCAGTGGCATTTACTTCGGTGAAAAAGCCGAAGAAGAAGATATTGCCTATGATATCAACCGCTATGCACGGGTTGAGATTGAGCGGATCATCCGTCAAGCGTTTACGATTGCCCAATCACGTCAGAAAAAGGTGCTCTCCGTCGATAAAGCCAATGTATTGGCCACTAGCCGGCTGTGGCGACGGATTGCTGAGGAAGTCGCCAAGGAATTTCCAGATTGTCAGCTCACACATCAATATGTCGACTCAGCAGCGATGAAGATCATGCAACAACCAACTGCCTTTGATGTGATCGTGACGGAGAATCTGTTTGGTGATATTTTGAGTGATGAGGCTTCGGTTTTACCCGGATCGTTAGGTGTCTTACCAAGTGCGAGTCATGGCGTTACTGGGGTTTCTTTGTATGAACCGATTCATGGATCGGCACCGGATATTGCAGGGAAAAATATAGCCAACCCCGTTTCGATGATTTTATCGGTCGTTATGATGTTGCGAGAATCTTTTCAGATGGAGGCGTTGGCCGCAACAATCGAAACTGCTTGTTTTGCTACGATGAATGCAGGCATTTTGACACAAGATTTGGGCGGCGATGCAACGACGGATCGTTTTACTGCAGCGGTGATCGCGCGGCTAGGAGGAAAGCAAGATGGGAAAAACGCTATTTGATAAATTGTGGGAACGCCATGTCGTGACTGGTGAAGAAGGTGAAGCGCAACTGCTTTATATTGATTTGCACATGATCCATGAAGTGACATCGCCGCAAGCATTCGAAGGATTGCGGGAAGCTGATCGTCCGCTGCGTTGTCCTGAGAAAACCTTTGCCACGATGGATCATAATGTGCCGACACAAGATATTTTTACGATTTCGGATCTGGTGGCCAAAAAACAAATGGATACCTTGCGTAGAAATTGCCGCGACTTTGATGTACAACTTTGTGACAATGGCTCTGCAAGTCAAGGGATCGTGCATATGGTTGGGCCAGAGGTTGGTTTGACCCAACCCGGTAAAACCATCGTTTGCGGTGATTCTCATACTGCCACTCATGGCGCGTTTGGTGCAATTGCTTTTGGGATCGGGACGAGTGAAGTCGAGCATGTATTTGCGACGCAAACTTTGTGGCAAATGAAGCCCAAAAGAATGGGCGTCCAGATCACGGGTGCGCTGCAACCGGGGGTGTACGCCAAAGATATTATTTTGGCATTGATTGCTGCTTATGGGACGGATTTTGGTGTAGGGTATGCGGTGGAGTATTTTGGGGACACAGTTCGGTCGCTAACGATGGAAGAGCGGATGACGATTTGCAATATGTCAATCGAAGGTGGCGCCAAAATGGGGTTGATCGCACCGGATGACACGACTTTTGCCTATGTGAAAGGGCGGACGTATGCTCCTGACGACTTTGATGCGGCAGTGGCAGATTGGCGTTCGCTTTATACCGATGAAGATGCCACCTACGATGCTTTGCTTACGTTGGATGCGTCACAATTGGCGCCTTATGTGACGTGGGGCACCAACCCTGAGATGGGGGTGCCTGTCACAGGTGTTTTTCCGGAGATACAAGACCACAACGATCAACAAGCCTATGATTACATGGCACTGCAGCCTGGACAACATCCTTCTGAGATTCCAATTGAATACATTTTTATCGGTTCATGTACCAATGGCCGTTTATCTGATTTGCAAGAAGCTGCTTCGATCTTAAAAGGACATCGGATCAAAGAAGGCGTGACAGGTATCGTCGTACCAGGTTCCCGTCCGGTGAGGAAAGCCGCTGAAGCCATTGGATTGGATCAAGTATTTATAGAAGCGGGGTTCGAATGGCGTGAACCTGGTTGTTCTATGTGTTTAGGTATGAATCCAGATAAAGTACCTGAAGGCGTTCATTGTGCATCGACCTCGAATCGTAATTTTGTTGGGCGGCAAGGGAAGAATGCGCGGACGCATTTGTGCAGTCCGGCCATGGCTGCTGCTGCAGCTATCCATGGGCACTTTATCGATGTGAGAGAAATCGTAGGGAGGCGGGAAGATGAAGGCTTTTACGCAATTTAAAGGTACCACGATGCCTTTGATGAATGACAATATTGATACTGATCAAATTTTGCCGAAGAATTATCTCAAACGAGTGGAAAAGACTGGTTTTGGCGAGTTTTTATTTGATGATTGGCGATACTTAGCGAAGCGGAAGCCCAATCCGGACTTTGTGCTCAATTTTCCCGAATATCAAACAGCCTCGATTTTGATCGCTGGTGATAACTTCGGTTCGGGTTCTTCTAGAGAGCACGCGGCATGGGCACTATTGGATTATGGGTTTAGTGTTGTCATTGCTGGCAGCTTTGGCGATATTTTCTATATGAATGCCACCAAAAATGGGCTTTTGCCAATCGTTCTACCATTGGCAGTGAGAGAACAGCTGGCAGCTTTGCCCCCAACGACTGCTATTTCTGTGGATCTGCCATTACAACAGGTGACCATCGAGGAGAACGTGTATCCCTTTGAGATCGATGCTTCATGGAAACATAAACTAGTCAATGGCCTGGATGAGATTGGCATAACATTGCAAGAAGCGGACAAGATCACTGCTTACGAGCAGACGATCCCGGCTTATCGTGCGTAGTGGAAGGCATCAAAAACTTTTTAAGCCCACGCCAGTCTTTTTCAATTGTTTCGGCAAGAGTACGATTGTAGAAAATGGCTGCCGGGTGATACATAGGTACGATCTGATAGGGTTTATTTGTCCAATGATAACCAGACCCTTCGCTATCGCTTTGTTGGATCGGTGATTGGATCAATTGGCCATGATAGTTTTTGATGACGATTTGATTGCCTAATAGGCGTTGCAGACCGATGTTGCCGACAGTAACAATGATCGGTGGATCAATTTGTTCAATCTCATAATCCAAAAGCGGCGCATGGAGCATGACTTCTTTTTTTGTCGGCGTGCGGTTGGGATGTACGATCTCATGGGCACCTGTTCGTTTGTTGATCCGTTCTTTTGTATGATAAGGTCGGCTGCGCACGGCACTGGTGATATAGACGTCTTCTCTGGTCAACCCGGCTAATGCTAGCGATTTGATCAACTCTTTTCCAGCTTGGCCGCTGAAAGGGATGAAGTTTTCGACTTCGGTTCGCCCTGGCGCTTCACCCACGATCATGATCTGAGGATCAAGGGGGCCTTGGCCAGGCACAAAACCTTCCAGAGGAAAGGCTTTAGATGATTCTTGGATCGGATAGGCCAATTCTTTTGGGTAGTTCATAGGCTGTCTCGACTTCCTTTCTTATAGAAGAAATCTTTTAATCATTCAAGTCATGAAAGAAAAGATTCTGTATTTTTTATTTTTCTGCATTGACAATGCCACGGTATTTTGATAAAGTTAGACTGTTGTAATTGTGGACTCCACAGCTACAACCGCACAGAACAAGTATTAAGTACGAAAGTCACTTGGGATGGCGAGTCTAAGTATATCATAAGGAGGTGCTGTAGAGCATGTACGCAATTATCAAAACTGGTGGGAAACAAGTGAAAGTTGAAGTGGGTCAAGCAATCTACGTTGAAAAATTAGACGTTGAAGCTGGACAAAAAATTACTTTTGACGAAGTCATCTTAGTAGGTGGCGAATCAACAAAAGTAGGTGCCCCAATCGTTGCTGGTGCAACTGTTGAAGGTACTGTTGAAAAACACGGCAAACAAAAGAAAGTCGTGACTTTCAAATACAAACCTAAAAAACATTCACACCGTAAACAAGGTCACCGTCAACCATACACAAAAGTTGTTATTGACGCGATCAACGCTTAATTCTGACGAAAAGCAGGGTAACGAATATGATCAAAGGGACATTCAAACGCAATGACTCTGGTCGGATTGTTTCTTTTGAACTTGCTGGACATGCCCAAGCAGGAGAATACGGCAAAGACATCGTCTGTGCTGCAGCCTCGGCATTGGCAATCAGTGCAGTAAATGGGATCGACGCTTTAGCAGGCATTGCGCCTAAAGTTGAAGCGGATAATGAACAGGGTGGTTATCTTTTGGTAACATTACCGGCTCGTTTGACCCAAGAGCAGTCGAATATCTCACAAATTCTTTTGGAGAATTTGCTGATCGGCTTGCAATCAGTTCAAGAAGAGTACAACGATTATATCCAAATCAAAACTACTAAAGAAAAATAGGAGGTGCATCTCATGTTGATGAAAATGAATTTGCAATTCTTCGCTCACAAAAAAGGTGGGGGTTCTACGTCTAACGGACGTGACTCTCAATCAAAACGTTTAGGTGCGAAACGTGCTGACGGTCAAACTGTTTCAGGCGGATCTATCCTTTATCGCCAACGCGGTACGAAAATTTACCCAGGTGTAAATGTCGGTATCGGTGGAGATGATACTTTGTTTGCTAAAGTTGACGGCGTTGTTCGTTTCGAACGTAAAGGCCGCGACAAAAAACAAGTTTCAGTTTACCCAGTAGCGCAAGAAGCTTAATAATCAGAACGCCCGGATACTTTCATGTAACCGGGCGTTTTTTTAAAAGTAAAACAATGAAAGCGCTGTAAAACAGCGCGTTAAGGAGAAAGTAGATGATCCAGTTAAAAGAAATCGATCAGTCGAATTATAAAACCTGTATTGCATTGAAAACAGCAAAGGAACAAGAGGATTTTGTTTCGCCAAACTGGTATTCGCTGTTGGAATCTGTATTTGAGGCGCAAAGGCAAGCGTTTGGTCTATACAATGAAGACGAAATGGTGGGTTTTGTGTTGTTTAGTTATTATGCTGCCGATGAAGATTATCCGAAAGATTCTTGGTGGATCGAAAGGTTTATGATTGGTCAAACGTATCAAAACCAAGGTTTTGGCACCCAAGGGTTAACTGCCTCGATCAAGTGGTTCCTTGACCAAGTGCAAGCCAAAGAACTGCGTATTTCTTCAGTTCCAGGTAATATCATTGCAGAACAACTGTATGAGAAACATGGTTTTGTCAAAACTGGAGAACAGGTAAGTGGCGAAACTGTTCTTCTACGCAAATTTTAATGTTGCCAAGCATTCGCGTTTATTTATCATCGCGAATGTTTTTTTATTCACAATGTAAAAATTGAATTTAACAGAACCTTTACACGTTGCTAACCTAAAATGCAAATTGCTCTGATAGGATTTTCAGTGAGGGCGAATGGGAAATCAGGTCGTTTGATTCTGTTTGATTGAGAAAGACTACACGAGTTATCGTTCGTGTTTTACGAACGATTAAAAAAATATAACGGATATAAAATAAAAATCGGTTGTTTTGTTGTGTTTTTTTCCTTATAATCAGATAGGAAAGTTCGGTATTTCATTTTGTTCTATTTTTAGTTGAAAAGGGGAAAAGTAATGAAAGTTTGGAAAAAAGCGGCAACACTTGGATTAGGAATGGCAGCAGCATTGACATTGGCAGCGTGCGGCTCAGGAGATTCTGCTACAGATGCTTCTGGTGAAGAAAGTTATGTACCTGAGGAGCTGACTGTTCAATTCGTCCCATCTCAAGCGGCTGAAACTTTAGAAGCCAAAGCAAAACCATTAGAACAATTATTAAGTGATGAGTTAGGGATTCCGGTAACGGTAAGTGTGTCGACCGACTATAATACGATCGTTGAAGCGATGGCTTCAAAACAGGTGGATGTTGGTTTCTTGCCGCCAAATGCGTATGTATTGGCGCACGAACAAAGCAATGTGAAAGTATTGTTGCAAGCACAAAGATACGGGATCAAACAACCTGGCGGTGAAGCAACGGATGAATTGGTAGACAGCTATCGTTCAATGATCGTTGTCAAAAGCGACAGCGGCATCAAAGATCTTGAAGATTTGAAAGGCAAGACGATCGCAACCCAAGATGTGACTTCTTCTGCAGGATACGTATGGCCAGTAGCTGAGATGCTGAAAGCTGGTATCGATATCAATTCTGATGTAACGACTGTTCAAGTCAAAGGACATGATCAAGCAATTCTTTCTGTATTGAACGGTGATGTGGATGCAGCATTCGTGTTTGAAGATGCCCGTAATACGGTGAAAAGCGACTACCCAGAAATCATGGATGAAGTCGAACCAATGTACTTCACTGAGCCGATCCCTAACGATACGATCAGTGTCCGCAGTGATATGAGCGAAGAGTGGGACAAAAAGATTCAAGATGCTTTCATTGCAATTGGTCAAGATGAAGAAGGCAAGCAAATCATCTCTGATATTTATTCACACGAAGGCTATGTCGTTTCACAAGACAGCAACTTCGATATCGTCAGAGAGTATGCCGAACAAGTAGGTCAATAATCTATCCATAGCTCGGAAAGGGTGCCGGTTCTTGAGGTACCCTTTTCGAATGTAAGGCGATTTTTTAACAAAAGAAAGTAGGAGAATCATGGCAGTAGAGAAAGAAACGATTATTTCATTCCAAAACGTGACGAAGCAATATCCAAATGGTGTTTTGGGGCTGAAAGATCTGAATATTGATATTAAAAAAGGCGAGTTTGTGATTGTCGTTGGTTTATCAGGTGCCGGCAAATCAACGATGCTGCGTTCGATCAATCGTCTGCATGAAATCACAAGCGGTGAAATTTTGATCGATAATCAATCAATCACGAAAGCCAAAGGAAGATCCCTGCGTTTGATTCGACGAGACATTGGCATGATTTTCCAAAGTTTCAATTTGGTGAAGCGTTCGAGTGTCTTACGTAACGTGTTGACAGGAAGGGTCGCCTATCATCCGACGATCAAAATGCTATTTGGGTTGTTTCCGCAAGCGGACAAAGAATTGGCCTATCAATCCTTGCAACGGGTCAATTTGGCAGAAAAAGTGTATACCCGTGCTGATGAATTATCCGGTGGGCAGCAACAACGTGTTTCCATTGCTCGGGCATTGACGCAGGAGCCGAAAATCATTTTGGCAGATGAACCTGTGGCCTCTTTAGATCCTTTGACAACAGAAAAAGTCATGGATGATTTGAAACGAATCAATCAAGATTTAGGGATTACGATCGTCGTCAACTTGCACTCGGTGCAATTGGCGAGACAATATGGTACCCGGATCATTGGACTGCGCGATGGCAGTTTGGTCTTTGATGGACCTGTCAGTGAAGCTACAGATCAACGCTTGAAAGAAATCTATGGCAGTGAAATCATGGAAGAACAAGGAGGAGAAGCTTTATGATGACCAACACGTTGCCGAAACGCAACGGTTTATGGAAAAATGTCTTATGGCTGGCAATCTTCCTTATGGTTCTTTATGTCAGTGGGTCGATCTCTGGTGTGGATATGCCGCGCTTTTTTGGCAACATGGGCCAGATGAATATCATTTTGCAAAAAATGGCGCGTCCAGATTGGGCATATGCTTCGGTGATCGTTGAGCCGATTTTGCAGACGATTCAAATGGCGATCGTTGGTACGACCTTTGGCGCAATTGTTGCGCTGCCGTTTTCATTGCTTGCTGCGCGAAATATTATGACCAATGATTTCATTAGCGGTATTTTTCGTTTTGTTTTGAACATTATTCGTACGATTCCTGATCTGATGATGGCGGCATTGTTTGTCGCAATTGTTGGGATCGGTCCGGTAGCCGGTGTGATTTCGATCTCGGTGTTCTCATTTGGGATGATCGCGAAATTGTTTTACGAATCGATTGAAACGATTGATGAGGGGCCTATCGAGGCGATCACTGCTTCCGGCGGGTCAAAATTTGATATTATTCGCTATGCGGTGATGCCGCAAGTGATGAGCCACTTCTTGAGCTACTTGCTCTATGCGTTTGAAATCAATATTCGTGCATCGACGATCCTAGGCTATATCGGTGCTGGCGGGATTGGGGTCTTTTTGCAACGCTCATTGAGTCAGTTTAGATATGATCAAACATCGATTATTGTTTTGGTGATATTTGCGGTTGTATTGGTGATTGATACGATCAGTAATAGATTAAGGGAGCGATTAATATGATGTTACCTGCTGAACCAAAACAAAAGAAGGTAAGAAATTGGCTGATTGCTGGTGTGTTGATTCTTATTTATATATGGGCATTTTCGGGTATTCCGTTTAATGGTGTCAAAGACAATGCCGGGCAAATCGTTGGGTCGATTTTTCAAGGGTTGATCAATCCGGACTGGGATTATGTCTATACCGGCGATGGAGAAGATTTGATCAGTTTGATGATTCAAACGGTGGCGATTGCCTTTGTGGGGACATTTATTTCCTCTTTGCTGAGTATTCCGTTTGCCTTTTGGGCTGCGCGAAGCAAAAATAGTCCGCGTTTGTTGTCTGGATCTGGAAAAATCGTCCTCACAGCCTTTCGAACATTCCCAGAGATCGTATTGGCTATTATGTTTATCAAAGCTGTTGGTCCAGGTTCTTTTGCCGGTGTGTTGGCAGTAAGTGTCCATTCGATTGGAATGTTGGCCAAACTATACAGTGAAGCCATCGAAAATATGGACAATGGTCCTTCTGAATCTGTGATCAGTGCTGGTGGAAATCGTTGGGACGTGCTGGGATTTGCCACACTGCCGCAGTTGATTCCTGAATTCTTGTCCTTCACCTTGTACCGCTTTGAATTGGCCGTTCGTTCTGCTTCGATTTTAGGGATCGTAGGGGCTGGCGGGATCGGTACGCCGATGATTTTCGCCATCAATGCCCGTTCATGGAGTCGTGTGGGGATCATATTATTGGGTATCGTGGTGACTGTGACTTTGATCGATTTTGTTTCTGGTCGTCTGCGGAAACGGTTGGTTTGATCGATACTTTGCACATTGGCTGTTGCCAATGTGCTTTTTTCGTGGTGTCAAAAAAGACAAGCTGCTGCTGATTTTGCTATACTTGGTGTAGCACATACTATTTCTAAGGAGGTTGTTTTTATGAAAGCACTATTGATCGTGAATCCTAGTTCTGGCGGAGAACAGGCAAAGGAATATGAACAACAAGCCAAAGATAAGCTGGCTTCTTTTTTTGATGAGGTTGAAGTCAAGCATACAGAAAAAGCGGGAGATGCCACGCAGTTTGCCTCTGATGCTGTTGGTGCTTTCGACAGTGTCTTTGCAATGGGCGGGGATGGCACTGTGAATGAAGCCATCAGTGGTTTGGCTCCCCATGAGGATCGACCGGCTTTCGGGTTCTTTCCTCTGGGTACAGTCAATGATTTGGCTCGGGCATTAGCGATTCCCTTAGATCCTCAAGAAGCAATTGATTCTTTTGACGCTGCGCATTCACGGAAAATCGATATTGGACAGATCAATGACGACTATTTCATGAATGTCGTGGCGATTGGTATGATCCCGGCAGCTATCAATCAGGTGGATGTCGAAGAAAAAACGAAATTAGGTAAAATGGCCTATTTTGTTTCCGGATTACGTGAAGTCCGAAAAAATGAAAGTCATCAGTTTGAGATCGACCTGACGGCAGCAAATGAAACAAAACACGTATCGATCGAAAGTAGTACCTTGATCATCGGCTCATCGAATAGTGTGGGTGGTTTTGAATCCTTGTTACCTAAAGCCAGTACCAAAGATGGCAGACTGCATTTGATTTATTTGAAAGACAGCAATTTGTGGGAAACGATCAAGAGCATTCCTGAATTGCTCAAAGGGGTGTCGGAATCAAATGAAGTGTTAGGGTATGAAACCTTTGAGCAAGCCACGATCTCAATCAAAGATAGTGGCTCGATCGAAACCAATGTTGATGGAGATGCTGGACCGGAATTGCCAGTGACCATCCGAATAGTGCCGCAACATTTACAAGTTTATTGCGGGAAAGAAAAAAATGCCGTGTCATAAATATCCCGTGAAAAAAAACAATCCCTTTGTCGGATTGTTTTTTTGTTTCAAAAAGAGTATACTATTGAAAATTTCACGAAAAGAGGGATCTCATGGATATACGTTCAGCGACAATAGCAGACGCCCAAAGCTTATTAGACATTTATGCTTATTATGTACTGCATACACCAATCACATTTGAAACGGAGATACCAACGATAGAAGATTTCAGTGAAAGGATCCGTACAATCTCAAGCAGATATCCTTATTTGGTCGCCGAAGAAGCGGGACGTATATTGGGTTATGCCTATGCGACAGCTTATAAAGGGCGGGCAGCCTATGATTGGACGGTGGAAGTCACTGTTTATTTGGATCAGTCCGCACAAGCCAAAGGAATTGGTACTGCTTTATATGATGCCTTAGAAAATATACTTAAAGCGCAGCACATCGTGAACTTGACCGCCTGTATCACTGGAGGCAATCAGCAAAGCGAAGGATTTCATCAAAAACGCGGTTATCAACGGGTAGCTGATTTTAAAAAGGTCGGTTATAAATTCAATCAATGGCACGACGTGATCTGGATGCAAAAAATAGTGCAAGAATTTCCTGAGGAAGTGCCTCCGTTTCAACCAATACATGCGTTGCCAGGACACCCATAGACATATGAGTGTCTTTTTTTTCTGAAATGCATTATTCTTAGGCTAAGTTGGTTGTTGTTCGTGTGAAAGATAGCATAGATGTGCTATTTTATATAAAAATTTGCTTTTTTTAGAAAAAATGATTAAAGTAGTCAAGTGGAAAAAAACAAGGAGGCGAAGCTGTTGGGGAAGCGAATTGAGCGTATTTATCAATTTATCGTTGAAAATACAATGAGCGGCTTAGGAGAAAAGAAAGGGTTGTCGACATCTGAAGTCGCTGATCATTTAGCGATTCAACGCAGCAATGCCAGTAAAGATCTAAATCAGCTCGTCAAAGAAGGCCGCGTCCAAAAAAGTGACACACGGCCTGTTCGTTATTGGGCGATGGTCAATGAAAAAGCGCCTGAGAACTACGTACCTAGTTATATGGAAAATCGCCCGCAACGAGAGAAAGCGCATCCGCAACGTGTACCTGCGGTCAAAAGTAATCGCGATATTTTTTCGACGATCATTGGTGCCAACGGCAGTATGAAGAATGCGGTCGAGCAAGCCAAAGCAGCGATTCTATATCCGCCTAAAGGGCTGAATTGCTTGATCACTGGGCCAACAGGTTCAGGGAAGACCTATTTTGCCCATGCGATGTTCCAATTTGCCAAAACCAATCAAGTGATCGCAGAAGAAAAAGAACTGATTGTCTTCAACTGTGCCGATTATGCCAATAATCCAGAGTTGTTGATGAGCCATCTGTTTGGTTATGTCAAAGGGGCATTTACTGGTGCTGAACAAGAAAAAGTTGGGATTATCGATCAAGCGGATGAAAGTATGCTGTTTCTGGACGAAATCCATCGTTTGCCCCCAGAAGGACAGGAAATGATCTTTTATTTTATGGATCATGGCACGTTCAGTCGTTTAGGGGAAACTGGCAAAAATCACCAAGCCAATGTGCGGATCGTTGGGGCAACGACGGAAGATCCCAATTCGACATTGTTGGATACATTTACCCGAAGGATCCCCATCAATATTCAGTTGCCATTCTTCGAAAAAAGACCTGCGTCAGAAAAAATCGAATTGGTCCGCGTACTGGTTGGTCAAGAAGCAACCCGTATCCAAAGAAGTATCACACTGACAGAAGACGTGGTCAAAGCGTTGATTGGCAGTGTCAGTTTTGGCAATATCGGCCAACTAAAGTCCAATGTCCAACTGGTTTGTGCCCGCGGTTTTTTGAATCATATGCAAGCCGAAGAAATTGAAATCGAGTTGATGGATCTGCCTGAAGGCATTCGTTCAGGATTGATCGTCTTGGGCAATCGACGCAACGAATTGGCGGAGTTGTCGAAAACATTGGCGCCGAAGGTCAGTGTACAGCCAAATGAGAATTTGAACGACATTCAATCGGATGCCTATGAGCTGCCGTATAACCTATATGATATTATTGGCGACAAAGCGGCATTGTTAAAAGCGGATGGGTTAGACCAAGAAGCAATCAATCATTTTATTTCAACAGATATCAATGTCCATTTAAAATCTTTTTACAAAGACCATGGATTCTCCTTCAATTCAGTGAATAAACTCAGTGAATTTGTCGATCAAAAGGTCATCACAGTGACGAACCAAATTTACGAGATGGTCCGGAATCGATTGCAGGTAGATTTTCAACAGAACTTTATTTATGCTATGAGTTTGCATATTAGTTCATTCTTGAAAAAAATCCACTTAGGTGAAGAGCGACAAACCAATGATAATATTCGGCAAATGGTGGCCGATTACCCCGAAGAATTTGCAGCGGCTAAAGAAGTGCGGGCCTTTATTGGCGAAAGTTTTCGGGTAACGATCCCTGAAAGTGAGTCTTACTATTTAGCTGTATTGCTTGTTTCACTGAGAACGACGCACTCATCGGGCAAAATCGGTGTCGTCGTTGCCGCTCATGGCAATAGTACCGCCAGCAGTATGGTTCAAGTCGTGAAGCAATTGCTGGAAGTGGATCAAGTCACAGCTGTGGATATGCCATTGGATATGCCGCCAGCGGTTGCCTTGAAAAAGATCGTAGAAAGTGTGAAACAAGTCAATGATGGCAGCGGTGTGATGCTGTTGGTCGATATGGGCTCACTGGCAACCTTTAACAGTGAGATCCAACGAGAAACAGGAATCGCGGTTCGTACGGTCGATATGGTCACTACATCGATTGTTTTAGAAACGGTACGTAAAGCTTCAGTGATTGGCACAGATATCGATCAACTATATGATTCATTGCGGAAGTTTCGCGGCTATGGCGTTGTGACGAATGAGGAGCCTGCGCAGCAAAATCATCATCCAAAAGCGATTTTAGCCATTTGTGCTTCTGGGAAAGGGACGGCGCAAAGAATCAAGGAATTGATTCAAAGTTCATTGTCAAAAAGACAAAATCAATCTGTCGAAGTTGTGACACTAGCTGTTGCAGACTTACGCTCTGAATTAGAAAGTATCCAACAGCGATACCAATTGATCGCATCTACAGGAATCGTTGATCCGCATATCGACGCGCCGTTCATTTCCTTGGAACGCTTTATCGATCAAGATGTCGATCAGCTGCTAGATGATATCCTTCTAGACAATGAGTTGAGCTATGAAGATGAGGTTCAGTTGGATGACCAACAGTCCAAAGCTATTTGTATTGGCTACTTAGAAGAAAACTTTACCTATATCAATGCCAAGAAAGTGGTTGATCCATTGTGGCAGTTTAGTATCGAGTTGATTCGTGACTTAGAGCTGAATGATGCCCGCCAAGGATTCCAAATCAATTTCGTTTTGCATACTGCCGGGATGTTGGAACGCATTGTCTTGCGTCAACCATTGACGGTTTCAACCGAGGAGTTAGCAGACATGTATCATCATCCACAATATGAGCAGCTGCATGTACATGTTCAATCTTTTGCACGCTTGATGAACTTAGCGATTCCCGATGCAGAGGAATACTATTTGTTGGCCCTCATCAAGAACCATCAAGAAAAAGAACTTTATTTGAAATAAAAAAGAATACAGATACACTAAAAAAGATACACTTTATTCTAGTGTATCTTTTTTAGTGTATTGTTCTATTGTTGATTCTTAAGCTTTTTACAAGATTAGTGTATTGTTAAAAGTTGGCACGCAACTTGCTTATATATAAGTGGATACAGGAGGTGATCGAAAAAAGAACGGATCCTCAAATTGTTCAGCGGATCGATGTAGGAGGTTTTACAATGGGAATGGATATACGTCTTGCCCGGATCGATGACCGTTTGATTCATGGTCAAGTCGCCACAGCATGGTCGAAACTGACGGGTATCAACCGAATCATCGTGGTCAGTGATGAAGTAGCCAATGATCAATTGCGTAAGTTTCTTTTGAAAGAAGCTGCACCGCCAGGAATCAAATCAAATGTCGTAACGGTAACGAAAATGCTTGAGGTAGCACATAACACATTATTTAATACCCAAAAAGTCATGTTATTATTTACTAACCCTCAAGATGTCGTGACCCTCGTCAAAGGTGGCATTCCAATTCACTCAGTGAATATTGGTGGAATGAGTTTTTCAATGGGAAAACGCATGATCACAAACTTTGTTTCTGTCAATGACCAAGATCTTGACGCTTTGCTCTATTTACAAAAGCAAGGTATCGAAGTCGAGATTCGTAAAGTTCCAGCTGACCGCAAAATTTTTTTGAAGGATATTTTAGAAAAAGAAAGTAGTCACTCTTAATTTTTCGTCGTTGTTTTTTCTTTCAAATTCGTGTCACAATGTTCAATTTTGAAATAGGAGGTAAAAAGATGGTAGGAATTATCCTAGCAAGTCATGGAGAATTTGCAAACGGCATTTTGCAATCCGGTTCAATGATTTTCGGCGAACAAGAAAACGTTAAAGCTGTTACATTGATGCCAAGTGAAGGACCAGATGACATCAAAGCAAAAATGCAAGAAGCGATCGCTACATTTGATGACCAAGAAGAAGTATTGTTCTTAGTTGACTTATGGGGCGGTACACCATTCAATCAAGCCAACAGTTTGTTTGAAGACCACAAAGAAACATGGGCAATCGTGGCAGGTATGAATTTACCGATGGTGATCGAAGCGTATGCATCACGTTTTTCAATGAATAAAGCCCATGAAATTGCGGCGCATATCGTTGAAACAGCGAAAGAAGGGGTCAAGGTCAAACCTGAAGCGCTTGAACCAGCAGAAGCTGCTGCACCAAAAGCGGTCCAAGATGACCAACCAAAAGGTTCACTTCCCCCTGGAACTGTTCTAGGTGATGGCAAAGTCAAAATTGTTTTGGCACGTGTCGATTCTCGCTTGTTGCACGGCCAAGTTGCGACAGCTTGGACAAAATCAGTCAATCCTTCACGAATCATCGTTGTATCTGACGCAGTTGCCAAAGATGATTTGCGTAAGAAATTGATTGAACAAGCAGCGCCTCCAGGCGTGAAAGCAAACGTGATTCCGGTAGATAAAATGATTGAAGTTTCTAAAGACCCTCGTTTTGGGAATACAAAAGCTTTGCTATTATTTGAAAATCCGGAAGATGTTCTGCGTGCAGTTGAAGGCGGCGTTGATATTCAAGAAGTCAATGTTGGTTCGATGGCGCATTCTGTCGGTAAAGTTGTTGTAAGTAAAGTATTGTCAATGGGAACTGAAGATGTTGCTACATTTGAAGAATTAAAAAATCGCGGCATTAAATTCGATGTACGTAAAGTACCGAATGACTCAAAAGACAACATGGATGAAATCTTACGCAAAGCAAAAAATGAATTAGCAAACAAATAGAATTGTATTCAACTAAATAGGAGGTCTATCATGACTATTATATCTATGGTATTAGTAGTACTCGTTGCCTTTTTAGCTGGTATGGAAGGAATCTTGGATGAATTCCAATTCCACCAACCACTAGTAGCTTGTACATTGATCGGTTTAGTAACCGGTAACTTAGAAGCATGTATCATCTTGGGTGGATCATTACAAATGATCGCTTTAGGTTGGGCAAACATTGGTGCCGCTGTTGCACCGGATGCGGCTTTAGCATCTGTGGCATCTGCAATTATTTTGGTATTAGGCGGACAAGGTACTGCCGGCGTTGATACAGCAATTGCTGTTGCGATTCCTTTAGCAGTAGCTGGTTTGTTCTTAACAATGATCGTTCGTACTTTGGCTGTGCCAATCGTTCACTTTATGGATGCTGCAGCTGAAGAAGGCAATATCCGTAAAATTGAAATGTGGCATATCGCTGCAGTTGCTATGCAAGGGGTACGTATCGCGATTCCTGCAGCAGCATTGTTAGCAATCCCTGCACAAACAGTACAAACATTCCTAGAATCTATGCCTGCATGGTTAACTGATGGTATGGCTATCGGTGGTGGTATGGTCGTTGCCGTAGGTTATGCAATGGTTATCAACATGATGGCAACTCGTGAAGTATGGCCATTCTTCATTATTGGTTTTGTGATTGCGGCAATCTCTCAATTGACATTGATCGCTATCGGTGCATTGGCAGTAGCTATCGCATTGATCTACTTGAACATTACCAAAATGGGCGGATCATCTAATGGAGGCGGCGGCGGAAACACTGGCGACCCTCTAGGCGATATCTTGAATGACTATTAGAACCGAAGGAGGAGAAAAAAATGGCAGAAAAAATTCAATTAAATAAAAAAGATCGTTTAGCCGTAGCATGGCGCTCTACCTTCATTCAAGGTTCATGGAACTATGAACGTATGCAAAATGGTGGTTGGGCATTCTCAATGATTCCAGCAATCAAAAAATTATACAAAACAAAAGAAGACCGTGCCGCTGCATTAAAACGTCACTTGGAATTCTTTAATACCCACCCATATATTGCTTCACCTATTTTAGGTGTAACATTAGCGTTAGAAGAAGAACGTGCCAATGGTGCGCCAGTCGATGACGTAGCGATCCAAGGGGTTAAAGTTGGGATGATGGGTCCTTTAGCCGGTGTCGGTGACCCAGTATTCTGGTTTACAGTTCGTCCGATGTTAGGTGCATTAGGTGCTTCTCTGGCTTTAGGCGGAAACATCTTAGGCCCAATCATCTTCTTCTTGGCATGGAATATCATCCGTTGGGCATTTATGTGGTATACCCAAGAATTCGGTTATCGTGCCGGTTCTAAAATCACTGATGACCTTTCAGGCGGATTGTTGCAAGATGTAACAAAAGGCGCGTCTATTTTAGGGATGTTCGTCTTAGGTTCACTTGTACAACGTTGGGTGTCTGTATCCTTTGCACCAGTTGTTTCAAGAGTCCCTCTTGATGAAGGTGCCTACATCGATTGGGCAAACCTACCTTCTGGTTCAGAAGGCATAAAAACTGCCTTAGAACAAGTGGCCGAAGGTCGCGCGTTGTCTGATGTTAAAGTGACTACACTGCAAAATAACTTGGATCAATTGATTCCTGGTTTGGCTGCCTTGCTATTGACACTTCTATGCATGTGGTTATTGAAGAAAAAAGTTTCTCCAATCATCATCATCATTGGCTTGTTCTTAGTCGGTATTGGTGGACACTTGATCGGATTGCTATAATCTTTTCAAAACGAAGTGCTTGGGGTGACCCAAGCACTTTTTTACATATTCGCCAAATGACGCAAAAACACGTATAATATAGCCAAACAAAGAAATGGAGCAGACAACAGATGGTACAATCTTTGAATACAAAAGTTGATTTGACAATCAATGCGACCTCGTTTTTAGGTATCAATGAATATGGCAAAATCATGATCGGTGATAATGCCTTTGAATTTTATAACGATCGTGACAAACGAAAATTTATCCAAATCCCTTGGGAAGATGTAGACTACGTGATTGCGTCTGTCATGTTCAAAGGGCGGTGGATTCCTCGCTATGCCGTAAAAACGAAGAAAAACGGTACCTACACCTTTTCTTCCAAAGAACCAAAAAAAGTCCTGCGTGCCATTCGCGTGTATGTTGATCCGGATCATATGGTGCATTCTCTTGGCTTTTTCGATGTGCTGAAACGGGCATTTGTACGTAGAAAATAACACGTAAGCATAATTTTTTTCAATCATCGCTTCCTATGGTACGCTAAGAGTGTATAAATGAAGGAGGTGTTCCGATGCACTTTTTATGGACATTGATCGTCGGTGCGGTCATCGGTTCAGTCGGTGGTGCGATCGCTGGTGAAAAACGCGGCTGTATTTTTGACATCGTAGCTGGATTGGTAGGGGCTTCTATTGGTCAAGCATTATTTGGTAATTGGGGTCCCCAAGTGGCTGACATGGCCATTGTACCTGCTATTATCGGCGCGGTTATTTTCGTCGCAGTGGTTTCATTTTTCTTTGGACGAAAAAAATAATTTGATGCAAGAGCATTTTATCTTTGAAGATGAAATGCTTTTTTTTTGTGACTTTTTTTCACCTGGCACGTATAGTAAATGTAAAAGGGAAGGGGCGTGTAGGGTGAAATTGGATCAATTCGAGGGGATCTACAACTTGTATGGGAGAGAGTGCTATTTGTATGCCCTCTATTTCACTAAAGACACTCTCCAAGCAGAAGACTTAGTCAGCCAGGCCTATTTAGCGATCCTTAATGCTCTTCCCTTTTTACGTGAAGATCAAATCAAATATTATTTATTCAAGACGATCAAAAATCGATTTATTGATGGTCAGCGAAAGGACAAACGGCATCAGTTATGGCAACGATCAGCACGCACACATCTGGCATCAGAAACGGAGGGAACACAATTGGACGTTATGATCAAAGAAGAAGAAAGAAGGTCATTGTTTCGATCCATTGATCGTTTGCCAGAAGATACACGAGAAGTGATTCTGCTCTTTTATTTTATGGAATTGTCCATTGATGAGATCGCTAGCTATAAAGAATGGACCTATACGCAAACCAAGAATCGGCTATATCGCGGACGGCGATTACTAAAGGAGGAACTATTACATGAATCAACCATTTGATTTCAAGGAAATCCAACTGCAAGTCAAAAAACAACAGCGGCACCGCAATTTAGGGCTAGTCTGTGTGATCACCTTGATCGTTTTGTCGGTTATTTTTGGTGCGCCCAGACTTGTCGATTCTTTTTTCTATAATCCCAAAAGCGGTAATCAGCTGTCGGATGTTGATAGTTATATTATCAATCGACAAATCAATAATGAACTGACAACACAAAATCAAAGTCTAAGCCGCTATGAGATCAACGCAGAAGGGTATGGCAAATATGCGGTGACTGAAATTTATCGAAATTTTGCTCAGAATCAAACAAATACGAAAACCTATACAATCAATCGAAATCAGCTAAAAGAAACGCAATTATCAATACCAGAAATGACTGATTATTTATTTGAGCAGCGTTTCCGGGATTCATCATCTGATGTGTTTACTGAAAGTGAGTTACATAAAGAACTGCTATTGGCGAAAGTCAAAGAACTGCCAAAAAGTACCGATATCATAGCGACGGTCATTTTTGACGACGATTTGTCATTAGATGAATTAGCAGAGTGGCAAACGTACAACTTGGGTCAAGGAGAAGTGTTATGGACCGCTGTACGCAGCGAAGTACCGACAAGCAATCAAGATTATCAGCCATTAGGTTTTGCCAGTGTTTATAGCAGCGTTTTACCGAGTGAACGACAGATTGACCAATCTTATTTGGAGGAATTTCCCTTTCTCACACATGGGAATGCCACCAATGCACAAGGAATGAACTATTCAGAAACCGAACAGCAAGCAGCTCATTTCACATCGATGCTGCATTTTCTACAGACGCAAACTGACTTTCTGGCACTTGAACCAGCCTATGATCGAGAAATCATATCTTCCGAACAGATTGCTGACACACTTTCATACGTAGGAGAACACGGAGTCAATACATATGGGGTATCTGTACGTATCAATGTGGATCAACTGATCGCTTTGTTGGAAACCGGAGAGAATGTGTTGGCGGTCAATGTAACGGAAACGACTTTATTTAATTTAATTCGATGAGTGAAGTCGGACAGGTTCTTTTTTCAGAAAATGTTTCCATTCTTTCCGCTTTTTCTTGAAGTTTGCTATAATAAACAAGAAGTGTAAAAGAAAGGTTGGAAAATATATGTTAAGAGTTGAGAAGTTAAGAGAAGCAATGCGCAAAGAGTCTATCGATGGCTTTTTGATCACAAGTCCATATAATCTGCGGTACTTGACGAATTTTACTGGGACCACTGGTCTGGCAGTCATTACCTTGAACAAAGCATTTTTTGTGACGGACTTCCGTTATACAGAACAAGCAGCGACACAAGCTGTGGGCTTTGAGATCGTGAAAAATAGTGGGCCAATCTTCGATGAAGTAGCAACTATCTGCAAAAATGAAGAAATCAATGTTCTGGCCTTTGAAGAAAGTTACGTCAGTTTCTCTGATTATTCAGTGTTGGAAGACTTGGTTGAAGAATCTTCATTGGCCCCAATTTCAGGCATGATCGAAAATTTACGGGAAGTCAAAGATGAATCAGAGATTGCGTTGATTCAACAAGCTTGCCATATTGCTGATCAAGGATTTGAGCATATTCTTAAAATGGTTCGCCCAGGAATGACAGAGATCGAAGTGGCCAATCAATTAGATTTCTTCATGCGTTCATTAGGTGCGACAAGTGTATCCTTTGATACGATCGTTGCCAGCGGATTACGCTCAGCAATGCCTCATGGCGTAGCTAGTGAAAAAGTCATTGAACAAGGTGATTTGATTACCCTTGATTTTGGCTGTTACTATCAAGGATATGTATCGGACATGACTAGAACTTTTGCCGTAGGCGATCCTGGCGATCAATTAAAGGATATCTATAAAATCGTATTAGAAGCACAAGAAAAAGTGTTGGCTGCAGCGAAACCTGGGATGACAGGTATCGAATTAGATGGTGTTGCCCGGGATCATATCGCTTCTTATGGCTACGGGGAAGCCTTTGGTCATTCAACTGGTCATGGCATTGGTTTAGAGATCCACGAAGGGCCAAATGTGTCATTCAGAGCAGATAAACCGTTTGTCGTCGGTAATGTGATCACGGACGAACCGGGTATTTACTTGCCAGGAATTGGCGGTGTCCGAATCGAAGATGACTTACTGATCACTGAAACAGGCAATAAAGTATTGACCCACGCGCCAAAAGAATTGATCATCTTATAATCTGACTCGCTTGTGAACAGGAAATTCATTGAGAAAAGTGGGTTATTATAGATTATCCGCTGAGAAAATGATAAACTAAAAACGAGAATAAACCTCTCTGCAAAGCGCAAATGGCAATCAAGCATGTTTCGTCAACAAATGAAGCGTGAAGTTGCGTTGCTCATTTCAGCAGATGTTCAAAAATGGAGGCAAAACAGATGAACGAAGATAAAAATCTAGTCTTAGACGCTAGTCCTGAATTGGGTGAAATCGTGATCGCGCCTGAAGTCATCGAGATCATTATTGGTATCGCAGCTTCTAAAGTAGACGGTGTCTATGGCATGCGTGGTACATTCGCCAACAGCGTGACTGAGCTTTTGGGCCGTGCAGCCCATGGTAAAGGTGTTTACCTGACAATCGATGAAACAGGGATCAAAGTCGATCTTTACAGCTACATGACTTATGGTGTTTCTGTTCCTAAAGTGGCGATGGAGATTCAAGAGCGCGTGAAACAGCAAGTCTTATTTATGACAGATGTACAGTTAACTGAGGTCAATGTCCATGTTGTCGCTGTCGTACCAGAAAAAGTGGATTTACCAGATATCGAAGAATTATTCGGAAACGATGAGGAAGAAAATGAGTAAAGAATTATCAAGACATGACATTCGGAAAATGGCGTTACAAGCATTATTCCCACTAGACTTCAACAAAGATTTAACCAAACAAGATGCAATCAGACACGCCATTGAGTTAGAACATCATGAATTGATCGATGAAGAACAAGAACATTTTGTTCCTGCCTATTTGGATCAATTGGTGGTTGGTGTATGTCATTATAAGGAAGAATTGGATCAAGTGATCCAAAGCCATTTGAAAACCGGCTGGAAGATCCAACGTCTATCCAAAATGGATGTGACGATCTTACGTATTGCATTGTATGAAATGACCTATGTGGACAACGTACCTAATCGAGTGGCTCTTAATGAAGCCATCGAACTTGCCAAAACCTTCAGTGACGATCAATCACGGAAATTTGTCAATGGTATTTTGTCGACAGTCAATCAAGAATTGTCTGCTGAAGATAAAACGAAAGAATAATGATGAAACACCTTGATAGAGATATCAAGGTGTTTTTTTATGAATACAATTTAATTAAGAAATGTAATTTTCGCTATTATTTATCTTATATGGTATATTATTTTATTAAAATTGAACAAAAAGTTGACTTTTTGTGTTCTTAAAGTTTTAATTGGATAAGAACAAAAAAAGGAAGTGGATAAATGATTATCAAAGGGAAAAGTGAACAAACTGGGTTGCAAACAATTTTTACAACAAAGAATCAACCGAACACAACTGTAACAATGGGTTATATTACTTTATTGCCAGGAGAACATATTCCGGAACACGGCTTCTCCAGACACGATCAAGATGAATATTCTTATGTCATCAAAGGTCAGGCGCATACAGTACTAGAAGATGGGCAAGATATTGTTGGTAAAGAAGGAGATTTCCAGTTAATAGCGGCTGGGGAAGGGCACAAAAATTATAATGATAGCCAAGAGACCGCAGAACTCATCTGGATACTTGTTGATTCGACCTACACAAATGAGGTGAAGGAAGGTGATCACCATGAAAAGTAAAAATAGGTATGTTGCTTTGCTGATTATATGTATTGTTACCATACTTTCTGCATGCGGAGGAGAAAATCCAGAAAATTCAAACGATGTAAATGGGGAGCACATCATTCGCATGATGTCTTTAAGCGAGTTGACTTCGTTGGATCCAGCGGCAATGTTAGATTTTCCTGATGCGATCATTCAGAATGCATCCTTTGAAGGTTTGTATTTTCTAGATGAAAATGATGAGGTCCAACCAGGCGTTGCCAGTGATTTACCTGATATTTCGGCTGATGGTAAAACCTACACATTCACCCTCAGAGAAAACGCCAAATGGAGCAATGGTGATGCGGTAACAGCAGCTGATTTTGAATATGCTTGGAAAAGAATGATTGATCCCGAAAATGGATTTTTGTACAATTTTTTGATGCACGACTTAATTGAAAATGCTTCGGAGATCGCAACTGGTGAAATGGATCCAGAGACATTGGGTGTTCGCGCCATCGATACTAACCTCTTGGAAGTCAAGTTGACCAATCCAGCACAGTATTTTACGTCTTTAATGGTATTCCCAATTTTCTTTCCTCAAAACAGAGAAGTGGTTGAAACTTTCGGATCTGACTATGGTACCAACAGTGAAAGTATTGTATTCAATGGTCCTTTCATTGTAGAAGATTGGCAGCAATCGCAAATGGACTGGCGTTTGAAAAAGAATCCTGCTTATTGGAACCATTCAACAATTCCAACCGAAGAGATCCATTTTCAGGTTATTAAAGAAACATCGACTGCGTTGAATCTTTTTGAGGATGATCAATTGGATGTGGCAATAGTAACAGGTGAGATCGCTAAGCAGATGCATAACAGTGAGACGTTCCAAAGCTATCCCGCAGCAACAATGGATTATATCCGTCTAAATCAACAAAGAAGAGGACAAGCAACACCCTTAGCAAATGAGAACCTCCGAAAAGCATTGGCATTAGGTATTGATAAAGATAATTTGATCACTAATATTATGGCCGATGGTTCTAAGCCATTAGATGGTGCCATCACAGAAGGATTTGTGCGTAATCCTAAATCTGGGGAAGATTTTCGCTCGGAAGCGGGATCTCTGATGCAATATGATCCTGAGCAGGCATTATCTTTTTGGCAACGGGCACAAGAAGAGCTAGGAGAGTCAATTACCCTCGATTTGCTGACAACAGACGACAGTGGATATAAAAAAATGGGTGAAAGTTTACAATGGGCATTGGAGGATCTTTTTGATGGTTTGACGGTCACGATGCGTTCAATGCCAGCAGAAGTTGCTTTAAATACAGCTAGTGAAAGTGATTATGATCTGTTTTTGATTTATTGGACGCCAGATTATCAGGACCCCTATTCGACGTTGAAAATGATGTATAGTGGCAACAATCGGCATTATTCAAACCCTGAATACGATCGCTTACTCGATGAAGCTCGATTCACTTATGCTTTAGAACCAGAAAAACGCTGGCAATCAATGATTGCGGCTGAAAAAGAATTGATGGAAAATACGGCTGGAATGATCGTACTTAGTCAAAATCAAAACTCAGTCCTTCAAAAGTTGACAATCAGCGGATTGAATTACCATACATTTGCAGCGCCGATGTCGTTGAGAAACGTCACGAATGATTTAGAATAAATGCGCTTTTTGTAAAATAAATGTCTTGTCTAGAGAGCCTGTCGATTTGAGAGGTTCTTTATTCAATTATCAAACATTTAACGATGTTTTTCTTTTCAGAAAATGCTATGATAGATAGCATAAAGTCTTCAGTCCATCAGGCTGCAGTCTTTTGATGAATTCAAATAAAATGATGGTTTATCAGGTTGGAGGAATTGTCAGAATGGCTACATTGATCAATGGAAAAGAATTAGCAGATAAGATGCAAAGTGAATTGAAAACAGAAACAGCTGGGTTGAAAGAACAAGGCATTACACCAGGGTTAGTCGTATTGCTCGTAGGCGAAGACAAAGCCAGTCAAACCTATGTCAAAAACAAAGAACTGGCTGCAACAAAAATTGGCATCCACTCTCAGGTAGCCCGTTATTCTGAAACAATCAGTGAAGAAGAATTATTGCGTGAAATAGAAAAATATAATCTTGATGAGGCTTTTCACGGAATATTAGTCCAACTGCCTTTACCTAAACATATCAATGAAGAAAAAGTCCTTTTAGCAATCAAACCAGAAAAAGATGTCGATGGATTCCATCCGATGAACCTCGGGAAACTATTTGCTGGTGTACCTGATCGAATTCCGTGTACGCCTTATGGTATCATGAAGATGTTCGCCGCTTATGGCATTGAACTTGAAGGCAAAAATGCCTTAGTGATCGGCCGCAGTAATATCGTCGGTAAACCGATGGCGCATCTGCTGTTGGCTGAGAATGCCACAGTCACGATCGCCCATTCTCGCACAAAGGATTTGCCAGCATTGGCAAAACAAGCCGATATTTTGGTTGTCGCTATCGGGCGCGGTCATTTTGTCACGAAAGAATTTGTCAAAGAGGGTGCGGTCGTGATTGATGTCGGCATGAATCGTGATGACCAAGGCAAACTGATCGGTGATGTGAAATTTGACGAAGTAGAGCCAATCGCCAGTTATATCACGCCTGTTCCTCGGGGTGTAGGACCTATGACGATCACGATGCTGATGGCACAAACCATTGAAGCAGCAAAGGAGCAATGAAAAATTTAAATGGCACAAGAATATCTCACAGTCACGGCCTTGACCAAATATTTAAAACGCAAATTTGATGCAGATCCCTATTTAGAGCGGGTCTATTTGACGGGGGAGATCTCTAATTTCCGTCGGCGACCCAATCATCAATATTTCAGTTTAAAAGATGACGGAGCCAAAATATCGGTGGTCATGTTCAAAGGTGCCTTTGATAAATTAAAGTTCCAACCTGAAGAAGGCATGAAAGTCATGGCTGTCGGCCGCATCACCTTATATGAGGCCAGCGGCAACTATCAGATGATGATCGAACACATGGAACCCGACGGTGTAGGCGCATTGTATCAAGCTTATGAACAATTAAAGCAAAAACTGTCAATCGAAGGGTTGTTCACTGCGCCGAAGCAGCAATTACCGCGCTATCCAAAGCGAATCGCTGTCTTAACAAGTCCCAGCGGTGCAGTGATCCGCGACATTATCACAACCACCCAAAGGCGTTATCCAATCGCAGAAATCGTTTTGTTTCCAACTGTTGTACAAGGCAGCAAAGCAGCAGATGATGTGGTTAAAAATATTGCCCGTGTGGAAGCAGATGGACAATTTGATACGATGATCATCGGGCGCGGCGGCGGGTCGATCGAAGACTTATGGCCTTTCAATGAAGAACGGGTAGCGCGGGCTATCTTTGCCGCAAAAACACCGATCATCTCATCAGTTGGTCATGAAACAGACACGACGATCGCTGACTTGGTGGCAGATGTTCGGGCAGCAACACCGACAGCAGCAGCTGAATTGGCGGTGCCGGTATTGGCAGAAGAAATCTTGCGGATCGAAGAAAAGCAAGCACGCTTATCGCAAGCTTTTATGCATCAGATCCAGCGCAAACAAGAACGGTATCAACGAGCCATCGGTTCTTACGTCTTTCGACAGCCGGAACGCCTATATGAAGCCCAATCGATCAAGCTGGATCAATTGCAGCAACGTATGAATCAAGGGCTGCAATCGATGCTTTTCGACAAAGACAAACAAGCAAGGCAAGTCATTCACCGTTTAGAGCAGCAACAACTGCAAAACCGCATCAAGTCTGCACAACAAGAAGTTGCCTATCTCTCACAACGTTTGAGTAAAAGTATGCAGGATACCTATGCGGCGAAAGAAAATCGGTTGTTGCAAGCCATCCAATCCCTGGATTTATTGAGCCCACTAAAAATCATGGGTCGAGGTTATACCTATACGACCAAACAAGCGCAAGTGGTACGATCGGCTGCGGACCTGACAACGGGCGATCGATTACAGATCCATTATCAAGACGGTCGAGCAGAAGTTGAAGTAATTACGATTGAAGGAGAAGAAAATGGCAAATCCAACATTTGAAGAATCATTACAAGAATTAGAACAAATCGTTACTCGTTTGGAACAAGGGGATGTCCCTCTGGAAGAAGCGCTGACCGCTTTTCAACAAGGGATGATCTTGAGCAAGCAATGTAAAGATACCTTGAGCAATGCAGAGAAGGCATTAACAAAAATGATGACTGATGCAAATGAGGAAGTCGTTTTTGATGAGGCGGGTCAATGAGCAAGTTAACAAGATTCACCAATGAACAAGCCCCACATATCGAAGAGGTCATGGTGCGTTTCGTCACCGAACAGACCAGTGATCCTCGCCTTGCTGAGAGTATGCTATACTCGATCCATGCTGGCGGCAAGCGAATCAGGCCTTTGCTGCTGGTTGCGACAGTAGCCGCCTTTGACAAGCCAATTGATTTACCAGTGTATCAATGTGCGGCAGCTTTGGAAATGATCCATACGTATTCCCTGATCCACGATGATCTTCCCGCTATGGACGATGATGATCTCCGCAGAGGCAAACCGACCAATCATGTCGTATATGGCGAAGCATTGGCGATTTTGGCTGGTGACGGTTTATTGACCGCGGCATTTCAACTATTGTCGATGGCAGATATCGAAGCCGACAAAAAAATCCTTTTGTTGCAACAGTTGAGTCAATCGGCTGGTACCAAAGGCATGGTTGCGGGACAAGCAGCGGACATCCAAGGCGAAAACCAAACACTGACATTAGATGAATTGATGGCAATCCATGCTCGGAAGACGGGAGAACTGATTCGTTTTGCCGTAGTGGCGGGGGGCGTTTTAGCCAATCAATCAGAAACCGTACTTCAGGAATTGGATCAGTTCGCACAGCATATCGGCTTGGCTTTCCAGATACGTGATGATCTTTTAGATGTCATCAGTACGACAGAGGCGCTTGGGAAAGTTGTCCATCGTGATGATGCATTAGCGAAAAGCACCTATCCAGCACTGTTGGGTCTGGAAGGAGCCAAAGCTGAGTTAACAAAAGAATTGGCACTGGCTCAGCAAATTTTGGCGCATCTAAGCGCATATGGGCAATTTGATCCGACTGTACTTTCCGCTTTTATTGAACGATTTGAGGTTGAAGAAAACCAATGAAAAAAGAACGAGTAGATGTATTAGCAGTCCAACAAGGTCTGTTTGAAACAAGAGAGCAAGCAAAACGTGGTGTGATGGCTGGTTTGGTTTATAAAGAAAGCAATAATGAGCGCTTAGATAAGCCAGGAGAAAAGATCGCCGCCGATACCTTATTGCAGATCAAAGGGAAAAAACTCCCTTATGTATCTAGAGGGGGCCTCAAATTGGAAAAAGCCCTCAAGATTTTTGACTTGAATGTGCAAGACAAAATCCTTTTAGATATCGGTGCTTCTACCGGTGGGTTTACAGATGCTGCCTTGCAAAATGGCGCAGCCAAGAGTTATGCACTAGATGTCGGGTACAATCAGCTGGCATGGAAGCTGCGGCAAGATGAGCGGGTGATCGTGATGGAACGGGTCAACTTCCGCTATGCAAAATCGACGGATTTCCTTGAAGGATTGCCAGAAGTGGCGACGATCGATGTTTCATTTATTTCCTTAAAACTTATCTTGCCGCCGCTTTATGAGATTTTGGTGACTGGCGGTGATGTGATGGCATTGATCAAACCGCAATTTGAAGCAGGTAAAGAGTCAGTTGGTAAGAATGGGATCGTACGAGATCCCGCAACGCATCAGCGCGTAGTAGAGGAAATTATCTCATTTGCGGCCGAAACGAAATTTGATGTGCTAGATCTAAGCTTTTCGCCAATCACTGGCGGTGAAGGCAACATTGAATTTATCGTGCATTTGCGTAAATCGGATACGATGGGCAAGACTGATGGGATCGATATACCGGGCGTTGTCGCACAAGCCCACGAAACATTCCATCATTCGAAATAATCAATCCAAGAGAGTGGACATTTAAGGTGTCAGCTCTCTTTCTTTCTGAGCCAAAATAGGATAAAATTAATAGGAATTCATTCAGGAGGAACAAAAGATGAGAAAAAGAGAACGGCATCGCCTGATTACCAGACTGCTTAACGAACAAGATGTTCAAAAACAGGAAGACTTTGTTGGATTATTGCAAGAACGCGGCGTTTCAGTGACACAAGCAACCATATCACGAGATATCAAAGAATTAAAACTCGTGAAAGTACCTGCGCAAAGTGGCGGCTATCGATACAGCATTCCCCAAGAAACAACGGAAGATGTATATGGCAAATTAGACAAAATATTAAAAACTGCTTTTGTTTCAATCGATCGAATGGATAAATTTGTTATCCTCAAAACATTGCCAGGTAATGCTTCGGCGCTGGCTAATTTGATAGAGAAACAATATGTCAAAGAATTGTTTGCTACACTAAATGATGATGACAATGTCCTGATGATCACCAGAACCGAAGAAGATACGGATCGTTTGTTCAAAGATTTTCAAAGATATATCTGAAGCACAGGGGAGTGGCAGAAATGTTATTAGAACTTTCAATCCAAAATTTTGCGATCATTTCAAATCTGCACCTTTCGTTTCATGAAGGGATGACAGCACTTACCGGGGAAACAGGTGCCGGGAAATCGATCATTATCGATGCCATGGGCTTATTGGCAGGCGGCCGCGGGTCGAGTGATTATTTGCGTCAAGGCGCAGATAAATGTCGCTTAGAAGGTATTTTTGAATGGCCATTGCAACCTGAATTTCATTTGTTGGCAGAAGAACTCGGTATCGATGAAGAAGAAGTGTTGATCGTGCAGCGGGATTTTACACAGTCTGGCAAGAATCTTTGTCGTGTCAATGGACGGACGGTCACCTTATCCGTACTTAGACAGATTGGGCTTTTTTTGGTCGATATCCAAGGACAAAATGAACACCAAGAATTGCTGCAGCCTGAAAAACATTTGTCTTTATTAGATGGTTTTGGAGATGAGCAGTTCAAAACTGAATTGGCAATGTATAGAGAGGCCTATCAATCTTATCGCGCATTAGAAAATCAAGTGCGTACGATCCAAGAAAATGAACAATTATATGTGCAGCGGATGGATATGCTGCAATTTCAACAAGAAGAAATCGCACAAGCAGCGCTGGTAGAAGATGAGGAAGCGCAACTGGTGGATGAGCGGGAAAAATTGATCAACTATCAAAAAATCGTTGATGCATTAAGTCAGAGTTATGCTGCCTTGTCCGCCGAAGAAGCCAATAGTGTGGATGGAGTGAGCCTGGCACTGACAGAAGTCCAAGGGATCGCCCATTTAGATCCTGCTTATGAAAAAATCAGCGAAACGATCCAAAGCGCCTACTACTTGCTGCAAGATGCAGCGGCCGATATTTCACGGCAAGCCGACAATCTTGAGCTAGATGAAGGACGTTTGGAAGAAGTGCTCTCTCGCCTTGAAACGATTCGTCAATTAAAACGCAAATATGGTGAATCGATCCCAGTCATTCTGGCTTATTATGACAGTATCAGCAAAGAAATCAGTGAGTCTGCTTATACTGAAGGTCAATTAGAGCAATTAGAGGCAGAATTGGCGCAAAAAGCAGACGAAGTGTGGCAACTGGCAGAAGAACTTCATGTGAAACGCAGAGAAGCTGCGCATCGCTTAGAAAAAGAAATCGTTCAAGAATTAAAAGAACTTTATATGGAACATGCCCAGTTTGACGTGCGATTTGCCAATAACAGCAAACAACTAACAGCCAATGGATTTGATGTGGTTGAGTTTTATTTGACGACCAATCCAGGGGAAGGGTTGAAGCCTTTGGTTCGCGTAGCCTCAGGCGGCGAACTCTCGCGCATCCTGCTCGCCTTGAAATCGATCTTTTCTCGCAAACAAGGCATTACGAGTATTGTATTCGATGAAGTGGATACTGGCGTCAGTGGTCGAGTTGCTCAAGCAATCGCAGAGAAAATTGCCAAGATAGCGGCTCATTCGCAAGTCTTATGTATCACCCATCTACCTCAAGTCGCTGCAGTAGCTGATAACCAATACTTCATCGAAAAAGCCATTCAAGACGGACGAACAGAAACCCATGTCCGTAAATTGGCGCAGCAAGAACGCGTAACTGAGATTGCTCGGATGTTATCTGGGGCGGAAATCACAGATTTGACTGTAGAACATGCGAGAGAGTTATTGTCGCAAGCACATCAATAATCAACAAAAAATAGTAGGACATGGACACATCGGTTGGTTCGATTCAACTAAAAAAACTGATGTAGCCAGGTTCTTTTTTTATAAGGAGGACAATTGTGAAAAAAAGAAATAAAATCTTGATTGGTGTGATAACCGCGTGCATCATTATAGGGATCGGCGGATGGTTTGGTTGGCAAAATATTCATTACCCACCAGTTGACGAAGCAATACAAGCTGTAGAAAAAGCAGAAGACAAAGGAGATTTTCTTTATTTTGCCGGAGATGAGGCAAAGCCGCTCGTCATTTTTTATCCCGGCGCATTGGTCGATGCTGAAAGTTATAGTGTCTGGGCTTCTGGTGTAGCAGCACAAGGTTATGCTGTGGCAATCGTCAAGATGCCCTTTGATTTGGCAGTGCTGGGCGGCAATCGTGCCGCAAATGTCTTAGATGAGGTGGCGCAAACCTCCTATGTGATAGGAGGACATTCATTGGGCGGGGTCATGGCTAGTCGATTCGCGGCCAATGAGGGGGACGGATCTGAGCAAACCTTAGCCGGTGTGTTTTTCTTCGCCAGCTACCCTGATGAAAAAGGCTCCCTTGCTAAAAGTGATCTGCCTGTTCTGTCATTGATTGGCAGTCAGGATCAAATCGTTAACCATGAGAATTGGCAATCCGCAAAAACTTATTTGCCTGAAACGACGCTTTATCAAGAAATTGATTTAGGGACTCATGCAGGGTTCGGTACCTATGGAGAACAAAGAGGCGAAGAACAAACAAGTTTAACCAACGAAGAACAGCAGCAAATCATCGTTGACAAGATGGCAGCGTGGTTGTCGTCTTTAGAAGAATAAAAAAAGACAGCAGAGGAAGCATGAATGCTTCTTCTGCTGTTTTCACTCAACACACATTTTGGGGAAATGTCGGTGAATGGACGAAAACATTGAACATAACATAAAAATGCTTGATATTGGGGAAGCAAAAATAAATGTAGTGTTCTTTTACAATCGTTTTCTAAGATAGTATAGCATATATTAGAACTATCATGCACGTATTTACCTTTCGAAATAAATGTAGATTATTAATTTATTTCGTTATTTTTATATTGAAGTGAAATTGGATTAAAAAAACTGAAAACCGATGGTGTCGAAAAAATAGCAAATAATAATTCTCATTAAATTGAAGAAATGGTAAAATGGAAATAATTGGTTTGATAATTATTTATTCTCACAGAGAACAAGGAGCGTTATGATGAAAAAAAGTAAATTATTAGGTCCTGTCATCGGGCTAGTTATTCTATTATCAGGTTGTGCGAGTTGGGCTGATCGTGGTGAATCCATCACAGCTGTCGGTTCTTCGGCTTTACAACCTTTGGTGGAAACGGTCGCAGAGGAATTCCAGAATGAAAATCCTGGCAAGTTTATCAATGTCCAAGGGGGCGGAAGTGGGACAGGATTGAGTCAAGTGCAAGCGGGTGCTGTCGAAATCGGCAATTCTGATCTATTTGCAGAAGAAAAAGATGGTATCGATGCAGATGCATTGGTCGATCATCGTGTAGCAGTAGTTGGGATCACGCCAATCGTCAATAAAGGGGTCGGTATTACCGATATCTCAACCGAAGACCTAAAGAATATTTTTCTCGGAAAAATCACCAATTGGCAAGAACTAGGCGGCAATGATGTGCCGATCGTGATCCTGAACCGCGCCTCTGGGAGCGGCACAAGAAGTACCTTTGAAAAATGGATTATGGATGGAGAGACAGCGATTGCTTCTCAAGAACAAGATTCAAGCGGGATGGTTCGCTCCATTGTCTCGGATACACCAGGTGCCATTAGTTATGTCGCATTTTCTTATGTGACAGATGAAGTCAACGTTTTATCAATCGACGGGGTAGCGCCAACAGATGAAAATGTTACAACCAATGAATGGAAAGTATGGGCCTATGAGCATATGTATACAAAAGGCGAGCCAACTGAATTAACAGCAGAGTTTTTGGCATTTATGCTGTCTGATGAAGTGCAAGAAAATATTGTTGGTGATTTAGGCTACATTTCTATTTCGGCGATGCAAGTGGAACGAGATTGGGAAGGAAATATTGTCAACTAATCTTTACACAAAATTTACAGAAGCTTTATGTGAAATTGATGTTCAAGCGATAAACTAATGGTTGTGAATTCAGTTTGATTTTTGAGGAGGAATCCCTCGTGGAAAATGTAAAAGAAGTGTTAACCAAAAAATCGAAACGTGCCAAAATGGAACAACGGGGCAAAATCATCAGCTTTTTATGTATTGCATTGATTGTTTTGGTCGTCATATCGATTTTTTACTTTGTAGCTAGCCGTGGTTTGGCAACCTTCTTCGTTGATAAAGTCAATGTCTTTGACTTTTTATTTGGGACAGAATGGAATCCAAGTGCTGTAGGTGCAGATGGCCAGCCGCTCGTTGGGGCTTTGCCAATGATCGTCGGATCATTTGTTGTCACATTCCTTTCAGCCATCGTTGCGACACCATTTGCAATTGGTGCTGCAGTCTTTATGGTAGAAATCTCACCTAAAAATGGGGAGAAGATTTTACAACCGGTGATCGAGCTGTTAGTCGGTATTCCATCTGTTGTGTATGGGTTTATAGGTTTATCTGTGGTGGTACCTGCAGTACGTTCTGTTTTTGGCGGTACCGGATTTGGTATTTTGGCTGGGACATTCGTGCTATTCATCATGATTTTGCCAACGGTGACTACGATGACTGTTGATGCCTTACGTTCGGTGCCACGGCACTATCGTGAAGCATCCTTAGCGTTGGGCGCCACACGCTGGCAAACGATATACAAAGTCGTCCTTCGTGCGGCTGTACCTGGTATTTTGACTGCTGTCGTCTTCGGCATGGCGCGGGCTTTCGGGGAAGCTTTGGCGATCCAAATGGTCATCGGGAATGCTGCCTTGCTGCCGACAAGTTTGGTTACGCCGGCGTCCACATTGACTTCGATCTTAACAATGGGGATTGGGAATACAATTATGGGCACTGTCCAAAACAACGTGCTATGGTCGTTGGCATTGATTCTATTGTTGATGTCCTTGCTATTTAACGTTGTGATTCGGTTGATTGGTAAGAAAGGAGCCTTGAAATAATGAATGCAAAACGTTCAGATAAAATTGCAACAGGCGTCTTGTATGCAGTTGCAGGAATCATTGTATTGATTTTGGCTTCGCTTTTGCTTTATATCCTGGTCAGAGGGTTGCCGCATATCAGCTGGGAGTTTCTGACTTCTCCTTCTAAAGCCTATCAAGAAGGCGGCGGTATTGGGATTCAGCTTTTTAACTCCATTTATTTATTGTTTGTGACAATGGTGATCAGTTTTCCTATTTCTTTGGGCGCGGGTATCTACTTATCAGAATATGCAAAGAAGAATTGGGTGACGGATGTTATCCGGACATCCATTGAGATTCTAAGTTCGTTGCCTTCAGTCGTTGTCGGTTTGTTTGGTTTCTTGATTTTTGTCATCCAATTTGGCTATGGCTTTTCGATCATTTCTGGTGCGTTGGCACTTACGTTCTTCAATTTGCCTCTTCTGACGAGAAATGTAGAAGAATCCTTACAAGCCATCCACTATACACAACGTGAAGCAGGATTGTCCTTGGGACTTTCTCGCTGGGAAACAGTGACCCGTATCGTTGTGCCCGAAGCGACACCAGGAATTTTAACAGGTGTGATATTGAGTTCCGGACGGATCTTTGGGGAAGCAGCTGCCTTGATTTATACCGCTGGCCAAAGCGCGCCAGCATTAGATTTCACCAACTGGAACCCTTTGAGTGTATCCAGTCCAATCAGTATTTTTCGACAAGCAGAAACATTGGCTGTTCACATTTGGAAAATCAATACAGAAGGTACGATGCCAGATGGCGTTCAAGTCTCAGCAGGGGCTTCAGCTGTGTTGATTATCGCAGTATTACTATTCAACTTTGGCGCTCGTGCAATTGGCAAACGATTGTATCGCAAAATGACGTCGGCATAAGGAGCATAACAGTATGAATGATTATAATTGGGATGAGCGCAATATCATCACATTTGATCGACCTGAAGATATCGCATTGTATACTGAAGATCTACATGTTTGGTATGGCACCAATGAAGCCATCAAAGGGATCGATCTGCAATTTGAAAAAAACAAAATCACTGCATTGATTGGGCCTTCAGGATGTGGTAAATCTACCTATCTGCGTTCCTTGAACCGAATGAATGATGGCATTGCCAACACGAAAGTTACTGGCAAGATCATGTATAAAGAAGTCGACGTCAATACCAAAGAAGTGGATGTCTACGAAATGCGCAAGCGGATCGGTATGGTCTTCCAACGTCCGAATCCTTTCAGCAAATCGATCTACGACAATATCACCTTTGCTTTGAAACGGCATGGAGAACGCAACAAAAAGAAATTAGATGAAGCAGTGGAAACAAGCTTGAAACAAGCAGCATTGTGGGATCAAGTCAAAGACAGTTTAGATAAAAGTGCGTTGGCACTATCTGGGGGACAACAACAACGCTTATGTATCGCCCGCGCAATTGCGATGAAACCAGATATCCTATTGCTGGATGAACCTGCCAGCGCATTAGATCCGATTTCTACAGGTACTGTGGAAGAAACGCTGGTCAATTTGAAGAACGATTATTCGATCATCATCGTGACCCATAACATGCAGCAAGCAGCACGGATCAGTGATTATACAGCATTCTTTTACTTAGGGAATGCCATCGAATACGATGAAACGAGAAAAGTCTTTACTCGTCCTAAAATCAAAGCAACAGAAGATTATGTATCAGGTCACTTTGGCTAATCAGATCCGATCAGTAAACGGAGGCAAAGCAATGGCAGAAGAAATCATTACATCAAAAGATCTGCATTTATATTATGGAAAAAAAGAGGCCTTGAAAGGGATCGATCTTTCAATCAATAAAGGAGAGATCACTGCGATGATTGGGCCGTCTGGTTGCGGTAAGTCGACTTACCTGCGCTCATTGAATCGGATGAACGATTTGATTCCTGGTGTCACCATCACAGGAAGTGTCGTCTATAAAGGCAAAGATATCTATAGTCCAAAGCAAGACATCGTTGATTTAAGAAAAGAAATCGGCATGGTCTTCCAGCAGCCAAATCCATTTCCTTTTTCGATTTACGAAAACGTCATTTATGGGTTAAAATTAAAAGGTGTCAAAGATAAAGAGCTATTGGACAAAACTGTGGAAGAAAGCTTGAAAGCAGCGTCAGTGTGGGAAGATGTCAAAGACAAACTCCATCAAAGTGCGTTGTCCCTCTCTGGTGGGCAGCAACAGCGGGTATGTATTGCCCGGGTGCTTGCCGTGGATCCTGAGATTATTTTGTTGGATGAGCCGACAAGTGCATTAGATCCAATCTCTTCAGGTAAAATCGAGAATACCTTATTGGCGTTAAAAGATCGTTATACAATGATCATCGTCACCCACAACATGTCGCAAGCTTCTAGAATCTCTGACAAAACAGCCTTCTTTTTAGACGGTAATTTGATTGAATTTAATGACACCAAAAAAGTTTTCTTAAGTCCAAGCAAAAAAGAAACAGAAGATTATATCTCAGGAAGATTCGGATAGGAGGAAAAGGGATGTTGCGTACACAATTTGAAGAAGAATTACTGAATCTGCATAATCAGTTTTATGAAATGGGGATGTTGGTCAGCAACGCGATCCATAAATCAGTCCGGGCGTATGTCAAACATGATAAAGAGATTGCCCGTGAAGTGATTGAAAATGATGAGGCAATCAACAATATGGAGATCCGTTTAGAAAAGAAAAGTTTTGAGATGATCGCCTTGCAACAGCCGGTCACAACAGATCTGCGGATGATCATCACAGTCATGAAAGCCAGCTCCGACTTAGAGCGAATGGGTGACCATGCAGTTTCCATTGCCAAATCAACGATTCGTGTCAAAGGGGAAACTAGAATCGCAGAAATCGAGAAAGAAATTTCCGATATGTCTGATTATGTCAAAAAAATGGTGGATAACGTTTTGGTTGCTTATGTCAAAACGGACCAAGATGATGCCCGGATGATCGCCCAAATGGACGAGCGGGTAAACGAATACTATCGTGATATTTATTACCAAACGATCGAGAGCATGAAAGCCAATCCGGAAACCGTGGTGAGCGGAACGGACTACCTCTCAGTGGCGCAATATTTAGAACGAATCGGTGATTATGTGACCAATATTTGTGAATGGATCGTTTACTTAGCCACAGGAAAAATCAGTGAATTGAATACCAATCGAACAGAAATGATTTGATTGCGCATATAAGCGTTCAGAAGGAACATTGTCGATGACAGTGTTTCTTTTTTTTGGTAATGTAAAGATAGCGAACATTTGGGATCAAGGAAGATCTTGTCCCTTCTAAACCGACCCATACCGCAGATTGAGCGAAAGTTGGTACTTAAGACCTATGACATGTATCCGCAAAAAAGGCATAATAGGTTCGTAAGCTAAACATGCAATCACACATTTGCTGAAGGAGGCAATTTCCATGAACGAAAGAGAACGTATTTTGGATCTAGTAAAAAAAGGTGTGCTTTCTACAGAAGAAGCCTTAGATTTACTGGAAAGTATGGCAAAAGACAAAGATGAAAAGCAAATCAATAAAGCTGCAGCTGAAGTGACCGCTGATAAGACAACTGATATTTTTGAGGAAGTTGAACCAACAACGATAGATACCGAGGACTTTGATGGCGAAGAAAAACTACGTCAAAACGAAGCGCAAGACAAAGAAAATCTAGAAAAAATCTTAGACAGTTTAGCCACTGATGCCAATCAAGCATCCGCTGAATTAGATGAGATCAATGTTGAAATCGCAGGCTTGAAAGAAGCGTTGAAAGAAGCACAAGAAACATTGATGCAATTGAATACCAAAGAAGAATTGGATCAATTATCTGAAGATGAATTGGCATCAAGACAAGAAGCTGAAGCAACGATCGCAGGACTGGAAGAGTCTTTAGATGCATTGACTGAAGAAAAAGCGGCCTTAGATGCAAAACTGAAAAATATACGCAAAGACCAATGGTCACAAACAAAAGAAAAAATCACGCAAAAATTAGATATCCCAGAAGACTGGAAAGAACAAGCGACCGATACCATTAATCAAGTGAGTGAAAAAATGGTTGACGCAGGTAGTCACTTTGGAAAATTTTTGAAAAAAACCATGCGGACGGTCACTGAATCTGTCAATGAAAACATGGAATGGAAAGATATCAATTTGAAAGTCCCAGGCGTCGCAGCAACAAAATTCGAACATACATTTACGTATGAAGAAACAGACGCCACTTTGATCGATGTCAAGTTGGCCAATGGGAACGTCACTTTTGCAACTTGGGAAGGTCCAGGCGTAAAAGTGGATGCGAAAATCAAACTATATGGTAAAATGGAAGCTGCAGAACCCTTTGATGCTTTTGAAGCAAGAAGTCAAATCGATGTGGATGACGAACGTATTTCGTTCCAAATCCCTAACAAACGGATCAGAGCAGACCTAGACTTTTACTTGCCAAAACGGACGTATGATCATGTCGCAGTCAAACTATTGAACGGCAATGTGACCTTCAATGATTTAGATGCAAAAGATGTATATACGAAATCAACAAATGGCAATATCGATTTTCGTCAAGTCAATGCATCAATGCTGGAGATCGAAGGTGTCAATGGCACGATCACAGTGCGCGAAGGCGATATTTTAGATGCGATCATCGAAACGGTCAACGGAGATGTGACGTTAACGGCGACACCGCAAAATACGGGCATCTCATTGGTCAACGGGAATATTCGTGTAACTTTTAAAGACAACACACTGCAAAAATTAAATGCCAGTTCAGTCAATGGCAATGTCAAAGTCGCTTTACCAGATGGTATCGGTTTTGAAGGACTTGCCAAGACAAGCTTAGGCAGTATCAACAACCGTTTGATGGATGCAGAAATCGTTCGTGAAAAGAAAGAACGCTTGAATCAATTGCTGCAATTTCGTCGGGTTGCTGACAAAGTCGCACAAATCGATCTATCCACAACGACTGGTAACGTGTTCATCAAAGACACGGACAAATAAAAACAGCTCTCTAGTCGATCATCGAAACGAAGAAGGAAGGTGTAGATAAATGAACAAAAAATTAACAAAATCAACCAACAATGTTGTGATAACAGGTACTTTAGGTGGACTAGCAGAATACTTGGGCATCGATCCAACCATCGTTCGCGTGATCTATGTCTTTCTATCTTTAGTGACTGCAGCATTTCCTGGCATCACGCTATATGTCATTTTGGCAATCTTGATCCCTTCAGGACGTAAAAGTACGAATGGCTATGGCCATGACAACCAATATTACCAAAAGAACAATGACAAAGAAAAAAGTCGTCCCCGCAAACAAGCGGAAAAGGTAGAGGATGAGGACTGGAGTGACTTCTAGTGTCTTATTTTCAACGATTGATCATGAATACTTTGACATTTGTGGCATTGGCAGTGCTATTGCCCAATATGGTTCATGTGCAAAGTATTCTGACTGCAGTGATCGCTAGTTTTGTGCTATCGATCCTCAATGGACTGATCAAGCCGATATTGACGGTGATCTCATTTCCATTGACACTCCTGACATTTGGTTTGTTCAGCTTTGTGATCAATGCACTGATGTTGAATCTGACTTCTTATTTTGTCGGCGCTGCAAGTTTTGGTTTCTCTTCATTTGGCGCAGCAATCTTGGTTGCTTTGATTATGTCAGTCATTAATATGATAGTCACTGAACATCATATTGAAAAATACTCAAATTAAAAGACGTGTTGACTTCTCACATCGATCGTATCGATGTGAAAGCCAAAAACGTCTTTTTTTTATGCTAATTGTGATTCAGGAATATTGGCCAAAAATTGGTCAACTGCGGATAATGTATCATCCAAAGCACCTTTTTCAAAAGGTGAACGTAAATGTGCCAACGATAAGATTTCAAGAAATGTTTTCGTACCGCCCACTTGACAGATAGCTAGATAATCTTGCCAAGCCGTTTCGTCTTTAGCAACAATAAATCGATACCAGAATTGAAAAGCGCAGACTTGTGCCAGTGTGTAGTCGATATAATAGAATGGTGATTGGAAAATATGTCCTTGGCGGAACCAGTATAGGCCGCGTTCTAAATCAGGCATTTCCGCGTAGTCCCGCTCAGGGCAGTATTGTTTTTCTAAAGTACGCCAACACTGTTTTCGCTGCGCCGCTGTCCATTCAGGGTGCGTATAGACTTCTTGTTGGAAATGATCCACCAAGACACCGTAAGGCAAGAATTGCAAACTGCTCGCTAAGTGGGCAAACTTATATTTGTCGGTTTCTTCTTCAAAAAAGCTTTCCATCCATGGCCAGGCAATAAACTCCATCGACATAGAATGAATCTCGCAAGATTCAAAGTTCGGAAATAATATTTCCGGCTCCTTGATCCAACGGGAAGAAAAGGCTTGGAAGGCATGACCGGCTTCATGCGTCAAGACATCGACATCTCCTGAAGTGCCATTAAAATTGGCGAAGATAAAAGGAGATTGATACTCTTGGATGAAGGTGCAGTATCCGCCAGATTGTTTGCCTGTTTTGCTAAGCAGGTCCAATAAATCATGTGTCACCATAAAATCAAAGAATTCACCAGTTTCTGGCGACAATTCTTGATACATGATCCGTGCCTTTTCGACCAATTCTTCAGGGGTACCTTTTGGTGTAGCATTTCCTGTTGGATATACCAATGGTAAATCGACATACGTTGCATGTTCAAGTTGATTGCGTTCTGCTTGTCTTTGATAAAGTTTTTGCGTGATTGGGACCACTTTTTCTAGAATTTCTTGTCGATAGGTTTCAATCATCTTGCGGTCATAATCCCAGCGATTCATTTGGGTATCCGCAAATTCAACGTAATTTTTAAATCCTAATTTTTGCGCAATCTCAGTTCTGACTTTGACCATGTCGTCGTATATTTGATCGAATTGGCTTTCATGATCAGCAAAAAAAGCTGTTTGCTTTTCGAAAGCAGCAAGACGAATCTGACGGTCTTTGTTTTCTGTGAATGGGCGCAGTTGTGCCAGTGTATATGTCTGGCCTTGGAAGTCGATCTGAGCAGAAGCGATGAGTTTTCCGTAATCTGAGACGAGTTGGTTTTCTTTTTGGAAAAGGCTGATCAATGATTCATCGAATAATTTGACGCGACTCTCTGCGAAAAGAAACAAGGTTTCTGGATATAGTTCTTTTAATTCATTCAATAAAGGTGAAGACAACAACGCTTGATAAAATTGAAAATCTAGTGCTTCGAAATGGGGTTGATAGTCATTCCAGAAGTCATCTTCTGCTTCGTAGAAGTGATCATCGGTATCGATCGAATAACGAATCGATGCCAAATTCGCTGCCGTATCGATGGTCCCTCTTAATTGATTGAGTGTATCAACGGCCTCTTTTGCTGAAGATAAAGAGGACGCTTCCTTTAAGGCATGAAGTGCTTGGGTGTAAGTATCTTGGTAAGTCTGAAAATCTGGTCTTTGATAGCTATAGTCTGCAAATTTCATTTATTTCCCCTCCTTGGAACAATCATACCATAAATCAAAAAAAAGAATGAGGGTCAGTTGAAGGCGAAGGTAGTATCTTTTCTGATACAATGATAAAATAGAACAAGAATAGCGTGATCTACATACGCGAACAAAGACAACAGTTTGGAAAAGAGGGAATCAAATGGCAGAAACAGTCAAAGTCAGTGCATTGGCTGAGGCGTTAAAATTAGAAATCATCGAAGGCAATGAAACCAGTTTAGAGCGAGAGATTTTTACCGGTGATATCTCACGTCCTGGTTTAGAATTGACGGGTTATTTTAATTATTATTCACACGATCGTTTGCAGTTATTTGGCAGTAAAGAAATCACCTTTGCTGAACGGATGATGCCAGAAGAACGTCTGATGGTCATGCGGAAAATGTGTGCAGAGGATACACCAGGATTTATTGTTTCCAGAGGCTTGGAAGTGCAAGCAGAAATGATCCAAGCTTGCCGGGAAAATAATATTGCCTTACTGCGTTCACCCATCTCCACTTCACGCTTACAAGGGGAACTCTCTAGTTTCTTAGACGGGCGATTGGCCTCTAGAACGAGTGTCCATGGTGTTTTAGTGGATGTATATGGCTTAGGCGTGCTGATCCAAGGCGATAGCGGTATTGGTAAAAGTGAAACGGCCTTAGAACTGATCAAGCGTGGACATCGTTTGATTGCTGATGATCGAGTGGACGTATATAAACAGGATGAATTGACATTAGTTGGTGAACCACCGAAGATCCTGCAGCATTTGATCGAGATCAGAGGGATCGGGATTATTGATGTGATGAATCTTTTTGGTGCTAGTGCTGTGCGAGGCTACATGCAAGTGCAAGTTGCGGTTTATTTAGAAGCATGGGCCAAAGACAAAAAGTATGATCGTTTAGGTACGGATGATACAACCGTAGAGATTGGCGGCGTAGATGTACCGCAGATCAAGATCCCTGTGAAGACTGGGCGAAATGTAGCCATCATCATTGAAGTGGCGGCGATGAATTTCCGGGCTAAAACAATGGGCTATGATGCAACCAAAACATTTGAGAATCGGTTGACACAATTGATCGAAGAAAATTCTGGGAATTAAAAGGGGTTAAGTAGATGTTAGCTTTAGTAAATCGTGTGGCTTTTGAATTATTTGGTTTGCCAATCTATTGGTATGCCATCATCATCGTTTCTGGTGTCATTATTGCGATGTGGCTGAGCACCCGTGAGGCTGTACGAGTAGGATTAAAACCAGATGATGTGACAGATTTCATGTTGATCGGGCTGCCGGTGTCGATCATTGGTGCGCGTTTGTATTATATTATGTTTGATCTTCCCTATTATTTGAATGATCCAGGACAGATATTCAATATTCGTTCCGGGGGGATCGCTATCTACGGTGCATTGATTGCGGGAGGGATCTGGTTATACTTTTTCTGCCGACGCAATTTCATCTCGACATGGACTTTTTTGGATATTGCCGCACCTAGCGTATTGTTGGCGCAAGGAATTGGTCGTTGGGGGAACTTCATGAACCATGAAGCCCATGGTGAGGAAGTCAGCCGCGCCTTCTTAGAAAGATTGCATTTGCCAAAGTTTATCATTGACAATATGTATATCGATGAAGCCTATCGCCAACCCACTTTTTTATATGAATCGGTCTGGAATACACTTGGGTTTATTGTATTGATCATTTTGCGTAAAAAAACAGGGTTGTTGAAAGAAGGAGAAGTCTTTTTAGGCTACTTGATTTGGTACGGTTTTGGCCGTTTCTTTATCGAAGGAATGCGAACAGATAGCTTGTACTTGTTTGGTGACATCCGCGTGTCGCAAGCTTTGTCTGCTTTGTTATTTATTGGGGCAATCGCTGTGCTGATCTGGCGGCGTAAAAAACAAGCATTGAAAGACTATAATCGTGGTTATGGAAACAATCAATTTCTAATCTAAGAGTTATTTTGGTTGAAATATGCTAAAATAATGAGTGGCATCAATTGTAGTAATTTTATGAGGAGGTTTCCATAGTGAAACAAAAAATAGCCGTTTTAGGCCCCGGTTCATGGGGAACTGCTCTGGCAAAGGTCCTTTCTGAAAATGGACATCAAGTAACGATTTGGGGCAACAATCCAGCCCAAATCGATGAGATCAACAACTATCATACAAATCGTCATTATTTGCCTGATTTGAAGCTTCCGCAAAATATTGTCGGTTGTAAAGAAATGTCAGAAGCAATCACAGATGCAGACGCCGTCTTGTTTGTGGTACCGACAAAAGCGATTCGCGCAGTGGCACAAGAATTCACTGCAACTGTCAAAAATCAACCAATGATCATTCATGCATCCAAAGGATTGGAGCAAGGCAGCCACAAACGGATCTCAGAAGTCTTGGCAGAAGAAATCAGTACCGATAAGCGGAAAGACATTGTCGTGCTTTCAGGCCCTTCTCATGCAGAAGAAGTGGCGGTCCGTGATATTACAACGATCACTGCTGCTTGCGAAGTTGCTGCATCAGCAAAATATGTACAAGATTTATTTATGAATGATTATTTCCGTATTTATACCAACAATGATGTGATCGGCGTTGAAACAGGTGCGGCTTTAAAAAATATTATTGCGATCGGTGCCGGTGCGATTGCGGGTCTTGGCTTTGGTGATGATGCCAAAGCTGCGATCATGACCCGCGGGTTGGCTGAAATCAGTCGACTGGGTGTTGCGATGGGAGCCAACCCGCTTACGTTCATCGGTTTAAGTGGTGTGGGCGATTTGATCGTGACTTGTACCAGTGTCCATTCACGGAATTGGCGTGCCGGCAATTTACTTGGCAAAGGCCATAGTTTAGACGAAGTGTTAGACAATATGGGCATGATCGTCGAGGGTGTATCTACCACCAAAGCTGCCCGCGAACTTGCAGAGGCTTTGTCTGTGGATATGCCAATCACCGAAACGATTTATTCCGTTCTTTATGAAGGCAAAGACATTCATCAAGCAGCCAAAGATATCATGTTGCGAGATGGAAAAGTAGAAAACGAATTTACAATGTAAAGACATTATTGATGGGACAAAGGAGCGAATGACATGAAAGTAAAAAAAGCAGTGATTCCAGCAGCCGGATTAGGGACCCGTTTCCTGCCAGCGACCAAAGCGATGGCCAAAGAAATGTTGCCGATCGTTGATAAGCCGACCATCCAATTTATTGTAGAGGAAGCGTTACAATCTGGAATCGAAGATATTTTGATCGTTACTGGGAAAGCCAAACGACCAATCGAAGATCATTTCGATGCCAATTTAGAATTGGAAATGAATTTAAAAGAAAAAGGCAAGACGGACTTGTTGAAACTTGTGGAAGAAACCACAGATGTCAATTTACACTTTATTCGTCAATCACATCCCAAAGGCTTAGGACATGCGGTACTGCAAGCCCGTGCGTTTGTTGGCAATGAACCCTTTGTTGTGATGTTAGGGGATGACTTGATGGAAGATGACATCCCATTGACCAAACAATTGATCGATGATTATGAAACGACCCATGCATCAACGATTGCTGTGATGGACGTCCCCCACGAAGATACCTCTAAATATGGGATCATCGATCCTGGGATGCAAGTAGGAAAAGGTTTGTACAATGTGAAGAATTTTGTTGAAAAACCTGCGCCAGATAAAGCACCAAGTGATTTAGCAATCATTGGTCGTTATCTTTTGACGCCCGAAATTTTTGATATTTTAGCGAATCAAGCACCGGGTGCGGGCGATGAGATCCAATTGACGGATGCCATTGATACACTCAACAAAACACAACGTGTCTTTGCCCGTCAATTTACAGGCAAACGTTTTGATGTGGGTGATAAGTTCGGCTTTATGAAAACCAGCATTGAATACGGTTTGACACATCCTGAGGTCAAAGACAATTTGAAAAAATATTTGATCGATTTAGGAAAAGAATTGGCTGCTGAAACTTCAGAAGTCAAAGCGCAACCTGCAAAACAAGACAAGCCAAAAACCAAAGAATAACATAGATACAAAACAGGGCTGATACAGCCCTGTTTTATATAAACGAAATGAAAGCGGATTATTTCGATTGATTACTGTCTTTTATTTGTCGAAAAGGGTTCAAAATGCTATTCTTAGTATAAGTAAATTGGGAAGGAGCCATTCTATGACAGGAGGAGAAATTGCTGCACTGATCGCAGCGATCGCATTTGTCGTACTTGTCGTCTTTGTTGTACGATTATTGATGCAAGTAAGCAAAACAATGACCAAAGTGGACAAAACGGTGGAAGAAGCCAATACCACGATTCGTGTCATTACCAAAGATGTCGATATTCTTTCAAAGGAAGTCGAAGGACTACTCGTAAAAACGAATGCGCTTTTGCAAGATGTCAACGGGAAAGTCGCAACCATCGATCCATTATTCACCGCAGTGGCAGATTTAAGTACCAGTGTATCCGAATTGAATGTGTCGGGTAAAAACTTGATCACACGGGTGGGCAGCCTAGGCCGTACGACAGCGAAAGCCACTGTGGCTGGCAAAGTGGGTCAAACAGCGATGAAATTCTTTAAAGACAAAAATACCCAAAAATAAAAGGAGGACTTTACATGAGCAAAAAAGGTGGATTTTTATTAGGAGCGATCATTGGCGGAACAGCAGCTGCAGCTGCGGCACTTTTGCTGGCGCCAGAGTCAGGTAAAACGTTACGCAATAAACTTGCCAAACAGGCAGACGATCTTTTAGATAAAGCATCAGATTATGGTGATCTGGCGAAAGAAAAAAGTGCTGATCTGGTTGATATTGCGAAAGACACAGCTGGTAAATTAAGCGAGCAAGCATCAGATTTTACCGGTTCACTCACAGGAAAAGTCGAAGATTTGAAAGATGCATCAGTTGACACATCCAGTGATACGGTGGAAGAATTGAAAAAACAAGCGGGTGACTTATCAGAGCGTTTCAAAAAATCTGCGAAAGATGTCAAAGCCGCTGCTGCTTCGGATAAAGAAGATGCGGATGACACGCTGCAAGATATCATCATAGATGCCAAATCAACAGCTGCTGACATGAAAGACACAGTGAAAGATGGTGCGGATGCAGCGAAACCAATCGTTGACGATGCGAAGAAAGAAGGCAAAGCTGCCGCTGCTGATTTGAAGAATGAAGCAGATAAGACCGCGAATGATGCAAAACAAACAGCGAAAGCAGAAGCAAAAGATGCTAAAGCTGACCTCAAAGATGCAAAAGAAGAATTAAAAGATACCCTAGAAAAAAATAATCCTGACGCATAATTTATTTTTGCTCAGGATAAAAAGACAGATCAACGTGATTGCCACGTTGATCTGTTTTTTGTTATTTTTGTGCGGCGCGATCGATTTCCCAATCACAAAGCTGGTAGATCCATTCTTTTAGGTCTGAAAAGACAAAGCCGATGGCATCTGCTTGCGTGGTGTTGATCGAGTAATCAGGTGTCCCGTTATAAGGTCCCTTCACGCCATTCTCTGCAAATACTGGTACTTTGCCAGTTTTAGCGGTAGCGTACGCAAAGATTTCTTCTATGGAGATCGTTCCTTTAGACGCACCATTGATTGGTCCTGTAAAGTCACTAGTTCCTAGAAATGCCAAGAAACGTCCAGCTTCCTCCGCGTCAACGAAGGCCATTTGATGCGTTAAATTGTCGATGGCCATTGGTTCTTGCTGTACGAGTTTGTCAAGATAGAAGGCAAAACGCTGGGTATAATCTTCTTGCCCGACAACATAGGGGAAGCGAACAAATACTGCTGATAGATCAGGGTATGTTTTAGTCAGAATCGATTCGACGGTCTGCTTGCCCTCGCCATAGGGCAACTGATTTGATTCAGCTAAGCGGATGTCATATGCCTCTGGTTTAAAATCACTTTCCTGCAAATTCGGCTGTAGTACGGGATATACCGACATAGAGCTGGTCACGACATAGCGTTTTGGTGTGACATGTTGTAGTAAATGGGCGACATCTTGTGCGCTGTAAGCAATATTGTCAAATACAATATCATAGGTTTCTTTCGTCAAAACTTCTTTGATACTAGATTCACTGGTCCGGTCGAAGACCAAGCGCTTGACTTGCTCCCCAAATGGATCAGCTGTCTTTCCTCTGGTCGCGATGGTTACTGCGATTCCTTGTTCAAGTAAAGTATAAACCAATTGTTTCCCAAAAAAACGTGTACCGCCTAGAACCAATGCTTTCTTCGTCATAGAAACCTCCTGATCAATTTATTTTATTAAGATAAAACTTGTAATTCTTTTGTTGTCTTGGTGAAAGGCACACAGCCGTCTGCTGTCACGTATACACAATCTTCGATCCGCACACCGACTTGATTTGGTATATAAATACCTGGTTCGATCGAGAAGCACATTCCTTCTTGAATCACCAAATCATTGCCAGTGATCAGTGAAGGGAATTCATGGACAGTTGTTCCGATGCCATGTCCTAAACGATGATTGAAGTATTCTCCATAGCCATATCCGGTGATGACATCGCGGGCGATCGTATCTAGTTCACCAGCAGTGATACCTGGTTTAACAGCCGCTTGCGCAGTTTGCTCGGCTTCTAATACGATATCATAGATTTTTCGTTGCAGATCTGTGGGTGTTTGGTAAGCGACAGTACGGGTTGCATCACTGCAGTATCCTTTCCAAATAACCCCTAGATCAAACAAGACCAATTCATTGGCAGTGATGCGGCGATCACCAGGTACACCGTGGGGACTAGCTGCATTATCGCCAGCTAAGACGGTTGTATCAAAAGACATGTGGGAGACACCACGTTTTTTCAATTCATACTCGATTTCTGCGACAATCGCAGCTTCACTGACGCCTTCTTTGATAGCAGCAAAGCCAATCTCAAAAGCAACATCAGCCCATGAACCTGCTTCAAGCAACGTATCAATTTCGCTCGCCGTTTTGGTCAATTGCATTCTTTGGATCTCTGGTGTCACATCTAAACTGAAATCAGTTTGCGGCAAACGTGCATGCAGCGCTTCATACCGTTCAACCGACAAGTCATTTTTTTCAAGGGCCAAACGGGTCAATGGATAGCGGGAAGAAAGCTCTCGGCAAATTTTATCCCAAGGGTTTTCGCTGTCTAAATAGCCAACCACATCAAATGGCCAACCACTATTTTTGGCTTCTTCGACCTCAAGTGCAGGGGCAAATAAGAATGGGTCTTTATCGGGAGAAAGAAATAAAGCCAATACCCGTTCATGAGGATCGCTCTTGAAACCTGAAAAATACGCAATCGTGGCAGGATTGGAGATATAGCCTGCATCAGCACCATTTTCTTTCAGCCATTGATTCAGCTCTGTAATTTTCTTTTTATTCATAGAGAATTCCTTCTTTCACGTAATATATATTATTTTAACACGCTTTGTAAAAGAATGGACTAAGAACTCTGGGAAATTAGCTAAGTTTTCATGAAAACAAAATTAAAACGGTTGCAAATCTGATAAAAGTTTGCTATTCTATCAAAGAAATGTAAATAAGATTTTCTGAAAACAGAATAAGGGAGATATATCATGGAAAAACAAACAATTACAATTTACGATGTTGCAAGGGAAGCAAATGTGTCAATGGCAACTGTGTCACGGGTCGTTAACGGCAATCCCAATGTAAAACCAGCAACTCGTAAGAAAGTGCTAGAAGTGATCGATCGCTTGGATTATCGTCCAAATGCTGTTGCTCGTGGCTTGGCAAGCAAGAAGACAACAACTGTCGGTGTCATCATTCCGGATGTCAGCAATATGTTCTTTTCTTCTCTTGCGCGTGGGATCGATGATGTAGCGACCATGTATAAATATAATATCATTTTGGCAAACTCTGATGGCGATACAATGAAAGAAGTCAATGTATTGAACAACTTGTTGGCAAAACAAGTAGACGGTGTGATTTTCATGGGTCACCGTATCACGGATGAGATCCGCGGCGAATTTTCACGTTCGAAAACACCTGTTGTTTTGGCTGGCTCTATCGATCCTGATGAACAAGTTGGCAGTGTCAATATCGATTACACAGCGGCAACCAAAGATGCTGTTTCATTGTTGGCAAAAAACAACCAAAAAGTTGCGTTTGTCAGTGGTGCATTGATTGATCCAATCAATGGCCAAAACCGTTTGAAAGGTTACAAAGATGCCTTGAAAGAAAATGGTCTTGACTATTCTGAAGGCTTGATCTTCGAAGCACCATATAGCTTTAAAGAAGGCTTAGCTATCGTTGATCGAATCATCAACAGCGGGGCAACTGCAGCCTATGTCACAGACGATGAATTGGCGATCGGTATTTTGGATGGTCTTTTAGACAAAGGGATCAAAGTACCTGAAGATTTTGAAATCATCACAAGCAACAATTCATTATTGGCAGAAGCAGCACGTCCACGTCTTTCAAGCGTGACACAACCATTATATGATATGGGTGCAGTGGCGATGCGTTTGTTGACAAAAATGATGAACAAAGAAGAAGTGGAACAAAAAACCATTATCTTGCCTTACGGTATCTCAGAAAAAAGCTCAACAAAATAAGTAGCTTCATTTTAAATAGATTCTCGCTTCGTCTCAGTGGGCTGCAAGTGGTCAATGATCACTTGCAGCGGTTGAGATGAAGCTTTTTTTTGCAAAAAAAACTGACCAGCATCTGCTGATCAGTCATTGTTATTTTCGTTATCATTCGTTTCTTCTTTATCTGCATCTTCGTCGTCCTCTTTTTTCTCAGTGGTCGATGAATTGCTGTTGGTATTTGTTGTCGTCGTCGTTTTCGTGGTCTTCGGTGCGATTTTTTTCCAGTAATTGCTGTAATTGGCATCTGAACCGCCGATACCAAAATCAAAGCTGACTGTACTTGGCCCACCTGTTGCCCAATAAGAGGTCACTTTGGAAGATGGGTTGCTAATACTGGTCCTATCAACTGTCACACTTCCTCCTGGCAATGTGCCAGTTGCTTTGGATACTTCGACTTTTTTGACATCGCTTGAAAGTTTGAATGTCTGGTCGACACCGAACACGTCTTGGTTGGTTTGATAGATCCGATTGATCAGATAAGCCATATAGTTGGCAGTTCTGGTACCGGCTGTATTATCGGTTCCTTTATTGTCATCGCGACCAGCCCAACTACTGATGGTGATCGATGGGGTAGAAACCACGAGCCAAGAATCTGAATAATCATTGGTGGACCCGGTTTTGCCGACCCAATCTGCATTGCCTAAGTTATAATCTAGCCCACTGATGATCGATTTGAAGGAGCTTGTCTTTTGTTCATCGATCACGCTGCGCATCATATCATTCATGATCGAAGCGGTAGCTTCAGAATAGACTTGCACGGGATTTGATTCATGTTGGTAAAGAACTTCACCATCGTTATCTTTAATGGATTCGATGATATACCCTTCTTCGTAGACACCATGATTGGCTAACGTCTGGAAACCATTCGTTTGTGTTGCAACGGTCACATCAGTTACCCCCAGAGGCGCTGATTCATACGCCCAACTGTTGTCTTCGGGATAATTCATTTTGCTTAGGTAGTTGGAATAAGAATAGAAGTGATCGCCTTCGGCTTCCCACAGGTCTTGGAAGATATTGGTCGCCGCTATATTACTGGATACTTCTAATGACTCTCGGATCGACATAAAGGTATTCGTACCGGTATTGGTGGCGTTGGCGATCGTTTCCCCGGCATTTTCTCCCGTGCGCCATTTGGCGGCATAGTCAGATACCATTGATTCAGAGCCAATCAATCCTTGTTCGATTGCTGGTCCATAGACGAGCATTGGTTTGATACTTGATCCGGCTTGACGCTGCGCATCAAAGGCATGATTGAATTGATTTTCACTATAATCACGCCCACCGACAAAGCCTAAGATTTTCCCAGTCGCATTGTCCATCATGACGTTACCGACTTCGATGGTCGCATCGCCCCAGTTGTCCAGCATATAGCCATACTTATCAACTGCGTCTTGCATCGCATTGTAGATGCCTTTATCGATGGTAGACGTCACAGTATAACCGCCATTGACTAGCTTTTGCTGCGCCAACTCTAAATATTTTTGGTAGGTTTCATCTTTGGCGTATTCTTCATCACTGACTTCGTCATCTTTCGCCAATTGTTGCGCGATGATATCTTTGGCTTCATTTAGGACGGTATAATATAAGAAGCTTTGATCGGTTTGCTCGATCGCTTGCTGTTGTTTAAAGTCTTGCTTTAGATCATAATTGATGGCTTCTTCATATTCCTCTTTGGTAATATCGTGATTGCGATACATACTGAAGAGAACATAGTCCTTTCGTTCTAAACCAGCAGAGAGATTTTCTTTGATCTCGCCTGTGTTGGTATAAGGACTATAAACGATTGGACTTTGCGGCAGCCCTGCAATAAAAGCCGCTTGCGGCAATGATAGATCCGCCGCATTGACGCCGAAGATCCCTTGTGCAGCTTCTTGAACGCCGGCAATGTTTTGTCCTTTATTGTTACGGCCAAAAGGTGAGATATTCAAGTACATCGTGACGATTTCGTCTTTACTGAAAAATTTCTCAACTTCCATTGCCAGTAAAATCTCATTGGCTTTCCGTTTAAAGGTGGTTTCACTTGTTAAGATCTGTTGCTTGACCAATTGTTGCGTCAGCGTTGAACCACCACTGCCGCCAAAACCTGTTGCTTCAGAAAGCAATGCGCGAACGACGGCTTTTGGCACGACGCCATTATGGACATTAAAATATTCATCTTCTGTTGCAATGATCGCTTTTTTCAAATAATCGGAGATCTCATCAGAATTGACAGATGTGCGCATCAAATCTGAGCGGATCGTAGCGATTTTACTGCCATCTGAATAAGCCAATTGCGAGGTTTCGGTAATATCCGTTAATTCTTTGGCCAATTCATCTTTTGATGGTGCAGCGGTATCTTCTACGAGATAAGCAAAGTAGCCGGCGCCGATCCCCAATGCCAAAGAGCCGCCCAAAATCAGCAAGGAGATGGCAACTAAAAAGAGTGAATGAAGTACACGTAAGCTGATATTGACATAGAACCAACCGCCATTTCTTTGCTTCGTTGTTCTGGTTTGTTTGTTTTTCTGGGACAAAAGAGTCACCTCATATAATTTAGTTTATATTCCGTTGTATTATAGCAAAAATCGGCTTGCTTGAATAGCACCCTAATTTTTCTACAGCAAAATACGGTAGATGGAAGGGCGCTGATTGTTCTTTTTTCTTTATCTGATGGCTATTTTCTTCCTGTCATGGATTTTTAAGATGGATTTACGGTTAACTCTTTTCTTTCACTTATTTTTCAGTTAATATGAACAATGAAGCAATTATTTAGGAGGAGAATACATGAGTACAGACTTTTTTGAAGAACTGAAGCTTCGCGGCTTGGTTCATCAAACAACAGACGAAGCAGCATTGACCAAACAATTGAATGAAGAGTCTGTGAAATTATATATTGGGTTTGATCCCACAGCCGATAGTTTGCATATCGGTCATTTATTGCCTATTTTAATGTTGCGCCGTTTTCAACAGAATGGCCATGTGCCGATTGCGCTCGTGGGCGGCGGGACTGGGATGATCGGTGACCCTTCATTCAAAGACCAAGAACGTCAACTGAACACATTAGATACAGTATTGGCCTGGTCACAAAGCATCAAGAGCCAGTTATCACGTTTTATTGATTTTGATGATGCAACCAATCCAGCTATCATCGCTAACAACTATGAGTGGTTAGGTGAATTGAAACTGATCGACTTCTTAAGAGATATTGGTAAAAATTTTACGATCAATTACATGATGAGCAAAGAAAGCGTCAAACGCCGGATTGAGTCGGGGATCTCTTATACTGAATTTGCGTATCAATTATTGCAAGCCTACGATTTTCTGAATTTATATGATGAGCATGGCTGTCTGCTGCAACTAGGCGGGAGTGACCAGTGGGGCAACATCACCTCTGGGATCGAACTCTTGCGCCGTGAGCGGGAAGTTCAAGGGTTTGGCCTGACGATGCCATTGATCACCAAAGCGGATGGCACAAAATTTGGTAAAACCGAAGGGAATGCCGTTTGGTTAGACGCCGAAAAAACGACGCCTTATGAATTTTATCAATTTTGGATCAATACGGATGACCGTGACGCAGTCAAATTCTTGAAGTTCTTTACTTTCTTATCATTAGAAGAGATCGCTTCAATCGAAGAAGCTTTCTTAGCAGCACCTGAATCACGGGCTGCGCAAAAAGCTTTAGCCAAAGAAGTAACGACTTTGGTTCATGGTGAAGCAGCTTATGAGCAAGCGGTCCATATTTCTTCTAGTTTGTTCAGTGGTGATATCAAAGAATTGAACGCAGAGGAAATTGCGCAAGGGTTCAAAGGGGTACCTGCTTATCAAGTAGATTCGGCAGATGATTTGACATTGGTTGAAATATTGACGACAGCCAAAATCGAAGGATCGAAACGGCAAGCCAGAGAAGATATCCAAAATGGTGCAATCTATATCAATGGTGAACGTCAACAAGATCTAGCATATATATTAACCGAAGCAGACCGTATTGGCGGCAAATATGTCGTGATTCGCCGTGGCAAGAAAAAATATTTCTTATTAACATTTTAATCAAAAAGCGAACCAAGTTTCTGGTTCGCTTTTTTTCACAATAGGACAAAGGGAGGACAGGAAGCAGATGGGGCAGATCATTCTCAATGTATTAGGCCTTTTTAGTATGATTTTGTTGGGGTTTGCCATGAAGCGTATCGGTATATTATCAAAAGCCGATGGATCGATCCTTTCAAAAATCATTCTTAATGTGACGTTGCCTGCTGCGATTATCTTGAATTTGGCTCAGATGGAAGTCCAAATCAGCGCTTTGAGCCTGATCGTGATTGCTGTAGCGATCACGGTTGGACAAATCGGTATTGCTTTCATGATGACCCGAAAAGACAGCAATGCGTTGCAGCAATTTGCGATGTATTGTGGTTCAGGTTTCAATATAGGGAATTTTGCGATTCCTTTCGCACAAAGTTTCTATCCATTAGGTATTCCATTGATCTCATTGTTTGATATGGGCAATAGCATCATGTTGGCTGGCGGAACAACAGTTTTGATCGAATATTTACTAAAGAAACGGACAACATTTGAACCTGGAAAAATCATCTTGAATCTGCTGCGTTCGCCGACATTTACCGTCTATTTAGTGATGTTGGTGATTCGCAGTGTGCGTTGGCAATTACCCTCAGCCTTTATAAGCATCGTACAGCCGATTGGCTTAGCCAATACGTTTTTGTCGATGTTTATGATTGGGTTGTTTCTAGATTTTCGTTTGCCAAAACACACCACCAAAACTGTGGTCAATATTTTGGCCTTACGCTATGGGTCGGCATTTGTGTTGTTTGGCTTATTTTATCTGCTGCCGCTGCCGACACTGCTTAAGCCAGTTCTTTGCCTGCTGGTTTTTGCCCCTATTCCACTGTTTGGTGTGATCAACTCAGTTTTGGCTGGAATGGAAGAAGAAGCCGTGGGGTTTGTGTCCTCAGCGAGTTTCTTGATCAGTATGCCATTGATGACGATGGTCCTGATCTTGTTCGGGTTGGCCTGAAAGATGGGCATCAATGAGCAGAAAAATCGCCAAACTTGCAGACAACTGTAATAATAAAGAAGATTTGATTTTAGGAGGACATATAGATGTTGATAGGTTCACATGTTTCCATGAGTGGAAAGAAAATGTTACTAGGCGCGGCAGAAGAAGCTGACAGTTATGATGCTTCAACCTTTATGATTTATACAGGAGCTCCGCAAAACACACGACGTAAGCCAGTGGAAGAGATGATGATCCATGAAGGTCAAGCCTTTATGGCAGAGCATGGGATGTCTAATATTGTAGTTCATGCACCTTATATCATCAATCTGGGAAATACCATCAAGCCTGAGAATTTCGGCTTTGCAGTGTCGTTTTTGAGAGAAGAGATCCAACGTGCACAAGCGTTAGGGGCCACACAAATCACGTTGCATCCAGGGGCTCATGTGGGAGCCGGTCCGGAAGCTGGTATCAAGCAAATCATCAAAGGTTTGAATGAAGTGCTGGACAAAGAGCAAACGGCTCAAATCGCCTTAGAAACGATGGCTGGCAAAGGAACAGAGATTGGTCGAACGTTTGAGGAGTTGGCGGCAATCATCGATGGGGTGACGTTGAACGAGAAATTATCCGTGACCTTTGATACCTGCCATACCAATGATGCGGGCTACAATGTGAAAGAAGATTTCGATGGCGTATTAGATGAATTTGATCGAATCATCGGCTTAGACCGCTTGAAAGTCGTGCATGTCAATGATTCAAAAAATCCCCAAAGCAGCCACAAAGACCGTCATGCAAATATTGGTTTTGGTACGATTGGATTTGATGCACTGAACAAGATCGTGCACCACGAGAAATTGGCACAATTGCCAAAAATTCTTGAAACACCATATGTCGGAGAAGATAAAAAGAACAAAAAACCCCCTTACGGTTTTGAGATTGCAATGTTGAAGCAGCAAACATTTGATCCAGCGTTATTGGACAAAATTCTGCAAGCTTAAACATGCATGTTGGCGGACCAATCGATCAATCAAAAGTCCCAAGACTGGTTTGACCAGCTTGGGACTTTTTTAAGTAGCAAGAAATGATGAACATGTAATCGTCAGTCTAGAAAAAGCGATAGCTTAAGGATGCAACCAATAAGTGCGGGAGATTTTTCTTCAGATATGTGATAATGAGTTGAACAGGAATGAGGAGTGAAGAAGATGAACATTGGAGAAAACATTCGTAAGTTTCGTAAAGCTCAAGGTATGTCACAAGCAACATTAGCGGAGCAAATGTATATTTCTAGACAATCAGTATCAAAGTGGGAAAATCAAGAAAGTCTGCCTAGTATTGAGAACTTGATTGTATTAAGCGGTATTTTAGAGATATCCTTAGATGAGTTGATTACTGGAGAAGCCTATTTGCATTTTCCTTATACGTTTGGCAAATTGCGCCATTCAAAAGTTGCTGCTGGATACATACTAGTACCAACATTTCTTATGTTGATACTTTTTGCTGTCGCTATCAAATATCCTGCCCAAAGCCTTGTTCTAGTTCTATCTGGTATTGGTATCCAACTTTTCTTATATCCACTACTTTTGATCATACAACCTTTTCAACTCAGTCGCATGTATACCTATTGGCAATTGACGAAAACAGGGATTCGTTGTCCTATTTATCAAGAAACGAATCAATTTAAATATCTGTTGCCGATCAAAGGCTTATTCAAACGTAAAGATCAGTTGATTCCTTATCATGAAATCACGCAGATATCGATTGAAGCCGAGGTGTTCCCTGTTGATCCCTCAATTGGGACAGGGATAGTTAATGCCTATACACCTCGAATGCTATCGATCATGTATGAACCGTTTCAACTCGTTCTTTCTACGAAAAGTGGCAACCAATATAAACTAGATCTGCAAGCATACTATCAGGCAGATTCACCTGAACGAGAGGTGCTTTACAGTATTTTGCTGTTTTTGAAAAGAAAACAAATCGTGATAAAGGATCCTCAGCAATTGCTGATTACGATCAAGCAAAGAGGATCGATTACTGACACGTTATACGGTCTCAAGAACAACTAAAGAAACCTTGGACGTCTGCGTCCAAGGTTTCTTTTTTCAGATCAATTAAAATTTCTTCGCTGCTGCTGCAACACGTTCTAAACCTTCAGCAACGATCGCTGCAGTTTTTGATGGATCAGCATTGTGGCCTTCAATGATCACTTCTTCAGTGATCGTCATACCGAACATGCCACCGAATACTTTTTCCATGAAGGTTACAGCATTTTCCATGACACTCATTTCGCCTGAATAAACCCCACCACGGGCATTTAATAGGACGATTTCTTTGTCTTTCAATAGTTGATTCATTGAACCATCTTCATTATAAGAGAAAGTGAATCCTGCTTGGAAGATGTAGTCGATGAACGTGTGCAATGCTGCAGGGATCGTTAAGTTCCACATTGGGAAAGCAAAGACGATCGTATCGGCTGCTGCAAATTTATTCATCACATCTTGACGAACTGTCATCAATTCTTGTTCTTCTTGATTCAACGCTTGTTCTTGCGCTAATTTGCCAAAAGCTTCAAATAGCGTTTGACCAATATAAGGCATTGGTTGTGCATAGACATCAAATGTTACAACCTCTACATTGTTTGTGTCTAAGTTTTCAACGAATGTATCGAACATTTTCGCTGATACGCCATCAGGGCGATTGTTTGCTTTAACAACTAAAATATTTTTCATGATTTTCCACCTTTGTTTAAATGTAAGTATTGTCACAAATGATAGTATACTATAAATAAAAATCTCTTACAATAAATAAGTGAAAAGATGAAGGATTTTTTTCAGATTATTGGGATGAAATTTGCTAAAATATAGGAATGAGGAGGGGTAGAATGAAGATTTTTATTGTAGAAGATGATCAATCGCTGGTCAAGATGATTGGGGATCAATTGCAAAGATATGCGTATGCCACTTTTGTTCCGCAACGTTTTGATGCGATTTTAGCAGAATTCGACGAGATTCAGCCTGACTTGGTACTAATGGATGTCAATTTGCCTTATTATGATGGTTTCTATTGGTGCCAAAAAATACGCGAGCGTTCGTTGGTTCCCATTTTATTTATTTCAGCACGCGATGGCAATATGGATCAAGTGATGGCATTGGAATATGGTGCAGATGATTTTTTGGTCAAACCTTTTTCCTATGAACTATTGCTGGCAAAAGTCAAAAGTCATATTCGGCGTGTTTACGGTGACTACGCCCAAACTGACCGGGCCCGTCAGCTTAAAGCTGGCCCGCTAGTTTATTATCCAGAAGCGTTGAAAATGCTCTGTCATGGGCATGAAGAACTGTTAACCGTCCGGGAAGGCGAACTGCTTTCATTGCTGATCCAGGCCTATCCTGAAATGGTCAAACGAGAAAAAATCTTAAATAAATTATGGGACGATGAGCGATTTGTCGATGACAATACGTTGTCTGTCAATATTGGCCGTTTGCGCAAGAAGTTGATCAATCTGGGCATTGATGAACCGATTCAAACGATTCGCGGGAAAGGCTATGCGCTGTCATTGACGGGTCATGATCAATGAAGCTATTCTTAAAGGTTCATCTGCCTTGGCTACTGCTGGAAATTGTTTCTCTTGGTTTGTTGATTCTTTTGATTTGGTTGGACGGGTACCGTGATCTCGGCATTTTAATTTACGGGGTCAGTTTGATTCTGTGCTTGACGATTGTTTTTTTGACCATCGATTATCATAAGAATCAAGGCTTTTATGGCTATCTGGAAACTGGGCATATGCAAAAAAAAAGTGCTGGTTTCATCAGTCGTACCTTACAAAGACATTTGCATGTTGAACAGCAGCACATGCAGCAGCAGTTAACAGCTGTAGATCAGCATTATCAGACGCATATCAAATTTATGCATATTTGGGTGCATCAAATGAAAACACCTGTAGCTGTGCTGGCTTTGATGGCAGAGAGCGACCAGTTAGACAGTGATGATCTATTGGCGGAAACCGATCGTCTAAAGAGTGGATTAGCGACTGCGCTGAACTTTGTCCGGTTGGAAGATTTTAAAGAGGACTTTTTGATAGAAACATTGTCATTGGCGGCAATCATCAAAGAAAGCATTGGTGAACAAAAACGTAGTTTCATCCGACATCGTGTATACCCGAAAATTATTGATCAAACTGACTTTCTTGTGACAACAGATAAAAAATGGCTCCAAATCATGTTGTATCAGTTAATCAGCAATGGCATCAAATATTCAGATCCAGAAGGTCAGCTTGTCTTTGCGTTGGATGCTGAACATAAACGTCTAACGATTTCTGATGCAGGTTGCGGGATCCCTGACAGTGATTTGCCCCGGATATTCCGACCTTTCTTTACTGGTGATAACGGGCGCGCATTAGGTGAGGCCACCGGAATGGGCTTATATTTAGTCGATATGATCAGCGAGCAATTGGCGATTTCAGTCGCAATCACATCCACACAAGGGATAGGGACGCGGGTGGTCTTGACTTTTGAACAGGGGTGAAAAGAGGATTCCTTACAAAAGTGTAAGCTTTCTATCAGAGAATCGATAACTGAGAGCGGCGTTTCCTGATACACTGAGTACAAAAGGAGTGGTCAAGATGGCATTGTTAGAATTAAAAAATATTCACAAAACGTATACTGGCGAAGTGTCAGTTGATGTGCTGCAACAAATCGATCTAAAAGTTCCGGAGGGAGAATTCATTAGTATTATGGGCCCCTCCGGAAGCGGTAAAACCACTATGTTGAATTTAGTGGCTACGTTAGACCAACCAACTTCAGGCACGGTCATCATCAAAGGCGAGCAGCCGCTAACGTTATCAAAAGAGAAGTTGGCACGCTTTCGCCGGCAGCAATTGGGTTTTGTTTTTCAAAATTACAATCTGTTGGCACCTTTAACTGTGGCTGAGAATGTGATGCTGCCCTTAACGCTAGATCGTGTGCCAGTCGGGGAAATGCAACAGCGTTGTGCCGCACTATTAGATGAGTTGGGCATTGCGGATAAAGCGGAGAAACGCATCTATCAGTTGTCTGGCGGGGAACAGCAACGTGTAGCCATTGCTCGGGCGTTGATTCATCAGCCTGAATTGTTGTTGGCGGATGAACCAACCGGTAATTTGGACTCCAAAGCGGCCAGAGATGTGATGGAGATCTTGAGTCAAATGAATCAGCAACGAAAAGTCACGACTATGATGGTGACCCATGACCCGTATTCGGCTAGTTTTTCTGATCGGATCGTTTTTATCAAAGACGGCAAACTATATAACGAATTGTATCGCGGCAGTGATCAACAACAGTTTTATCAAAAAATTCTTGATGTTTTGGCACACTTAGGAGGGCGTCGTCATGAATTTCAGACAGTTGATCATTCGTAACCTTCGCGGCAATTTCAGGACCTATGCGGCATATTTTATCAGCAGTACTTTTGCGGCAACGGTCTTCTATATTTTCAGTTTGCTGCTATTTCACCCACAGTTAAAGAAAGATTTATCCTCTAGCAGCGGGACGATTTCCGCATTGTCGAAAATGGGCTTAACAACGGCGTTGGTGGTCATCGCTATATTGTCGTTATTGTTTCTGTGGTATACCTTTGTCGTATTTTTGAAACGCCGTAAGCGAGATCTCGCGATTTATTTGATTTTGGGCATCAAAGAAAAAGACTTGCGCCGTCTGTTGTTTGTTGAAAATGCCTTGCTTGGTACGATTGCAACGATCTGCGGTATTTTACTCGGCATTCTGAGCACGAAATTACTGCTGCTGATCGCCCAGAACGTCATGCATCTAGATCATGGATTGAACTTTATTGTGCCGCCTTTGGCTATCCTTTTGACAGGAATCGTGTATGTTGGTATTTTTTTGGTGATTTCCTTGATGGCAACAAGCACGTTGCAAGGCGATCAAATTGTTTCGTTGATCAAAGAAAATGAAAAACCACGTCCTGAGCCAAAAAGTCATTGGGTGTTAGCCTTGCTAGGTATTCTATTGCTGCTTGCAGGCTATGGATCTGTTTTTTACTTTAGTGTGCAGTCAACCACATTGCTTAGCTTATTGTTGGGTGTCGTCCTGACTGTCGCAGGGACGATGTTGAGTTTTCATCAGTTCAGTGTCTTCATCTTAAAACGGCTGAAGAAACGCACTAGTTTCTTACAAGGTACAAAGATGCTGACCATTAGCGAATGGCTGTTTCGAATGCGGGACAATGCAGCCATGTATAGCTTGATCACCCTAAGTACATCGGTGGCCTTTGTTGGCATCGCGGTGATGATGGCCATTGGCAGCACCAGTTTTTCTTCGATCCAAGGCATAAGTGTGGCTTATTTTTTCACTCATTCAACTGCAGACGCGCCAGTGATCGAAGACAAAGTCGCTGAGATCAATCATATGATCGAAGCAGAAGGCTATCAAACGAAAACTGCAACAGTGGACCTTATCTCGGTCTATATCCAACCAGATAGCCCAGAACTGGCGGAAGATGCTTTTTTTAGCAGCAATGGTTTTTCTGTCATGAAAGAAAGTGATTATCAGACATTGATGACACAAATCGGGGAAGAAGCGGAACCAATCGAACAAGATCAGCTTCTTGAATTAAGTCCGAATTATTCAAGACGTAAAGAACTTTTGTCTGTGCCGCAGTCTGAAAGAGAAACGCGCCTGCCAGTGGAGATTGGCATCAATAGTATCAAAAAAGGTGAGATGACTGTTGTACATAGTCCCTCAATGCTCTCTTTAAATTATTATGGACTTGCTGTGGTGACGGATCAAACCTTTGACGACTGGCAAACAACGTTGGTCAAAAGTGGCGATGCAGATAATTATGGCTTTACTTGGATCGATTATCCCGAATGGGCGGATAATCCAGAATTGGTATCGCGCATCAACACACAGTTGGACCAAGAAAATGCTGACCAAGAAGAACAGATGGGCGCATTGTATGATGCATTAGGTGACCGCGTAGATGAGATGACAGACGAGGACTGGGCTGAAGCTACAGCTGCTATTTCACCTTATGTGACGTATGAATCAAAGTATCGCACCTTCCAAGAAAATCGGCAGGGCAATGGCATCATCTTGATGATCACCATATTGTTAGGCGCAGTCTTCTTTATCTTTTCTGCATCGATCGTCTATTTCCGTCTCTTTGCTGATTTAGACAAAGACGGCGCCTATCATCGCTCCTTGCACATCTTAGGCGTGACACCAAAAGAAAGACATACCGTGATTCGCCGGCAGCTGCAAGTGATGTACTTTCTGCCGACATTGATTGCTTTACTGCATTTTGTTGTGGCCATGGCGGCCTTGAACATATTGGTTGAATTACCAGTCTGGCAGTTTTACAGTAAGATTGGCGGCATGTACGTCATTTTCCAAATCATCTTTTATCTCGTTTGTTTGCTGCGCTATCAAAAAGATATCGATCGATATGCGGATCCATCAGACATATAAGCAAAGTCAAGCTGGAGTGCTTCAATTCCTGCTTGACTTTCTTTTTTGACAATGTCATGGTAGATATAACTAAAAGATTATTTTCTCGTGAACAGTTTCATCCATCCTGTCTGAAAAACGGCAGAAGAAAGTGAGGGTATACATGACTGAAGTATTGATGTTACAAGATGTTTCCAAAATGATTGGCACGAAACGGATTATTGATCAAGCCTCTTTTACAGTAGAAGCAGGCCAGATCGTTGGCTTATTGGGACCGAACGGGGCGGGGAAAACGACACTGATACGTATGATCGTTGGCCTGATGAAGCATAATACGGGTATGATCACAATCATGGGTCATTCATTAGATGGCGATTTCAAACAAGCGATTGCGTCTGTTGGTGCGATCGTGGAGAATCCAGAATTCTATAATTATATGACCGGGTATGAGAATTTACAACAATACCAACGGATGGCTATCAAGAGAGGCTCTACAGCAGAACTAGATGCCTTGATCGCTCAGGTCCATTTAGACAATCATATCCATCAAAAAGTCAAAACATATTCTCTTGGCATGCGCCAGCGTTTAGGCGTTGCGCAAGCTTTGATCCATCAACCCGACTTATTGGTCTTAGATGAACCGATGAACGGGCTTGATCCGAAAGGGATGCGGGAATTTCGCGAGATGCTTCATCAGTTGCGGGATCAAGGTGTATCAGTGCTTGTTTCTAGTCACCAACTTAGTGACATTGAACAAATTGCTGATCATTTGATCATTGTTCAAAAAGGCAAAATCACCCATCAAGTGGCGATGACAGATTTGAAAGAAAGCCACAATCAATTAATGATCAAAACCGACAATGATGCGTTGGTCGAATCATTGCTCAGGGAACAGCTGCAATTGGAAGTCACGCAGGAGGTCGATGGTTTACGTGTGTCGTTAGTAGAAGATATCCGTAAAGACATTGCGGTATTGATCGTCCAACACCAGATAGGTTTATTAGAAATGAAACTTCAGCATTCCTCCTTAGAAGATACCTTCTTGGCGTGGACTGAAGAAGGGGGGCTTTGATATGTTGACATTGATTGAAAATGAATGGCTGAAATTGGCTAAAAAGAAATCAACGTGGATCATGCTGGGTCTATTGGTGCTGCTCACGTTTGCGCTGACGTATGTTGTGCGGATCGGCAGTGGAGATATGAAGGCCAATGACCTATTTGTTTCATTAAGTGAAATGACTTCATTTTTGAATCTGATCGTAGTCATCGTTGCTGCTTCTTCAGTAGCAGAGGAATTTACAAGAGGAACGATCAAATTTTTATTGATCCGTCCATACAAGAGAACACAAATATTGGCGGCCAAAGCCATCAATATCATCTTATTTGCTAGTTTAGGTACAGTTTGTTTACTGCTTAGCAGTTTGGCCGCCAGCAATCTTTTTCTTAGAGCGGAATCACCATTGGCAGCGACAGACTTCAATGGGTTACCAGCAATCGTTGTGGCGTTGGTCTATGCCGGGACCAATTTATTGCTGATATTATTTTATGCGGCGTTGACGATGTTCATTTCTGCTGTCATCCGTTCGCAAAGCTTGGCTGTCGGTTTAGGTGTGGGTGTGCTATTTGGCAGTAGTATCATCAATTCATTGATGTTGCTTGCCCTTGAAAAATATCCATGGTTGAAATGGAATCCATTCAATATGATGAATATCCGCGGGGCGATCCCAACACTTTTAGGCAACCCCCAATGGTCAATGGACATCAGCACTGGATTGGGCTACTGGGAAATGGCTGGCAGCTTGCTTGTGTATAGTTGTTTGATCTACCTTTTAACCAATTGGTTGTTTAACAAGAGAGATGTCGCATTAAGCTGATGTCAGGAGAGAAAGTTTTTGGATAAATCCTGCTTTCTCTCTTCCTTTTTAGATTTTTTTCTAGTAAAATGATTCATTGAGAGTACAAGAGAAAGGAGAGATTTCAGATGAATGTAGGAATCGTGATTGTGATCGCAGTTGTCGCACTTTTATTGGGCGCTGTAGGCGGCTTCTTTTTGGCGCGCAGATATATGCAAGATTATTTAAAGAAAAATCCTCCCGTTAATGAGGATATGCTTCGTTCAATGATGATGTCAATGGGCCAAAAACCTTCTGAGAAGAAGATTCGTCAAATGATGCAGCAAATGAAAAACCAAAAATAGGTTTTTATCGAAAACGGGCTGATTTTTTATCAGCTCGTTTTTGCGTGTGTTCAGGTTGATCACGCCAGTCATTGGGTCTAATATTTGAACTGTTTTGTGTGGGAATATTCGGAAAAATGGCACGATTTTGAACATCGTGCAACGGGAGAAATGGAGAGTGTTATGTCAATATTTAGAAAACTAGGGTGGTTCTTTAAAGAAGAAAAAAAACATTATATGCTTGGGGTCTCAGCGTTGGTTTTAGTGGCCATCGTTCAGTTGGCACCGCCAAAAGTCATTGGGATCATTATCGATGAGATCGCTGATCAAGATATTTCAATGCAGCGGATTTTCTTTTGGGTGATGATTTTAGTTCTTTCTGCGATCGCCCAGTATGTCTTTCGCTTTATATGGCGGACGCATATTTGGGGAAGTGCTGCGCGTTTAGAAAAAAGCTTGCGTCGCCAGCTATTCACACATTTTACCAAGATGGATCATACTTTTTATCAAAAGCATCGGACGGGGGATTTGATGGCCCATGCGACCAATGATTTGAATGCAATCCAAAATGTTGCAGGTGCGGGTATTTTGACGTTTGCCGATTCGTTCATTTCTGGTGGCGCAACGATCATTGCGATGGTGCTCTTCATTGATTGGCGCTTGACCTTGATTGCTTTGTTGCCACTGCCATTTTTGGCAGTGATGGCTCGGGTACTAGGAAGTAAACTGCACGATGCATTTCGCGATTCACAAGAAGCCTTTTCGTCTATCAATGACAAAGCCCAAGAGAGTATCACAGGCATGAAAGTCATCAAAACATTTGGACAAGAGGCGGAAGATTTGGCTGATTTCCAAGATAAAATCGATCATGCAATCGTAAAAAATCGCAAAGTGAATTTACTAGATGCCCTTTTTGATCCTTTCATTACAGTCATTATTGGTATTTCCTATGTCTTGACGATTATTGTTGGTGGGCATTATGTCATGGATGGCACAATTACGATCGGTCAGTTGGTTTCATTCATCAGCTATATTGGCATGCTGGTTTGGCCGATGTTTGCGATTGGCCGTTTATTCAATGTCTTAGAGCGCGGGAATGCCAGCTATGATCGTGTGGCGGAACTATTGGCTGCGAAAAGTCATATCATAGAGGCCGAGCATGCTATCACTGCACCGGCGAAAGGGACCATCGAAGTTGCACTTCAGGATTTTCACTATGCTGAAGATGATTTCGCTTTGACCAATATCCAGTTTCAATTGGCCCAAGGTGATACATTAGGCATCGTCGGCAAAACTGGTGCTGGGAAGACTACCTTGATGAAATTACTGTTGCGAGAGTATGATTCCTATCAAGGCAGCATTACTTTTGGCGGCATCAGTACCAAAGACTATTCATTGAATGCCCTATTGGGTTCGATCGGCTATGTACCACAAGATCACTTCCTCTTTTCAATGACGATTCGCGACAATATCCGTTTTGCGGTACCTCGTGCCAGCCAAGAACAAGTCGATCAGGCCGCAACTTTGGCAGCCGTACATGAGGATATCCAGCAATTTCCTGAAGGCTATGACACCATGGTCGGCGAGCGAGGGGTTTCCTTATCAGGCGGACAAAAACAACGGCTGTCGATCGCCCGAGCGTTGATCACGGATCCGGAATTGTTGATTCTGGATGATGCACTCTCAGCAGTGGACGCCAAAACAGAAGAAGCGATCCTCGAACAACTCAAAACGTATCGTCAAGATAAAACAACGATCATTGCTGCCCATCGCCTCAGCAGTGTCAAACATGCACAGGAAATATTGGTCATCGATCAAGGTCGAATCAGCGAAAGAGGGACGCATGCATCTTTGTTGGCAGCAAATGGCTGGTACAAAAAAATGTGGGACAAACAGCAATTAGAAGCCAAAATTGAAGGGAGTGAAGCATAATGCAAGAATCAGAATGGAGTAAATCGATTCCTTTCAAAGAACAAAAGACGATCATCAAGCGGATGTTCGTTTTTGCGAAACCCTTCCGCAAAACGTTTTATGCGGCCATCTTTTTTGCCTTGCTGCTGTCTGTTGTCAATATTTTGCTGCCTTTGATCATTCAAACGTTTATGGATGATTACCTCACCAATCAAACTGCGACACAGCAAGTCATTTATTTCTTTGCGGGCTTGTATTTCTTTGGCGTGGTGATCAAAGCGTTGATTTGGTTCTTTCAATGGTTCCTCTATTCAATGGGGTCATTGAAGACTTATCAATATGTCCGCACCAAATTATTTGAGAAATTACACACATTAGGGATGCGCTACTTTGATCAGACACCTGCCGGATCAATCGTGTCACGGGTCAGCAATGACACGGAAACCCTGTATGAATTTTGGTATGTTTTTTTAATGGTATTGACGGGCATTTTTGCTGTCCTTTCATCCTTTGCCGCGATGTTCAAAATCAATGGGAAAATCGCTTTGCTGAATTTGCTCTTCTTGCCGATTTTAATGATCGTGATTTGGTACTATCAAAAATTTAGTTCGCGGATTTATCGCCAAATGCGGGAGAAACTGAGCCAGTTGAACACCAAATTGAATGAATCGATCTCAGGGATGCAGATCATTCAGCAATTTCGTCAGGAAGCGCGTTTGATTGAGGAATTTGAAGCCACCAATGATGATTATTTAAAAACCAGATTTGCAATGATCCGTACCAATGCCTTGCTGTTGTCACCAATCATCAGTTTATTGTATGCATTAGCGATCGCATTATCGTTATCTGTTTTTGGCTTTGATGCCCTTGAGTCCCCTGTAGAAGTCGGCTTGATCTTTGCATTTACGACTTATATCCAAGGGTTCTTTAATCCGATGACGCAAATGATGGATTTCTTGAGTGTCTTTACTGACGGCATGGTCGCAGGCAGTCGGATTTTGAAAATCATGGACAATGAAGAATTTGCGCCGGAACAACTACCAAATGCCCATCAAACGATCAGCAATGGTAAAATCGAATTTCGGGATGTCAGTTTTTCTTATGATGGCAAACACAATGTCTTGAACCATATCTCATTCATTGCCTATCCAGGACAAACCGTTGCATTAGTAGGCCATACTGGCAGTGGGAAAAGCTCGATCATCAATGTCTTGATGCGCTTTTATGAGTTTGGTGAAGGCCAAATCTTGATCGATGATCACGATATCCGTGCCTTTAGCATGGAAGAATTGCGTCAGAAAGTCGGATTGGTGCTGCAAGATGCCTTTATGTTTTACGGGGATATTGCAGATAATATACGGCTGTTGAATACGGCTATCTCAGATGAACAAATCGAAGCAGCAGCCAAATTTGTTCAAGCAGATCCTTTCATTCAAAAACTGCCTGGCAAATATCATGCCAAAGTCATTGAACGTGGTGCCAGCTATTCAAGCGGACAACGACAGTTGATCTCCTTTGCCCGCACCATGGTGACTGAACCAAAAGTGTTGGTCCTAGATGAAGCTACTGCCAATATCGACACAGAAACAGAAGGCTTGATCCAAGAAGGCTTGGCTAATATGCGCCAAGGACGAACCACGATCGCCATTGCCCATCGTTTATCAACGATCAAGGATGCTGAACTGATTCTGGTGCTAGATAAAGGCACGATCGTGGAGCGGGGCAATCATGATGCATTGCTGCAGCAAGAAGGTTTGTATGCAGATATGTATCGGTTGCAAGCGAGTGAAGTGTAAGGACGGCTCGTCATTTAAATAACAATATATCTCTGCGCAACTCTGCTGATTTTTTCTATCAATCGTTTCGGAGTGAGTCAACAACACGGCTTTTAAAAGAGCATTGGCGGTGACTGGAGCAACTGAAGGAACAAGATTTGTTCTTAATTAATACTGATAAAAAAACGCTAAAAACCTTGATAAATTTAGGTTTTTAGCGTGTGTTATGGTATAATTTTAGTACAGTAAAGTTTGTGACGGTGGCTATCTTTTGAAAGGTGGTGATGCTTATGAAAGTAAGTGTCCACTCTTTAGAAAGGAGAAGCCTTTTGTCTGTAGCTGAAGCATTAGGGCTAATGATAAGTTTCGGTTCTTTAATCGCGACGATCATCTTTGGCATCCTAACAGCAGTGAAAAATGACAAAAAAAAATAACCGTCTACTTTAGCAGGTTTGCGGTTATTTTTTAACTATTAAAACTGCTACCGTCTTAAACGGTGCTGTAGGGGAGTTGTTAGCGCAACTCCTCTTTACATAGTTAGTATAGCAAGATTCCAGTGGAATATCAACCTTTCGCTCTACAGACGTGCCTTGCACGTCTATTTTATTTGCCGATTTAATTGGTGGTAGTTGGCGCGACTGAAAGAACAGGATCTTCGCTTAGATTTAGACACGGAAAAACGCCAAAAACCTTGATAAATCTAGGCATTTAGCGTGTGTTATGGTATGATTTTAGTACAGTAAAGTTTGTGACGGTGGCTATCTTTTGAAAGGTGGTGGTGCTTATGAAAGTAAGTGCTGACTCTTTAGAAAGGAGAAGCCTTTTGTCTGTAGCTGAAGCATTAGGGCTAATGATAAGTTTCGGTTCATTAATCGTGACGATTATCTTTGGCATCCTAACAGCAGTGAAAAATGACAAAAAAAAATAACCGTCAGCTTTAGCGGGCAACGATTATTTTTTAAATAGTAATAAAAACCCGTCACCGTCTTAAACGGTGCTGTAGGGGAGTTGTTAGCGCAACTCCTCTTTACATAGTTAGTATAGCAAGATTCCAGTGGAATATCAAGCTTTCGCTCTATAGACGTGCCTTGCACGTCTATTTTTATTGCCCTCCTAAGTGGTGGAGGCGGCTGGAACGTGGAGGGAAAAAAGGATAGCTTTTCATTCTTAAAAAAGCTCTAAGTACCACCATTGTTCCGAAATTTAACCAACCATTATCTCGGTATTCTTAATCCATCAGGTGCTTGAAATACCTTTCATGCGCATGAAGAAACTGAGTGAACAATGGAAAATTCTGAGACATTGAATAGAGTTACTGTTAAATAATGCATTATATTTTGTCTATCTGAATTTTATTTTTTGAAATTTCCAAAAAATAGTTATCAATATAAACCTTGATTTTCGCAAAGTCTCTCTCTAAAAATAAAATTGTAGGTACCTTAATAACAGGTAGATTGCGTTCATTAATGAATGCGCCAAAGGAATCTGGGATAACAAGTATATCGACAGTATCTGTATCTTCTGGGTAATTAGCTGTTACATTATAATATTCAGAAAAATAAGCTAATAAATCATCTATATTACGTCTAGCATGAGTAGCGAATATTGTAGTTGTTCCTATACCAGAATTTGAAGTTAGCATAAAACATATTTTCGTCATAGTTTAATCTCCTTTTTTATATTATAACTCTAGAATTAAATTTGTGAAAGAGATTACAATGAAATCCATTCTATGTATACTCTCATAGATCAAGATATATCAGAAAGCGAACAGTCTATCGATCATTTCGGGATGTGACAGCAAAATGGTTTCTGAAGATTGGTGGTGTCTGGAGCGACTGAAGTAACAAATATTTAGCTTGAATTTGGATATAAGAAAAGTGATAAAAACCTTTATAATTCTAGGTTTTTAGCATGGGCTATGCATAATATGTGTACAGTAAAGTTTGTGACGGTGGTTTGTTTTTGAAAGTGAGGTGGTGCATTATGAATGTACTATCTATATCTGAAGAAAGGAGTAGCCTTTTATAAAATGTGGATATAATTGGCATTTTGTTAGCAATAGCGCCTGTTTTATTAGCCTTCATTGGTTTAATCGAAACATGCGTGAAACTAGCATATACGATTATAAACACTCGTTCTTCTATGCATAAAAGCAAAAAGAAACGAAAAAAGAATTCAAAGAAATAACCGTCAACTTTAATCGATGGACGATTATTTTTTAACTATTAATTAAAAAAACTGTCCTCCGTATTAAACGGTGCTATAGGAAGCTGTTAGCGAAACTCCTCTTTACATCGTAAGTTTACCAAGGTTTCAGTGAAATAGACCTCCTGAAGCAGTTGCTTAGTTGATTAATGATCAAACTGGAGAGAAAATACAGTTAAATGTCAGGGATGTATCTCCAACAAAATATTTATTGAAATAATTCCAGCTGAGTAGTTTTAGTGATGAAACCAATCTAACTAAACCTATTAAGTATTTATTGAAATACCAGATGGAACCATTACTACAACTGATAGTTCTGGTGAAAATAAAAATGGCGGCGTAACTACAAAAATTAGTGTAAACTATGATATTAGTGGAACTGACAAAAAAGAAATTAGAGTAAATAGTTCCAATTGAAACCTTTGAAATAATCTAAATAATGTTAAACAAAACAATAGCAAAAGGTACGTAACTACCTGATATCACGCTCTTTTTTTTTGAAAAATATCAAAGAATAAAACATCAGAATCACGATTGACAGCGTTTTCTTTATTTGCTATCATGAAGTTGAGAGATGGTTCTAATGGATAGTGATTGCTGAAAGAAGCAAGCTAAACCTGATGAAGCGGCATTGTTTGTGTTGCTTTCATGGGTTTTTTTTATGTGTATATTCAAGTTTGAGCGAAGTGATAGAGTGGAGGAACGCCATGATCATCAATAAAGTGTTAAACAATAATGTTGTGATCACTAGTGATGCTGACGAAAATGAAATAATTGTGATGGGGCGTGGCATTGCTTTCAAGAAGAAAGTGGGTGACCGGATTCCCGAAGAGACAGTGGACAAAGTATACCGCTTAGATAACCCCATCGTTTTGAATCAATTCCAAGAGTTGGTAGCCGACCTACCTGTTGAATACCTGGAGTTGTCAAATCAAATCATCGAGTATGCACGAGGAGAACTGACCTCACCCATCAATGACACCATCTACATTTCCTTGACGGATCATATGCACAGTGCGATCGAAAGAGCGAAGAAAGGGGTCACGGTCAAAAATGTTCTGTTATGGGATATCAAGCGGTTCTTTCCTGACGAATATCGTGTAGGACAAAAAACGATCGAAAAAATTGGCGACATGTATGGTGTAGACTTGCCTGATGATGAAGCTGGCTTTGTTGCATTGCATCTGGTCAACGCCCAGACGGAGAATGAGGATCAAGGAAATGTTGCCGCACTAACGCAAACGATGCAAGAAATCATCAACATCGTCAAATATTTTTTCAAAACGACATTTGATGAAGATTCCGTTTACTTTTATCGTTTTACGACACATTTACGTTTTTTTGTATCCAGAATGTTAAATCAGACACAACATCGAGATGAAACAGATGAAGAATTATTGGCGATGGTCAGACAAAAATACCATAATGCGTTTCAGTGCGTACAAAAAATCAATACCTTTTTGCTAAAAAAGTATGTATATCAAATGTCTAGCGATGAACAAATGTATTTAACGATTCATATTGCCCGTTTGGTGCAAAAGAATCGCTGAAATAAAGTAGAAAGGAGAAGTGCGTTCATCCAGTGAGCGCAAATTGAATATTGTGTAAACCCCTTGGATAGTGACATTCAGTTGGCTAAACCTTCAATCAAATCAATTGGAGGAAATCAAAATGGGAAAATATCAAGAGTTAGCAGAAAAAATCGTAAAAAATGTCGGCGGGAAAGACAATATCAATAGTTTGACCCATTGTATCACACGGTTGCGTTTCAAATTGAAGGACGAAAGTATAGCACAAGATGAAGTCTTGAAAAATATGGACGGCGTGGTAACGGTTATGAAAAGTGGCGGCCAGTATCAAGTCGTGATCGGCAATCATGTACCAGACGTCTATGCAGAAGTGATCGATGTAGCAGGTATTAGTGGGGATAGTGAGGAAACAGCTTCCGGCGGGAACTTATTCAACCGATTGATCGATATTCTAAGTGGTTGTTTCCAACCCTTTTTAGGTGCCTTGTGTGCGGCGGGGATGATCAAAGGGCTCAATGCGTTATTGATCTTTATCGGCACAATGGGTGTCCTTGATTACACAACAACTTCAGGAACTTATGTCATGTTGAACGCGATCGGTGATTCGATCTTCATGTTTATGCCGGTCATTTTGGGGTATACCTCTGCGAAGAAATTCCGCTTAAATCCAATGGTGGGCATTGTCATAGGTTCAGCATTATGTTATCCAACGATTCAAGGTAGTGCTTTGCAAGCAGCATTTACTGCAACGGCTGCGGAAGGTGCAGCCGCACCATATAGTTTACTCGGTTTGCCTGCATATGAAACTTTCTTGGGTATCCCTTGGGTAGGCGCAACGTATACAAGTAGTGTAGTACCAATTATCTTTATTGTTGCCTTTGCTGCGCAAATTCAACGTTTGGCTAAAAAAATCATTCCACCGGTTATTCAAACGTTTGTCGTGCCATTTATGGTTTTGTTGATTTCGTTGCCGGTCGGTTTTTTGGTGATTGGCCCGGTTATTAGTATGCTGACAGATTTGTTAAGTGCAGGATTCCAAGGATTGATGGACTTTTCACCAGTCGTTTATGGATTGCTCCTCGGTTTCTTCTGGCAGGTATTGGTTATCTTTGGTTTGCATTGGTCAGTCGTTCCATTGCATATTATGCAAATCACCCAGTTTGGATTTAGTCAAATATTGGCCGGAACTTTTGGGGCTAGTTTTGCCCAAACCGCTGTTGTATTGGCTATGTACTTTAAATTGAAGGACAAAAAAATGAAATCATTGTGTCCGCCAGCAATCATTTCCGGCATCTTCGGTGTGACAGAACCTGCCATCTACGGCATCACCTTGCCGAAAAAAACACCATTTGTTTTCTCCATGATCGGCGGCGGAATTTCAGGTGCATTCTTGATGATCAATGGCGCAACAGCTTATACATCAGGAGGGTTGGGTGTCTTTGGTATATTCAACTATATTACGCCAGAAGGTGATGCAGGGGGCATGTGGATTTCTGTCATGGCTATTTTATTGGCGGCTGCCATTGGCTTTGGCTTGACGATGGCCTTTTGGAAAGACGATACTGTTGAAGAAGCTGTCGAAGGACAACCTGCAATGACAGTTCGCAAAGAAGTGATCACTTCACCAATTGAAGGCACCATCGCACCGTTGAGCAGTGCGCAAGATGAAGCTTTTGCGCAAGGAATATTAGGTAAAGGGATCTTGATCCATCCTACCAAAGGCGAAGTTGTCGCACCATTTGATGGAACAGTGATGACGTTGTTTCCCTCAAAGCATGCTATTGGCTTGATTTCGGAAAATGGATTGGAATTATTGATTCATGTCGGTCTAGATACCGTGCAGTTGAATGGTGAATATTTTGAAGCCCATGTCAAACAAGGCGAAAAGGTTGTACGGGGACAGAAATTGCTCTCATTCGATAAAGATGCACTTGTTCAAGCCGGTTACACGATCGAAACGCCTGTTCTCGTAACAAATACAGGTGATTATTTAGATATTATCGAATCTGACAAAAAAGAAGTCGTATGTTCAGATGATTTGATCACCGCTCTAGTATAAGCCTAAACCGCTTGGTCTTGTTGACCAAGCGGTTTGTTTAATTAGGAAAAAAGGGCTCTTTGTCAATCAGGACTGATGGAATAGATTTAAGTGAAACCAAAACAGATGAGAACAAATCTGTTTTGGTTTTTATGTTATTTCGCTTCAATTAAAAGATGTACAATAGAATGCTTTGGAAGAACAAAGTAAGATTGTGTAGTCCAATAGGTTTCACAATTTTTACATTTGTAGTGCTGCTTTTTTTAATTGTATAACCATCGGCATATGGATATATTCATCAAAACGTACAGTAGTTTTTTTCTTCCCATTTCTTACAATTATTGTTTTACCATAACAGTCTTTCACTGTGGATCCACTGTTTATTTTGCGGTGATTTAATCATACTAGAGAACGATATGTTTATAATCGCAGAAATTCATCATTTATATCTTTTCATTGGGGGCAGAAACTTAAAATTTTTTGATCCTTTTTTCAGTGGTAACTTCATGGTTTCCTCAGCAGCTCATTAAATTGGGTTCAGTAATATATTTATTTATATAAAACGGAGTCGCAAACTATAATATGCTAACTAAAATACTTTTAAATATTTTAATATCTAAGTTTAGACACGATAAAATTAGGTATACCTATAAAAAATTGATTGTTATCTTTAATTGTAGTATATTCTAAATCAATAGATAAAGTGATATTTTAGGAAATATAATTATTGTTAAAGATACTGACAGTTAAGAAAAATGTTTGGTTTGTAATAGCTTTAACTTCTATATCCTATTTGGTATTGAGTTACGCAGCTGATAAGTAAGCTATTAGAAATATAAATGTATCAGTGAAAGTACTACTACTAGTGGTATGATGACAATTTCTGTCTCATTCTAAATTTTGTTAGGAGATCGAAAATGGAATATTTAAGTATAACTTTAAAGAATATGGATAAAAAGATGATTAAACAGTTTAAGCAGTTATTTTCTTCATTCGAGAGTGAATTTTCAAGAATTTATAAATCACAAATTAAGTTTGAGGGGGAAGAATCAAAGAAATGGGCTTATTTTTTTATTTGCGAATTGTCAGATAACAGTAAGATTGATGCTTTAAAATCAATCACAAGTATGACTTCTGATTTAAGAGAATATGTAATTCGTACAGAATTGATGGAACTAACACCAGGTAGTTTTCTAAAAAAAGTACTACATAAAACAGGTATGACAATTATTGAGCATGTTAATGTACAAGAAGAATATCTGATTGATTTCCAAAATATTATGATTAATAATAATACACCTGCTATGAAATATATTATTGAAGAAAAAGGTTGGTGTAATGAGTTTATCGCTCTTGAAACGAAGAATATCCTATATCATGATTCTACTTTTAAATCATGGAATCAGATTCATTTAGTTGATATGGCCGCTTATGGAATTTTTAGGTACAAGAAGGACTTTAATGACGGGCTTCGATTAGTCGATGCACCAAGTTTTAAAACGAACTTTAAAAAACTTTCAAATATCCGAACATTTACTTATAAATTCAAAAGTAAATTAATATGAAAAATTATTAGTGAAATGACCTTAGAAATAAGATTAAATGTTTAACTTTATGCAGATGACTATTCTCAAGATCCTTAACGATGATTTTATAAGCAAGACAACGTTGTGGATCTTTTGTGCCTGGCGTCGTTTCGATTCAGTACGTTCTTGTTCGGCAATCATGGCAAAGATCTGAATGATTAAGTCTTTGATGAATTTATCCAAGAGAGAATTTCCGATTGCTTCAGCCATGATCGGTAAACTAGTGATAATGAGTCGCACATTTTTCATCTTTAGATAATTAACTGAATCGATAATCTCGTCATAATTGCTTCCAAGTCGATCGATGGCTTCTACAATAAAAATATCTTTGGTCTCTGACAAAATCTAAAGCCTCTTGAAAAATTGGTCGATGAGTAATCGTCGCTTCTGATTGTTTTTCGATGAAAAATTTTCAGCGCCGAACTTTCTCATTTCTTCACCTTGACATTGTTCATTTTGATCGATTGATGAAACTCGGATATATGCAATTTTCAAAAGTTTTACCTACTCTCTCGAACTATTTAAAACACACCCTAATCATACAGTTAAAAATCTTATTTTTTAATCTTATAATTTTCTCTATTTAAGATACGCTTTAAACATACAACACGTTTATGTTTTATAGAAAATAATAGATTATAATTAAAGAGAGATAGTTTGAATTCATTTTTTAGAATCCAAAGCTATAAGGGAACAACGTGAAATTGACAGTTCATAGCTATAACTAACGAGCAAGAACAGAAATACCCCCTAACTTTGATCTTTTAGATGAAAGGTAACCGTTTAAAACCCATCAAGAAACCGCTTGCTTTATAGGTGTTTTTATTATACAGTTAATATAAATTTAATAAAATGTAAGGTGAGGTATTAATGAACAAATTGCTTCGAATAATAGTTCAAACCCAATGTTGAGAAGCGCAACCGGACAGACTTGGAAATTAGTAAAAACAAGAAAATTAACTACGGATCAAGTTGTTGCAACCCAATATGTATAAAAATTGGATGCTAAAACTTCTAAGCCTAAATCTGTTTCTTTTTCATTTGGAATAAATGCTGAGATTAAAGGTGTAAAATTAAGTACTTCTTTTAGTTATAGTACATCTATAACACGTAGTGGACCTTCTAATGAGAAGATAGTTGGACTCAAACAAAAGCCAGTCACGCATACTTCATTGCTATTATATGGGTATATGTGAACGAGTATACTTATGATGTCTATGATAATGGTAGTGGTAAGAAAATTAAGACTGTAAAACAAAATGGTTTTATTCGGATTAATACACAAGGTTATTCTCAGAATGCGTATACAAGAAAAGATGGAAAGGTAATGGTTGAGAATGCTTCTGGAACAAAGTACAAAACTTTCAATTCGCATGATTCATTTGTGAACGGTTTTGGCAGAAGTAAATCTTCTAATTTATGGTGGTATTATGAAAAAGATTGGTATTGTTTTAGTTCTTTTTTCACTTTTGCTTTTAATTATTTTACCAAAAATAATTTTTCCTGAATCTGATACTGTTGATTCTACAGGAATAGTGAATGCTATACGCTTTACTGGATTATCTTTAATATTGTCTGCAATAGGGATTAAACTTTTTTTCAAAGATAAATGAGTTAAGAAAATATCAATTAAACAAAAGAGGCTCTTTGTCAATCAGGACTGATGTAAAAGATTTAAGTGAAACCAAAACAGATGATATCAAATCTGTTTTGGTTTTTTATGTTATTTCACTTCAATTAAATGATTAATCATATAAATGCGTATTTTCATGTTCTCAAATGATTTGAATCCGTAGGATACTCTTTTTAGTGTTTTGATATGTGTGTTTTTTGCCTCAATTCTACCGTTTGAATAAGGATAAATCATTGCATTCCTTATGCCTTCTTCATACTTAAGCAAGTTCTGTAATTTCTTTCTAAATTCCTCATTTAAACTTTCTGGAAGATGTTTGAGCAAGTCAAAAAATAAAATATGGTCCTTATCTCTAAATGCATCGGCCAAGTCATGGAATGCCTCATAAGCTTCCCTAAGTGAAGGGGAAGAATGTAAGTAGTCTATCAATCATCATAGCTTCTGTAAGAAGAGGATACTTAGGTGTAAGGAAACTACGCCAAGACTTATATTCCGAATGATTTATAATCTGTCTATTTTTTGTTAGAAAACGCCAATTTACTTTAAGTTTCTGTGCTTCCTTTTTGAAACCTTTTATTTGTAAGGATTTCATTGTTCTCACACGTAGGTCTTGAAATGCTTGATTCATATGTTTAACGATATGAAATCGATCAATAATGAGATTGGCATTTGGAAATACCGTTTTGGTTAATTGAAAATAAGCAGCGTCCATATCAGTGACTAAATATTTTACTTGATCATTATTAGAACAGCTCTGAAAGTAGTTGGTTAGGCGCGATAGCTTATGTGTTGGCAAAATATCAATCAACTCTCCACTCTCTCCATCTGCACAAATAAAGCTCATTTTGTCTTCAAGTGAAGCATGTGATCGAAACTCATCCACCATCAATACTTTGGGAAGAACCTTTTTAGTGTTTCCTGGAAGCTAGCTTTTGAGTTCTTTTAGTATTCGAATCACTGTAGTTAGAGATACTGTGCAAAGCTCAGCAATAAAACTCAACGAAACTTTATCTGTTAGTAAAGAAATGATTTTGTATCTTAAATGATTGGCAATAGAATGTTTTGGAAGAACAAAGTAAGATTGTGCAGTCCAATAGGTTTCACAATTTTTACATTTGTAGCGCTGCTTTTTTAATTGCATAACCATCGGCATATGATTATATTGATCAAAACGTATGGTAGTTTTTTTCTTCCCATTTCTTACAATTATCGTTTTACCATCACCGTCTTTCGCTGTGGATCCACATGATTTACAAGCTTGCGGGCAAGGAGATAGCGTTGCGTTGATCACTAAGCGCTGTTTTTTGTTCACTGTCTCGTAAGAGACATCTGTAATTTCTAAATTTTTATCTGTAATCCTCAACAATTTTTTGATAGAATCATTCATATAGCATATCGTCCTCTCAGTTTTTTATTTTGTCGTGATTTAATCATACTAGAGAACGATATGTTTTTTAATACCTAAAATGAAAATGGGGCTGAAGAATCAATTTTCTGATTCATCAGTCCCATAAATTATAGAGCCCGTATTTCAGGTCCTTTTGTTTATGTGTATAAACTAAAATGGTTGGAGGAAGCCAGAAAGGATAACCATACAATAGATGGTTCGCAAACGATCCAAGTAAATAGAAGGTTATAGAAAATCATTGAAAATGCAAAAAGCCGTCAAGAGCGAATTGCTTTTTTTTCATGTTCCCTCGTAGCAAAAAGATAGACATGATACGATAAAAAGGAATACAGCGAAAGAAAAGGTCGTTATATAGAGGAGGATATATTGGATGCAAAAACATATTGATTTGTCTACAGGAGGACGCCTAGATTTATTCTTATTAGCAGAGCTGAATCACCATTATCCATTAAAAAAACGCGGACTGGTCATGGTGATACCAGGGGGTGGTTATCGCTTCACGAGTGATCGTGAAGCAGAGTCGATTGCATTATGGTTCAATAGTTTTGGTTTGAATAGTGCGGTTTTGCGCTATCGAACAGATCCAGATATCCAAAATATCGTTCAACATGCACTGCTAGAAGCCGCTGAAGCAATTCGTTTTATACGCCAGCACGTCCAAGCGTGGTCCCTTGATGCGCAATGCATTGGCATATGTGGCTTCTCTGCGGGTGGACACATTGCATTGCAATTGGCAACGAAGAATCGTGCATTGGCAGAATCTCAGTTGATTGCAGGTGCTGCTGATGATTTTAAAGTCGATTTTGCTATTTGCGGGTATCCGTTGGTTTATTATACCCAGACATTGATCGATAACCAATCAAGATTTGAAGAAAAATCCCTGACGACATTAAACCGGCGTTATTTTGGTAGTGAAGTGCCAAGTGAAGAAGCGATTGCCGCTGCTGACCCAATTCGATATTTATCTGAAGTAACACCACCATTATTTCTCTGGCATACAGCGGCAGACGAAGTTGTAAATGTGCAGCAAACCCTCGATTTAGCAAGTGCTGCGCATAAACACAATGTGCCCATCGAAGTCCATATTTTTGAGAAAGGAATCCATGGTTTAGCCCTCGCAAACGAAGTGACAGCCTTGCATCAAGACGACATCGAACCTGCTGTGGCGGAGTGGACAACGCTATGTGCCAATTGGCTGCAACGACGAATGGACAATGATCGATAAGATGAGAACGTTTTATTTGTTTGGGTAATATAGTATAATGGTAAAAAAAGACTGAGGTGTTGGATATGGACAACAAGTTTACCGGTTATTTTGCCAAACGAAAAAAAGCCAAACTTGACCAGATGCGTAAAAAGAATTGGGATTTGACGCAACAAGGGATCAATCCTCATAAAGGTTGGGGAACGATGGTCGATACTGGATCTGGCGGCTTGAACAATATGAATCGGGACAATCAAGCACAAAATTTTTTGAGTAAAGAAATCGACAACAAACAATTTTTCATCGAAGAAGCCAAACGGATTCGAAAAAATTAGGCGGACTTGATGCAACACGGTCTACGATATGGCAGAAAGAAGGCGCACGATGTGGCGAAAACTAAAAAAGATGATTGACGACCGAAGCACAGCCAAGAAAGAGCGATTGCGCCATAAAAATGCTGCTTTACGCGCGCAAGGCAAGGAACCTTTGAAAGGCTGGGGTAAAATGGTGGATTCAGGCTTCGGCGGATTGAATAAAAATGACACGGCAAGTACTGGGAAAATAGATAATATCGCTTTTCGTAAACATCAAGCAGAAGAGATTGGGCAGGAAAATAATCGAAGCAATCAGTGAGACGATGTTCCAACGTTCATTCAGATGATTGTTCTCAACCGGTCTTATATCTCTTCACCATATTTATCTAGTCAATCGCAAGCTGTAAATATAAAACGCTTCATTTTTTTTGATATCTTGTTGACAATTAAAATGTGCAAAGCTATAATCGGATTTAGGATTGCTACTGAAAAGGCGACACCGACGAAATATACACTGGCTTATTTATGCTTGAATTGTATATTTCTGTCGGTTTTTTTGTCTTTATGAAAGGAGGGTGTATCAATGAAACCAATCACGATCTACAACAATAATGCTATATTAGTCGATGACAATGGCACGGAATGTGTAGTGATTGGCAATGGTGTTGGCTTTGGGGTAAAGGCTAGTGGTGTGATCGATGTAAGCAAAATCGATAAAAAATATATACTTGATGGTGAATTTACACAAAACAAATTTGGCAGTCTAATGGCAGGTATGGCTGAAAGACATGTCATACTCACTGCAAAAATAATTGAAGAAGCTGAAAAAGATCTCTCTCGTACATTCGATTCAAGCATTTATCTTTTTTTAGGTGATCATATCAATTATGCAATCGAGAGAAATCATAAAGGCGAATCAATCACGAACGACCTTATGTGGGAAATAAAAAAGTATTATCCTCGCGAATTTGCGGCGGCGAAACGATCCCTTCAGTTTATCGAACGCGCAGAAAAAATCAGATTCATGGAAGATGAAGCTGGGTTTATAGCTTTACATTTTGTAAACGCTAGCTCGGGTTCCCGTTACAAAAATGAAACGATCTTTACGACCAAAGTGATTGGGGAAATCGTTCAAATCGTTGAATATGATTTCGGGATGAAGCTAGATGACACTTCTATGAACTATGATCGTTTTTTAACCCATATACGGTACTTTGTGAGTCGAATTTTTTCGAAAAGCAAAGAGGTCAAAGATGAGTCAGATTTACTGCAGCACGTAAAACTATTATATCCAAAAGCCTATCAAACAGGTTTGAAGATCAAGAAACATATAGCAGGACAATATAAAGTGACAATTACGGATTCGGAATTACTGTACTTTGTCATTCACATCAATCGCGTCACGACTAGAGAATTAGCATAAATGTTTTGTTACCGCATGGGCAAGACCAAATAAAATTGACGGCAAATGGCCGCAATTTTTGTTTGGTCTGTTTTTTTATATTAAGGAGGATCATCATGACAAAATATCAAGAATTAGCAGAAAATATCGTCGGAAATATCGGAGGGCTGGATAACATTGAGTCAGTCACAAACTGTATGACACGACTGAGATTTGTATTGAAAGACAACAAAAAAGTTCAAGAAGATCATTTAAAAGCAACACCTGGTGTACAAGGTACGGCATTTAAAGGCGGTCAATATCAAGTCATCATTGGAACAGATGTTGCGCATGTCACAGATGAAATCAACAAGATGGGCAAGTTTACACCTTCAGATCAGCCATCAGCGGATCTGAAAGAGGAAAAAATCATTAATCGCGTTTTAGGTGCGATCACATCTATTTTCCAACCAATCATACCGGCGATTTGCGGTGCAGGGATGCTGAAAGCTGTCTTAGCATTACTTGTTTTTTTAAATGTATTAAATGTAGAAACACAAACATACCAGTTGTTGGCATTGTTGGCCGATTCAGCATTTTACTTCTTGCCTGTGATGTTGGCCGTAACGAGCGCGCAATATTTCAAAGCAAATCCATTTTATGCAGCAGTTTTAGGTGCAATGTTGATTCATCCAACATTTGCTGCAATGGTAGCGTCTGGTGAGCCAATTTCTTTTGCAGGTATTTCTGTCCGTGCCGTGTCATACGGTTCAGCAGTTGTGCCGCCAATTTTGATTGTCTGGGCTATGGCGCATATCGAACGTTTGGCAAAGAAAATCTCACCCGATCCAGTGAAGATTTTCCTCGTACCTTTACTCGTTTTTCTTGTAACAGCACCACTTGCTTGGATCATCATTGGACCATTGGGTGCATTGGTTGGAGATGGCTTGCTCGTTGTTTTTGAATTTTTCAATAATCAGGCACGTTGGGTATTGCCGGTATTGATGGGGGCCTTTACGCCGTTTTTTGTCATGACAGGAATGCATTACAGCTTTATGCCTGTTCAATTAGCGCAATATGCTACGCTAGGGTACGGGACATTACTTGGACCAGGGATGTTGGCTTCTAATATCGCGCAATCAGGTGCTTCATTGGCCGTTGCAATGAAAACAAAAGATAAGACAATGAAACAAACGGCTTTTTCAGCTAGCACGACTGCACTTTTTGGTATCACAGAACCTGCATTGTACGGTGTGACGATGAAACTAAGAACACCGTTATGGGTTGTCGTTGCCTCCGGTGGTATAGCAGGTCTGTGGGCAGGGTTAACAAATATGCGTACGTATGCTTCAGCTACTGCAGGAATATTAGCGCTCCCTGTTTACCTGACTGATGATATATCAAATATTATTAATGCAGTTATTTGTATTGTGATTGCCTTTGTCATGTCTTTTGTTCTAACAATGTTCTTTGTAAATGCAGAGGGGAAAGAAAAGAAAAGTACGGTTGAGGCAAATGAACCAACGGTCCCTTTTTCAGATACGCAAGCGGTCCAACCTTTGCGCACACCTTTAGAAGTGATCAGTCCGTTAGCCGGACAGCGCGTAGCTGTAAGTGATATTCCAGATAGTGTTTTTGCGAACGAAATCATGGGCCGAACCATTGCAATCAATCCCAATGCGGGTCAAGTGATTGCACCTTTTGATGGAGAAGTTGTCACCATTTTTCCAACAAGCCACGCAATTGGAATAAAAAATGCGCAAGGTGTAGAGTTGCTTATTCATATCGGCATCGATACGGTGGAATTAGAAGGTAAAGGATATACAGCATTCGTCCAAGCAGGTGATGCCTTTAAGCAAGGGGATGTATTGGTACAGTTTGACCAAACATTTATTCAAGATAAAGGTTATTCAACGATCACGCCAATCGTCGTGACCAATACTGCTGATTTTACAGATGTTATCGTGCATGAAGAGAATAAGGATATTCAACAGGGCGATTTGTTGCTTTCGATTTTTCAATAAACAAAGGAGCTAATTATGACGAGATTTCCAGAATCATTTTTATGGGGTGGTGCTATCGCCGCCAATCAATCTGAAGGTGCTTTTGATCAAGATGGTAAAGGTCTTTCGATCCAGGATTTTCTTTCAAATGGGGTGACGAAACCTCTTGATTCTACGATCATACCGCAAAACTTAAAACTAGATGGGATAGATTTTTATCATAGATATGCAGAGGATATACAATTATTCGCGGAAATGGGATTTAAAGTACTGCGTTTCTCTATTGCTTGGTCGCGCATCTTCCCGAATGGAAATGAAGAAAGCCCGAATGAAGCAGGGCTGCAATTTTACGATAAAGTGATCGATTGCTGCTTATCATATGGTATCGAACCCTTGATTACGCTATCGCATTATGAAACACCCTATTTTCTCTCAAAAGTATATGATGGTTGGCGGAGTCGCTCTTTGGTCGATTTCTTTGAAAGATACTGTCGGACCGTCTTCACTCGTTATCGAGGCAAAGTAAAGTATTGGCTGACATTTAATGAAGTGAATGCCTTATGGAATTTTCCTTTGATGGGTGCAGGGGTCATGACAGATAAAGAAAAGTTGACTAAACAAGATTTATTTCAAATCGCCCATCATGAATTAGTCGCAAGTGCTTTAGCCGTAAAAATAGCACATGAGATTGATCCCAGCATGCAAGTGGGCAATATGGTGTTGGGTATTTATAATTATCCAATGACTTCAAATCCTAAAGATACCTTGGCAGTTCTCGAAGCAGATAAAAACTTAAATTACTTTATGGATGTACAGGCACGCGGGTATTATCCTGAATGGATCAAAAAGGAATGGCAAAAATATGATATATCTATTGACATTGAAGAAGGTGATCTAGATATATTGACGCATACGGTTGACTTTGTTTCATTTAGCTATTATATGTCTAGGTGTGTCTCTGCTACACCTGAAAAGTATCAACAAGGAAAAGGGAATATGACCAATGTTTTAAAGAACCCGTATCTCGAAGAAACACAATGGGGATGGGAAATTGATCCTATCGGGTTGCGTATCCTACTAAATCGATTTGCTCACTTATATGAACTGCCTATTTTTGTTGTGGAAAATGGCTTGGGGGCAATCGACGAATTGATTGAAGTGGATGGGAAGAAAACAGTTCTAGATACGTATCGTATTGCCTATTTACAGACGCATTTAGAGGCAATTGCTGCGGCAATCGAAGATGGCGTTAATGTACTAGGTTATACCATGTGGGGATGTATCGATCTGGTCAGTGCTTCCACTGCTGAAATGAAAAAGAGGTATGGGTTTATTTATGTCGACCGCGATGATGAAGGTCACGGAACACTGAAAAGGTATCGCAAGCAATCTTTCACATGGTATAAACATGTGATTGACACGAATGGACAAAATATCTAACCATTGAATCATATGCTAGATACTGTAAAATAATGCCAAATTTCCCATAAATGCAACTTACATTCCAATAACTGTATAACAATTTGTTTACAACAAGATAACATCTGTTTGCAATCAGATGTTTTTCTTTAGATTCTGCCCACAAATCAGCTAATTTCCTTTATCCTGTGGAGAGTGAGTAAAAGGAAAAAGGAGAACATATGAAAAAGACATTAGCATTTGCGGGTTCCTTGATCTTGTTTGCTTTGCCATTGGTTGGGCAAGCAGAAGAAACAGTGGATCAAAAAATCCAACAGCAAACAGATCGTATCAATGATATCAAAGGAAAATCTGCCTCTGTCGAAGCCTACAAGCAAGCAACAGAAAAAGAAATCCAACAAATAGAAGCTGAAATCGCTGCATTATTTGACGAAAAGTCAACAACTGAGCAGCAAGTCAATCAAATCGTGCTAGAGATCCAAACATTAGAGGAAAAAATTGCTAAGCGTACCGAAACGTTGGCCAATCAAGCGCGGGATATCCAAGTGTCAGAACCATCTAGCAATATGATGGATTCACTATTGACGGCAGAATCTTTTGGCGAAGTGATTCAACGAGCCATTGCCTCTGTCACGATCATGAATGCCAGCAATAGTATAGTGGAACAACAACAAAAAGATATTGAAACCAGTCAAGCATTGGAAGAAGAATTAACTGCAAAATTAACAGAAATCGACAACAATACGCAAACTGTTGAAAAGAAACAAACCGAATTGGCAGATATCCATATGAATCAAGAAGTTGAGTTGGCAACATTAGCCATTTCATTGAATGAAGAAGAGGGAAAGAAAGCTGATTTAGAAAAAGAAAAAGCTGAAGCTGAACGTAAACGGGAAGCTGCTTTGAAACAAAAGGCGGCAGAAGAAGCGCTAGCTAAAGAAGCTGAAGCCGCAGCCAAAGCTGAAGCAGAAAAACAGGCTGCCTTGCAGGCTGAAGCTGAAATAAGTCAAGCCAGACAGTCACAAAAGCAATCAACGACCACGGCAGCAAAAACAGAAAAAGCAGTTGTCTCGACAGTACCAGTGAAGGAATCAGTTGAAAACGATTCAACTGAAACTGAAACTGAAACACCAACGGCTGCGAGTGGCTGGTCGATGCCTGTGGATGCTGTCCACATTTCCAGTCGTTTTGGTTATCGCTCTGATCCAACGGGCTCATCGGGCAATCAGCATAACGGGATCGATTTTACTGGTGCCAGCGGCACACCGATTTATGCGATACAAGCAGGTACGGTCGTTGAAGCTGGTTATGGTCCCTCAACTGGAAACTACGTCGTCATCAAACATGACAATGGCATTTACAGTTATTACATGCATTTCAATCAATTGCCTGCAGTTTCTGTCGGTCAAAGCGTGTCAGCGCGCCAGTATATTGGTGGCATGGGGACAACAGGCAATTCGACTGGTGTTCATTTGCACTTAGGTATGGCGACTGGGCTATGGTCAGGTTTCTTTGATCCGGCGAGTGAATTAGGTCTTTAGCATATAGAAAAAAACGCCCCTATTCTTGCAGGAGCGTTTTTTTTGTTTGCGTATTGTACACGAAAAAAGCCAAAATCAAGGCTGGGCCAATAGATTATAGTTGATTCATATCTGTTGTCAGCAGGCTATGTAAAAATGAACAGCAATATCAATAGGTAGATGAGGCAATCTCCGAGAAATGGCCATAGGACTTTCTCAGTCGATTTTGAAAAAAGAAAACAGTCAATTGCAAATAGTAAGATCAAAGTGGGTAAAGCGTATGTCAAAGAAGGCTGTTGCCAGATGATGTAAATGACATTGCCAATCAGTGCACAAAGGTATGCACTATACGCAAGGCGATAGTTTTGGGGAATCAATCGAAGATTTCCTAACATGGGTTCACTTCCTACAAATAGTTTTACTTGCATAATATCATGTATTATTTATCAAGACAATAAAAAACGACCAATAAAATATTGATCGTTCAGAGTTATTCGATTATCGCCAAAAAGTCGTCATGTCTGCTTTTTCTTCCAAATTAAAGGCAATCATCTTAAAAATCAACGCTTCATCAATTGGTTGTGTCCATTTGATACGAAAAATATTGTCGGTATGACTATATCCCGCTGCCTCGATTTCAGGGATGAATTGATTCAAACAAGCCGTTTCTGGAGACACTGAAAAATGTGGTTTTGATACACTGATGCCTAATATAAATGTTTGATGACTTGTAAACATTGGTTGTCCCCATTTGATAACAGGCTGCAGATCAGGAAATTCATCCAAAATATCTGAAAATAAAGTCCGCAGTTTATCTTGTTTATCATGATCTGTGATTTTAGCAAGAAATGCTTCTAAATCATCCATTGTATACACTCCTTCGATTAACTATCCTTTTAGTTGAAGTGTAAGTGGTGAGCGATCAAAAGGCAATTAGAACGCATGTTATCGATTGATTGCAAGGGATTTGTCAGCTTTTGCTGGCAAGATAGACTTTGATCAAGAAGTTTTCACGATGATAGAGATCAATGGTTTGAATGTGTTTGAAAGGAATCGTTTGTTTTGTATGGAACGTGTAGTCTTCAAAGTCCAACAAATTCAAAACAATATTTTCTTGGTCTAAGAGTGCGATTGTCCCTGTGAATACTTGATCTTCATAGGTGAGGATGTTGATGATCTGTTTTTTTTGTAATAGTTGATTGAACAGCGCAAAAATCGTGTCAAAGCGTTGCTCATTCAATTGGGCCTCAAGCTGATAAGGATCGAATAATTGATGCTGCTTATTATAGTTAATATAGTAGGTAAACGCGTCAAGATAGGCAGTATTGTCCTTTAGCAAGGTAATGTCCTCGACTTTTCGCAGCTGGATACTTTCTAAAGAACCGGTCAAATTGATGGAATTGAAGATAAAATAGCCTTGGTCAAGTGGTTGAATGATAAAGCCGACTGAAAAATAAGGATCTTCGATCGCATCTATGTCCGCTGTGTAACACTCGACTAATTTGTGTTGATCATTGACAAATGCAAATGGCTCAGCCATTTAATAAACCTTCTTTCTACAGTCTATTTGGTGAATAGATCAGAATTTCGTTCCCTTATTATTAGCATAGCAAAATCTACCAAATAATCAATCTCATCCAGATAAACAATGAAAACAGTTTAAAGTAATCGGTTGCAATTGAAAAATAATATGCTAAAATAGAACTTGTTCGAACAAGTTGTTGGGCGAACATCTGCAAACAAATTGAAAGGAGGAAATGAAATGAAAAACAGCAAACCTGTTTATAGTCTGAGCAAACAACAAGTTGCCCAAAATAGTATGCGCTTTAATCGATTTATGTTCTTACGTTATGTAACCGCACTTTTTTTCTTCGTTAATCTTTATTGGACAATCTTGAGTATCGCCCATTGGACAGTTGCTGGTATGATTCCAATCCTGCTAATGGTCATGGACGGCTGTATTTTGGTGGAGCAAACACAAAAATATTGGCAGCAATCGAATCGTTTGAAGGTGACCAAATGTGGTCTATGGATACAAATGGCGATTAATCTCATAGGGATTATTTTCGCATTGATAGGACAAACACAGTATATTGTCCCATTTATGAATCAGACAGGGCGTTGGCTCTTGCTTGGTCTGTTTACGCTAGGTCTGCTGATTTGTTTATATGCACAACGCAAGATCTGGTTGATCGAGCATGATCAAGATAAATATTTAGCATATTTGAAAGCGTTTGAAGGAACGGGAGGAAAATAAGATGGATACAGAAAATAGTAAAGTTTTTAGTTTTTTAGATCGCTACTTAATGGGACCAATGGGTAAAATCTCGCAATTGAGAATTGTACGAGGCGTGATGGCTGCTGGTATGGCATCGATCCCTTTTACGATTGTGGGATCAATGTTCTTAGTTATTAGTGTCTTGCCGCAAAGTTTTCCTGCTCTACAAGGAATTTGGAGTGCGTCTTTTGACAAAGTACAAAGTCTTTATATGCTTGGTAATACTGCTACAATGGGGATTTTAGCATTATATTTCTGTTTAGTGTTTGGTTACGAATATACGAAAATCCAAGCACAAGAGGAAAAGATTCTTTTGAATCCATTAAATGGAGCATTGTTGTCGATGATGGCTTACTTCATTTGTTTGCCGCAATTGGTATTCGAAGGAGGCATGGCTACTTTAGTCAATGTTATTACGGACGATCAAAAAATCATCGATGGTTGGGAAATGGCTGGCGGTGTGACGCGACTTGGCACTACAGGTATTTTTACAGCAATAATTATGTCGATCATTGCTGTTAAAATTTATGCTTTTTGTGTAAAACGCAATATTGTGATCAAAATGCCTGATACAGTACCAACTGGGGTATCTAACTCATTTACTGCGTTGATACCAACAGCATTGATTGTTTTGGTTGTTATTGTGATCAACGGTTCATTAGTTGCTTTAGGTACAGATATTTTTAAAGTGATTGCTATTCCATTTAGCTTTGTTTCACAAATCAGTAGTAGCTGGATTGGTTTGCTAGTTATCTATTTCTTCATGCATGCACTATGGATCGTTGGGATACACGGTGCAACAATTGTTACCTCATTTTTAACACCAATCGTGTTGTCGAATATGGTAGAAAATCAAAACGGTGCCAATATTGCTTTTGCGGGTGAATTCAACAATAGTTTTGTAACGATCGGCGGATCAGGTGCAACACTTGGCATGGTTATATTCATTGCCTTTTTTGCCAAATCAGCACAACTAAGTGCATTAGGAAAAGCAGCTATTGTGCCTTCAATCTTCAATATAAATGAACCAATTCTGTTTGGTATGCCTGTGGTGTACAATCCATTTACTGCAATTCCATTCTTCTTAGCACCGATGGCTTCTATGACAATAGCTTATTTTGCTATTTCGTGGGGATTTGTCAATCCACCGCTGGCGCAAGTGGCATGGCCCATTCCGGTTGGGATTTCCGGTTTTATCGGTTCTGGTGGTGACTGGCGAGCTTTCGTATTAGCTTTGATCTGTGCAGCGGTGGCCTTCTTGATTTGGTTCCCATTCATCAAAATGTATGATGGCAAATTATACAACGAAGAACAAAGCAAAGCGACAAATGTCTAATTTGAACAATTCCATCCGAAAGCCGGCTATCAAAAAAATAGCTGGCTTTTTATCTGGAAATCGTGTACATATTGAGTAGTAGAAATAAGGGAGCGAGGAAAATGGAAAAACCAACGATCGATCAATTGGTGGCAGAATTGATTCGAGGAATAGATAGTCATGATCTAGCAAATGATGCAGGGAAGTTGCCCAGTGAGCGTGAATTGTTGGCGCGCTATGCGGTTTCCCGGTATACATTGCGACAAGCGCTGAATAAATTGAGCAAAATGGGCCGGATCTATCAAATGCAAGGACGGGGTTCATTTGTCAGAGCGCAAACGGATCCTGCTGCTTTGAAACAAGGTGAGCTAGGCTCCAATGAAGATTTGACTCGAGGGGAGAAGAACATCCAGACTGTTCAGTTTCTTAAGCGCGAGGTCACCAGTTCAGAAGCGCTGTTCTTGCCAAGCCAAATACAATTTGCCCATGATCAGCGTTTTATTGAAGTGCAACGCTACCGCACATTGGATGGTCAACCTTACTTGATCGATCATTCTTATTATCTTGCTGACAGGGTCGGGCAGATGTCAGATGAGATGGTACAAGGGTCGATCTTTGAAGCACTGACCAAAGAGAAACAGTTGGAAGTCGGTTTCATTGATAAATTTATCGAAAGTGGCGCACTAACTGCACCACAAGCAGCATTCTTTCACTTAGAAGCGGGTATGCCCACATTGATCGTGCGGGATGATAGTTACCTCAAAAATGGAGAATTGCTGGCATTCTCAAAAATCTACTACGACTATCGGTTGGCCACACTGTATATGCACAAAAAAATAGTCAAATGAACCTTGCTTAAGCAGCAAAGTTCGAATCTTTGTTCATTCCTCTTGTTCATGATAGACTTAAAAAATCATGAAAACGCCTTTATTGAAGCGAGGAGGAACTACAATGGCACTTCCCAGCAAGGAACTTAAAGTGCATCAAGTGTTCGAACGAATTGCACCGCAATATGATCCAATGAATAGCCTGATTTCTTTTCGTCTGCATAAGCATTGGCGAAAAGATGTGATGAAGCGTATGTCTGTAAAGAAAGGCAGCGATGTCTTGGATGTTTGCTGCGGCACTGGAGATTGGAGTTTGGCCTTGGCAAATGCTGTGGGGCCTTCTGGTCACGTGACGGGGGTCGACTTTAGTGAACAAATGCTGCTGATTGCAAAAGAAAAAACTAGCGCAGAGGATGCGGCTGCCATCGACTGGCAATTAGGCAATGCAATGCAGCTGTCTTTTCTCGCTGATCAATTTGATTATGTGACGATCGGATTTGGTTTACGGAATGTCGCAGATCATCAGCAAGTCTTACAGGAACTTTACCGCGTGGTGAAGCCTGGCGGTAAAGTGGTTTGTCTGGAAACATCACAGCCTGAAATGATGGGGTGGAAACAACTGTTTCGTTTTTACTTTCATTATATTATGCCTTTCTTTGGCAAGATTTTCGCAAAGAGCTTTCAAGAGTATGCTTGGCTGCAAGAATCTGCCCAATCATTTCCCGCCAAAGAGCAGTTGCGGGCTGATTTTGAGGCGGCGGGTTTTCGGGATGTGCGCATCAAAAGCTATGCAGGAGGCGTCACTGCTATGCATATGGGTACCAAGTGAAATTCCAAAGGATAACCATCAATCAACCATTGAAGTCGCTGCGCGCGGGCTTCGGTGGTTTTTATTTATCCTTCTAAAGATGGATAGACAAAATAGTTGTTTTGCTCAATAATGAACTATAGGGAAATGAAAGGAGAAAAGTGATGTTTATTGACTTTATGCAATTAACCATCTTATTTGGATTAGGGATCTTGGGCACCAACGTATTGTTGGCGATCCTGCAAAAAGGCAAGAAGAAACCCATCATGATCTTGACGATTGGCGAGCTGCTGATTTTAGCGGGGATTATTTACGTAGTGCTGCCTAGCAAAACACTGTCTTCGATCTTATGGATCAATTTGATCGGTGTCTTAATGGCAAGCATGCTTTTATGGTTGTTGGGATACATTCAATCCGGTCAGCTTGCAACTGAAATCAAAAATGCCAAACAAAAGAAAGTAGTCAATCCGCCGAAAAAATCAATGACTTTGGCACCGCAATTATTTTGGCTGGCTATTGTTGCAGCATTGTTATTAGGGGGAATCAGTGGAATCACACGCATTGTATCTACGGATTCAATCTATGCTACGATTCCAGCAAAAACCGAAGAGCAGGCAGAAACGCTGACGTCGACGAAAGAAACGCCGATAGCGATCGCGCCTGATACCGCAAAACGAAAAATGCTGCAAAAATTTTCAGTGATCCCCAACTCCAATATGTTCACGTTGGACGGAATCACAGCACAAACCATCAATGGCGAGTATGTCTATGTGGCCACGCTGGAATACAATGGGTTTTGGAAATGGTTCAAACTCAAAGAAATTCCCGGCTATTTTAAAATCAGTGCCACAGATATCAATGCCCAGCCTGAGTTCGTTAACAAACCGTTGCATTATACACCTTCAGCTTATTTCAATGAAGATGCTGGACGAAAAATCTATGCCGCGTTTCCAGGTTATGGCGCATTAGGCACGATTAATTTGGAAATCGATGAAGCAGGGAATCCATTTTATGTACAAACATTGTACAAGGAATATGGGGTCACAGGTTTGATGCATTTTGATCATTTCAAAACAGCGGTCTTAAATGCTGAAACCGGTGAGGTCAACCTTTATGATAGTGAAAAAGCCCCAAGCTTTATTGATGCGCCGATTACTTCTGCGGCAGCCAATCGCTTGAATGAGTATTATGGCCGGTATAGCCAAGGCTGGTGGAACCAATTTATTTTCGGTGCGAAGAAAGATGTCAAAATTCCAACAGAAAATGGCATTTATGCGTCTGGTCAAATCACCCCGATGTTGAACAAAGACAGTGAATTGATGTATTTCACTGATTTCACCAGTGATGACAGCAACCAAGATTCTGCATTAGGCTACTCTTTGATCAATGCACGCACAGGACAACTGACCTATTATCGCGATACTGATGTAGGCATCATGGATAGTGATGGCGCCATCTCGATCGCGTCTAAAATATACCCTGAGAAAAAATGGAAAGCGGAAATGCCTGTTCTGTATAATATCGACGGTGTCCAGACCTGGATCGTTTCATTGATGGATTCAAAAGGAATCTTCAAGAAATACGTCTACATCAACGCTGTTGACAATGATATCGTCATTGATGCGGATACGGCGCAGACTGCCCTCGACGCCTATCGCATTGAGCTAGCCACTAGCGGCAGCAATAATCAAAGCAGTGATCCAGCCAACATGGCTGAAAAACAGGGCATCGTACAACGGGTCCAATTATTGACTGGCACCAGCCAAACAGTGATCTCCTTCCTATTAGAAGATGATCCCACCATCTATAGTGTCAATATCAATAATTCACCCTACGCACAATTCTTGCAAGTCGGCGATCAAGTGACATTCCAAGCCAATGTGACAGCCGATATGACCGCGGCAAGTATCGAATCATTGACGATTGAAGGCGTACCAGATAATCAGTAATGTTGTTCATGGCTATAATATAGAGCAGTTAAAAAGACGCCTTTTTAACTGCTCTATTTTTTGGAGTTATTATAACTCCTGCTATTTGCATATAAAGACAACGAAAAAATGTTCAAAAATGAATATTTTGATTGTCGAATTTTGACACTATACAAAGTAAAAATACATTGTGCACCCAAATGATTATATGAGAAAAAAATAATCTTCATTTAGACTTAAATGTCTTTTTTTTTAGCCGATAGCTTATTTGTGTCGTTTGGTTTTTAATTGGTAAGATATTTCGAATGATGGGTCATTGTGTCAAAGATAGATAAATGCTTTTATATCAGTAGTTAGATAGGTTGGATAGCTATTGGTTGTTATTCAGTAATTGCAGATCGTCAAGCATAAAGATGATCCTAAGTCCTAGATTTTTACACATTTATTTCGAAAACGGTTAAAATTTAAACTAGTTTACTAAATAAACGTAAGTTTTTTAATCAAATTCTAATGTTATAAAAGATGAATATTTAATGCTTTATTGTATATTTTTCCGGAATGAATCCATCACTGAATTTCGTTTTTATTTAACGTTATTTTAACCGAATAAATCACAGCAATATTTTCGAGAAAACAGTGTATTTTTATGATTCCGTTCTCACTTGTTGAATTTAAAGGTCTATGCACAGTTTATTTGACAGCGAAATAAATTTTAAAAAACATATCGATCGCAAAATAGTTATAAAGTATTTTTCTAAATGATTGAATTTTAATAATTATATATCCCGGTAAAATCTTCGTCTTGTATAAAACCTTTATTGTGAATATTTTGTCTAGCGTTATAAAATTAAAAATGCTGTTTTTCCTTGTTGTCATAAGGTTTTTCCTTTGCTATACTTTAGAACGTTGAGCTTAGAAGACACATAATAAGGAGAGTAAAAATGTTTAATCACAAACAACAAAAGGGCGAAGGAAATACAAAGCGCAAGAGCAACCGTTATTCAATTCTGATGCTGGCACTTATTTTTATCGGGTTTGCTACTTACGGCACATATGCTTATTTTACAGATAGTACGAGTGTGGGTTCTGAAATCAAATTATCCACTGGTACAGTTAGTTTGGCTAATGATACTTCAAATGACGAGTGGCAATATGGTTATATGGACAATTACAGTGAAAATGCAAAAATTTCTAATAAAGTTGGAAATTCTTTTGCCAATGCTCAACCCGGTGATACGTTTACGTTAACCAAAACTGTACAATATACAGGTAGCTTAGATGCAAAAGTCTTTTATACAGTTAGCAAGGGTTTTGAAGACCAATTAGATTCAAGTGGAATGAGATTGAACATTGTAGTATTAAGTGGAGATGATCGATCTACAGCACAAGATATATCTGGAAATAAATTTGATATTTCTCCGAATGATAAAATCTTTGTAAAAATAATCATTACAATCGATCCTAAGGACGCTGAAAAATATAATGATTCGACAGGTAGAAATAAGGATTCCCAAACTTTTGATTTATCTAAAGCTTCTGAAGCCATTAATATAACTGTGGAACAAAACACAAATAATTAATTTTAAAAGGCGGGCAAAATATGCGGAGGCAATTTCATTTGTCAGCGGTCATTTTGGCCGCTTTCTTTTGTATTCTATGTACGTTTCCAAAAGAAGTACAGGCTGTCTTTATGGATGAGAAAATTTTTTCTGCTGATTTGTCGTTGCAACTAGGGACGTTGTCGATGACGCTTGAAAATCAATCTACAACGAGCCAATCTTTTGCGCATATAGGAGAGAATCAGGTTCACAATGTAAAGGTGAAGAACACCGGAACTTTAGATGGAAAATTGACGTATTCGATCGTCTCTGCAAAACTCGGGGATCAAGTCTTAAGTGAGGCGCAAATTGGGCAATATTTAGCAATCAATTCTCCAACCCAAAAGGAATCAATCGAATCGGGAGAGGAAAGGACCCTCCAATTTTCCATTAAACAAATGAAACAATGGGACAGCACCCAAGCTTTGATTGTTGAGGTCAAAGTGACGATCAGTCAAGCCAATACTGATTCAGACACGATAGGCTTTTTTGATTCGGATAGCCTACAATTTTCATTCAAAAGTGCAAGTGAAGCAGTCCCAATTTCGGCATGGCCTGAAAGTCTGACATTTAACCAAGCGGGATATGCTGTAGGTCAGCAGTTGTATTATAGTACCCTTGATAATAAGTATACAACAGTTGTTCCAGGAATCATTTTTATTAAATATAAGAACAATCAGATGATCAGTTTGAAAGAACAAGATGATACAGAAACTAAACTCAAACATGCTATACACTCAGTACAGTCGGGAAATTTCAACTATGTTCTCAAATCCATTGAATATGTTGCCCAAGAAGGGTTTAAACTTCAATTGGGTATAGAAAATAGTGTGGTTGATGCTAAGTTTACGGTCGCAGGTATTAAATTCGATTATATCGATAATCATTTAACTTACAATCAATTTAATGATTTTTGTAAACCTTTAATATTAGAATCAGACGTGAATCGGACGAATACTTATACGAATAATCCTCTTTATTCAAGTACTATAGGGACAAACTACCAAATGTTTAGTAACGAACAGACGAATACATTTTCTTATGGCTTGACCTCTGCTGAGATTGGCAACTATGTGAGGGAAAATTTCGATGTTGAATTTACAGGTACTGATGCTAAGGAATTTGAAGTATCTTTTTTGAAAAATAGTATAATCCATCTGAAACAATTAGATACAGAAGGTGGTAAGAAGGCCCAGCTGATATTTAAGGATAAGATGACTAAACAGATAGTTTTTTCAAGGGAAGTTATTTCAGTGGATCAAGAAGAATTTTCTGACATTGATCTGTCCAACTTGATCTCTGATTTTCAAACGACTGTTGTTAACAAGACTGCGAAACGACAAGCAAATTCATTTAAAGTATCGACAGATTTTTATATGAAAATCCCTGAGAATTTTCTAAGCCATTATTATTTGCAACCATTCAGCAACAGTTCTATGAGTGGATTTAGCGTTTCATATAGCCAAAAAATGGATTATGTGAAAATTTCTTTTGATTATTCTTTTTCGAATCAACCCGATACCATCGAACAGATGATTGTATTTCTAGGTTATCAATTTGGATTTGGCTCTACAACTTCAGAGAAAAGTTATACATTATATAAGCGGACAGATTACGCAAGTTCTTCTGCTAGCTATTCAACTGATTCTACTCAAATGCAACAAAATAGTCATGCAAAATCCGCTTCTGGTTTCTCCGAAGATATAGAGAATACAAATGAATCTCAACAGAACTCTACGCAAGAAAGCGATGAGAAGAAAGTCGATTCAGAAAATGATACGGATTTAGGCGTGTCCGATAGGATGACTGAAGATCAACCAGATGCTTCAATAACTGAATCAACCGAATCAACCGAATCAACCACCAACCAAACCGAACCAAGTCAGGAGCCAGAATGAAACTGAGAACAATCACCAATAGTCTACTGACTATCTTAACCGTCATCGTTTTATTATTTGTTCTATTAAATGTCTTATCTGCGCCGCAAGGCAAGGGGCTTTTGGGCTTTAAAGGCTACACTGTCTTGAGCAACAGCATGACACCGACATTTCGCGCGGGGGATTATGTGATTGATCGGATGGATGATTTTGACAGTATCCAAGAAGGGGACATCATCTCCTATCAGGCAGAAGACCAAACGATCGTGACCCATCGTGTCATTGAAAAAACAGCAGAATCTGCGACAGTCCAAGGAGACCAAAATGAGACCCCTGATCAAGAAGCGGTCACGAAAAGCAATTATATTGGCAAAAAAATCATGGTCATCCCTTTTTTAGGCACATTTATGATGAAAATGCAAAATCCCTTAATTTTTGCTTTACTCTGTGGTCTAATTGCGCTATTCTTTGTTTGGTCATTTTTTAAACGAGATTGACACGACTTGTAGAAAGTAGCGAAGTGTTGGGTGAAAAGAGAGTATAAAATCGTTGTGAGTATCTTGTTATTTGCTGCTGTTACAGGTTTCTTTTATTTGCTTAAAGTGCAAATGAACGAAAGAAATGCCGATAATCAACATTTGTTGTCTACCGCTGTGTTGAACGATGAAATCAAAGAGGATATTTTTCGGACCGATTTTTTTGAAAGGTCTACATATACCGAACCGATGACCAAAGAGGATTTTGTGGATGAGGCAAAGAGTGTCGCAAAGACAACGCGTTCGCCGCAAATGCTGCAATTGACCAATCTGACGGCTTTTGAAACTAAGGATCAAAATGCGCAGGCTGAGTTAGAGAGTGTATCGATCGCCATCATCAAAAAAAGAATGTATTTGCTGTTAAAGGAGCAATATCTTTTGTTAGTACTGCAGCCGGACACTGCTTCTGATGTCTTTCAAATCGATGGCACAGGGCAGGTGGGGTTAGCTTCAAAAACCATTCGTTATGACATGACAGTTCTCAATGATCAGCGTCCTGAAGAGTTTTTGTCTTCATTGCCGGCTTTCGTTGAAAAAGTTCAACTGGAGAATGGTTTGGAAACCTATGAAAGTCGGGTTTTTGTGACTAGCAAATGGGGGCGTTATTTGTATAATTCAACCAAACAAAATCAATTGATCAAAGTTGAGGAGATATCTTGAATAGAATAAACATGGTGTTGCGTATCCTTTGGTCCCTTTGCGGTACGCTTGTAGTAGCAGCGGTCTTGTTGCTGGCGGTGCTGAACTTTCTTTCAAAACCAGAAGGCGATGGGTTGTTTGGGTATAAAGGGTATACCGTGATCAGCGGCAGTATGGAACCCACCTTGCGGGTGGGAGATTATGTCGTTGTGCAGGCGGAAGATTTTGACCAGCTGGAAGTAGGCGAAATCATTACTTTCGAGAATGAGGGCACGATGGTGACCCATCGGATTATTTCCATCACTGATGAAGGCATCCAAACGAGAGGCGACCACAATACAGTCAATGATATGAAACAGGTGACTGAGGACAAATATGTTGGTCGTTTGGCCTTGCATATCCCTTATTTAGGGCATTTGATGATTTGGATGCAAAATCCGCTGATCTTTGCAGTGGTTTTGGGCTTGATCGCAGTCAGGATCGCCTTCTTGCTCTTTTGGAAACCCGAGGAAAAAACACATGACTAAAAAAATAAGCATGGATGTATCAGGCGTGTAAAGCTGCCTGGATCATCCATGCTGTTTTTTTATTTTATAGACTGCGCCATATCAGTGCCAATGCGCTGTATACCAAAAGCAATGCCAATACTAAGTTGACCCAGTAGGTATATTTTCGTAAGATATGTTGGAATAATGCCCCGAAAATAGTCCAGCAGGCTGTGAAAATGAATGCAACCAGCGCCAACAGCAGCGAAAATGAAAGGAGTGCTGTCGGTGTTTCGTAATTTGGCAAGATGAAGGATGCGTACACGGTGATTCCATAGAGCAATGTATTTGGGCTGACAAATTGCAGCAGCATGCCTTGAAAAAAGATATGTTCCTCTTCATCAGTAGTGGTTTCTGATTCGGCCTTACTTTTGATGGTCTGCCACGCTAGAAAAAGAATATAGACAGCGCCGATCCAAACCATGACGGATTGAAAGCCGGGAAAGACGGTCAGCAGCAAACGGCTGAAAAAAGCACAGATATTCATCACGATCAAGACACCGACAAAGATCCCCCAATTAAACAAAAGACTTTTGCGCAGGCCATATTTACCGCCATGGGCCATCGATAAGAGTGCATTGGGGCCTGGGGAGAAGCTGGCCACGATGATATATGAAATAAAACCTAGGATATTTGTCAAACAAAGCCACCTTTCTTGCTATCTAAATAATATTTATTTGGTGATAGTATGTTTTATTATTTTCAGAACGTATTCAGAATAGAATAGCATTAAAGGACTGCGTCGTCAATTCGCGGGTTTCTCTGCTTCGACATGCCCGAATGATTGGCATGACTGGACCTGACTAGAGAAATCAAAAACCGTATGACCAGCAAGACGGCTTCGTTTTGCAGGCATACGGTTCTTTGTTTATTTGTCTTCTCTCAAGACGATATTGGTATACAACCAGACAGTTAAGCTATAGTAAATAGCATACAACGCAATAAAGATACTGAATGGCACCCATAATTTGTCATAAGGATCCCGCATCAATGTGGTGAACATCTTCAGTCCAAACAAGACATGGATCATTCCCAAGATACCAGGGACTAAAAACAACACGCCGATTTCTTTTCTGATCGATTGTTTCAATAAAGAAGTTCGCGTACCGATTTTGCGCAGCATATTGTAGCGAATGATGTCGTTGTTGGCACCAGATAAGATTTTGAACATTAGACAGCTGGCTAACATCGTCAAGAAGGCGATGCCTAAGAAAAAGCCCATGAATTCGAAACCAGAGAACATGCCGTTGTAAGTGTCATATACAAAGACCCGTTGGCTGAAGTTGGCTTCGATGGGTTCAGCTGTATTTTCTGATTGATTGGCTTCTGCTAAGGTGTGCAGCGCAGCATAACTCGTTTCAAAATCGGCGACTTGAATCAAGCGCAAACTGGTTTCTGTTGCTTCAATTGCTGCAAAATCACTGAGGGATACAAGGCGGATTTCTTTGCTTCGTTGTTCCGCAACTTCATATTCCCGCAAGGCATCTTGTGCAGTTAAATCTTTGGCGATCACGTCACCAGATAATTGTCTATATTGACTATCCACACCATTTTCGTCATATTTTGGTGCCAGCAATGGGTGTTCGTTGAACTGTTCTTTGACGTAATAGACCGCATCGTCTGTTTCTTTTTGACTATAGATAGTATCAAGGGTAGGGTGTAAGTCCGTGACGGATTGGGCATCCGCTTTTTGGGCATTGTTCAAAATCAGATCGTAAGGCGCAACGGATTTGGCCATCAAAGGAATTTCATTTTTGAATCCTAAGCCAACAGTCAATGCCCCTAAGGCCAAAGCAAACAACATGGCTGCCATGGAAAGCATTTGTGTATAATCGCGGATACGGAAACTCAATTGGGAAAAGGTAAAGTTGTTCAATTTTTTCATGGCGATCGTATCTGATGCTTTCAGGGCCGACAAGACCGCGATCAAGACCGATTTGAAGACCAAGTACGTGCCTAGAACGATCGTCACTAAGGCGGCACCAATGCCAATCAATTGAAATTTCATCAAATCACTCATCATGTAATAACCAAACGCCAATGAACCGATACCAAGAATCGCTTGTAAGAAAAGCCAAATGGGCCGTTGTTTCAACCGCGCTGGCGTACTCGTTTCTCGCAATAAGTCTAAAATCGCTTTTTTGGTGATCGCAGCAGCATTGAAAATAGCTGCCACAAAGAATAGCAAGGCGAAGAAAATCAATGTCACCAACAAGGCTTTGCTGCTAAAAGCTGCATAATGAGTAATCTGCAGATTCAGACGGCTGACAAGCAGCGCATTGACGCCATGGGCAAGGCCCATGCCTACGATCGAACCAAGGAGTGTGGCTGCGAAGCCTACCAGAAAGGTTTCGATAAAAATCATTTGGGCGATTTTGCGTCCTTTGGCGCCGAGCATCATAAACATGGCATAATCTCTTTGGCGCATCGCCATCAGAAACGAATTGGCGTAGAGAATATAGGCAAAGGTGATAATGCCAAGCAACACGGAACCAAAGCGAAAAATGAAAACAATCGTACCTAAAATCGAGTTGCTAGTCAAAAATGCTTCATTGCTGGCCATTGATTCAAACATATAAAAAATCGCAGAAGCCATGACCAATCCCGAGAACAACACGATATAATCTTTCAAACGACCTTTGATACCAGTAAGTGATAATTTCCAAAGCATAGTGTTTCCTCCTTACTGTTCCAAGTTGCCAAGGATGACAAGGATTTGTCGGTAAAAATCTTCTCGGCTTTGGTCATGTCGTTTGACTTCTTGATGGATCATGCCATCTTTGATAAACAGGATTTTCTGGCAATAACTTGCGGAAAGAGGATCATGGGTCACCAATAAAATCGATACTTGATCGTTGGTATTCAGATCATCCATCATATCCAGCAAGTCTTTGGCGCTTTTAGAGTCCAAGGCACCTGTTGGTTCATCAGCGAATAAAATCGTTGGTTCTGTGATCAAGGCGCGTGCAGCTGCGACCCGTTGTTTCTGACCGCCAGAAATCTCTGAAGGGTATTTATCGAGAATTTGGCTGATGGATAGTCGTTGCGCAACTTGTGCGATGCGTTGTTTGATCACTTTAGGTTTGACCCCTTGTAATGATAAGGGGACTGCGATGTTTTCTGACGCGGTCAAGTTTTCCAGAAGGTTGAAATCTTGGAAGATAAACCCAATCTCGCGGCTGCGAAAATCGGCAAGGGCATTGCCTTTTAATGTTGTGATGTCACTATGATTGATTTCGATTGAGCCAGTGCTGGGACGATCTAGTGTCGAAAGGATGTTCAATAGGGTCGATTTTCCTGAACCTGAAGCCCCCATGATGCCGATAAATTCGCCTTTTTCAACTTCGAATGTGATCCCTTTTAAGGCTTGGGTCTGTTTTTCATTGCTTTTGCCGTATGTCTTGGTTAATTCATGTGCTTGAATGATTGTGTCCATGTGCTGATTACGCTCCTTTTAATTGATCCAATGCTTTTGATGGGATGTCTGATGCTTGCACTTCTTCATAGCTAGTGACACCCTTTTTTTCGTTCCAAGTGATTTTCAGATAAGCTTCTTTGCGCAAGGGGCGATCTTGATAGGCTGTAAATGACAATGCCTTGCTTTGGCCGTCTTCATCATAGCCGGTCAACGCATAGGCATATTCATTCACGATCGTGCCATTGCTATCTTGTGATGTGCTTTTTTCTCCATTGGTGGTGACTTGGACATAGTAACTATCTCCACCCATCACGATTTTTTGTGCAAGTTGTAAGCCGCCGAATACAACAAGGACGACAACTGCTAAGCCAATCAATACTTTTTTCATGATTTATACACCTCTATTTAGATTATGGTGAAAGTATAACGCTGTTTTTCAGAAAAAGAGTGGGAAAAATCTATCAAACAACTTTCACTTTTGTCACAAGGCGCAATCAGTGGATAGCAGAAACGCTATCAGCTGAATCTGCACATTAGCAGATAAATGAAAGAAACTGATAGGACATGCGTGATCCTCGTTGCGAGTCGCGCATGTCCTATCAGTTCGTGTGTAGGTGAAATCAATTGCCTTGACCGTATGTTTTGCGAAACAGGTGAACAGTCAAGAAATCATCTTCGAAGACGATCGTGGCTTCATCGATCATCAAGCCTAACAAATAGTAATCTTTTTCTTCGTGGATCGTTTGATGGCCACCCAGTAATTCTACATAATAGTTTTCCAAAGTAATATCTCGCGGGGTGTTCAGCATATCGATAAAGTGTTCCAGATCTGCTGGCCTTTCAGGACACGGTCCGCAAACTTTCGCTGTAAAACCGACTTCTTTGAAGGTCATTTGACTGGTGATGTCCGTACAGTCATGAGAGAGGAAATACGTGACGACCTCATCTGCGATGCGCCGTGCGCGTTCTTTTTCAATCATTTTTTTTCCGCCTTTTTAGTTGTTTGATATCATCTAGTAAAGGTACCATAGCCGCTGCCACAAATCCACTAGAAAAACCATTATTGTACAGATTCAAGCCACCGTGAAGATAGGTGATATTGGTGACCAATGCAGCATGCGTGATGCCTGCAATGATGCCCGCGATTGGCCCGTAATAGCCGCTGATAGGGGCTAAGCTGGTGCCGAAAATAGCAGTCAAAAGCAGATTGAAGGTCGACACTTCTGCTGTTAAACCAAACTTAGAAGCCAGCACCACGCCAATCAAGATAGGGATGCTGTTTTTCAGATGATTCCCGAAGGCACCAAAGCCGATGACCGTCAATACAGCACCAAGCAACGGCCCAGATAGTTGGCCTTGCATGAGAAAGACAAAAGCAAGCATCAAAAACCCCATACTGGCCATATTGATCAGGGTCAACCCAAGCCCGTATATCGTGACAAAGTCAGTCATCAATTTGCCTGAGGTGTGCAGTAAGTCTGGAAAACCTGTCAGTGATCTTTCGTTCAAGACGTACCCAGTGACAAACAGCAAGCAGCATATCACTGCAATAAAAATAGCTAAAAAGAGGTGATACTCGGTGGTCAACGCGCTTTGTGGATGGACTTCTTGGCCGAAGAGGCGCAAAAAACTAGTAAAAAACATCGTGACGATCCCGGTCGCAAAGCCAATGTTATACAAAGAAAAACCTTGATGAAATTGCAAGAACTGTGCCGCCAAAGGAGGTAAGATCAAGCCTAAGCCGATTCCTGTTACATAGCCTAGCAGTATACCTACTGGCGCCGGCAGTCCTAAGCCAAAAGCGAGATAACTAATTACTGGGGAGGCTGCACTACCGAATAAAGCAACCAAAGAAAACTGATTGACAGGTTTCCGATGAATATATGCATATAAGTAAACCCCTAGAGGGATGGGAATCGAATTAAAGAGATTTTTGCCAAAAAAGGAAAATCCGGAAAGTGTCAAAAACGCCGCAATCATCGGGCCGGTGATAACAGTTCCTTGCTTCTTCGCGATCAATACGGTCAAAAGCAGCAAGAGACCGCTGTTCAAGAAGGCACTGCCGAGATTGCCAACTGCAAAATAATCAGAGATCAGATTGCTTGGCGACGTCAAAATATTGAAGGAACCGATCAAAAGGTCCCGCGGTGAGGATAGACAGCCAAGGAGAATCAGAATACCGCTGTAAACCAATAAAATACGCTGTGTCAGTAATTGGCTGCGTGGTGCAAAAGCTTTCGAAGTCGTTTGAAGAATCACTTTTTTTTCTGCCATAAATACCTCCTTCAATTCATGGTATCACACTAGCGGAAACGAGAATAGCCGATAGAACAAAAATATCTATATTTCTTTTGCGATTAAATAACGTGATTTTTGTTATGAAAGCCAAAATAAAATCGATATAATGTTATAATACGGATTTGGTGATAGAGAATGATAGCAACGATCTTAGAAATTTCACCATTCAATAAAAATTGATTTTTCACAAATCTTTAGTGAAAAGCAAAATAAAGATTACAAAATGGGTTCCTGAAAACATTATACTTTTTAGTGTCAGTAACAATCCGACATAAAAGAAGAATGAGCGTAATCAGAAAACTTGCAACTATAAAGGAGAATATACGATGTTTCCCGATTTTCTAAACAAACCTGAAAAGCGTAAATTTCTATTTGTCCAACATTTAGAAAACCAACCTTTATTGAATGATGATAAAGAAGCAATGATGCACACTCTAGGCTTGTCGAGTTTCCTCTTTTACAAAACCATTGACGAACTGAATGCCGATTTTATCGCATTTGGTCTGCAAGAGGATATGGAAATCCAAGTAGAGGGTCCAATCGTTCAATTGATATACAAAGGGATGACACATGCTGAAATACTTTTTACATACTACTTTGAACAATCATTAAAGTATTGTATCTTCAAGGAATGCTTTTTTGAACAGTTGGTGTCTATTTATGATTTTGCGGAGCGGCATTATTTCAGCCACAATCCAGTATACAAAGAGTTTAAACTGCTGAAGAAAATTTTATTACAATATGGCATCAAAATCACCAAAGATTTTCAATTGGTTGGCGATGAATGGGCCATTAGAGAATTTCTGTTTATCTTCTTTTTGAGCAGTAAGGAGAAAATACCTACCCTTTTTCCTGCAGCTACTCGAGAGAAAGTCAAAAGCTTTGGCTCCCTCTTTGATGATCCTGCTGTACACTGTGCACCAGATGCACGAATGACGGTCAAGTTGTCGCTGATCTTGCATATCATTACGACACGATTTAAAAACGGGCATCATTTAGCCAGTGCACGACCAAAGGGACGCATGGTTCCAGTATCTCCCGCTTTGCTCAACAAAATCACGCAGTGGGTCCATTCGATCAATCCGCTGCAAGAAATCCATCTATGTCAAATCGAAGCAGAAGGTATCGCCCAGTTCATGATAGCAGAAGGATTGATCGACGGGGCATACTTTGCTGCTGCTGGACGTCCGGAAATCGCAGAAATGAATCAACATTTTTTTGATCATTTGCTTGATTGTTTTTCGATTGGCACGGAAGACTTAGCCAAAATCGAGCAAGAATTGTACCACATCCATTATATATTTATCAGTTTTCAACCTTCAGCACATTGGCATTACAGTGAAGCCGCGATTGATTATTTGATTGAGGATTATCCGGAATTCGATGCTTTTTGCAAAGCTTACATCACATTGAATCTGCATCTCGATATGGTTTGTCCCAGCAGCCAGTACTTATTTCATCATTACTTGTCACTGCTTGTTTCAGTTGTGACACTTGAAGAAATCGTTGCACCGATCAAAATCTGTCTTGATTTTTCATACGGGGAGAAATATAACCGCATCATTGCACAGCATATGAGGCACGCGATCGATACCCCTGTTCAACTGCAACGAAGTGTGTGTGTGGATACTGAGATCATTCTTTCAGATATCTTGAACAAAGATACGAACTGTCCAGTCGTAATGCATTGGTCGACATCACCTAAGCAGTCAGATTGGGCTAGTTTGAAGGCGCAAATCCGTCAAATCCGCCGAGACCGAACCAACCAAGCAATCAAAGCATTTGCCGCACAAAAAGAAATTTCTTAAGAAAATAGTCTATTATGGTTCAGCTTCCGATACGGATAGATGAACTGTAATAGGCTTTTTTGTCAATAATTTCACCCTTCGCTGAAAATATTGAATAAAGGCATTTGCAGATAATTGTTATAATTCATTAAGTATCTCTAGCTTTTTCTAATCATATCATCATTGTTTCGGTTTTGTGCAGGATTGGGGAATGCTGAGGGGATCAAATAAGGAGGAACGCAATGAAGAAAAAAATTTTTGGTGTCGTTACATTATGCGCAACATTGATTTTAGGTGCTTGCGGGTCAGGGAATGAGGCTGGAACAGATTCGACAAGTACAAGCAACGCAGCTGAGGAAAGCGAAGGACTCGTGTTTCCGATCAGTACATCTAATGATGATGAACCAATTGACGGCGGTGTTCTTGAAGTCGCAGTTGTAATGGATACCCAATTCCAAGGGTTGTTCCATACCGAATTTTATCAAGATGCGTATGATGATCACTTTATGTCACCTACCCATGAACCATTATTCTATTATGACAGCGATTTTAAAATCGTTGATGGCGGTCCAGCTGATTTAGTATTAGATCTTGATAACAACAAAGCAACGATTACCCTTAGAGATGAATTGAAGTGGGCTGATGGTGAAGATGTTACCGCAGAGGACCTTATTTTTTCATATGAAGTGATTGGGCATCAAGATTATACTGGTATTCGCTATGACAATAACTTTACCAATATCATTGGCATGGAAGAATATCATGCTGGTGAAGCAGAAACGATTTCTGGAATCACAGCAATCAGTGAGAAAGTAATCGAAATCGAATACAAAGAAATGCATCCAGGGATGATGCAATCTGGTGGGGGTGTGTACGGATCAGCCTTGCCAAAACATACCTTTGAAGGCATTGAAGTCGCAGATATGCAAAGTAGTGATCCAGTTCGGAAAAATCCGATTGGCTTTGGCCCGTATGTGATGAGTAATATTGTTGCAGGTGAGAGTGTCGAGTATTTGCCAAATGAACATTACTATGGCGGCAAACCATCATTGGAAAAAGTTGTCTTTCGTGCTGTTCCTTCAGCATCGATCAATGAAGCTTTGAATGCCAGACAGTTTGACTTAGTTTATCAGATGCCAACAGATACGTATGACTCTTATAGTGATACTGAAGGGTATGAGATGCTCGGTCGGATGCAAAGAGCATACACCTATATCGGTTTCAATTTAGGCGTCTTAGGAGAGGACGGATCAGTAGAATATGATCCAAATGCCAAAATGGCCAATAAAAGCTTGCGTCAAGCGATGGGCTATGCAATGGATAACAATGCGATCGGTGAGCGCTTCTATTATGGGTTACGAACGCGTGCCACTACATTGATTTCACCAGTATACGGTACCTTGCATGATCCAAGCATCGCTGGCTATGACTACAATATGGAAAAAGCAAATCAACTTCTAGATGATGCAGGATTTATTGATGTGGATGGCGATGGATATAGAGAAGATCCAGATGGAAATCCACTTGTGATCAACTTTGCATCCATGTCAGGGGGCGAAACCGCACAACCATTAGCTGATTATTACATCCAGCAATGGCAGGAAATTGGGCTAAATGTTGAATATTCAACAGGACGTTTAATCGACTTTCAAGCATTTTATGACAAGTTGAAAAATGATGATCCAGATATTGATGTGTTCCAAGCGGCGTGGTCTACAGGAAATGATCCATCACCTACTAGTTTGTGGGGACCGAATTCTGCCTTTAACTACACACGTTATGCATCAGAAGAAAATACCCGTTTATTGGCTGCTATCGATTCAAACGATTCGTTTAATGAAGAAAAACGTAAAGAGGCATTTGATGCATGGCAAGTTTATGCAGCTGAAGAAGCATTTGCCATTCCGACTCTTTATAGAAATGAAGTATTACCAATTTCGAATCGGGTGACAAACTTTACTTGGGCATATGAAGTGGATCATAATCCATGGGGAACCATCGCTGTGACAGCAGAAACAAGATAGACATGACGAACAAGCGTAAGTTTTTGAGCTTACGCTTGTTAAATTTGAATCGGCAATCACACTTTGATAGGGAATACATGGAATTGGTCTACCTTGAAAAATAAATTTAAAAACGTTTGCAAAAAACTGTTGACATTCCTTTGCAGATTGAGTAAGATAATCACAACAGAGCGCGAGAGTGTTCTGATAACTGGATTCGTTACTGTTCGGCAGGCAAGACCAGAGGAAAAAAGTGCGTTGATTACCCATGAGAATCTTTCTCGGGGTTGTACACTTTTTTGCTTTGGTCTTCTTTTTTTACTCAATTTTTTTGTTGAATATAAAAAGGACCGGTTCCAAAGTCAATGGATCTTAGTCGTCGCTGCAGCTGTGCAGCTTGAAAGGGGAGAAGACAAAAAGGGAGTGTTTTCAATAAAAGGTTGGACCCGTTCGTCGATCTTTTGAATCATCTGTACAACGTTAAAAATTGCTTAGACAGATTCAAATAGAGATCACCCAGGCAACAATGCTGGTTACACTGTTGTCAAATAGATGCCAAAGTGCATCATGAACGGCATAGGACAGGAACCTTCGGCATAAACAACTCGCCTGCTATGAATGAATGTGTTTATCCTGCGAGAATTGCTGATTAAGGAGGATTGTTCGTGAAAATAGTCAAAAGGATCAACAACAATGTTGTACTCTCGAAAGAAGAGGAAGTCGAAGTGATCCTCATGGGGAAAGGTATCGGTTTTCAAACAAAACCCGGTGATTTGATCCCGCCAGAATCAATTGAAAAAAAGTATTATCCTGAAGATGACTTGACTGTAGAGCATATGTCGAAAGTCATGACAAAAGCCAATGAAAAACAAATGGCCGTGATTTATGAAATCGTTCGTATCTTTCGGGATAGTATTGAAACCGATTTCAATCCTAACGTGTATTTCACATTGATGGATCATATCTTGTTTGCCATCAGCAGACAAAAGCAAGACATTGTCTTGACCAATCCCATGCATTGGGAAATCAAAAAAATCTATGCCAAAGAATACGCGGTCAGTGTGCAAGCGGTGGACTTGATTCGCCGGGAACTGTATCCTGATTTTTCACAAGAGGAAGCTGCTTTTATTACGCTGCATTTTGTGAATGCAGAAATAGAAAAAAGTGCCAATCAGAGTGCCTTTGAGCACACAGAACTGACAAACAATATTTTAAGGATCGTGAAGTACAGCATGAATATCGAATATGATGAAAATTCATCTTACTTCCAACGATTTGTGACCCACATACGCTATTATTTGATTCGCCAAAGTCAGGGGACGGAAGAACCAGTGATGACCAATCCAATGATTGCATTGGCTTTCAGCAGTTATCCTAAAGAAAAAGAAACCGCAGATTCAATCAAAGACTATTTATATGAACAAAAAGGTTGGCTAGTCAACGATATGGAATTGATGTATTTGATTCTTCATATCGGCAATCTAGCAGCCCATTCAAAAATATCATAAGAAAATAAATGGATTCGTTACAGTTCGGCTGGCAAGACCTGCACTTTCTTACAATACGTCTAGGGGCAGACTCTTTTTTGGAGCGTCTGGCACCAAGGCTAGATTGTAATTTGCTGCTGGTCTTTTTATTATCGAAATAACACACAAAAGGAGCAATTAAAATGGCAAAATATACTGAGTTAGCACAAGATATCTTAGACCACGTCGGTGGCAAAGAAAATGTTTCATCTGTTAAACATTGTGTGACAAGACTGCGTTTTCACTTGAAAGATGAAAGCAAAGCAGACACCAACTATTTGCAAAAACGCGATGGTGTCGTGACTGTGGTCAAAGCTGGCGGCCAATATCAAGTGGTTATTGGGAACCATGTGCCAGATGTCTATGAAGAAGTTTTGAAAGTCGGCGGGTTAGCGGACGGTGGTACAGTTGATGTAGATGAAGGAGATGGGCCGAAAGGCAGCTTGTTCGATCGCTTTATTGATGTCATCTCAAGTTTATTCCAACCTTTCTTAGGTCCTTTGGCAGCAGCCGGTATCTTAAAAGGGATCACTGCGTTACTCGCTGCAACAGGCATGGACGCAAGCAACGGCATTTATGTCGTGATGAACACATTAGGCGATGGCTTGTTCCAATACTTGCCAATGATCCTTGCAGTGACAGCGGCGCGTAAATTCAAGATGAATGTCTATACAGCATTGGCGATCGCTGGCGCGATGGTTTATCCAGGGTTGTCAGACAGTGTTGCAGCAGCCAGCAAAGTCTTTGGTTTGACTTTGACCTTACCAGCAGGCGGCTACTACAATAGCGTCTTGCCAGTAATCTTAGCTATTTTTGTTGCTTCTAAAATCGAACAGTATATGCGTAAAATCACACCAGATGTGGTGAAAATGTTTGTTGTACCTTTCGTAACGATTTTGATCACCGTTCCATTGACTTTCTTCGTTGTTGGACCAGTAGCCAACACAGCGTCTAGCTGGATCGGTATTGCGTTCCAAGCAGTCTATGACTTTAGTCCAATCGTCTATGGTTTTGCTTTAGGTGCGTTGTGGCAAGTATTGGTAATGTTCGGTTTGCACTGGGGGCTTGTACCTTTGGCAATCATGGATATGGCGCAAAATGGCCATTCAATCATCTTGACAGCCGCAGTATTGCCATGTTTCACACAAACAGGTGTGTTAGCTGCTATTTGGTTGAAAACCAAAGAACCTAAAGTCAAACAAGGGGCAATGCCAGCCTTGATCTCTTCGATCTTCGGTGTGACTGAACCTGCTATTTATGGCTATACGCTACCAATGAAAACACCATTTATCGTATCTTGTCTTGTATCTGGTTTTGTCGGCGTCTACTTATCAATTTTCAATGTAACTGGGTATGCAATGGGTGGTATGGGTATCTTCTTGTACCCTGCATATATCGATCCTGCAACAGGCAGCTTCCACAGTGTGATCCACTTAGCCATCGGTACAGTCTTAGCGATTGTCGCTTCATTTGTCATCATGATGTTGTTGAAAGTTCCTACATTATATGCAGATCTTGATGCACCTGTTGATGTACCAGTGACACCAGCTGCACCTACACGCACTGTATCAGCTATCGTCAAAGACGAAACCATCAAAAGCCCAGTTTCAGGCCATGTTGTCGCTTTAGCAGATGTTGAAGACAAAGTATTTTCATCTGGTGCAATGGGCAAAGGCGTTGCAGTTGAGCCAGCTACTGGCGAAATCACGGCGCCTGCAGATGCAGAAGTAAAAATCTTGTTTCCAACGAAACATGCGATTGGTTTAGTGACAGAAGACGGGACGGAATTGTTGATCCATATTGGCATGAATACCGTTGAATTGGAAGGCAATCATTTCACGTCTTACATCAATCAAGGGGATAAGGTCAAAGCTGGACAAAAATTGATTTCATTTGATGCAGAGGCGATTCGTTCTGCAGGGTATTCTCTTTTAACACCAGTGATCGTGACCAATTCAAATGATTATTCAAACGTACTAGCGACTGATGCCGCAGATGTTTCAGCCAATGACAATTTGATCGAAGTTGTAAAATAAATGAACAACGGTACGAGGCCATCCCTTTTCAGACAAAGTTCTATGACAGGATGGCCCACGACCGATTAATAGAAAAGAGGCCATGTAATGACAGACAAACAGTTTCCAAAAGGATTTCTATGGGGTGGGGCAACAGCAGCCAATCAATTCGAAGGGGCATGGAATGAAGGCGGCCGTGGACCGGCAACATCTGATACAGCCGTAGCTGTGAAACCCGAAGACCGCAAAAATATCGAAGACTTTGCGGCGCCGATGACGAAAGAAAAAATCGAATTTGCCTTGAACGATCAAGATGGCTTATATCCTAAGCGCTGGGGCTCAGATTTTTATCACCGTTATAAAGAAGACATTGCGCTATATGCGGAAATGGGTTTCAAAACCTTCCGTTTATCGATCGCTTGGTCACGAATTTTTCCAAATGGCGATGATGCACAACCAAATGAAGAAGGCCTGAAATTTTATGACAATGTCTTTGATGAGTGTGCAAAATATGGGATCGAACCATTGGTGACTTTGTCCCATTACGAAACACCAATCGGCATCGCGCTGAACTACGGTGGCTGGAAAAATCGTAAAGTCATTGACTTGTTCGTGAAATACGCAGAAACTGTCTTGACGCGTTATAAAGACAAAGTCAAATACTGGCTGACATTTAACGAAATCAATATCATGGGGATTTCCGGCTATGTTGGCGGTGCCTTGGTGTCTGAAGATGGCACTCAAAACCTATCGGATATGTATCAAGCAGTGCATCACCAATTTGTTGCCTCAAGTTTAGCAACAAAATTTGCCCATGAGATCAATCCTGAAATCAAAGTAGGGATGATGTTGGCGCGGATGCAATCTTACCCAGCGACACCAAATCCAGCGGATGTTATGGAAGAAATCAAAAAAGACCATGAGAACTTATTCTTCTCGGACGTACAAGTACGTGGGAAATATCCAGCTTATACCAAACGGTTCTTCAAAGAAAACAACATCGAAGTGACATTTGAAGACGGCGATCTAGATATCTTGGCACAACATCCAGTTGACTTCATGTCCTTCTCATATTACATGAGTTCGATCGCACGCCATAATCCGGAAGCAGGCGGTGATTCAGCAGCCGGAAACTTCTCATTAGGTGAATCCAATCCGTATTTGGATGCATCAGACTGGGGTTGGCAAATCGATCCAATCGGCTTGCGGGTGACGTTGAACAACTTATACGATCGTTACGAAGTGCCTTTGTTTATTGTGGAAAACGGCTTAGGGGCATTAGACACAGTTGAGGAAGATGGCTCGATCCATGATTCTTATCGGATCGAATACCTAAAAGCCCATATTGAACAAATGTATGAAGCAATCGAAGATGGAGTCGAATTAATGGGGTATACACCATGGGGTTGTACAGATTTAGTATCCGCGTCCACTTCAGAAATGTCTAAACGGTATGGGTTTGTATATGTCGATGCCGATGACGAAGGCAATGGTTCATTCGACCGTTCCCGTAAAGATAGTTTCTTCTGGTATAAAGATGTGATTGCCTCAAATGGCAGCAGCTTATTTGATGAATAATTGATGAGAAAGCCGAATCTTAGATTCGGCTTTTTTTGTGCAGATAAATTGGTTTTTACTTTCAATTGTGACAGATTAAACAGATTGATGTTGAATCGTGTAATGCAACTGTCGCTTGTTTAATAACTTAAGTAATAGAATCATGTGAATCTTTTTCACATGATCCGCTTTCAAGTGAGAAGAATGTGAAAAAATGATTTTTTTCCTCGATTAATGGATAGAAAAGAGTATGATTGGCACGTATGAATCTATTGAAGGAGTGGAAAAATGTGGGGCGTTTATATAAAGCACGTAAACCAATTTTCTTGATGATGCTGGGTTTGCTTTTGTTTCAATACGTAGCACCTGTGGCAGCAGTGGCGCAAGTGCTGATGCAAAAAAATGCACAAATGACACTTGTCGAAGCAAAGAAAGGGGAAGCAGACAATCAAATTGCCTTGTCTGTCGACCTAGAAGCTGGGGAAACAGAAGAAAGTCTGGAGATTCAATCCTCAGAAAAGATTTTCTCCAGTGTGGCTTTTGCTGATACGTCGATGACAGATACAGTTTCTCTTCATGACACACAAGACAACATTCAATTATCCGTACAGCCAGCAGAAGAGAGCGTAAGTAAAACAATCTTATTGACGATCAAAGACGGCACTTCTCTGAAGAATGGCACAGTCGATTTTACATACCAAGATCAGACAATCTCTTATCAATTGCCTGATCAGTATGTGGCCGCAGATCAGACAACCACAACGAGCAGTGAAGCGACAGGTTCAACAAGTACCACTACCTCTGAATCCGAAACGACAACGCCTTCTAGTGAAGAGTCCAATCGGTCAGATAGAGCAGCTGTCTCCTCAGATTCTACTTCTGGGGATGATCAAACAACGGATTCTTCCGAGTAGGTCAGCCATGAAGCAACCGATATTCGTACGTATTTCCCAAATGGCACCGGTACGATTTTGACGGACACCAAAATCAGCTACAAAAACGAAGCTGGTGAAGAAGTCCAACCACCGCTGACCGATAAAATGAGTGTCTTGCTCTATTATATGTGGCAAATTCCGGAAGACGTCAGAAAACAAATAGTCGCTGGGGATTATTTTGACTTTCAATTACCTGATCAATTAAAACCGAATCGTACATTATCTGGGGAGTTGAAAACAGATGGTAGTGATGAGGTCTATGCCACCTATACCGTTGATACCGATGGCCATGTTGTTTTTACATTTACTGAGAATGTAACGACAGAATCGGATATCAAAGGGGACTATACATTTGACACCCATTTCGATACGGCCCATTTAGATGGACCGGGGAATACAACGATTACTTTCCCTGCAGAAGATCAACTGCCACCAGTCGATGTCTTTATACGTCCAGATACCGAAAAAGAAATCGACAAACAGGGCCATTTTGATCGGACACCGAATCCTTCGGCAGTGACATGGACCATTGATTTTAACCATGCTATGCATGCATTGACCAACCCGACGATCACTGAAAGTTGGCCGAAGGGTATCGATTATCAATCGGTGAAAGTCTATGAATTGGTTATGAACTTAGATGGAACGATCAAAGCGCAAGGCCGTTTGCTCGATCCATCCGAATACACTGTGAATCAAAAAGGCAACGTAACTGTCAACGGCAGCACGCAAAATGCCTATCGCTTGATTTACCAAACAGCCATCAATCAGTCGATCATACCGGATAAAGGTGGACAAGTGCCTTTTGTCAATCAGGCGATGTTGACCGATGACAATGACCCGGACGGTATTGATGCCAAAGCAACGGTCACTGCGAATTATGGCAAACTGTTAACAAAACAAAACATAGGATACGATTCTGGCAAGCAACAATTCTCATGGCGTATCAAGTACAATTATGGCGAGAAGAAAATAGAGCAATCTCAAGCACATTTGACAGATACTACTAGTAATAATCTTGAATTTGTGTCTTCGTCTATTGTTGTTCGACCCATAAGCTTTGACACAAATGGCAAGGAAACTGTAGGTCAATCGTTAGAAGCTGGCAAAGACTATCAAGTTGTGCCGGCAAGCGATGGCCATGGCTTCACCTTACAATTTCTAAAAGATGTGGATCAAGCCTATCAAATTGATTATAAAACTGACGTCAATCAGATCGTAGATGGAACGACTGATGTCAGCAATCAAGTTTCTGTGAATGATGAAGAACATGCTTCTTCTAATGGACAAGCACAACAACAAAACGTGATCAAAAATATTGGCACAATCGATTATGCCAATCGTACAGTCGATTGGTCGATCAGTGTCAACAAGAACCACTATGCTATGACAAATCTGGTTCTGACAGACACCTATGCCCCTGCTCGTGGATTGAGCATGGCTTTGAGACAAGGTGCGCAATATAATCTGGATATTCGCGACAAAACAGCGAACGTGACATTGCAGCCAAATAAAGACTACACGATAGTTTTGACAACAGATAATGACGGTTATCAAACAGGATTTGTTGTTCATTTGATTGGTGATTATGCGTCGACCGATCATGAATTGACGATCAATTATCGAACAAATTTTGATGTATCCAACTTAGATCCAGATCAATCGAGCTTAAATCACTTCACCAACGGGATCAATGCTAATTGGTATGATCAAAATGGAGACGAACATCATTCAAATGATCATAAAGATTTTAAACCCAATTATCCCTATGCATTGAATGCCCAAAAAAGTGGCGTCTACAATGCTGTGACAAAAACGATCACATGGACGGTTGCTGTCAATCTCAGTGGCAATCAGTTAGAAAATGCCACATTGATCGACCCGGTATTAAACAATCAATCCTATCTCTCAGGTAGCTTGAAAGTCTTCAATGCTCAGACCAATCCAGATGGCTCCGTCACGAAGCGATTTGAACAAGCTGTCAATGCGCAGATGCGTAAAGTAACAGAACCGAATGTGCTGAATGAACAGACCATCGAAGTTGATTTTCCCAATGATATTGCACAAACCTATCTGATTGAATTTCAAACATCCGTTGCCGCTAAAGTGATAGGCAAACAAGGCGATTATACCAATGTTGCCAAATATGCAAACAATGGGGAAGTTCGGAAAGTCACTGGAGAAGTTTCTGTTAAATATGGTGGCGAACTTGTTGAAAAAACTGGCGCACAAGATGCAGCAAATCCAGACTACGTCAACTGGCAAATGTTGGTCAATCCTTCCCAGTCTACTTTGAGCAATGTGAAGATCACAGATACGCCATCGACAAACCAAGTGATCGATCAGTCTTCCGTTCAATTGTTTCAAACAGAAGTTGCTGCAGATGGAACTATCACACCCAATATGGAGGCACCATTAACAGTTGATAAAGACTTTACAGTAGTTGTTACGACAAATAATGCCACTGGCCAACAAGAAATGATCGTCACATTAGCAAACAAAATCACGACGGCTTATTATATGACCTATCGTAGTTTTATCACTTCTTCTGCGGCAGGCAATACAGATAAAGTCAGCAACAATGTGAAGGTCACCGGGGACAACACAGAAGAAGTGTCAGGCGACAATGCCCATGATGTGACCGTGCAAATCGATCATAGTTCAGGAAATGCGTCTGGAGAAAAGGGTCGTTTGATTTTACAAAAAACGGACAGTGATGGGACGACGCCATTGACTGGTGCGCATTTCGAATTGTGGGATACAACCAAATCGCAACTATTGCGAGAAGGGGATGTCAGTAAATTAGGACAAATCACCTTTGGTGCATTGCCATTCGGCGACTATTTATTGTTTGAAACCACTGCGCCTGATGGGTATACAGTATCTAATGATTTGGCCAAAGGAAAGCGTGTCACCATTACTGCCGCGAATACAGGCGATCAAGTGGCACCTCTTGTGTTAGAGAATGAACGCAGCAAAGTGATCTTGCATAAAGTAGATACGGCAGGGAATCCAATTACTAGTGGGCAAAGCAATCAAACGGGGGCACAGTTCAAAATCGAGCGTCTCAACCGTCTTTCTGTCTCTGGAAATAATTGGGATGAAGTGGCAATCGATCCTAACACCACCGATCAAAATGGAGATCTGGTCATCGAAAGCTTGCCAGTCGGCATCTATCGGGCAACAGAAATCGCAGCGCCGACAGGGTATATTCTCGATCCGACACCACACAGTTTTATCGTAGCTAAAACAGACAAGCAGCAAATACCTACTGTCGAAGTGACAGTGACGAATGCCCAAGGGACTGCTGCGTTGACCAAAACCTCGGATACTGGAGAACCATTAGCTGGAGCAACGTTTGATGTGCTTGATCAAAAAGGGAATCCCGTAAATGATCAACCACTAGTGTCAGATGAAGATGGCCTCGTTCGTGCAACAGATTTAGCACCAGGATCGTATTCTTTCAAAGAAACCAAGGCACCAACGGGTTACTTGATCAATACAACGTTGATTCCATTTGACATCACAGACAGTCAAGCAGGAGAGCCAGACGTAGTGACTGTCCAACCGGATGGTACCACCCCAATCGCCTTGGTTGATTATCAAGGATCAGCAAGCCTCAAGAAGACGGATGAAGCAGGGAACCCATTAGCAGGTGCTGCTTTTAATGTGATAAACGAAGCGGATCAAGTCGTCAATAGCAGCCCGATTATCGCCAAAGAAGATGGTACAGTAACTATCGATCATTTGGCGCCAGGAAATTATCGATTTGTTGAAACCAAAGCACCAGATGGCTATTTGCTTAATACAGAGGCAGTTGCTTTCACGATAGGAAATGAAGCTAAAGGTGCGCCTGCCAGTGTTGATGCTGGATCTCTGAAAAATTATCAAGCTAGCTTCTCGATCCGTAAAACGGATACTGCTGGCACCGGATTAGCAGGCGCTGATTTTACTCTTTATAATAGCGACAAAGAAAAAATGGATGTCACAATGACAACCGACAAAGATGGACGAATTGTCTTTTCTGATTTAGCACCAGGCACCTATTATTACCAAGAAATCAAAGCACCATCCGCTGAAGATGGTACGGATTATATTATTAATCCTGCGTTGATCCGTGTAGATATTCCAACCGAGTATCAAGGTGATCCTGGCGTATTTGATCAAGGCGATTTTCAAAATTTCCGCGGCAAAACCGAAGTGACCAAAAAAGGGGATGGCGGTTCGATCGCCGGCGCGACCTTTGACCTTTATCGAATCACAAATGGTGAGCAAACACTGGCGAGGAAAATCACCGTTGGAGAAGATGGTGTGTTGGACCTAGCTGATTTGGGCGTAGGTTCGTATAAATTAGTTGAAGTTGATGCTGCTTCTGGTTATGTGATCAATACACAACCCATCTATTTTGCGATAGATTCACAAGATGATGAAAATGAAGTCATCGATAATCTAGATTTCTCAAATTATCAAAGTGAACTGATTGGTCATAAAGTCAATCAAGCTGGTGAAGGTCTTGCAAATGCCAGCTATCAAATCTATAAAACCGACAAAGATGTACAAGTGACAGGCACGCCAGTCCACTTTGCCACGAAAGATGCAACGGATACGGATACGATCGTGACCAATCAAGCAGGAGAAATCTATGCCAAAGGACTTGAGGCTGGCAGCTATGTATTGGTGGAAACCAACGCGCCTTCAGGTTATATATTAGATGAAACACAGCATCCATTTACAATCAAAGACCAATTGGGAAAACCAACACCAGTTGATCTAGGTGATTTAGTCAATTACCAGGGAAGTGTTCAACTAAGAAAAACAAATGCAGATCACAGCCCGTTGTCTTGGGGATCATTTGATCTATTGGATGACAATGACCAAGTGGTAAATGAATCAGCGCTGATCACGGATGAATCAGGCCTGATTTCTGTTGATGGATTGGCGCCTGGTACGTATCATTTTAAAGAAACCCAAGCACCAGATGGCTATCTCATCAACACAGCTTCTACAACTTTTACTATCGAAGCAAGTCAACCTGGCAAACCAGCTCAAATTGCACTTGCAGACTTTATTGATTATCAAGGCTCAGCTTCATTGATAAAAACCGATAGCCGGGGCAATGGATTGGCGGGGGCAGTCTTTGATGTCCTTGACAGTCAAGACAACGTGGTGAACACGGAGCCTTTGATCACCAATCAAAATGGTCGTGTACAAATGGAAGACCTTGCACCAGGGGATTATCGCTTTGTCGAAACCCAAGCACCAGCAGGGTACATTTTGAATGATACGCCGGTGACATTTACGATCGATGATGCAGCCGAAGGCCAACCTCAGACCATAGAAGCAGGTACCTTGGTCAATTATCAAGGACGTGCTGAATGGATCAAAACCGATGAAGCAGGAAACGGTCTGCAAGGTGCAACGTTTGCGGTACTCGACCAAGACGGAAATGAAGTCGCAACAACCGCATCGGGTAAAGACGGTCATGTACAAATAGCTGGATTGGCACCAGGTAACTATCAGTTTAAAGAAACCAAAGCACCGGAAAGCTATGTGATCAATGACCAACGCGTCTCCTTTACGATTGATCCAGTATCAACTGGCGCACCAGAAATACTGCATTTAGGAAACTTTGTCAATTTCAAAGGTTCAGAGAAATTGGTCAAAACAGCAGAAGATGGAACCCCGCTGGCCAATGTCACGTTTGATGTGTTAGATGACCAAGACAACCAAATCAATAACGAACCTTTAAGCACAAACGCCCAGGGGGAAATTGAAGTGGATGACTTGGCGCCGGGGAACTATCGATTTGTTGAGCATGACACAGTGCAAGGTTATATTCTAAATACTGACTCAATCGCCTTTACGATTCCAAACCATGCGGCTAGAAAACCTGTGTTATTTGCTGGCACGTTCATTAACTATCAAGGCAGCGCGGTACTGAAAAAGACAAATGAAGAAGGACAACCATTACAAGGTGCTGCCTTTGCGGTATTCGATGCAGATGGAAAAAGAATCAATGTCGATGATTTGATCACAGATACGGATGGTCTGATCTCTATTGGGCAGCTAGCACCGGGGGATTATACATTTGTTGAAATTTCTGCGCCAAGCGGTCATTTAGTCAATGAACAAGCAGTGCCATTTACCATTAATGAAAGTGCGTCTGGCGAACCAGAAGCGGTATTCACAGGCACAATGATCGATTATCAAGGCAGTGCCACATTATTGAAAACCGATGAAGATAAAACGCCACTAGCAGGGGCCATCTTCAAAGTCATAGATGAAACAGGTGCAACTGTAGCAGAAAATCTGGCATCGAACGAAGAGGGAATTGTTGCAGTTGATGGCTTAGCACCAGGACAGTATTCATTTGTAGAAACCCAAGCACCGACGGGGTATCTGATCAATGACCAAGCCATCTCCTTTGAGATCGCCACATCCGCAATTGGAGCACCAGCAGTCGTGGATGCCGGAACAATGATCGATTATCAAGGCAGTGCCACATTATTGAAAACCGATGAAGACGATACACCTTTAGCAGGCACCATCTTCAAAGTGGTAGATGAAACAGGCGCAACTGTAGCAGAAAATCTGGCCTCGAGTGAAGAGGGAATTGTTACAGTGGATGGCTTAGCGCCAGGGCAGTATTCATTTGTGGAAACCCAAGCACCGAAGGGTTATCAAATCTCAGATGAAGCAATCAAATTTGTGATAGCTTCACATGCAGCGGGTCAACCAACTGAAGTGGATGCAGGTCAACTGATCAATCATCTGATGCCAAATACACCGAATACACCAAATACGCCTGAGAAACCATCAGGGAAATTACCCAAAACAAATGATACCAGCAATCGTTGGTTTGCGTTGATTGGGGGAAGTATCGTGGTATTAACAAGTACCGCAGGTTTCTACTTCAATAAGAAACGAAAAAGCTAATGCGTGAAACAATCAAAAAGGTGCTGCATCCTTTCCATTGAGGATGCAGCACCTTTTTATGTGGGGGTCAATTATTTCCTTGCCAAAAATCCGTGATTGCGCCTTTGGCAGCACTCGACACAATATGGGCATACTTGCCTAATGCACCACGAGAATGCAGGGGCGGAATCACTAATTCGCTTTGACGGCGAGCCAATTCTTCTGCCGATACATCCATAGTCAATTCCTTGGTATCTTGATCGACGATCACGGTATCCCCTGTCTTGAGGAGTGCGATAGGTCCGCCATCTTGGGCCTCAGGCGCGATATGCCCCACGACCAGACCATACGTACCACCGGAAAAACGACCGTCAGTCAGTAATGCCACAGTTTCACCTTGACCTTTCCCAACGATCATACTGGATAGGGAAAGCATTTCCGGCATACCAGGTCCACCTTTAGGTCCGACATAACGGACAACGACCACATCTCCATCAACGATCTCATCTGTCAGCACCGCATCGATGGCTTCTTCTTCTGTATTAAAGACTTTGGCAGGTCCGACATGTCGTCGGACTTTCACGCCAGAGACTTTGGCTACTGCGCCGTCTGGTGCTAAGTTGCCATGTAAAACAATCAAAGGCCCATCTTTGCGTTTTGGATGTTCTAATGGCATGATGACCTTTTGACCAGCTTTTAGGGAAGGGACTTCTGCTAGATTTTCAGCAATCGTTTTGCCCGTTACGGTCAAACAGTCACCATGGATAAAGCCATTTTCGTAAAGATATTTCATGACCGCCGACACGCCACCGACTTCATAAAGGTCTTGGAAAACATATTGGCCGCTAGGCTTGAGATCCGCCAAATGTGGAACTTTCGCTTGGAAATCGTTGAAATCATCCAACGTCAAATCAACATTCGCTGCATGGGCCATCGCCATCAAATGCAAGATGGCATTTGTTGAGCCACCCAAAGCCATGACCACAGTGATTGCATTTTCAAAGGCTTTGCGGGTCATAATATCCTTAGGGAAGATTTGTTTTTTCAACAGTTGCAAGACCGCTTCACCGGCTGCTTCAACATCTTTTAATTTTTCTTCAGTGATAGCTGGGTGGGAAGAGGATCCGGGCAAACTCATGCCCATGGCTTCGATGGCGGCTGCCATTGTATTCGCTGTATACATCCCACCACAACCGCCAGGGCCAGGGCAGGCATTACATTCAATACGCCGTACTTCTTCTTCCGTGATATCTTGATTGTTCCATTGGCCAATCGCTTCAAAAACAGAAACCAAATCAATATCTTTCCCATCTAGGTTTCCTGGGGCGATCGTCCCGCCATATACGAAGATAGCTGGTACTTCCGTGTTGGCGATCGCAATCATACAACCGGGCATGTTTTTATCACACCCGCCAATAGCAACAAATGCGTCGCAGTTGTGACCACTGACGGCAGTTTCGACGGAATCAGCAATGATATCGCGGGAAGGCAATGAATAACGCATTCCCGGGGTGCCCATGGCAATGCCGTCGGCAACTGTGATTGTCCCAAATTGAACTGGCCAGCCACCGGCGGTCACAACACCTTGTTTGGCTAGTCTTCCTAAGTCGTGGAGATGAATATTGCAGGGGGTATTTTCAGCCCAAGTACTGATCACGCCTATGATAGGTTTTTTGAATTCTTCGTCGTCCATACCTGTGGCACGTAACATCGCTCTGTTCGGTGATTTGACCATATTGTCATAGACATGACTGCGAATGCGGATATCTTTACTTGTTTCTTCTGTCATCGTACAGCACTCCTCTCGATAAGACCCTTCAAGTGTTTTCCTTCTATTTAACCTTACTTTCGCGAAAAGCGCAATCATTTTCGAAAGATTGCGAAAATTCTAAAAAAATCCTTGTTATTTCCCTTTGTTCATGGTCAAATAGAAGATAATTATTTGAGAAAAGAGGACTTCGCCATGTCAAATGAAATCATCATGAACCCATTAGCTGAAGCAAATCAATCAGCGATCATTGAGAAATTGGAGTTGGTAATGGATCCAGAGATTGGATTAGATGTCTACAATTTAGGATTGATTTACCGCATAGATGTCAGTGATCGTGGTATCTGCACGATTGAGATGACATTTACAGGTGCAGGTTGCGGTTGTATTGATTCCGTTCCAGCAGAAATGCAAGCTCGTTTGGGTGAACTGCCATTCATCGAGGCGGTCAACGTGCAGGTTGTTTGGTCACCCGTATGGCAATTGACCAGAATTAGCCGCATAGGACGGATTACCTTAGGGATCAATCCAAATTGATCATTTCGTTGTTTTTCGTCAAAAGAATACCTACAATTTTTATCTCGTTCCTCTTGAAATAAAAGAGCGCTTTCATTATTATGAGAGTATAAGTCGATCTCCTGTAGTAGATGCTCAGTCATCGACTTTTTCTGTTTTGATAAGAATGGAGGCGTATTCGTGGGAATCCCGACTGTTGTTGAGCGTAAAATGCTCATGATCTCTAATGATCCGTTATTTCAAAAAATAGTAGAAACGTGTATCGATGTCTTGAATCAATATGAGTTGACGATTCATCCACAGCATTGGCAATTTTTTTTGGTTCATTTAAAGGAATTGGCTGAACGGGTGATCCATGATCAATGGGATATCGCAACATTGATTGACCAATTTCCGCCGGTGTCAGAACAAGCCATGGCTTTAGCCAAAGAAATCGGCACGGTGTTAGATGTCATCCCAGAAAGTGAGCTCCATTTGCTGGCGGTCCATCTTGGATTGGCCATCTCGACAGAAGATGATACGATCGGCGCAATTTCTGCCGAACCCCTTTTGTGAGTCTAAATGATGACGAAGCCGAACGATCTGATTCGGCTTTTTTTGTGCATTCTTTGAGAAGAGGTGCGTTTTATTTCCTTTTTCTATTTTTTTCCTCTACACTTTTTATTAGAAGGATAAAAATTACTTGCTACACACAAAACATTAGGAGGAAATGGACAATGTCAGAAAAAATCAGCAACCCATTAACCAAGTATTACAATGGTAAGTTTGAGAAACAACCCCAAGAAGCACCCGCGATTCAAGGGAAAATGCAACCAGTTCCCGATTGTGGTGAAGAAAGTTATACTGGCTCAGGAAAATTAACCGGCAGAAAAGCCTTAGTTACCGGTGGTGATTCCGGAATTGGACGGGCAGCAGCGATTGCTTATGCCAAAGAAGGTGCCGATGTTGCGATCAACTATCTGCCTTTTGAAGAAGATGATGCCCAGGAAGTCAAAGCTGTGATTGAAGCAGCCGGACAAAAAGCTGTGCTTTTACCAGGTGATTTAAGAGATGAAGCCTTTACCCGCAAACTCGTGCATGATGCGGCAGCTGCTTTAGGCGGTTTAGATATATTGGTATTAAATGCAGGGAAACAACAAGCCGTGCAAGACATCAAAGATTTGACCACAGAGCAAATCAACGATACCTTTACGATCAATATCATTTCGATGTATTGGACTGTCCAAGAAGCACTGGATTATTTACCGGCCGGCGGGAGTATACTGACTACGACATCGATCCAAAGTGCAGAACCTAGTGCGCAACTGTTAGATTATGCAGCAACGAAGGGCGCAATCACGTCGTTTAGTAAAGGCTTAGCAGCACAATTAAGTGAAAAAGGGATTCGGGTCAATACAGTTGCACCAGGACCGATTTGGACCCCATTACAAATTTCAGGAGGACAACCACAATCAGCCATTCCTGAATTTGGTCAAAATGAATTATTGAAACGTGCTGGTCAACCTGTCGAGTTGGCTTCAGTCTACGTTTTCTTAGCTTCTGATGAGGCAAGTTATGTGACTGGTCAAGTTTATAGTATTACTGGCGGATCATTCTTTGCATAATAGTATCAACTATCTATGTCCTTTGTTTGGAAATGTTTTTTCAACAAAGGGCTTCATTTTTAATCCTTATATATTTAAATGCGCTAAAAAAAGTAAAGAAAAGATTAAATTATTGTCAATATAGATATTTTCATTGCCATTGACCTGTGAAAAATGTATCCTTTCATCGAGAGATTAAATAACTAAATACTTGTTAGGTGAGGCTCCTATACAAACATAAGCTATTGCGCAGAAACGTCGAAAGACGCCAATGTGTAAAACAGGAATTGTCGGATTAAGGCTTTTCATAAGATAGCTAAGACTTGTCTTTACGTTGTATAGTGTCAAAACTCGGACGATGAGGGGAAATAGAGACAAACTTCTTACTCACAATAGAAGTTTGTCTTTTTTTATCAGTTGGTTTTTATTTCCTGTTTAAAATAACGTGCGTTGGGTTTCGCCTGCAAAGAGTATAAGCAACGATCTCTTTATACTAGCCACTCAAGATGATTGGTAAAAAGCAGGGGGAACTGAAGATGAAACGTCGTTTTTTTAAAAGTTTTGTTTTAATTGTATTATCTTTTATTTTGGTATTGGTCACCTTTGTGACTACGGAATTCAGTTTGGCTTATCGCAAAGCATCGACCAAAACCACTACACCACAGCAAACAACAGCTTCAACTAAAGAAACAGCAAAAGATATCCCGGATGTGATCCAAGTCACTCTGATTGGTTCCGATGCCCGCAGTGCAGATGAAAATGGCCGTTCGGATACATTAATGGTGGCACAGTACGACACCAAGGAGAAACAAGCGAAACTGTTGTCGATCATGAGAGATTGCTATGTCACGATCCCAGGTTATGGTGAAGAAAAAATCAATGCAGCATATTCTTTTGGGGGTGAACAGTTACTTGCGCAAACGCTGAAAGATACATTTGATCTTACCCCCGATTATTATATGGTATTGACGTTTGAGGAATTTGAAGAAGCGATCGATACGCTTTTTCCTAAAGGGTTGACCATCGATGTGGAGAAAGACTTGACTGTAGACAAAATTCATCTAACCAAAGGTGAACAGAAGCTGAATGGTCATCAAGTTTTGCAATATGCCCGTTTTCGCAAAGATGAAGAAGGGGATTTTGGACGTGTCCGCAGACAGCATCAAGTCATGGAAGCAATTGCTGAACAAGCCAAAAGCCTTTCTGTAGTGACCAGAATCCCTAAAGCTGTAGGCAATATTTTCGGACAAATCGATACCAATTTGCCAGTTTCAGTGGTGATCGATGTCTTAATGGATTATCTAAAAGGGGATACTGGGGACATTGATGCATTGTCGATTCCAGTTGATCATTCATGGGATTTTGCTGACGATACACCAGTTGGGAGTGTATTGACGATTGATAAAGAGAAAAATAAAGAAGCAATCACCGCCTTTTTTGATGATGACCAACAAGAGAAAAGTGATTCAGTTGGCCAATGACGCATGCTGCCACTTACATGGAAGTATTAAAGTGCCTCTTTGGTGGCCAAAACTATTCTTTTGAAGGTATTGTTTCCGTAGCGTAAAAAAGCCCTCTCGCATGAGAGGGCATAATAGTAAAGGAAATCCTTAATCAATTTTGGCGTTCTTTGGCGATTTTGAGAATCAAAGAGAAGGCTGCTAGCGCAAAGCCGCTATATTTGACGAATTTTTCAAGTGAAGCGATCCGCTGTGCTTTTTGTGCTTTTTTTGTCGTGCCAACAGTCGTAGTATGTTTTGTTAAATGTCCCATTTTTTATCCGCTCCTTCTTTTTGTCTATAAATTTATTATACCGGCAAACTGTCAGAATGTCTGAAAATATGCTGAAGGAGCCAATTTGCTTCGCATGAACAAAACAATATTCTCATTTTTTTATTGAACTTACGCATTAATTGATAAAAAAAACGGCCAGCAACATGATATAAATAATGAAGAACGATCTATTCCTAATGATTAACGGAAAATGCCGTTTATTGATCAATACGAAAAAAATATATCGAGATTGCTGTCGATATAAGCCAAAGGATGTAAAAATTGATGGATAAAATGAAGTTATTTATGAATACAAATCACTATTTTGAACAGATGATCTCACGACAATTGCATGTGAATGAGCTGCAAGTTGACTCCCTAATAGGACAATACATCGTAGAGTTGAAGAAAAAGTTCGAACAAACCTTATCGGAAATCAATGGAAAAAATTTTTGGTCTGTGTATCCAATATTAATGGGATTGGATGCGCGCTTTGTTTTGTTGGACTCTTTATTGTCAATCGCTGATCTAGATTTGGCTGAAGAAGAACTCATCCAAATGGTTGAAAAAGACTATCTCACCATCAACAAAGAACTTTGTGGGTATGCGATGAATGAAACACCCCATGAAAGCTTGATTTTTACGATTATTTAAGCGTAATCAAACGTCAATACTTAAAATAACTTTAATATTATTCAAAATGATGAAAAATACTTTTGAATATAGGTTAAAAATAAGTTATTATAAGTGTAGTTAAAAAAGATGTGCCTAAAACGGTACTTAGAATGTCTATCATAAAGATGGTCATTTATTCTTGAATGAGGAAGAAGGGAATTTGGAGGAGGATTTTATGGATTATTTAGATTTTTCAAAGAAAGAGTGGGAGGTTCTGGTTCGCTTTTGGTCAACCTCTGAACCACTATGTTGTGCGGAATTTAGTGAACGATTTGGGATGAATCGCAATACTGTCCTGGCGGTCATCCGGAAATTATTGAATCATGGCATTTTAGAGATTGAAAGCATCAAGATGAGCGGATCAGTTTTGGCTAGAAGGTTCCAACCCGCGGTGACTGAACATGATGTCTTTCAACAATTGCTGACTGGCGATCAGCATCAGGCTTTGATTAAAAATGTTATTCAGTCAATCGATTCTCCTGAAATTTGTCAGAAACTTTTAGTCATGATTGATGAGGCCAAATGTGACAAAGCTTCATAAACCTATTTTCTATGATCTATCGTACAGTGGCGTGTTTGGTTAAATCATAAAAAAACTATACCTTTCTTTTCTCTGATAGAGAATCGAAAGGTATAGTTTTTCGTTATATATCACTGCTGCCCTGAACTAGTTTGCCTGCCAACATCTGTAATGTGGCTGCTTCCGTTGCGGTCAATGGAAAGAGGGCAAGTAATTTTTTGGGAATGTCTGCAGCTTTACTCTGTAGTGCACGCCCTTCATCTGTCAATGAGATGACGACACTGCGTTCATCTCGTTGATCCCGTATGCGATCAAGCAATTGTTTATCTTGCAATTTTTTGAGTACGGGTGTCAATGTCCCTGAATCTAAGCATAAATGGCTGCCTAGTTCTTTGACAGACAAGTCGTCATGTTCCCATAAAACCAACATCACAAGATATTGAGTATAGGTGATGTGTAATGGGGCCAATAAGGGTTTATACTGCTTGATGATTTCCTTAGATGCAGCATAAAGCGAGAAGCAGAGCTGATTTTCTAATGCGAGTGCATTGAAGGGTGTTGTGTCATTCAATGCCGTGTGTCTGTCTTCAGACATGAGAGACTACGCTTCGACAGCTTTCACTGTCACATCGATATTGCCAGCAGTTGCTTTTGAATAGGGACAGACTGTGTGGGCAACTTCTAACAATTCTTGTGTTTCTTCTAAAGACAATCCTTCAATCGAACCTTCAAGTTCAACACCTAAAACAAAACTTGATTCACTTTCTGCATAAAGAGAAACTTGTGCAGCCACAGTTGAAGCACCTTTGATGCCTTTGCTTGATTTGACTAAGTCTAAGGCACTGTTAAAGCATGCAGCGAAACCAGCAGCAAATAATTGTTCAGGGTTTGTGGCATTTTCAACACGTTTGCCGGGTGCTGCGATATTTAATTCAAGTGAGTGATCAGGGCTATGCACTTCACCAGAACGGCCACCAGTATTGATCATTTTTGTAGAATACATTTTTTTCATCAGATAATCACTCCAAAAGTTTATTTTTTACAATTTAATTGTACGCAATTTAATTCCTTCTTGCAAATGAAGTGCTCAGGTGATGCGTGAAAAGACTATAACAAAAAAAGAACCTTAGCGAGCTAAGATCCTTTCTTGTTCGATTCATCAGTCAAGATGGAACTATGGACGGTTGATCGGTTTATTATCCACAATCAAGAGAGCGATCATGACATATCCTAGCCAACTATCTCTAGAATAAAGTGTGTAGCGCGGTTGCCATACAGCGGCATATTTTTGCTTGTACTCACGCAAGCCTTCAAATGAATAGAAGCGTGAGCCAAAGTTATAAATCAAATAGGCGATGCGCTCTTGAATAAAACTCGACCGGAAAGTACCCACATTGGCAAGGGGCGCCATACCCAAATCAAAGGTCTGTTTTCCAGCTTCTTGGAAATAGCCGAAGAGTTGGATAAATAAGTAATCCATGGTGCCGCTTGGCGCCAGCTCCGGATCATAGCGCATCAAATCAATGGAGGCAGTTGATTCTTGATACGTTGGCATGAAAGAAGCAAATGCGACCACTTTCCCTGCTTGATTACGGGCAACAGCTACAGGCGCCTGATTGAGGTATGACTCTGAATAAAAACCTAAGGAAAAGCCTTTTTCTTTGCGTCCATCTAACCATTTATCGGACACAGCTTCTAATTCGCCAAAGACTTCTTGCGAAAAAGGCGGCTGCAAGATATCGAAGGAGAAGCCTTCTTTGGTAATTTTATTGTTGAGGGCACGCTGCCCCTTCATTCGCTTGCCCGATAAAGTGAAGGTTGAAAGATCGACCAATGCTTTCTCACCAAACTTGATAAAGTCATAGCCAAATTCATGCAGCAGTAGGACGATCTCTTCGCTTGTTTCATAAAAAACGGGGAGATAGTGCCATTGATCCATTTCTTCAATAAATGCTTGAATGGCTTCAGGAAAATGTGCCCTGTTGCCTGAAGGATCACCCATGACCAAACACTTATTGTTGCACGTCGCAAATTGGAAAAAGACTTCTGGTTCTGTTTCGTTTGGATAGTAAAAAACTTGTTTATCTTGCAAAAAGACGAGATGACTATCACTGTTTCCGCCATAGGTCTCTAATACTGAGTGAATGGTTTCTGTTTGCGGTGCAACGCCAATTTGATGTTTGCGTCCCATCAGGTAGCGTGCGAAAAACATCACGGCGAGCGCAACGATCAGGATCGCAACGAAGCCTTGCAGCCACAGTTTTTCCGAGGGGAACAAGAGAAAATCAATGTTGTGATGATGGGGATGACCATAAAGGCGAGGCATGTTATAGATCCCTATCACGACATACATGATCGTCAATGAGCCCATCAGCAAACCGTCGATCGTTAATGCTTCCCATGAGTAAACGATTTGCTGACGGAATAATTCCGTTTTAGATAGAATGATCATGGCCAATAGAAGGATCAAATACAGCATAGTCGACAAGCGAAAGCCGCCGATAAATGCGTAAATGATCGTTGCACCTATCAACGTAAGTGTCGGGAAGTAAGCTCTTTTAACTCGAGCAGAGATGCCTCTGCCAGCCACAATGAACAGATATCCTAGTATGATGCTCGGATATTGCAAAATAAAGTTGAGTCGTATTGGGTTGAGATGTGCCAGCCATTTGATGTGCTCAAAGGCATCAGGAATCGTGGCAGATAAAACCAACATCGTTCCTGTTAGATACAACAGAAATACATCAATTTTGTGGACAATCTCCAAACCTAACTCTTTGGGTAATCCAGCAAATCGGGTATTAAAAGATGTACCAAGTGTTTTTGTGAAAAAAACGATACCGATCAAGAATGGAATCACATAGTAGAACAAGCGGAATAACAACAGCCATGCGATGACAGTTTCTTTAGGAATTTGAAAGGTGCTCATCCCCATGATCATCATGATATCAAAGCTACCTAATTCCCCGGGAATCATTGAAACGATCCCAATCAGCGAGGCAGCGATAAATAAAGGCAATAATTGCCAGACATCAACATGTATGCCCATCAACCAGCCAATCGCAATAAATGAAACAAAAACACCAGTCCACTCAAATAAAGAGGTAGCAATTAACAGCAAGCGATCCTGTTGCTTCATTTTACCTAAGTAGCTGTTTTTTTGCGACAAACTAAGAAGATAAACGATTGGGAAGTATAGACTGCCCCCCAAAAGCCAAATCCAGTATTGATGAATAAAAGGAGATACCGGATAAAAAAGCAGGAGAAGCAAGCCAATCAATGAGAGCATTGATAAACCGAACATCAAGTATATGAAAATTTTCGAGAGTGCTTTTGCCACATCGGCGCCTTTTTTTTCTTTTCCGTAAAATTGCGAACGCAACCCAACACTGATCAACCCACCAAACCCAGCAAGGTTATTCAAAGAATTGATCATCCAGCTGGTTTCTAATAGATACGGTTTTGGCAGATGCTGTTCTAATATACGATTGAGGACGATATCATAACCAATCATTGGCAGCACACAGAGCAATCCAATCACAGCCATCAGGAATAACTGACCGATCGATAAGGTAGCAAAAATCGATTGCAGTTGATCGATAGAGATTGTTTTACTTAAAGAAAGGATTTCAAATAGGACGATCACACCAACTGTGATCAAGAATAATGTTTTTACTATTTTTTGTTTCTTTTTGATCCATTGTAAGACGTTCATGTCAACCTCCAACTTTTTCCAGAAAAGACAATACTTTTGTATTGAATACTTGCGGATTTTTTCGGGCAAAGCTATGACCTTGGCCCTTGACGACCATGAAATTTGCGCTCGATATACTATTGGCGATATAGAATGAATGGGATAATTTGATTGAATCACGCTTGCCAACTAAGATCAATGTTGGTACAGTGATGTGATTCAAATCTGTCGTCGTCAAACCAATTGGCCGAAAGAGCAAGCCTAAGATCGGCAAAAAACCTTTCATCCCTTTAGAAAATGGCGCACATAACCAAACGATTAGATATTGGATCAAACTGCCAATTCGTGAAAGCAGCCGAACCCCTTGTGGTTCGGTATTGCCTGAATTCAAAATCAAGCAGTGGACAAATTCAGGATAGCGATGACAAAAGACCATCGCTAAATTGGCACCATCACTAAAGCCTAGTAGAGAGATTTTCGTCAATTTTTCTTGTTTTATAATGGCCATCAAGTCATCTGCCATGATAAAGAAGTCCATTTTCTTTTGGTGATTGGTGGACTTGCCGTGTCCGCGGCTATCGATCAAAAATAATTGATGTTGGGCACTGAGTGCAGCAATCTGATGTGAGAAATAGGCACTGCTGCCACCGTTGCCGTGCAACAAAAAGAGTGGGTCTCCATGACCAATTTTTTCATAATAAAGAACAGAGCCGTCTTGCAAAGAAGCATAGCATTTTTCTACTTCCATTATTTCACCTACTTTATATGAGTATACCTTGAATCCAGTCGCTATCACAAATGAATATCAGCATATTCTTAGAAAAATATCTGGTTTTTTTCAATCAGCACAACGTTAAACAAACCATCATTATTTGAAAATATATTCAGAAAATTCTTTACAAATGTAAGTAAGTTGTCTATAATTTCAAGTAATCAATTGAGAATGATTTTCATTTAGGGAGGTAAACAGCGATGTCAACAATCATGGATGTCTTAATTATCGGCGGTGGACCGACTGGCTTATATGCTAGTTTTTATGCAGGGTTACGCGACCTATCTGTTGCGATCTTTGAAGCACAAGCAGAATTAGGCGGTAAAATCAATTTTTACCCTGAGAAGATGGTCTGGGATGTGGGTGCTCTGCCCCCAACCAAAGGGAAGAAAGTCAAAGAACAGTTGATTGAACAAGCGAAATTATTCAATCCAACTGTCTATACGAAAACCAAAATCGTTGCCTTAACGAAAGAAAATGATTTGTTCTATGCAGAAGATGATTTAGGCAGAACACATGTCGGCCGCACCGTACTGGTCTGTATTGGCGGTGGTGTGGTTTCCCCACAAAAATTACCTTGTTTCATCCATAATAATGTCGATGATTTTATTCATTATCAATTTCCTGATCAGCAAGCCATCAATGGCAAACATTTGGTGATTTCTGGTGGTGGCGATGCGGCTGTCGATTACGCGATCGAAGCTGCTTCTTATGGTGCGAAGGTTACTTTATGTTATCGTGGTGAACACCTGAAAGCCCATGAAGCACAGGTCAAGAAGTTAAACACGGAAGGTATCCATGTGATCATGAATCATACCATCGATGGTGTCAATCAGGCCGATACTTTCAATATGATCTTGACTCTGAAAAATAGTCAAACGCAAGAACGCATTGATTATCTTTGTGATCATCTGTTGATCCAGCATGGTTATGATCGCGACAGTGCATTGCTTGATCGAGTATCCTTTGATCTGGCAAAACATGAAGATTTTTATTTAAACTGTGACATTCCGACGAAAACCAGTCATCCAGGTGTCTTTGCAGCAGGGGATATCCATTATTTTGCTGGTAAAGTCAATTTGTTGGCAGGTGCGTTTCAAGATGCCGCACAAGCAATTAATCAAATCAAACATTATCTTGATCCAGCAAGTGTACCGCAAGCGATGGTCTCTTCTCATAATGAGAAATTCAGCGAGATGAACCACCAATTGCTGGTCAACGAATAGGTCAATTGAATCGTATTTATTAGGTAAAAAAAGTGATATGACAGCGCCTTGTTTTTACAGGAAAACAAAGGCAGCCCTGCCATATCACTTTTTTTGGTAGTAGCGATGCTGTAAATTCGTGCAACGAGAAGTGAATGTTTGCCATTCCTAAATGATTAATTCTCTCAAATAAATGATGCAACGGTTGAAATTTTCAGTTATTATTTTCAAATTGACTAATGGAGGGATAAGATGAATCAAGCAAGGTATGAAGAATTAAAGAAGGCTGAAAAAGGCGCCTTGATCAGCATAGCCGCTTATATAGTGGTATCAGCTGCTAAATTGCTGATAGGACGTTTTGCCAATTCTGAAGCACTCTGGGCGGATGGATTGAATAATGCAACAGACATTATCGCGTCCATCGCTGTGTTGATTGGCTTACGGGTCGCACAGAAGCCAGCGGATAAAGAACACAAATACGGCCATTGGAAAGCTGAAAATGTTGCTAGTCTTGTGACATCTTTGATTATGCTCGCCGTGGGTGCACAAGTCTTGATTTCATCGATTCAAACGATCATTGCTGGTGAAACAGAAAGTCCAGATATGGTGGCGGCGGTCGTCGGAATCGTCTCGGCAATCCTGATGTATGGTGTCTACTTTTATAATAAAAATTTGGCTGCTGCAGTCAAAAGCTCGGCACTTTTAGCAGCTGCCAAGGACAATCGCAGTGATGCTTGGACCAGTATAGGCACGGCAATCGCTATTTTCGCTGCTTCATTTGGGTTAGGTTGGCTAGATAGTCTGACAGCAATCGTGGTGGCAATTTTGATCTTAAAAACAGCCATCGATATTTTTCGCGAAAGTGCTTTTTCATTATCTGATGGATTCGATGACGCTTTGGTCCTGCAGTATGAGCAAGCCATTGCGAGATTACCGGAGGTCTTGTCGGTCAAATCGATTCGTGGACGGATGTATGGCGCCAATGTCTTTGTAGATGTGGTGATCGCGATGGAGAAAACCTTGACCGTCGAAGAAAGCCATCGAGTGGCGGATGAAATAGAATGCATGCTAGCCGAACGATTCCAAGTATTTGATACGGATGTGCATATTGAACCGGCCTAGGATCGTCGCTGGAAGATAGCAATAAAAACTGCCAACTATCGTCAGAGATGCTGCTAGTTGGTGGTTTCTTTTATCTATACATTCAGTCTTTTGAAAGTCTTTTAACTCAACACAGGCAGAAGTCGCCCATCCTCTATAGGTGGGTGATGAATGCCGTTCGGTATGATGGTTACCGTTGGTAGCTCGAAAACCGACAATTAGGGCATATTGCCTTTTATTTTTTTCTT
>NZ_LHOX01000021.1 GCF_001297065.1 Enterococcus sp. RIT-PI-f | reverse complement strand
CGCCAGCGTTCGTCCTGAGCCAGGATCAAACTCTCATAATGATTTGTTTGAACGATCCAAAGGATCGTTAAGCTCATAAAATTAAAACTTTGCTAGCTATTGCTTGCATGTATTTGCTTCATATAAATGAAGCGTCCTACACATTGGTTCGTTTGCTTGCTTTGTTCAGTTTTCAAAGGTCTACAGTGTTGCGTTAGCAACTTTTATATCATATCAGAGTGACAAGCGATTGTCAACACTTTTTTATAAAAGTTTTTTTTGCTCGTTGTTTTGCAACAACGTGTCGGCTGCCTTAGCAACTTAATCATAATAACAAATGATTTGTTATTTGTCAACAACTTTTTTTCAATTAATTTGCTGTCATATCAACAACGATCAATCAATTTATTTTTGCGACTTCGTTATAATATCATCTGTTTTATCGTGCGTCAACCTTTTTTTCAAAAAAGTTTTTTTGATTGTATCGGTCATTTGGCACATGTAATAATATACCAACTAAACGGCTATCGGTCAATCATTTTCTATTTATTTTTATGGATATTTTGCAAAGCCGTTCAATGACTAATTGACGCTTTTTTATCGTTCGCTATTCATGCGTTTTCTCGTTACAAATATCCTTTGACAGCCGTCTCAACTTGCTTTTTCAATAAAAACAAAAACCAACGCCTTTTTAAAAGACATTGGTTTTCGACTGATTATCGCATCGTTGGGAATAATAATACATCACGGATCGATTGAGCATCTGTCAAGAGCATCACTAAACGATCGATACCGATTCCTAACCCTCCGGTTGGCGGCATACCATATTCTAGCGCTTCTAAGAAATCTTCATCCACACCATGTGCTTCGTCATTTCCAGCTTCGCGTTCTTTTTCTTGTGCTTCAAACCGTTCCCGTTGATCGATTGGGTCATTTAATTCTGTAAAGGCATTGGCAAATTCTCTACCAACAATAAACAGCTCAAAGCGATCTGTGAAACGACCGTCTTCTGGATTTTTCTTCGCCAAAGGAGAAACTTCGACTGGATGTCCAAAGACAAATGTTGGTTGCTGTAAGGTTTCTTCAACAAATGTTTCAAAGAATTCATTGATGATATGTCCTACTGACATAGCATCCGTTATTTCGACATGATGGGTTTTAGCCAATTGACGTGCTTCTTCGATGCTCATTGGTTGCCAGAAATCAACTCCGGTTTCTTTCTTGATGGCATCTACCATATGGATCCGGGCAAAATCACTCGCTAAATCAACTGTTTGTCCATCATATTGGATCGTCGCAGTTTGCAGTACTTTTTCTGCAGCATGACGAATAATACCTTCAGTTAAGTCCATGACATCTTTAAAATCCGTATAGGCAGTATACGCTTCTAACATCGTAAATTCAGGGTTATGGGTCGTATCGATCCCTTCGTTTCTGAACACACGACCGATTTCATAGACTTTTTCCATGCCGCCTACGATCAATCGTTTCAGATGCAACTCTAGCGCAATACGCAAATACAAATCAATATCTAATGCATTGTGGTGCGTAATAAATGGACGTGCCGCTGCGCCGCCTGCTTGATTATGCAGTACTGGTGTTTCGACTTCAATATATCCTTGACCATCTAAGTAACGACGGATTTCACTGATGATCAAGCTGCGTTTCATGAATCGATCAAAACTTTCTTTGTTGCTGATCAAGTCTAAATAGCGTTGACGGTATCTTTGTTCAATGTTTGTTAGACCGTGATATTTATCTGGTAAAGGACGTAATGCTTTCGATAAAATGACGATTTCTTTGGCTTTGACTGTTACTTCGCCGGTATCCGTCTTCATGATTTCCCCTGACACACCAAAGAAATCACCTAGATCTGCATGTTTGAACACTTCATATGGTTCATCTCCAACTTGATCTTTGCGGACATATATTTGGATTTGGCCTTCGCGGTCTTGAAGATGGGCAAATCCAGCTTTCCCTTTGCCCCGTTTGGTTACAATTCTTCCAGCAATACTGGCAGAAAGATTCATTTCAGCTAATTCTTCTTTGGTTCGTTGATCAAACAACTCATGCAACTCGGCAGAATTATGGGTGCGCTCAAATCGCTTCCCAAAAGGATCGATACCTTCTTCCCGTAATTTGTCCATCTTTTCACGGCGAACCAGCATTTGATCGTTTAATTCTTCTTGTGTTTGTCGTTCTTCTGTCACGAGTTTTCCTCCATTCTTAACTTGTGCTTCCTTCTTATAATGCCAATGAACAGCCAAAAAATCAAGCCGAACTTTTGAATCAGCTTGATTTTACAGCTTATTTACGAAAGTTTTACCGCTTCTTGCGCTTCGGTTTTTTCTACAAAAGCATCTAGCAGATCAAACATGGTTTGTTTGTCCTCCGCTTGATTGATCGCTGCTTTGACTTTCGCCGCACGAGAGGTACCTTTCAAATAATAGGCGGCATGTTGCCGAAATTCTCTGGAAGCAACTTTCTCCCCTTTTAAATCAGCCAACCGCTCTAAGTGCAGTTTTGCCGTCGCGATTTTCTCTCTGGCTGAAGGTTCCGGCAATAGTTCCCCTGTTTCTAAATAGTGTCGGGTTCGATGGATCATCCATGGATTGCCTAAAGCTGCTCGGCCGATCATCACTGCATCCGCCCCCACTTCTTCCAACATACGTTTCGCATCTTCCGGCGTCCGGACATCCCCATTCCCCATAAATGGAATGGTAAGATTCTGTTTGACACGCTTCAACACAGACCAATCAGCAGCACCTTCATACATTTGTACTCTAGTTCGTCCATGCATCCCAATAGCCGCAGCGCCGGCGGCTTCTGCAGCTTGGGCATTTTCAACCGCAAAGACATGTTCGTCATCCCAGCCAATCCGCATTTTGACTGTCACTGGTTTATCGATTGCGCTAGACACCGCATGCACCATTTCATAGACTTTGTCTGGATCAAGCAGCCACTTCGCTCCAGCTTCTGCTTTGATGATTTTGTTCACTGGACAGCCCATATTGATATCGATAATATCAGCCGTCGTATGTGCAGCAACAAATTGCGCTGCCTCAACCAAAGAAGCTTTATTGCCGCCGAAGATCTGAATACTCAACGGATGTTCTGTTTCGTCGATGAATAGCATATCTAAGGTTTTTTTGTTTCTTAATTGAATCCCTTTATCACTGATCATTTCACAAACCACTAAACCCGCACCAAATTCTTTGACGGTCACGCGAAAAGCTGAATTGGTGATTCCGGCCATCGGTGCAACAACAACGCGATTGGGGATCTCAACGTTCCCAATCGACCATGTATGTGTTTCTTTCAATTATGCACTCGCCTCTTTCTTTAAATCAGCTAGTTCCATTTCGTCAAAATGATATTTATTGCCACAGAAGGCGCACACTGCTTCAGCACCATGGTCTTCATCGATCATCGCTTGTATTTCTTGCGCGCCCAGCGTAATGATTGCTGTAGCAAACTTTTCTTTGTTGCAATCACACTTGAATTGAACAGGCAGCTTCTCTAACACTTCTACACCAGCTTCTGGCATCAAGGTCATCAATATTTCTTCAGGCGTTTGTCCTTCATCGATCAAGGTAGAGACGCGAGGCAATTCTTTTAGTCTAGCTTCAATTGCTTCGATGATTTCCTCACTGGCACCGGGCATGATTTGCAGCATAAAGCCGCCTGCTGCACGAATAGAGTCGTCTGTTTCCACCAAGACACTCAATCCTACTGCCGAAGGAATTTGTTCTGAAACAGCTAAATAGTAAGTAAAGTCTTCCCCTAATTCACCTGATACGATCGGCGTTTGACCGGAAAACGGTTCTTTAAGACCTAAATCTTTAATGACCGTAAAAATACCTTGGTCACCGACAGCGCCTCGCACATCCAATTTTCCAGCAGCATTTAGCGGTAAACTGATATGCGGATTTTTTATGTACCCTTTAACGTCCCCGTGGCCATTGCTATCGACAATGATCGCTCCGGCAGGACCATTTCCTTGGATTTTTACTGTTAATTTGTCTTCGCCTTTTAAGGTACTGCCTAACAAAAGGCCGCCAACCATGCTGCGTCCTAATGCAGCTGAGGCAGTGTTCCACGTTTGATGACGTGTTTGCGCCTCCGCTACTGTATGGGTAGCTGATACCGCATATCCACGGACATACCCGTCATACGCTAGGGCTTTAACTAGATAATCTTTCATCTTCAATCTCCTTTTTTCCATTCATTAGTGAATCATACTAGGAAGTGTCTTTTTTTTCAACTGTCTGTATTCGATTTTAGAAAAGCCTACTTATTCATAAGAAAAAGCATCGAGTTTCCTCGATGCTTTTCAGTGCTTATTGATTATGCTTTGTCATCTGGTTCATGTGTGTCTTCGCTGTTGCGTCGAACATCTTCCAGTTGTTGATCAAAGTCTTTGCTTTCATGATCGTCGTGATGCGCAGTTGCTTTTTCGGCAGCTTGTTTTTCAGCGTCTTTTTCTTCTAACGCACGTTTTGCTTCTTCAAAAGTCTGTGCTTTTTCACTTGGATATTCTGAATCCTCAGTACCTTCAGGCATTTTACCTTCTTCAAACAACGATTTGATTGCTTTAGCATCCAATGTTTCGTGTTGAAGCAGTTTTTCAGCGATCAACTTATGTTGCGCACGGTGTTCTTCGATGATTTCATGGGCTTTTTGATGTGCATCCATTAAAATCTTGCGCACTTCTTGGTCGATTTCGTATGCTACTTGTTCAGAATAGGCTTTTGTTTGACCATAATCGCGGCCAACAAATACTTGGTGGTTGCCTTCGTATTGAACTGGCCCCAATTTGTCGCTCATGCCATATTCAGTGACCATACTTCTTGCTAATCCAGTTGCTTGTTCAAAGTCATTTGACGCCCCAGTAGATTGTACACCGAAGATGATTTCTTCTGCTGTACGTCCACCTAACAAGCCAACGATTTGTTCAAACATATCTTCTTTGGTCATCAAGAATTGATCTTCTTTTGGTAAAGCAATCATGTAGCCGCCAGCGCGTCCTCGAGGGATAATGGTTACTTTATGCACCACACGGGCACGGCTCAAGACCAAACCAACGATGGTATGACCCGCTTCATGGTATGCCACCATTTCACGTTCACGTTTATTGATCACACGGTCTTTCTTCGCAGGTCCGGCAATCACGCGGTCTTCTGCTTCATCGATATCCGACGCATCGATTTTTTTCTTGTTCCGGCGCGCAGCAACCAATGCTGCTTCATTCAAGACGTTTTCCAAATCAGCACCGGCAAAACCTGGTGTTTGTTGGGCAACGACTTTCAAATCAACATCATCTGACAATGGTTTGTTGCGGGCGTGGACACGTAAAATCGCTTCACGACCTTTCACGTCTGGACGGCCAACTAAAATTTGACGGTCAAAACGACCTGGACGGAGCAATGCTGGGTCTAATACATCAGAGCGGTTTGTTGCAGCGACGACGATCACGCCTTCATTGCCATCAAACCCATCCATTTCAACCAACAATTGGTTCAATGTTTGTTCACGCTCATCATGTCCGCCACCCATGCCAGCGCCACGTTGACGACCGACAGCATCGATTTCATCGATGAAGATGATCGCTGGCGCATTTTTCTTCGCTGTTTCGAACAAGTCACGGACACGGCTTGCACCGACACCGACGAACATTTCTACGAAATCTGAACCAGAGATCGAATAAAACGGCACGCCTGCTTCTCCGGCTACTGCTTTAGCTAATAGGGTTTTACCTGTCCCTGGAGGGCCTTCAAGCAAGACACCTGCTGGGATCCGGGCGCCTAATTCGACGAAACGTCGGGGATCTTTTAGGAATTCCACAACTTCTACAAGTTCTTGTTTTTCTTCTTCCGCACCGGCTACATCTGAGAACCGAACACGGTTGGCTTTTTTGTCGGCTTCTTTGGCTTTGGATTTACCGAAGTTCATCACTCGGCCACCACCGCCGCCGCCACCGCCACCTTGTTGACTCATCATCATATAGAAGAAGAAGATAATGATCACGATTGGTAAGAAGCTGATCAATAGTGACAACCAAATCCCACTATTTGACTCTTCTTCAATCGTGGTTTTCACCCCTGCGGTTGATGCAAGGCTGGTTACTTCACTCAATGTGGAGTCATTTGGCAACACAATGGTTGTAAATCGAGTTGAGCTTGATGAAGAATTTCCGCCTAAAACGGATAAACTATTGTCATTGCTGACTGTCTGTTCTTCGTTGTACTCTCCTACGATTCGATACACTCCATTGGCGGGTTGTACAGTAAACTGTTTGATTTTCCCGTCTTTCAGTTGTTCTGTAAATGTAGAATACTCAATCGTTGGTGTTTGCTGGCTGCCATTTCCAAAAATGAAATAAACGACCATGACCATCGCCAACAAGACGAGTACATAATATAAGGTATTTTTTACCATACCGTTATTTTTCTTATTCATGCGTACCTCCCTGGCTATTTTGTTTTATCAATCCTGACCATTTGATTGTATCACAATTGATTTAGAACAGTCACTAATTTGACTGATAAACACTTGGTTTTAATACACCCACATAAGGCAAGTTGCGGTATTGTTCTGCGTAATCTAATCCATAGCCGACCACGAACTCATTTGGCACATCAAATCCGATATAATCAGCTTCAATATCAACCACTCGGCCTTCTGGTTTGTCTAGCAGTGTAACGATTTTCACCGATTTGGCTTTGCGGTATTTGAATAAATCAACCAAATAAGCCAATGTACGGCCACTGTCGATAATATCTTCCACAATCAGTAGATCTCGGCCTTCAACATTGGTATCCAAATCTTTGACGATCTTGACCTCTCCAGATGAAATCATGGCATTGCCATAACTGGATACATCCATAAAGTCAATTTCTAAGTAACAATCCATCTCACGCACGATATCTGCCATGAATGGGACTGCACCTTTCAACACACCAACAACCAACGGGTTCTTATCAGCATACGCTGTTGTTAGTTCTTGACCCAACTCAACACAACGATTTCTGATCTCATCACGTGTAATCAAAACTTTTTCAATGTCTTTATCTAGCATAAAGTTCTCCTTCCAACTCTTACTCCTGATATTTATAAAGAAGTATGTAGTGTATTTTATCAGTTTCCGCCGCAATACTCAAATAGGAAAATACGTAAGGGATCAAGGCTACGACTTCTTGCCCAGGGGTCGTGACGACCCAACTTTTTTCCCGCTGTTCATTTGGTACTTTGCCGTCAATGAAGTAACGACTGATTTTTTTGCGCAGATTGGCTTGCAATTGAATCCGGTCTCCCGGTTTTCGTTTACGAAGGATCAGCTCAGATGAATAGTTTAGCGGTAAATCTTGCGAAAACTCCGACCAATTTGTGATTTTTTTGGGAATTTCGATATGATCACTGCGAAAAAATCCGATCCATTCGTTTTCTGACAAGAATAAGGAACTGCCAATTCCCACGCGCATTTCTTGTTTCGACGACACAACCGTTTCTGAAGGGACTGGTTTTTGTTCCAATATCACGACATCGTAACTGCGGCGTATCTGCCAACGGTCCCCCATGTCGATCTGCCATTGTCCTTGTGGCGTGTCCAATGCGTCTAGAACTTGTTGCAGTTGTTTATGGTTCAACGCCCCTCGCTGGCTATTGGTTTGTTGCAGCAAGCCTGCAAAAAACCAATACCTGGCCGCCTTAGACAAATCCGACAGTTGCTCCAGCCAAACGATTTGCTGATTTTCTCTGCGCTCGACATAACGGGACAACCATTCTTTTTGCAGGTCAGCGATCAATTCTTGCCCGTAAATCATTTCTTCAGATAATTGTTGGAAATGCGGAATGGTCTGTGCATTTTCTTTTTTCAGCGTCGGAATGATGTGATGTCTGATTCGATTGCGCAAATAAAGATCTTGTTGATTGGTTTCGTCCTCAAAATAAGGGACTTGATTTGCCGCAGCAAATGCATGAATGTCATCTTTGCTCAGTTTTAGCAACGGCCTCAGCAAGATACCCTGGCCAAAATGTTGCGTTTGCCGTATACCAAAAGCGTTATGCAGGCTGCCATCTCGCACCATTTTCATTACCATGGTTTCCGCTTGGTCATCTCCATGATGGGCCGTCAACAAGATGGGGTAGTGGTCATGTGCCATGATTTCTTTAAAAAAATCATATCGGAATGCTCTGGCGGCCGCTTCCACTCCAACTGCCGGACGCTTTTCCCATGTTCTTTCGACATACACAATGCCCCGCGTGGCACAATAGGCGCTGAGGAAAGCTGCTTCTTCTTTGGACGCCGTCCTTAATTGATGATTGACATGTGCGACAGCAAAGGGTTTATCCTTTTGATCAGCGAATAACTTTTCCATCGCCGTCAACAAAACCATCGAATCTACGCCTGTCGACACAGCCAACAAATAGCGCGGTCGCGGAATCGATGTGCAAGATGCCAATTGCTGCCGCAGTGTTTCAATGACCATCCGCTTCCCTCCTTTGATCTGTACTCAAGAAAGAAAGCTGAAACAAAACAATCCAATGGTTTTGTCCCAGCTTTCGTCTAACTTGCTATTCACCTTTTAGTTGCGTCGACCGCCTCGGCCACCGCGTTTTCCTTCAGTGTTGCGACGTAATGATGACAGACGATCATCACTATCTTTAAGAAAAGAACTCATCAATGAATCGAAGTCTTGTTTATTTGTATTGGCAGGTTGATTGCGTGAAAAAGATTTCTTCGGATTCGGCCGATTGAATTCTTTTTTCGGGTACTCGCGTTTTTCTTCTGGTTTGTCTTCTGCTTTTCGGATTGACAAACCAATTTTCCCATCATTCCCAATGGCTGTAACTAGCACAGTGACTTCATCGCCAACAGTTAATACATCATGGATATCTTTTACAAAACCATTTGATACTTCACTGATATGTACCAAACCAGTTTTCCCCTCACCCAAATCAATGAACGCACCAAAATTTGTAATACCTGACACTTTGCCCTTTAGTTTCGCTCCAACTTCGATTGACATATAAAAAATGTTCCTCCTAATTTTAACCCATTTGAAATTCATTCAAACTACTCGATCGAGTAGGTATAACCTTGCTAATCTTGTGATGCTGTTGTCGACTCGGTACTGTCCTCAGTCGCATCCCCTGTTGTGTCTGTTTCATTGCTATCCGGCAAAACAGGATAAATCTTCTCGTCGTCCTTTGAGTAGAACAGACGGCTGCGGGCTAATTTCGCCACGTATTCATCATCTTGCAACAAAGCTACATCTCTTGCTAAATCGGCGTTTTCTTTTTCAGCAGCTTCTTGTTTTGCGATCGTTTCCGCCTTGTATTCATTCAACTTCTGCAATCGCACTTGATCATTAAATAGCTGGATACCGACAATGGCAAACAGTGCCAATGCTGCGATGAAAAAAACGGCGAGTCGGCGTCGGCGAAAAATAACTTGACGCCGTTCTTTTTCAAACTGCGCAAATTTTTCTTTTGCATAATCCGTTTGCAGCAGTTCTATTTTGTTTTTATCTTTTGACAATTGAACTCGCTCCCGTCGTTACGCTTGTTTTTTACATTATACCAACATACACATGGCTTGTCTAACTGAAAATGCCGTAAAAATCAAGCATTTTCTGAAATTCTTTCTTCTGAAATGAGCTCATACATTTTGGCAGCGTCATCTTTTTTGGTTGACTCGTGCAATTCTCTAACTTTGATTTCCAAGACTTTATTGCCAAACTGGATGCGCACAGTATCGCCTACTTTGACATCCGAACTCGACTTCGCTAGTTTGCCGTTGATTTGGATACGTCCTTTGTCCGCAACTTCCTTCGCGACTGAACGACGCTTGATGATTCTTGAAATTTTAAGGAATTTATCTAATCTCATGTTTTCCACCTCTTAATATTTTTTTCCCGAATGGGACGAGCAGCCATTCTCTGATCGTTAATAAATTGATTTTGAGCGCTGTAAAGATAAAAATGCCCCCTCCGATGATCACACCACCGATACAAAAGAGAAACGCCTGCCAGCGATGTGCCAATGTCCCGTTGATCAAAATAGAGATAACGGCATAATACAAGAACAATCCGCTCGTCATCACAGCTAAGCAAGCAAACAACTTCTTGCCATAATTGCCTTCAAACCAGAACTGATTCAAGTTACTTACTTTCCCACGGTGTTCTGACCAGACAAAACAGGCAAGCGTGGCCGCTAAGCCCAGCAATGTACTGAGACTTGCACCTGCTGTACCCAAATAGACCGTTAACGGCCACATTGATACACCTTTCGTCAATAAGCCAACCGCTGCGGCAATCAGTCCAAAACGAAAGATATTCCGGCTTTGCTGGATACTCTGATAGGCTTGGATCGCAGCCATCAACGCCACGGAAAAGACAAACAAGACCAATGTCGTATTGCCTGATCCATCCTTAAACAACGCAAAATTGATATAGGGCAGCAAAATAGCCAAACCGACAGCGGAAGCCGAAGCAATTCCGATCGTGAGCCGTAAATACATCTTGGCCGACTTCTCAAAAAGTCTATGATTTCTGACTGTCATATATTTGGTCAATGTGGGCAAGAACGTTGAACTTAAAGCCATCGCAATCACCAATCCCAGTTGAACCAATGGTTGGCCGCGATCATAGATCCCTTTAGCAATACGGGCACTTTGTGCAGGCATACCGCCAGCATCCAAGGCATTCGTCAACAAAAAAGAATCGATCAGCTGAAATAAAATCAAGAAACCACTATAGACCGTCAGCAGGCCACCTTCCAGAAAAAATCGCTGCCGCAGTTCACCCGCCTTTAGGCCATCGCTTCTGCTAATTCTCAGTGAAATCGTTTTACCTTCGATTTGCCGACTATAATAGCTTAAAATCCGCCATGCCGCAAGTCCGCCTATCAACGCCCCAGCCATTGCCAAGGTGCCTGTTTGATAAATCGTCCAGCCAAACCGTTGGAAGCACATCGCTGCAAACAGGATCACACCTACCCGCAACAACTGTTCCACCACTTGCGAAACAGCAGTGGGTACCATTTGCAGATTGCCTTGAAAGATACCGCGATAAAATGTCAACGGCGGCACGAACAAGAATGTAAAAGAAACCACCCGGATCAAATTGGCCAATTGCGGATCGCCCATGACTTGTGCGATAGGCCCGGCAAAGGCAAAGGTGCCGAACCACAAACCGACAGCGGACCACATTACGTAAGGGATCATCACCTGTAGTTTTTCTCTGCGTTTCAGAGGATCGATTTCTTCCGCCACGATCCGAGAGATAAATTGCGGCAGCCCTGACAAGGCCAACGTCATCGCCAATCCATAGATCGGATAGACTTGCTGATAGACATAAAATCCTTCATCCCCCACCAAATTCTGAAAAGGGACACGGTAGATCGCACTTAATATTTTCGCGATGAACGATGCGATCGTGAGAATAAATGCGCCTTCCATCGTGCGTTTCAATTGTGATTTCGGCATCTCATCGGACCCTTTCCCTTAGTTTGCTGCTTGATACTTTTGTTCTCGCAACGCTTTGACAAAGTCTTGTACTTCTAATAACCAAGCACTTTCTTTCATTGTTGGCGGAATCTGCAATTTGATCGTCATCTGTTCTCGCTCAACCCCCATAGTAGCTTTAAGTTTTGTGGCGCTTAACGCTTCAAACAATTGTTCTACTGAATATTGCTTGGTGCCCACTTTGCTCAGGGTAAAATGAATCGATTGCTGTTGCTTGCGAATCGTATCCAACAAGGCACGATCTCCGTTCATCTTGATCTCACCCACAGTCAGCAAATGAACCACTTCCGTCGGGTACTCGCCGAAACGATCCAACAAGTCATCTTGCAACTCATCCACCGCTTCTTGGGTATCCAACTCACGAATACGTTTGTAGATTTCAATTTTTTGCCGTTCATCTTCAATATAAGTTGTTGGCAAGTAGGCATCGATACCGAGATCGATCTCGACGGTTGTTTTTTCGGTTTGGGCATTTTTGCCTTGCTTGCGGGAAACCGCTTCTGAAAGCATTTGTGAATACATATCAAAACCGACCGCATCGATAAAGCCGTGCTGCTGCGCACCCAACAAGTTCCCCGCACCGCGGATCGATAGATCCCGCATGGCAATTTTAAATCCAGAACCTAGTTCGGTAAAATCTTTGATGGCTTGCAAACGCTTCTCACTGACTTCATTTAAGACTTTTTGTTGTTCATACATAAAATAGGCATAAGCAACACGGTTGCTGCGCCCGACCCGTCCCCTTAATTGATATAAGGTCGATAAGCCCATATAGTCGGCATTCTCCACAAACAATGTATTGGCATTCGGAATATCGACACCCGTTTCAATGATCGTGGTCGTGACTAAGACATCAAATTGACCTTCAATAAAGTCAAAGAGTGTGTTTTCTAATTGAATTTCTGTCATTTGTCCGTGGGCATACGCAATGCGTGCTTCTGGAACCAAGGCTTGAAGTTCTTCTACTTTTCGTTCAATCGTATCCACACGATTATACAGATAAAAGACTTGACCACCACGTGCCATCTCTCGTTGAATGGCTTCCCGAACCGCCCCAGGGTTCATTTCCATCACGTATGTTTGGATCGGATACCGATTTTCCGGCGGTGTTTCAATGACAGAGAGATCACGCACCCCCAACATCGACATATGCAAAGTACGCGGGATCGGCGTAGCGGTCAGCGTTAAAACATCTACTTGCGAGCGCAACTGTTTTAATCGTTCTTTATGTTTGACGCCAAATCGTTGTTCTTCATCGATCACCAATAAGCCTAGATCAGCAAAGACTACGTCTTTTGACAATAGCCGATGGGTACCAACTAAAATATCCACTTGGCCTTTCTTGACTTGCTCGATGGTTTCATTCTGCTGCTTTTTGGTTCGAAAACGGCTCAAGACACCGACATTGACTGGGAATCCTTCAAAACGGTCCACCATGGTTTCATAGTGTTGCTGCGCCAAAATCGTCGTTGGCACAAGGAAGGCCACTTGTTTGCTTTCTTTGATGGCTTTAAAGGCCGCTCGTAATGCGACTTCTGTTTTCCCGAAACCAACATCTCCTACGAGCAAGCGATCCATTGGCTTTTCTTTTTCCATGTCTCGTTTGATTTCTGCGGTACTCCGCAGCTGATCATCGGTTTCTGAATACGGAAAGGCATCTTCGAATTCTTTTTGATAGCCATCATCCGGTTGAAAAGCAAACCCTTTTTCTGATTCGCGTTTGGCATACAACAAGATCAGATCATCTGCAATATCCTCAATTTTCGCAGTGACTTTGCGTTTGGTTTTTGCCCATTCGCTGCCGCCGAGTTTATTGATTTTTGGTGTTTTTGATTCTGATGCTACATACTTTTGAATAAGATTCAATTGCGTGACCGGAATGAACAGTTTATCTTCATTTTGATAAAGGATCGTCATATAGTCTTGATGGACACCATCGACTTCTAACGTTTCCATGCCAATATATTTACCGATTCCGTGGTTTGCATGTACCACATAATCTCCGGCTTTCAATTCGTTATAACTCTTTAAGCGTTCCGCATTGGTGACATTTTGGCGACGGGTCCGCTTTTTGTTCATTTTTTGGAAGATCTCTTTTTCCGTCACGACGACTAGCTTGTCTTGCGGCATTTCGAAACCACTTTGCAACGTCTCAACCACGATTTGTGTCCGACCTGTAAAGAGCCGTTCTTTTGATGTTTGGACAGCATATATGTCATGATCACGTAAATCTTGTTCCAACTTTTTGGCCCGTTCTAGATCGCTGACTAGGAAAATCACCGTTTGCTGTTGTTTCTCCCAGCGATCGACTTCCACTTTCAACAAGCCCATTTGACTGAAAAATTGCTGCATTGGCCGATATTGAAATTGGTGGATCGCTTGAAAACGGATATTGCCCATCCCTTTTTGGAACAACGAGAAAAAGCTTGTCACAAAAGTTTCTTTTTGAATCAATTGGTGCACATCGATGCCGAAACGCTGCTCGGAAAAGACCCGTAATTCGGCTAGCTTTTGGGTGTGCCATTCCGCTTCCTCGCGTTCAATTTCACGATTGGTTTCCATAATACGCGCATAATCATCAATCATCAGCAACGCATCTGGTGCGAAGTAGTCTAAAATCCCAGTTTCCTTACTATATAAAAGATCTGCATAAAAGCGTGCATTTTCGCCGGGGATTCCTGCTTGCCACTCCGCCGCTAACTGACCGAAATAATCCTGCAAGAAGTTGCGGTCCACTTCCTCTTTGGTAACGGCCAATCTCTTGGTCAGTAATTCTTGGATGCGGACTTGCCCCCCGGCTAGATCTTGCCCAGAGAAGACGAGTTCGGAAGTCGGCAAGATCGTCACCTCTTCTAAAGCTTCAACTGAGCGTTGTGTTTCCACGTTGAAAGAACGCATCGAGTCGATTTCTACATCGAACAACTCGATCCGTATCGGATAAGCGGCACTCAAAGGGTAAATATCTAAAATACTGCCGCGGATACTGAATTCTCCAGGTTTGCCAATCATTGACTGGCGTTCATAGCCCATCAAAACCAACTGCTGCGGCAGCGCATCTAACTCGATCTCATCACCGACACGCCAGTGCAATCGGTTGGCTTGCCATGTTTCTTTAGCAGGCAAATATTTTCTCAAGGCTGCAACTGGCAAGACGTAAATACCAGCTTTTCCTTGTGCAACGGCATTGAGGGCAGTCACCCTTTCTTCTCGCGCTTCTGGAGAAGAAAAAGCCATTTCTGCAGATAAGACTTCATCTACTGGAAAAACATAGACGTCTTCGATCACATTACGCAGATCTTCTGCCAATTGATTGGTGTAGTATAAATTAGGTGTCACCACGATGACTTGTTTATGAAACGACTGATAAGCGCCTGCAATGGCTAACGTTTTGGCAGATCCTGCCAAGCCCGTCAGCAATTGCCGCGGTGCTTGGTCTTTCAGTTCTTGATGCCAAGCAGCGACAGTCGGTACTTTATTGATTAATTCGATAACGTCCATTTTGGCCTCCTTAATTAAATCGATTCATTGTGGCAATAAAGTCGCCGTTGGTCAAGTAATCAACACTGGCATCAACCGCCTGATCAATACTACCAAGAACAATAGGTAAATCATCCTTGCCAAACGGACTCAGTACATGATCCACGACTGTTCGCCCAGGCAAAGGACGATCAATCCCCACTTTGATGCGGTCAAAAACTGTCGTATTTAAATGGGCGATAATACTCTTGATACCATTGTGACCGCCAGCGCTGCCTTTTTGCCGTAAGCGGATTTTGCCTAACGCCAAGTCTAGGTCATCATAGACAACGACCAACTCTTCCGGGTAAACACCGAAGTATGTCATCAAAGGTCCTACCGCACGGCCAGATTCGTTCATAAATGTTTGCGGCTTGACCAGCAAAATCTTTTCTCCGTTTAAAAAAAAGGTCGCCACTTCTGCTTCAAAGGCCGATCCTTTGAATGAGGTCTGGTGCATTTTTGCTAACGCATCCACCACCATAAAACCGATATTATGTTTTGTTTTTTCATATTTTTTGCCGGGATTGCCCAAGCCAACGATCATTTTCATTTAGGCATACACTCCATTAATTCGCATCATCTGCAAGTCTATTTTGTTTATTTTATAATTTTTTTGCGCCAAACACAAAATACTGGGCACAAATATATGCCCAGTTGTTCTTACCAGTTGATTATAACACAAAACTGACTGTTATGGTTACGCTCTCTTGCTCAGTTTTTATCTTTCTTAACAAATCTTAATGAAAGCTTGATATATAAAGATTTTGACGTAATAACAAAGAAAGCATTTACAACTAAAACAGCAATATTTTGTGTAATATTGTTGTGCAAATCACATGACAAATGTTGTTGGAAGTGTTAGGATATTAGCGTGTAAAACAATTAAGTGGAAGGAATGATACACAGATGACTGCAAAAACGAACAAAAAAGATCACCAAAAGGTAATTCTTGTTGGAGACGGTGCGGTTGGTTCTAGTTACGCATTTGCGTTAGTGACACAAAACATTGCGCAAGAAGTCGGAATCATTGATATAAATACAGCAAAAACAGAAGGCGACGCAATTGACTTGTCACACGCTTTGGCATTTACTTCCCCTAAAAAAATCTATGCAGCTTCATACGCTGATGCCCACGACGCTGATTTAGTCGTTATCACAGCAGGTGCGCCTCAAAAACCAGGCGAAACGCGTTTAGATTTAGTGCATAAAAATTTAAAAATCAATCGTGAAGTCGTTACGCAAATTGTTGACTCAGGTTTCAATGGTATTTTCTTAGTTGCAGCGAACCCAGTTGATATCTTGACTTACTCAACTTGGAAATTCTCAGGTTTCCCTAAAGAACGCGTCATTGGTTCAGGTACATCATTAGACTCTGCTCGTTTCCGTCAAGCATTGGCTGAACTTGTCGATGTCGATGCACGTAACGTCCATGCCTACATTTTAGGCGAACACGGCGATTCAGAATTCCCAGTTTGGTCACATGCCAATGTGGCTGGCTTGCAAATTTATGAGTGGGTCAAAAACAATCCAGATATCGATGAAGAAGCGATGGTCAACTTATTCTTTAGCGTTCGTGATGCTGCTTATACGATCATCGAGAAAAAAGGCGCGACGTTCTATGGTATCGCTGTTGCCTTGGCCCGTATCACTCGTGCCATCTTAGATGATGAAAATGCAGTATTGCCATTGTCTGTTTATATGAATGGTGAATATGGCTTGAAAGACATCTATATCGGTGCCCCTGCTGTCATCAATGCGCAAGGTATCCAAAAAGTCATCGAAATTCCACTAACAGATGCAGAACAAGACCGTATGGCAGCTTCTGCAAAACAATTACAAGATATTTTGGACGAAGCTTTTGCAAAACTTGAAGCTGAAGAAAAAGCATAAATTTTGCTCTCTAAGCGATTCAGCACGAGGGGTACTTTGGTATCTCTCGTGCTTTTTTCTATGAACTGGCCACCAAAGCACTTACTTTAAGATAGTTTAAGATTTCTCTATTTTTCAAGAAACTTTCATGTGCCTAGTTCGCTTTCATCCTAGAATATGGTATTATTTAAACGTTCTTATTGTTTATTATGACATGGAAAAAAAGGAGTAATTGAATGACTCGTTCGAACAAACATAGCAATACAAACAGCAAAACGAAGAAGATCATTCTGATCGTCTTAGCAGCTTTGCTTGTAGTGATTGCCGGCGGTTATACCTATCGGAGTACATATTATGCCACACGATTCTTGCCTAACACCAAAATAGACGGCGTCGACATGAGCAATAAAACCGTTGCCGAGGCCAACACCTTGCTGCATGATCGTTATTCTCAAGAAGATTTCACCATCAAAGACGGAGATAGCGAATGGAAAACCGTTAACCTGGCACAGTTCGGTTTGCAAACAGACTTTACCGATGAATTGCAATCGATGAAGGATGATCAGAATCAGTGGCGCTGGGGGATCTCGTATGTATCCGCTGCGGAAGAAAAAGACTTAGACAATGTGTCTGTTGATCAAGACACGTTGACCACTGAAACAAAAAAAATCCAAACTGAATTAGAAACCTTGAATGAAGACCGGACCAAATCTGCAGATGCGACCTTAGAAAAAGGCGAAGATGGATTCACGATCAAACCAGAAGTCGTCGGTGATGCCATCGATGTTGATCAAGCTATGACAGATTTGCAAGAAGCGATCGTTAGTGGTGAAAAAGAGTTGGATTTGACTGCGTATGAAACGAAACCAACAGTCACTTCAGATGATGCAGATTTGACCAAAGAAATGGATGCATTGAATAAAATCGCCCAAGTCACAGCGACTTATTCGATCAATGGTTCAACCTTCCAGATCCCTACGGATACAATCATGGACTGGTTGTCTTTTAAAGAGGGCGAAACAACGATCGATGAAGACAAAGTACGATCTTATGTCAGTGACCTAGGTGACAAATACAATACCAGCACCAATTCGTCAACATTCAATAGTACCAAGCAAGGGGAAGTCACTGTTCCGGTTGGAACACTGAGCTGGACGATCCAAACAGATACCGAAACTGCTGCGTTGATCGACGCTTTGAAAACAGGGGAAGACTTCACCCGATCACCAGTTGTACAAGGCAGCGCTGATGCAAGTGGGCCATTATTCGGTAATACGTATATCGAAGTCGATCTGAAAAATCAGCATATGTGGTATTACAAAGATGGCGAAGTCGTCTTAGAAACAGATATTATTTCTGGGAAACCAAAGACCCCTACCCCAACTGGTGTCTTCTATGTCTGGAAAAAAGAAGAAGATGCAACTTTGACCGGTGAAGATTATGCGTCTCCTGTTGATTACTGGATGCCAATCGATTGGTCAGGTGTTGGGATCCATGATTCCGACTGGCAAACTGAGTACGGCGGCGACCTTTGGAAGACCCGTGGTTCTCACGGCTGTGTCAACACCCCGCCAGGCGTGATGAAAGAACTTTATAGTAAAGTTGAAGTGGGTACACCTGTTATCGTGATTTAACAAAAAAACTTTCGACGTTTTGTCGAAAGTTTTTTTAATATCTATTTTGACGCGTCACCGTGATTGCCAACACCGCGATCAAAATCACAGACACCAGCCAAATCGTACGATGGAACATAATCGTCCCTAGCAAACTACTCAAGAGCGCTCCTAGAAAAAAGCCGCCGATGATCAAAGCAATCGAAATGATTTTCGGTGTCACAGTCGCATCTTTCTTAAAAAGTCTCAGATACAGGTAGTCGGCCAACGAACGCAAATTGCCAGTGGTCATCGTTGTAGCATAAGGCATCCCAGCTAACTTGCGATAGGCAGCATATTGGATGGCGGCAAAAAAAGACAAGCCTGCATCGACCATGACATTGGGCAAACTTTGGGCAAAGAAGCCTAAAATGAAAATGCCAATGGCTTCAAAAATCAGCGCCGCATTTTGCCAAACGATCCAGCCTCCCGTTGGAAAATGATGCTGCAAATAATTGGTCACCATGATCCCAATCAAAAACAATGTGATCGGCGGCACATAATGCATCGCTTGAGCAACATTTCCCGTTGAAAGATTGATCCCCAGTAAAATGACATTCCCCGATTGCATACTGGCAAAGACTTCGCCATGAAAGAGATAAGTATACGCATCTAAGAAGCCCCCTGCCATGGCGAGAAGGATGCCGACGGGCAAACTCTCATGGACAACCAATGTCGCTTCATTTTTTGTTCCCTTACTTATTTGTTTTTGCATCATTCTTCCCTCTTACCTTTTGAATGGTAGATGTTTCATTCCTCAGATAGGAATTATCGTTTACGCTTTTTTTGACGCCACAAGCAACAGAGCCAGCTAATCAACACGGCTGTCAATGCGCCAGCAGAGTCCAACATCACATCTTGGAACAACGGCGTCCGACCACCAGTCAGCATTTGATGATACTCGTCGATCCCAGCATACCCTGTCGCTGCCAACCAAGCAAAAAAGGCTGCCAACCACAGAGGCACTCGTCGATAGACCAACACAAAAAACAAACTACCGCTCAATACGAAATAGGTAAAAAAATGCGCCCCTTTACGGATAAAAAATTCGACAAACGAAAAATAGCCCTTAGCTGCAATACTCACTTCTGAACCCGCATAAGCAAAAGAAATACCTGACAACCAATCTTTCAAGGGTTCATTTTTCAAAAGGCGCGACAATAAGCCAATCTGAGATTGCTGCTCATAGGTTTGAGAAGAGCTAATAAACAGCACCAAGATCACTGTTACGGCCACAAAAAAATAAAAATTTGAATCTTTCAGTAACTTTCTCATCATTTCCACTCCTCATTTTCTTATCTTACCATTTCCATTGATCGATGCAACCACTTTTATTGAGTTATGCTATACTTGAATAGGTTCACTATTATAAAGGGGGTTTGATAGGGATGACCTATTCAATCAATTGGAATCTTGAAACGATTTTTCCAGGAGGCAGCCAGTCTGAAGCGCTGCAAGAACGATTAGCACTTCTGACAGAGCAAATTACCAACTATCGGACACAAGTCGATGGATGGACACCTGGTGGAGAAGATACCGCCGCTGGTTTAGCGGATCTACTCGATTTATCTGCAACCATTAGCCAAGGCTTTTCTCAATGCGGCAGTTTTATCAATGCGCTATTGTCAGCCAATGTCAATGACAATCAAGCCAAGTTGTTATCTGGCGATCTGTATGCCAAACTACCCGCACTGCAAGCGGCACAAACCGTTTTTTCAAAAAAATTGACAGAAATTTCTGAGGATGACTGGCAGACATTGATGACCAATCCATCTTTAGCACCCGTTGCTTTTCGTTTAGGTGAAATTCGCCGTGATGGCAAAGAATTACTGTCCGAAGCCGAAGAAAACATCATCAATACCCTCAGTCTGGATGGTTTGAATGCTTGGAGTCAGCACTACGATACGATCGTGGCAAGTGTTGAGATTCCATTTAAGCAGGCAGACGGCACAACGATCACCTTATCAGCTGGTCAAGCCTTCAACAAAATGATGGGAGATCCCGATGCTGAAGTGCGGGCACAACTATTTGACACTTGGGAAAAAACCTGGGCAGAAAAAGAAGACCTATTCGCTGATACGTTGAATCATTTAGACGGCTTTCGTCTATCTACGTTCAAATTACATGGTGTGACTGATTATCTGAAAGAACCTTTAGACTATAATCGTCTGCAAAAAACAACACTGGACGCTATGTGGGGCACGATTCAAAAAAATAAACAACCGATCGTCGATTTCTTGACGCGTAAAGCCAATCTTTTCGGCAAAGAGAAAATGGCTTGGCAAGACCAAGACGCACCGATCATCTTAGGCGATATGGAAGAACGAACTTATTCTTTCGATGAAGCAGCCGACTTTATTTTGACCAATTTCCGCAAATTCAGTCCAAAAATGGCTGATTTTGCCCAAAAAGCTTTTGAAAACAGTTGGATCGAAGCGGAAGATCGTCCCGGTAAACGCCCTGGCGGTTACTGCACGAGTTTACCTGAAACCAAAGAGTCACGAATTTTTATGACCTATAGCAACTCCGTCAATGAAGTAGCTACGTTAGCCCATGAACTTGGTCATGCTTTTCATAGCAGTGTTTTATGGGATCTGCCGGAACTAAACCGGAACTATGCCATGAATGTAGCCGAAACAGCCAGTACCTTTGCTGAATTGATCGTGGCAGATGCAACATTGAAAGAAGCGACCACTAAGGAAGAAAAAATCAACTTGTTAGATGCCAAGATGCAAAATGCGATTGCGATGTTCATGAACATCCATGCCCGTTTTATCTTTGAGAACAGCTTCTACCAAGCACGACAAGAAGGATTGGTGTCACCTGCACAAATCACAGAAATGATGACAGCGGCCCAAAAAGAAAGTTATGCGGACGGGCTTTCAAGCTATCATCCGCATTTCTGGGCTGCAAAACTGCATTTCTTTATTGATGATGTGCCGTTCTATAACTTCCCTTATACCTTTGGTTATCTGTTCAGTATGGGTATCTATGCCTTTGCCAATCAAAAAGGCGCAAGTTTTGAAGAAGAGTATATCGCACTTCTACAAGATACTGCCTCCATGACTACAGAAGAATTGGCCCAAAAACATTTGGGCGTCGATTTGACCAAGCCAGATTTTTGGCAGGCAGGCATCGATATGGTCTTGCAAGATATCGATACATTTATGGAATTGACCGAAGAATATGTATAAAAAAAAGACCGTTGCAGCGTATGACTGCAACGGCTTTTTTAGGTATTCAGCAAGGTCAAACCAATCGTGAGGTATCCAGCATACAGACACCAAATCAAGTAGGGCACAAATAGGTACATCGCTTTCTTGTCCACTCGGGCAAACAAAACCAAACAGATGACCACAGATAAGATCAGCAAAATGATCACGACCGTTCCTGCCCAATAAGCTTGCCAGCCAAAGAAGACAATACTCCACAGAAAGTTCAGCACTTGTTGGATCCCAAAAAAGAGATAGGCTTGTTTCTTAAAGATGGGGTTGCCTTTTTCGGTGATCAAAAAATAAAGCGCGGTACCCATCAAAGCATACAAAAAGGTCCACACAATACCAATGATACTACCTGGAGGTGCTAAAAACGGTTTATCCATTTGTCCATAGACACCTGCGATATCCCCTGCAAATACACTAGAAATGATACCAGTTGCTTCAATACCGATGACACAGACGAGCCAGAGAATCAATTTCATTTTGGTCACTCCTTCTTTACCCTAATGGTACCATTGAAAGGACTAAAAGAAGACACTGCATGCTCACAGGCCATTTTCGGCTTTTCGCCGAGTGCGGTCGATATATTTGTACAAAGCCCCAAAACGCCCGCGGTAACTTTTTTGCCATGGTTTGTCTTTACCGCAAAAATGCAGCAGGGCAGTATGTTCGATCACCCAATCTAGACGCCACTCACCCAAGCTGATCGTTTCGTAGGTTCGATTTTTGCGTACATCGTAATTATAGATATGGTCTGGTATGGCAATGATCCGCTCTCCATATAAGCCATTCAGAATATCTTGATCCGGCAAAAACAAATTCAACTGATTTTTTTTGATAAACGCCGCTATCTCCGCTTCTTTGACTTCATTTCTTAATTGCCGCAAATTCATCAGCAAGACGCCTGAATTAAAATACCCTTCAGACTCATAGTTGCCTAAACGTACTTTATTCAACACTGTCGTCATTTCTGTCAATTTTGCATGGCTGGCTGCGGCGTACAGTGATTCGCCTAAAGGCAGTTCGTACAGCGGCAGCAAATCATTGATGCATAGAATATCTGCATCCAAATATAGAATGCGGTCTAAATCATTGGGCAAATAGTTTTGTGCCAGCAACCGGTAGTAGATAGATTCAGGATAACGATCACTGACCGGTGCTTCTTTGAAGATCGAGCCCGATCCGATCACCACAGGGTGGTACTGGATATCAAACTGCTGGCAAAAAAAGTGCAGTTCATCTGTTTTGAGCAAGGCTTGCTCTTGCAAGACATAGACATGTATATCTTCAAGATTGACATGCTGCTTGATAGAATACAAGGTCGTTTTTAATTGTTCGATAAAGCGATCATCGATAGAAAAAAGTAAATTCATGGTAATCACTCCACTTCTAGATTCAGCTGTCCCCCGAAAGTGTCAGCGAACTTTTGACTCTAGTATACATGATTTTTGTGATTTTTATAAATCATAGCAGCACAAAAAAAGATGACAGTTTCGTGAACAACCCCAATTTGAGCCATGATACTTGGTGTCCTCTGGTTCAATTTGTTCACAGCCCCTGTCATCTAGCGCATTCATTAAAATCCATTTTGGTCGGATACTTCTTTAAACCAATGCCCCGACTTCTTGATCGTACGTTTGGCATCGTTTGCCAAATCGACTGAAATAAACCCATAGCGATTTTTGTAGGCGTTGGTCCATGACCAGTTATCCATACAGGTCCACATATGATAGCCGACACAATTCGTGCCTTCTTGAATCGCTTGATGGACATACTTTAAGTGATCCTGGACAAATTCGATACGATAGTCATCTTCGATCACGCCTTGCGCATTAACAAAGCGACCTTCTCCTTCGACACCCATCCCATTTTCGGAAATATAGCATTTGATATTGCCATAGTTCTCCCGCGTATTGGTCAAAATATCGTAAATGCCTTTTTCGTAGATTTCCCATCCACGATACGGGTTCATTTTTTTGCCAGGCATGTCATAGGTATCAAAATAATCATCTGGCATCGGTCCATGGCGATGATCAACAGCGGATTCTTTGGCTTTGATCCGTCTAGGCTGATAATAATTGATGCCTAACAAATCTACCGTGTTCTCTTTGATCGTCGTCAGATCTTCTGCTTCCATTTCGGGAACCATATCTAGATCTTTGATAATGGTGACTAATTCTTCCGGAAATGTCCCTTTGACGGCAGGATCCAAGAACGAACGGTTGAAGAAAGCATCTGCGATCGCCGCCGCTTTGACATCTTCAGGGTCATTCGGGTTTCGTGGATAGCTTGGTGTCAAATTCAAAATAATACCGATCTCTCCCCCGAGATCCATTTGATGATAGGCTTCGATAGCTTTGGCACTCGCTAGATTTTCATGAAAAGCTACTTGAACAGCATGCTTCAGATTGATCTCATTGGGATAATGGAATTGGTACAAATACCCTGCTTCGACTGGCACGATAGGTTCGTTATGGGTGAACCACTTTTTGACACGATCGCCAAATAAAGTGAAACAAGTTTTAGCAAATTCGACATAGGCATCTACAGTTGCACGGTCCAACCAACCGCCTTTTTCTTGTAATGCCATTGGCATATCAAAGTGGTATAGGTTCATAAACGGTTCAATCCCATTGGCGATCAACTCATCGATATACGCATTATAAAAAGCGACAGCTTGCTGATTGACTGCGCCTGTTCCCTCAGGAATCAAACGACTCCATTGGATCGATGTTCGGAAAGAATTGTGTCCGGTCGCTTTCATTAATTGAATATCTTCGCGGTATCTTTTGTATACTTGCGAAGTCTTGTCTGGTCCAACCTGATCAAAAAATTTCTCAGGCGCTTCTTGATACCAATGATCCCAGATACTTGGACCTTTGCCATCTCCTTCAAATGTGCCTTCTGTTTGCGGACCGCTGGCAGCTGATCCCCACCAAAAGTCTTTTGGAAATTGATATGCCATTTTCGTCACTCCTCATTCTTTGTTACCTTAAGCATAAAGGAAGCCTTTACAAAAATCAATCCTTTTTAAACAAAATGTATAGACATTTAAAATAAAACGTGATACATTGTTTCGTGTAATCGATTGCAATAAAACATTTTAAGGAGTGGTAGTAATGAATGGTTTTATGGATAAGCTTTCTGAAAAGATTTTGCCGCTAGCCAACGCGTTGGGGCAAAACCGCTATTTGACAGTGTTAAGAGATGCATTTATGCTGTCTTTTCCGATCACCATGTTCGGATCAATCGTTGTTGTCCTGAATAATTTACCTTTTTTCAGTGATGCAACCAAAGGAACTTTGGGTACACTGTTTGGGAATGGACAAAATGCAACAATGAGTATTATGACCGTCTTTGTCACCTTCGGTATTGGCTATTATTTATCGAAATCTTATGATGTGGAAGGCATCTTTGGCGGTGCTGTTTCTTTTGCAAGTTTCTTGATATTGACCCCGTTCTTTATGACAACTGAATCTGGTGAAACGATTTCTGGTGTGTTGTCCTTGGATCGTTTAGGTGCAAAGGGCATGTTTATCGGAATGATCGCTGCATTTCTTGCTGCTGAGATCTATTGTCGTGTCACCAAACGCGGCTGGCAGATCAAGATGCCTGATGGTGTACCGCCTGCAGTTTCGAAATCATTTGCAGCGTTGATTCCTGCCATCATCACATTGACGGTATTTTTGGTGATCAATGCGATCATGACTGGCGTCTTCAATGCCAATCTGCATGATGTGGTCTATGAAGTCATTCAAAAACCATTGACTGGTTTAGGCAGCAGCTTGCCTGCCACTTTATTGGCACTCTTCTTCGTTCAATTCTTATGGTTCTTTGGCCTTCATGGTCAAATCATCGTCAATTCTGTGATGGATCCGATTTGGAATACCTTGATGTTGGACAACTTAGAAGCTTACCAAAATGGTGATGCATTGCCGCATATCGTCACTAAACCATTTATGGAAACCTTTACTGTCGGTTTAGGTGGCTCAGGCATGACTTTAGCCGTTGTCATTCTGATGGCTTTTGTGTTAAAGAAAAAACAATACCGAGATGTGGGTCGTTTGGCCTTGGCTCCTGGTATCTTCAATGTCAATGAACCAGCAATTTTCGGGATGCCGATCGTGTTGAATGCCACGATCTTGATTCCTTGGGTCGTAGCACCTTTAGTTGTAACAACCTTCAACTATTTGGTGATGGCGGCTGGATTGGTTCCTGCACCAACTGGTGTTTCTGTCCCCTGGACAGTACCCGTTGTCTTTAGTGGGGTTCTTGCTACCAACTCATGGTTAGGCGGGTTGCTGCAAGTAATCGATGTCGTGATCGTTGGCTTGATTTGGTACCCATTCTTGCGGGTCTTAGATCGTCAAGTGGAACCTAGTATCGAACAATAAGATGTACCGCAAACAATCGCGATTGCTTGCTTGCACCCCTGCCGACAAAATCTTTTTGTCGGCAGTTTTTTTATCTATTTTTAGGAAAAAGCAGTCCGCGATTGTCGAAACCGTTTTTTTCCGCTATACTTCTCTCGAGGTGATCAGATGCCAAAATACCAAGAAATTGCGGATATTTTGCGAAATCGCATAAAAAATCAAACCTATCCCCCAGATAGTTTACTGCCCAATCAAATTGATCTGGTTGCTGAGTTTGGTGTCAGTCGAATGACAATCAAAAAAGCCATCGGCATCTTGGCAATGGAAGGCTTGGTGTACGCACAGCGAGGCGCTGGAACCAAAGTGCTGAACCATCCCTTTGTCAACAAAGATACGACAGCTTTAACGATCTATGAAGGACTCTCAACCGAAATGGCAAAAGCCGGACGCACCCTAACAAGTACAGTCATCGACTTTCAAGTGACTTTCCCTGACGCAACGATCCAAGAGAAACTGATGTTAAAAGAAGAACAGCCTGTCTATATGATCGTCCGACTGCGGGTACTTGAAGATGAACCATTTATTTTGGAGCATACCTATATGCCGGTTCATCTTGTGCCCAACTTGACCCGCAGCCATTTAGAGCAATCGATCTATGCATATGTCAAAGGAGATTTAGGAGTGCAATTTGCTGGTGCCTATCGAACGATTTCCGCCGACAAAAGTTCCGCATTTGATCAACAATATCTCCATTGCCAAACAGATGATCCGGTCCTTGAGATCCAGCAAATCGTTTACCAAAAAGATGGACAGCCGATCGAGTTTTCCCGCAGTCGCAATCGTTACGACAAACGTGCCTATTCTTTCTTAGATGTTCAGAGTTAAAAAAAACGACTTCGCAGTCATCAAGCTGCAAAGTCGCTTTTTTTATTTTACCTGAGATAAACGCGGTAAAGCCACCAATTCTGGCAGCGTGGTAATGTCTGGCAATTGATATGCGCCGGCTGAAAACTGGTCTTCAATCAATTTGTTGGCCGCGAATACTGCTACTTCTGCAGTCATGTTCGCTTCTTCTTCACCAAAAAGCACGATTTGATGCGGATCATCTTTCCCACCATCAGAAATTTTGACGACAAATCGTTGACTGCCAAAGAAACCTTTTTGCATCACCCAAACGAGCATGGCCATGATGGCGCGTTGCTTGAACAGGCCGGCCATCCCTGCTTTTTTGATCCAGGCCAGCAAGGCAGTGACACTGTTCTGATCAAATCCAAGATATGTTGTGTATGTTCTGGAAGAATCATTCCTTTGCAACATGTGTTGATCTGCAAAATCAAAGTTATAGCTGCGCAGCTGTCCCAAAGACTTGCCAAAGCTGGTTTTTTTTCCATACAGGAAGTTTTCTGTTTTTTCTGACCATTTCGGATGTTGATAGGTCCGATTGAGTTGCGCGAAAGTCCATTTGACTGCGGCTTCTCCATGTTTATCGCCTAGTCCGAGGAGAATATCGATGTCGATATCCTTGACCTCTGGATGTTGACTCGCATATGTGGCTGCTGCCACATTCGTAATACCCGGCGCTAAGCCCAACCCAATCAAGCGGCGACTTGTTTCAGGTGTAGGCAGTTGCGCAACTGCCTGCAAAAAATCACTATTGGCGCTGATGTCCAGGTAATCGATCCCCAATGCTTGGCATGTGCTGACAAATTTGGTGTTGCTTTGATCCAAACAAACGATGACCATATCGATTGCTGCCAATTGTTCTGGCGCGATCTCCTTTGTGAGATCTAGTTGACGTGTGGCCAATATCGGCGTGAACGTGTGGGCAAACGCGTCCATTTTTCCTTGATTTCTACCCATCAGCACAATTGTATAACCTTTCTCTATCAATCCTTTGACGATCACTTGACCAACTTGTCCATGACCGCCGATGACTGCGATATTCTTCATATAATTTGCTCCTTTTATTAGGGATTGATTACCAGTAAAAAAAAACAGACCCTTGACGACCACTGTCTAAGGGTCTGTTAGCTGCCTTTATTTTATTGACCCAACTCAGGCTTTCGTTGGTTTGAATCGCTTCAAGCGCAAGGCATTGAGTAAGACTGACACTGAGCTGAAACTCATAGCAGCGCCAGCGATCATCGGATTCAACAAAGGACCGCCAAAAAGATGCAGCAAGCCCATCGCGACAGGTATACCTAATATATTGTACGCAAAGGCCCAAAAAAGATTCTCTTTGATGTTTTTGATGGTGGCCCGGCTCAGCTCAATAGCAGCTGGCACATCCATCAAATCACTGCGCATCAAGACAATATCTGCAGATTCGATCGCGACATCTGTCCCAGAACCAATGGCCAAGCCAATATCCGCTTGTGCCAATGCGGGTGCATCATTGATCCCATCCCCCACCATAGCGACCTTCTCTCCATTCTGTTGCAAGAAGGCCACTTGATTGGCTTTGTCTTCTGGCAAGACCTCACTGATCACTTGATCGATACCTACCTGTTTCGCGATTGCGGCAGCTGTGGCCGTATTGTCCCCCGTGATCATTGCAATGTGCAATCCCATCTCATGCAGACGCGCAATGGCTTGCTGGCTGCTGGCTTTAATGGTATCTGCCACTGCAATCAAGCCAATTGCTTCTCCATGGCGGGCAGCATACATCGGTGTTTTGCCGTTTGCTGCCAACTGTTGTGCCTGTTGCACCAAGCCAGCAACTGATATGCCTTTTTGCTGAAGCCATTTTTGGTTCCCTAGTAAGACTGTTTCGCCTTCAACTACACCTTGAATCCCATGACCAGGAATAGCTTCAAAATCTGAGGTAGGCAACAATGTTAGTTGCTGCTTGTTGGCAGCTGCGACGATTGCTTCTCCTAAAGGATGTTCAGATCCTTTTTCAACAGATGCTGCAATTTGCAGCAACTCTGATGCCGTATGTCCAGAAATAGGCAATACGTCTGTAACTGCTGGCTTGCCTTCAGTGATCGTACCTGTTTTGTCAAAAACAACTGTGGTGATACTTCTGGCGGTTTCCAGCGCATCCCCGCTCTTGATCAAGACGCCGTTTTCAGCACCTTTCCCGGTACCAACCATGATGGCAGTGGGTGTTGCTAACCCTAATGCGCAAGGACAAGCGATCACCAACACAGATATCGTGATCGTTAATGAAAAAATCCAGGACTCTTGCCCAAGGAAAAACCACGCCAAGCCAGCCGCAATCGCAAGAACGATCACGATTGGTACAAACACACCAGATACTTTGTCTGCCATCCGCGCAATCGGGGCTTTCGACCCTTGAGCATTTTCAACCAACTGAATGATTTGTGCCAATGTGGAGTCATTGCCGACCTTTGTCGCCTCATACTGAAAGGTACCATTTTTATTCACGCTCGCGCCGATGACTGAATCGCCTACCTGTTTTTCGATTGGCAGGCTCTCACCGGTGATCATCGATTCATCTATAGCAGAGCGGCCGGAAGTAATCACACCATCTACCGGAATTTTCTCCCCTGGTCGAACCACGATGAGATCGCCAGTGACCACTTCGGCAATGGGCACTTCGACTTCTTGACGGTTCTCAGCTATTCCACGAATCACACGGGCTTTTTTCGGTGCCAGATCCATCAATTTTTTGATAGCTTCTGAAGTTTTGCCTTTAGAGACAGCTTCCAGATATTTCCCTAGGGTAATCAATGTCAGAATGACGGCAGCTGATTCATAGTAAAGATGCATGGCATAATGGGTCGTGCCTAAATAGACCATGACCGTGCCGTACAAGCTGTATAAGAAAGCTGCACTCGTACCTAATGCGACCAATGAATCCATATTGGGATGACCCTTGATCAAGGCTTTGTACCCCGTTACAAAAAAGGGACTGCCTAAGATCATCACGGGAATAACCAGTATAAACTGCAGCGTCACAAAGGTCGTCGGATGGGCCATCGGTGACAAAAAACTTGGGATAGGTAAACCCACCATCTCGCCCATTGCCAAGTAGAACAAGGGCACTGTAAAAATAGCAGATAGCCAAAACCGCCGCCACAAGTGCTGCATTTGGCTTTCTTTATCCTGTTGTGTCGATTCAGAAACAGACTGTGCGTCGTACCCTGCCTGTTTGACAGCCGCTTTGATGGCTTCTGGCGTGATGGATTTTTCATCGTAAGCGACAGTCAGTTTTTCTGTCGCCAAATTGACAGCAGCAGATTGAATGCCTGACAGCTGCTTGACTGCGTTCTCTACTGTTTGTACACAAGAGGCACACGTCATGCCTGTGATTGCAAAGACGGTTTCTTGTTGTGAGCCAATCAGTTCGTATCCTGCATCAGCAACAGCTTTTGCCAACTGTGCTTCATCTACTTGCTGCTCATCATACCGGATATGCAACTTCTCTGTTGCTAAGTTCACGTTGGCCGTTTCCACACCGGTCAGCTTCGCAGTCGTTTTTTCCACGGTTTGCGCACAAGAGGCACACGTCATGCCTTTCACAGCAAAATTGGTTTCGATCATGGTGTTCCTTCCTCCTCTAACGATTGGGGTTCGATGATGCTGTTCATTTTTTGTTTACAACTGTAATCATCCTTTTCTATACTTTACCTGTATCGTTTACACTTGTCAACGATTTTTATTCAAAAAAAGCACGTTCACGAAGAACGCACTTTTTTCCTTGCTGTTTAAGCGTTTTGGCCATTTTCTTTGATCAAAGATTGGTACCAATAGAAACTATCTTTCTTGATTCTATCTAAACTACCATCTTGATTTTCATCTTGGTCGACATAGACAAAACCATACCGTTTTTGATACCCATTCAACCAACTCAACAAGTCCGTGAAGGACCATGTGCAATAACCTAAAACTTCGGCTCCATCGCTGATTGCTTCTTTGATGGCATGGACGTGTCCGGCTAGATAATCGATCCGATATTGATCATGGACTTGCTTGTCTGTTGTCAACTTATCGTATTCTCCCAGACCATTTTCTGTAATAATGACCGGGATCCGATAGCGGCTCGTGAGTCTTCGCAAAGCCACACGCAGCCCTTGCGGATCAATTTCCCAATCCCAATTGGTGCGTTCAACAAATGGATTCTCCGCTTTTTTGAACATTCCTGGTGTTCCTGTTTCTTCACTGCTGCCTTTTTTCCCTGTGGTATTCATTTTCCCTGCACCTACACCATCCAATGGGTTAAAGGCATTGGTCGATGTTTGATAGTAATTGATACCTAAAAAATCTGGTTTTGCAGAACGCAGCAAGTCCATATCCCCTGCTTCAATGGTTGGGGCAATACCTTGCTCGACCAAATAGTTGAAGGCCGCCTTTGGATATTCTCCCCATAAGTAGACATCCAGCCAATAATGGGCCATCAGGTCTTCCGCATTTTCCGCTGCTAAGATATTTTTGGGATCACTATTGATTGGATAATTCGGTGAATAAGCGAAACTAGGGCCAATTTTGCCCGGCATATCCATTTCATGGAACGTGTTGATCACTGTCGCATTGGCGAGGTTGGCGATGTGATTGACTTGGTACATCCGTTTTGGATCAGTTACGCCTGGTGGATGTGCCGCCAACAGATAGCCCAATGACGTAAAAATATTTTGCTCATTCAAACTGACCCAATAGTTGACCTTGCCGCGAAATGCCTCAAACAAGACCTTTGCATAGTTGTTGAAATCAGCAATGATCTCACGTGATTCCCAACCGCCGTATGCTTCTTGCAATGCTTTAGGCAGATCCCAGTGGTACAACGTGACCATTGGTTCGATCCCTGCAGCCAATAATTCATCGATCAATGCCAGATAAAAATCGATCCCTGCTTGATTCACTTCCCCACGACCTTCAGGGAAAATACGTGTCCACGCAACTGAGAAACGATAGGTTTTCAAGCCTTGTTCTTTCATCAGTGCGACATCTTCTTTAAAACGGTGGTAGTGATCCACTGCCACATCTCCATTGGTGCCTTTAAATGTTTTGCCTGGGATCCGTACAAAATCATCCCAAACTGAAACACCTTTACCGTCTGCTTCCCAAGCACCTTCTACTTGATAAGCAGCCGAAGCTGAACCCCATAAAAAATCGGCGGGGAAATCTTTTAACTGTTTATGATCCATTGTTTGCCCTACTTTCTGATTGTTGATAACCCTTACTTCTCTAGTATACCGATTATCTGCTGTTTTGTCTTGAATTATCCGAACAAACACAGTCGATCAAGTAAGTTTGGGCTAGTTGGTGCGTGGGGTCACTGCTCAAACTGTGCTTGATACAGTGCCGCATAGCGTCCGCCTTTTTGCAATAAGGCATCGTGGGTGCCTTGCTCCACAATATTGCCTTGTTCCACGACCAAAATCAAATCAGCATGGCGGATCGTTGACAGGCGATGGGCAATGACAAAGGATGTTTTGCCCTGCATCAATTCTGTCATGGCTGATTGGATCAGCAATTCTGTTTGGGTATCCACATTTGACGTTGCTTCATCAAGGATCAGCAAGTCAGCATCTAATAACATCGCTCGAGCAATCGTCAGCAATTGCTTTTGTCCTTGCGAAATCCCCGCACCGTCTTCTGAAATGATCGTTTGATATTTATGGGGCAATCTGTCGATAAAATCATGGATATGCGCCGCCTTTGCAGCTGCTTCTACTTGCGCCAAAGTAGCGTCGGCTTTCCCATACGCAAGATTTTCAAAAATCGTTCCTGTAAATAGCCAAGTATCTTGCAAGACCATCGCATAACTGCCTCTTAGACTCTTCCGCGTCGCTTGACGAATATCATGACCATCTAAACGAATCTCCCCACTGTCCGGATCATAGAAACGCATCAGCAAATTGACAATGGTCGTTTTGCCGGCACCCGTTGGTCCGACGATCGCCACTAGACTGCCGGGGGGTACGGTCAATGATACATCCCGTATGATCGGCCGATTCCTTTGGTAGCCGAAAGACACATGGTTTAAAGCCACTTCACCCGCGACTTCTTTAAACACATAAGCATCCGGCACATCAGAAACCTCTGGTGCTTCATCTAACAAACGGAAAATCCGCTCTGCCGCCGCTAAGGCTGATTGCAAATCGCTGAAGATATTAGCCAGTTCATTGATTGGTCCTGAAAATTTCCGTGAATACAATACAAAAGAAGATACATTCCCTAAAGACAAGTGACCAAATAAAAAGAGCAAAGCCCCAAAAATACTGATCAAAGACAAAGAAATATTATTGATAAAATTGATGGAAGGTCCTGTCATACTACCGTAGTATTCAGCATTGTAGTAAGCATCGACTGCATCCTGATTTTTTTCATCAAAACGTTCAATGATGGCTTCTTCTTGATTATACAATTTGATCGTTTGCTGACCAGAAATGATTTCTTCAACAAATCCGTTCAATTCCCCTAGCTTGCGGGAACGTCGACTGAATAGCGGTTGGAATTTCCCCATCAAATAGCGGGTCAACAAGACTGATGCCGGAACCGTCACCACAAAAATCAAGACAAGCACTGGCGAGATCAAAAGCATCATTGCGAAAGAACCAACGATCGTCACTATACTGCTCAAAACTTGGATGGCATCGCTGGCTAACGAGGTATTGATCGTATCGACATCATAGCTGACGCGACTGATAATGTCCCCTGTCGCCACCCGGTCGAAATAACCAATCGGCAGTTCAGTGATTTTGTCAAAAATATGCTTGCGCATCGTTGCAACGACACGTTGGCTCAAACGAATCATCAGTAGCGAGATCACATAACTCAACACAGAAGACGCGCTATAAAAGACCAGCATCAACCCACAATAAAAGAAGACTTTATCGAACAAAACTTTTCCTGGTCCTAATTGAATGGCATCGATCGCATAGCCGGAAAGCAGTGGACCGACTAAAGCAAATAGATTGCTGGCCATCATCAAGAATGCTGCTAAAAATAAAAGACCTTTACTATCATAGAGATACCCCCACAAACGCAGCAGGGTTTGTTTACTATTCTTTGGTTTTTCGGCAACTTTTCGATTAGCCATTGATCGCACCTCCTGTCTGTCCTTGATAAATCTCTTGATAAATCTGATTTGTCGCCAGTAACGATGCGTGCGTGCCAAACCCATTGACGCCACCATCTTCTAGTACCAAAATTTTATCAGCATGCTGAATTGAGCTGATGCGCTGGGCAATCAAGATGGTTGTTGTTTCGCGAAAATCTTCTTTTAAGACCCGGCGCAAACGGGCATCGGTTTGATAGTCTAATGCACTGGCTGAATCATCTAAAACCAATATTTCTGGTTCTCCCGCCAAAGCGCGGGACAGCAGCACCCGTTGTTTTTGCCCGCCACTTAGATTGCTGCCTTTGGCATGTAATTGATGACCAAACCGTTCAGGCAATGTTTCAATAAATTCTTTGGCTTGTGCCCGTGCTGCGGCTTCTTCCAACTGTTCTTTCGAAAAACGACGCCCAAAAGCAATATTCTCAGCAATGGATTCGGCAAATAAGATATCTTTTTGCAGGACGATCCCAAAAAGTTGATGCAGTTCCTCCGAAGGAATCGTTCGCAGATCCCGGCCATCGACGCGAATCTGTCCGGCAGTGGGATCATACAGACGCAATAATAACTTCACGATCGTGGACTTGCCGCTTCCTGTCGCTCCGATGATCCCAAGAGTCTCTCCAGGCAGTAAAGAAAAATCGATCTCTTTCAACACTTGATTGCCATTCGGATACGTAAAGGACACATGATCGAAGACGATATGGGCTGCTTCTTTTTTCACTGGACCATCAAGCACCCGCATATGCTGTGGCAATTGCAAAACCGCTTGAATCCGATCAGCCGACGCCAATCCTTTAGAAACAATCACAAAAATACGGGTGATACTCAACATCGCATTCAAAATGATCGTAAAATAAGTCAAAAAGGCAATGATCACTCCTGGCTGGGTCAACCCTTGATTGACGCGAAACGCACTGACAACGATCACTAGTGTCAGCCCAATATTCAAAAAAAGGTCCATCAAAGGTGGCGTGGCGGCCATTGTTCGATTGGCATGGGTTTCAGCAACGACCACGCCGCGATTGACTTGATCAAAACGGGTTTTCTCAACGTCTGCTTTTGACAATGCTTTGATCACCCGAGCCCCAGTCACATTCTCTCGCACAGTCCGAACCAGTAAATCCACTTGCTGCTGCAAAGTGGCAAACAAAGGAATCCCACGTTTAGAGATCAAGACCGCTGCGATCAATGTGAAGGGCAGCACACCTACCAATACCAGCGTCAAGACTAGATCGAGCGTCGCAGTGATCATGATCCCCCCCAGCAAAAGAATCGGTGCGCGGATACCTAGGCGCTGACTCATCCCTACCGTTTGGTGAATATTGTATGTATCGGTTGTCAAGCGGGAAACCAACGATGGCACACCTACCGATTCGATTTGCGGAATCGATAAGTAACTGACTTTGGCAAACAAATCATGGCGGATATGTCCTGTTGTATCCCGGGCAACACTCGAAGCCATTCGATTGGCCACAATGTTGGTCACAACGGCAATCACAGAACAAATCAGCATCACCCCGCCCCAAAGAAAAATCTGAGGTACTTCCTTGGTAGGAATCACCGTATCGATAATATAAGCCAATATCCAAGGCAAGAGCAGATCCATCAATGAACCGAAAAACTTGATACTTACACCAAGGGAGATGCGACCGACATAGGGTCTGATATATTGTTTGAGTAAATTCATTCCCCCACCTCTGCTTTCTCTAGCAATTGTTGGGATTTTTCTTTGACCACCGCCAGCTGGTCTAGTAATTGTTTTTGTTCTTCGGCGGAAAAATCAACCATCACTCGGGCATTCCATCGTTGCAAAATGTCTTGGATCACAGGTATGAGTGCACGCGCATCTTCTGTAGGGTAAACCAGCAATTGCCGACGGTCTTCCTGACTGGTTTGCCGTGTAACAAATCCCTTTTCTTCCAAAACCGCTAGTTGACGGGCCACATTGCTCTTATTGACAAAAATCAACTTTGCCAGTGCCTCTTGGCTAATCCCAGGCTGACGGCAAATATTCAATAGATAGGTGTGGTGCATCGCCCCTAACCCATATTTTTTCAATTCTTGTTCTCGATATAAAGTCGCCATGCGAGCGATATGGTTGATTGAACGAATAATGGCTTCCATCTTATCTTTCCTCTCTGCTGTTCTGACTTTTTGCTTGCTTTCTAGTATAAAGAAAAACCGTTGCGAACGCAACGATTGATGTAGTCTGCCATCAATGGTCAATAGCACATCAAACAAAGAAGAAGCCTCCGCACAAATTGGCAGAGGCTTACATTGTTATTTGATTGCTGTGCTTGTCTTTTTCGACCATCGCCACCACCAAGCGGCATACCCAATCGGTAATATCAGCCATGCTGCCATCGTAAGCCACAAGGCACTATCAAAATACCATGGCGCATCGTAATCTACTACCAAGACATTCGATCCCACTTTCTGCTGCACAGTCACCACACCAATCGTACTTAGCTGGATATCCTCTCTCGTAAGGGACTTTTCGTTCAGCGTCAGTTCTGTGTACCGATAATTGATGATCGGTATTTGTACCCAGTCAACAGCATCTCCCTGCCAACGTACCGTCAGCTTGCCATTTTCTACCGTCTTTATGACAGTATTGTTGCCTTCTATGATTTGCTCCCCATAGGCATCATATTTGTTTTCAGTGGTTTCTTGGTAAATCGGCACATAATCCGGTGTGGAGCGCTGATAAAGATCCAACGCTAAGGATTTGTCTGTGACAAAATAAGCGGCTTTCAATTCAGCGGCAGAGTCTGTACCTAAATAAGTATGATTGCGTAAAGTTACCGCTGCTTCATCTGATTGCCATTCTCGCATTTTGTTCGTCGTTTGGATCAGCACTTGACCACTACTCAACAGCACCAATAAGACGACCCAAACCGGTTTGACCAACTGCTGACCTTGGTAATAAGGGATCAGCAAGCATAGACCTGCAATGATCAACACCGTGGCGGGCACAAAAAAGCGAAATGGGAACTGGATCAATGCAATCAATCCATTATCCAAACTGCCCAGCCAAGTCCAAGGCACAAAATTGGTGGCTAAAATGAAAAAAATCGCCGCCACCCAAGTCAGTAACTTGAAGTCACTGGTCAACTTGGACCAAACTTTCAACGCACCACAAAAGAATAGGGCACAGAGGATCGGCAACAGTACCGGTGTTGACCACCAGTAACTACTGGTGCCAGTAATCGTATTGTTCTGCATATTATGGTTGACGAAAGGTGCCAAAAGCTGGTTGTTCAAATACAGATCTGCCATCCCCACCCAAATATTCGCTGTCAATACCATAAAAATTGCGATGGCACCCACCAATTTGATGATCAGCTGACGTTTGGCCTGCGGTTCCTCGCTGCGAAAGAACGCACGAATAAAAAAGGGGCCGTACATCAAGACCAGCAAAATACTTGAGAACACATGGATTTGAAACAAGACAGCGACCGAAACACCCACAGCAAATGGCCGCAACCGTTTTTCTTGGCCTAATGCAATCAACGGAATCAGACATAAAGGTAAAACTGCCGCACCCCAAGCAGAGAATCCTTGTCGTTCGATCCAGTATTGGATCGAATAGGTCGACATATAAAAAATCCCCATTGCTGTGGCCAACCAGCCATTTACCTTGAGGTGCCGCAGCAGTCCATACATCGAGAAGCCTGCCAACAGATACAGCAAGCCATTTGACAGCAATTGATACGCATACCAAGAAGGACTCAACAGAACCAACAGCCCTTGAAAGTACGCAAAAAAAGGGCCATACAATGCATTGACGATCCGCCCAGATTGCTGGAACCCATAGATCGATAAAAAGTACTGGAAATTGCCTTCTTTGATTTGCTGACTGGTTTCATAAAAGCGATTGAAGTGAAAGACCACATCGGACCCTAAGATCATGCCTTTGCCAATGATTTGCGGCAGCAAAAAGACGACACTCATGCCAATCAATAGCAAAACCTGCCCCATCAGTGGATGCTGTTTTATTTTTTGCATAAAAAAAACCTCCTTGCACCTTTTCTAGTGCACTCATAAAAAGAGTACCAGATAGTCGCATGGAGGTAAAAAATTAGACTCAATGTAAAGGGATACATGGGGAAAATTTAATCATTTGTCGGTTATTTTTCATTTATCCATAGATACCAATGATTTTATTGGGTGATGGTTTGCCAACTTTCCAACAACTCTGACAACAAACTTGCTACCTGTGCTGCAGGTTGCGGATCTTTGCGGACATTGGCTTGGACCAATTCATCATACATATAGCCGTACAGTTGATCCAAATCTGCTGCGATCTCTCCACCTTGTGCAGCATCCAAAGCATAGCGCAATTCCAATAGAATATTTTGGGCTTTGGTCAACTGCTGATGGGCTTTAGCTGGCTGTGCCTCAGTGATGGCGATCTGCCCTAACTTGACGTGTTTGACAGCTGCTTGCAACAGCATTTCTATCAATTTATTGGGGGAGGCGCTCATCACTTGGTTTTGCAGATAATTGTTTTGCATTTGCTGATAATTCATTTCTTTCTCCTCACTTATAAATCAAATTCCACGAAAGCTGCACCATCTTCTTGTTGCAGATAGGTTTTAACCAAATTGTTCGGCCGATTCAACCGGGCCAATTCTTGTTTGATCACTTGCTGCTGTGCTTTGAGTTGGGCCAAAAAGTCTTGATAGGCGTTCATAACTTGTTGGGCTAACGCCGCTGTTTCAGGACTATGCACTGAATCAGTGGTCAACCCATCAAGCAACGATTGGTTTTGTGTCATCAAGGCTGCCGCTTCTTCAACGGAGCCTTGCCATTGATTGAACCCTGCCAAAATCTGGGTCAAACGGCTATCAAGTGTCTCAAAAGTGTCCATCGTTCGATCCTTTCTACGTAGCATCCTATCCGCGTTTCATTAGCTGCTGGAGGTTGTTGAAAATTGACTCGTTAAATAGCTCAATTGACTCTCAGCTTCCATCATGACCGTATCTAGTTTAGTAAACATCGTGACATATCGTTCTTTTTTCATCGCCAAAATATCGTCAAACCGCTCGATCTGCTTATTCAAATCTTTGATCGTGGTATCATAAGTCGCCGATTTTGTTGCAATCACGCCTTTATTGGTAGATGTATTGACGACATAGCTATTGGCCAATTCTTTCAACGCCAGTGTATAGCCGCTTTCTGTCGTGGTAGATGTTCCATCTGCTGCTTTGGTCTTGGTCGAAGCATAAAAGAAGGATTTGACTGCTGACGGATCCGCCGCGATCGCTTCTTTTAATTTGGTCGTGTCTAGGCCTAAAGTGCCTTCATTATCGACATTGGAGATACCCAACTTGTTAGGCGTCAATGCTGAGCCGCTGACAGAAGGGATCGTGATCAAGTTTCTTAATTGGGCTTGCAGCCGTGTCAAGGCACTGTCGCCGACTAAGGCGCCGGTAGTGTTGTCCTCGCTGCTGGGGTCCCCGACAGCCAACTTTTCGCCGATAAAATTCATCAAGCTGTTGTACTGATCCACCAATCCTTGGACGGCATCAACGATTTTAGATGTGTCGTTGGTTAGAGATAAGGTCACATGTTCATCGCTTTTTTTGGCCAATGTCAACGTCACGCCATCAATGACATCCGTCACACTGTTGCTATCTCGAGAGATAGCCAGTCCATCCAATTCAAACAACGCTGGCTGACCTTGGGTCGTGGTTGCTGTTGCACCAATGCCTAATCCTTCGACAGCGTCGCCATCGATTAAGAAGGTTTTGTCCCCCATTTTGCTATTGGTCAAAATCAAGCGATTATCAACAATACTTGCCGCAATCGAGGTTGTTTTGGTTTGTTCATTGATTTTGGCTGCGACGTCTTTCAGGGTTTGTTCACTGCTGATTTCAATGGTTGCAGTGATTGCTTCTCCTTTGTCATCTACTTCAGCACTTGTCAAAGTCAGTTGTCCACTAATATTCAAGGCTGTCGTACTGCTGTCAGCTACTTTAGTCCCCGTGACTTTGGTAGCCGTCGCCAATTGATTGACTTTCAGATCATAAGTGCCTTCTGGCGCATCGGTCGTTCCTGCGATCGACGCAATACTGCTATTGGACGTGGTCACCTTCTTGGTTTGATAGGCATCAACTTTTTGCAACGCCTCAACTTTGTTCAGAAAGTTGGTTAAACGGGTACTGATATCACTCCATGCTGTCTTTTGGGCAGTGATCGTGGTGATTTTGTTTTGCGCCCGGGTCTTATTGACGGAATCAGCCGCCAATAAACTCTCGATATCATCTGATGTGATCCCTGAGTAACTGCCTAATGTAGTACTGATACCTGAACTGCTGGTGACACTTGCCATAGTTTCATCCCTTTCGATCGACAGCAATACCCATGTCATCCCAAATCTTGCCGATGACATCTAACATATTGGCTGGCGGTATTTCCTTGATGACTTCTTCCGTTCGCATATCAATGAGCCGAACCATGGTGCGGCCAGTTCGTTCATGGACTTCGTAAGCCAATTTCATGTCTTTGCCTAACAATTTGTGGTTCAACGTTTCCACCGAAGCCTTGATCGATGCTTGGTCTTTTTTCGAGAAGTAATGGATCTCTGTTTGCTTATCCTGTGCTTCGTTTTGGTCATTCGCCGTCAGCACTTGGCTGTCTTTGATTGGTTCAACGGGTAGAACCGGTGTGATTTTAGTCACCCCATCTAGGGAAATCGGATCGATCGCCATACAACATGCCTCATTTCTGATTTAAGTAAAAGACGAAAGCGGTATTCTATGTAAACAAGAACTGCCCTTCCCCCAGACAGTTCTTGTAAGTAAAGATAAGAGCAAAGGTGCTTATCCTTGTAGCAAGCTCAATACGCTGTTTGGCATAGAGTTTGCTTGTGCCAACATGGATGTTGCTGCTTGAGAAAGGATATTGCTCTTCGTAAAGCTCATCATTTCTTGTGCCATATCCACGTCACGAATGCGTGAGTTGGCTTCAGAGATGTTTTCTTGGGTTGTACCTAAGTTGTTGATGGTATGTTCTAGACGGTTTTGTGCAGCACCTAAGGCAGCACGTTGGTCTGATACAGAGGAGATTGCTTTATCAATTGTAGATATAGCATTCGATTCAGTGTCTGCTGCTTTAAAGGTTTTCAACGCAGCTTGGTAGCTTGCCTTATCCGCATCTGTTGCATCCTCAGCTTCAGCTGCCTCTTTTAGTTCAGACGCTTTTTTACCATCTTCAGTAACTACTTTTCCAGCCCCATCGTAGGTTTTTTCACTTGCTAAAAACTCTTTTTCAATATCCGTATCACTCTTCGCTGCACTTAAAGTTAAGCCTTTCACACCAAGTCCGTCAGAACCAGATCCCATATTTTTAATTGAAACTGAAACGGTTTGATTGGCATTTGCACCAATTTGAAATGTAAACTCTTGTGCATCTCCTGCAGCATCAGCGCCAGACAACAAACTTTTTTTATTGAATTCAGTTGTTGTACTAATACGATCGATTTCATCTGTTAAAGCTGTGTATTCTTTTTCAATGGCATCGCGATCGTCTTGGCTCAAGGTACCATTTGAGCTTTGCACTGCTAAGTCACGCATACGGCCTAAAATGCTGTGGGTTTCGTTCAAGGCACCTTCTGCAGTTTGGATCAATGAAATACCGTCTTGGGCGTTGCTTTTTGCTTGTGATAAGCCGCCGATCTGGCCTTTCATTTTTTCTGAGATCGCTAGTCCCGCTGCGTCATCACCGGCTTTGTTGATTCGTAAGCCTGAAGATAATTTAGATAGAGATGCACTTTTTGATGCATTGGCGCTGGTTAAGCTTGAGTACGTATTTAATGCTGAAACATTCGTATTGATTCTCATGTATAGTTCCTCCTAATTGTGTGTATTCGCTAAGGTTGCCCTCTGATACTATGTATCGGCAGAATGTGGGGTGGGTTAAGTCTTTTTTGCGAAAAAAATAAAAAACTTTCACCAAAAGTGAAAGTCGGTGATTCTGGATTTAGTTGATATAATCCAAAATCGTCATTTGCATGATTTTGGTCCCCATGGCCAATGTGGCTTGGTAGGCAGTCATTTGATTTTGATATTCCATATATTTTTCGGCAACATCCACATCTTGTTTGTTAGAGAGGGTTTCGGTCAGATTCAAATTCTCTGTTTCATTCCGATCTGCGGCTGCCTCCAACCGGTTATACAATGTGCCGATCTGGGCACGGACGTTGACAATATTATTGGCATACGTATCGTGGGCTGCCAATAAATCGCCGCTAAGGGCATCCTTATCATCGCTGCGTAATGCAGACAATAAGTCATTGAAATAGGTGCTCAAGTTTTCAGGATCTGTTGCCGTGCCGGTTTCGTTCATCAGGCGACTGCCGTCTGCCATCAGATTCACCGACACACCACTGGCGATTTCTCGTGGCAAGTCTTGACTGGTGCCATTATATTTGATGCCAATGATGGCATCATTGTCTTTGATTACTTCAAAGGGGGCAGTTGTGGTGTTGGTGCCACTGAATAGATAGCGGCCATCAAAATTGGTATTCAAGGATTCGACGATACCACTGATTTCTTGTTCGATCTCAGACTGGTTGGCTTTTAACTCATCACTGCCAGCCGTGGCATTCGCTGAAGACTGAATCAACGAACGGATCCGCAACATCGAGGTACTGACGCTGTCTAACGTTGCATCTTGCGCTTTTGTCCAGGAGATGCTATCGGCGATCGTATTGCTGTAGGTTTCATTTTTGCTCAATGACACATTGAGATCCATGATTTTCGACACCAGCAGTGGATTGTCCGAGGATTTACTGACTTCTTTCATGCTAGAGATCTGATTCAAGGTCGTTTGGACTTTAGAGGCATTGGTGCTTAGATTTCGCATGAAATCACTGTAGGTAATATTATTTGAAATACGCATGACGTTACACTCCTGTCCGGTTGATCAAGGTATCTAGCATTTCAGAAACTACTGAAATGAGCCGCGCATTGGCTTGGAATCCTTGTTGAAAGCGAATCACATCTGACATTTCTTCGTTGATCGACACGCCAGATACAGATTGGTTTTTGTATTCTAATTGGTTCAATAGCGACAATTGTGCACTGGATGTATTGTCGGCTTGCTGTTTTGAGATCCCATTCTTGGTCACGATACTATTAAAGTAGCTATTGACTGTCATCCCTGATGTCGCATTGCTGAAGGTCAATGTTGCTGCATCAAATGAAGCCAACGTTGTTTCAGAAAGGGGGAAATCTAGTTTGGTGGTACTTAATTTCGCCATGGCAGCAGCTAATGTGCCATCTCCCGCAGCGTCTGTCATCCCGGCTTTGACTAGGCTTGGATTGTCCAACAAGGATTGGCTGACACTGATCGTAGTGGCTGCGCCGGTATCGTCGGTACTTAGGTCAAATAAGCCACTGGTACTTGACGCGCCGCCAGTAAAGACCATATTCATGGCTTGGGCAATTGTGGTCGTGAATTGGTTCAACTCATTGAGGCGGCTACTGATCTCAGTAGCTGAAGCCTGTAATCCGCCAATCGCGCCTTCCTTGATCGGTAGTTCCTGATAAGTTGTTCCTGTGTCTGAAGCCTCACTCAACAACACTGTCCCGACAGGATAGGTGCCACTGATGGTTTCCGAAGGATTTAATGGGTTGCCATCTTTCGATACCACGGCCCCTGTATCAGATTGGCCGACGACGACACTCAAGGTATTGCGGGTATCTGCATTTAAAATCGTTTGCCCGCTGATTGAAACAAAGCCGCGACCGTAGACATCGGTCGTTGTTTCGATACCTGCTAATCCGGAGAGGTCCTTCAATAAGCTATCACGCGTATCCAATAAATCATTGGGCGTTCCCCCGCTCGTCGTTAAGCCATAGATTTGCTCATTTAGCGATTGCAGGGCTTTGACTTTTTCGTTGAAATCTAGGACCGATTTTTCGATCGTGTCCGTCGTATCACTCTGTAATTGCGTCATTTGAGTTGCCATTTGGTTGACCGTATCGGCAAAGGTACTGCTATTTTCTAATACCAATGTTTTGGCTGTGTCCAATTCGGGATTATTGGCCAATGATGTCCACGAATCAAACATTGTCGCCAACTGGCTAGACAATCCATTGTCTGAGGGTTCATTCATGATGCTTTCTAATTGTCCTAAGATATCTGCTTTTTGTTCATAATATGTATAGTTGGAATAGGCATTACGCACTTGGCCAATCACGAAGTCATCGACGATACGTTCGACGCTGCCGACTTTAACGCCCATGCCAATACTGCCGACACCCGCGATATTATACGAAGCTTCCGCTTGCAGATTGACCCTTTGTCGCGAGTAGCCGTCTGTATTGGTATTGGCAATATTGTGACTGGTCGTTTGCAGCGCTGTTTGGTTGGCGGTCATCCCCCGTGTGGCTGTCCCTAAAGTACCAAATAATCCTGTCATCTTTCTACTCCTTACATGTCTTGGTCAATGATTGCGGTGGAAACGCTTGGTTTGGTTTGATATTTTGAATAGGTATTGGCGGGTGTTTTGATATTGTCTTTCACAGCTTCCATCAATACTGTTTGAAAACTGATAGCTTGTTGCGTCAACAATAGATTTTCCTGTTGCTGGATTTGGATATCTGCTACCAACGCTTGAATGGTTGCTGTGATTTCTCCTTCATAACTAGATAAAATCGGTACAAATGCTGATTTTTTCTCAACCAGTCCTGGCAATTGGTCGGCATGATTTTTGATCAAAATATCTTTTTCTTTTTTGAGCAGGCGTAAAAACTGCTGCAGTTGGCGTTCAAATTCACGACTATTCATCTAATCGACCTGCTTGTCTTGCGCCAACATGTTATCGGCTATTTTTTCGGCTGAAACTTGATAGGTCCCAGCTTTGATTGCTTGTTTCAATTCAGCGACCCTGGCACTGCGACTGGTTTCTTGGCTGGCACTTTTTTGCATCGCTTGGGCTGTTTCGGATAATTGAACATCGACAGTCTTCTTGACTTCTGCGGTGGCTGGTTTGCTTTGTTTGACAGCATCTCTTTGGATGGCTTTGTCGGTATATTCGGCATAACCTCTTTCGATTTTCATAGATTCTCCTCCGTTCTCGTTCTTCTACCCTATACTATCGGACAAAACACAAAAAAGTTAAACCATTTTGTTTCACTTTTTTGTGTTTTGTACAAATTAATGTAAATTATGGATCCGTTGTTTTTGGGAAAGAATATTGGTGATCCGAACACCAAAGTTTTCATTGATCACGACAACTTCACCGGTAGCGATCAATTTGCCATTCAATAAGATTTCTAATGGTTCGTCCGTCAACTTGTCTAATTCAATCACGGAACCGGTATTGAAAGATAAAATTTCCTTGATCGATTTTTTGCTGCGACCCAAAATCACACTCAAATCAAGTGGGACATCTAAAATCAAGTCTAAATTGTCCCCCTCATTGACGGATTTTGTTGCAAGGGTTTGGAAAGCTGGCTTGCTGACTTCAACTTGTGCTTTCTCTGTTATCGGTTCTGCTTGAGGTGTAACGGGTGCTGCTGGTGTTTCTTCAACTGGTGTTTCACGTGTAACAACAGTGGCCTTATCCGATAGCATCGCATCGGCGATATCATTGACGACATGGTCCGTGAAAATCTGCATGATTTCACTTTCGATCAACCCTTCAACACGCAGCGAGAATGAGATGCAATAAATCTCTTCTTGGGCGTCGATAGCCGCGTATTCAATATTGGCGGGTGTTTCCCATAATTTGACGATTGGCGGCAAAATATCGACTTTCCGGCTGATCATCGTGGCCATTGATGTAGACGCTGTCCCAATCATTTGGTTCATCGCTTCAGCGACAGCACTCAATTCTAATTCAGTGAATTGTGTGTTGGCTGTTTCGCCTGTCCCACCCATCATCAAGTCGGCGATCACAATGGCATCTTTGACTTCCAGCAGCATCAAATTGCTGCCCAGCAATCCTTCTTTAAACTCAACAGTGGTCGCCACTTTCGGTGCGGTCAAATCTTGCAAAACTTCACCAAATTTGATTTTCGCTACCCGCGGTGTCGTGATACTGACGCGACGGTCTAAGATCGAGGACAAGGTGGTGGCCGCTTGGGACATCGAAATATTGCCGACTTCACCGATAATATCAACTTTTACTTGTTCTTCAAGACCGGCTGGTTGTGTTGGCGCACTTTGGCTCAACAAGGCATCGATCTCTGCTTGGGTCAAACTTTCACTCATTATTCTTGCTCCTCTTCTAACTTGTCTAGTAATTCAATGGCTAAGCGCTCGTTTTGCTGACCTGGTTTGGCCCTAAAAAAAGGTTTGCCGTCAATATATGTATCTAATGGCTCACTGATTTTTTTGTTCAGTTGGATCACGTCCCCTACTTCTAAGTGGATAAACTCGGATAAGCGCATCTGGGCATGTCCCAATAACACTTCCACATTCAAGCCTACCCCATTCAAACTCCGCTGCAATTCGAGGCTGTCTTCTTGGCTGACGGGCTGATTGCTGTCAAACCAATTGCGGAAACTCAGCTTGTCGATAATGCCTTCAAAGAACACGTAGGGCACACAAAGATTGATAAAATGTTTGACATCAAAAATTTTCATGGTAAAAGTCACCAGCACAACCGGTTCATTGGGTGACATGTTTTGCAGCAATTGCGGGTTGGTGTCTAATCCGTCCAAAACGGAATCCAACGCGACGATATCATGCCAAACATTTTGATAAACTTGCACAAATTGGGCAACGACTTCTTCTAAAATAGCCGTTTCGATATCGGTAAAACTTTTTTTGTCGCCTAGATCCATCTCAATCGGCTTGTTTTGATAAACATCTAAACCGCCGCAAAGCAATTCTACTAAAAGCATACACAGTTGCGGATTGAGTTCGATCAACTGCAAGCCGCTTAAAGGTTGTGAATGAAACAGCCCTAACAAAGTAAACTTCGGGATCGAATGGATAAATTCGTCATAACTGACTTGTTCGATCGCCGCAAGTTGTAAAGATACGTTCGTCCGTAACTGGGTAGACAACATGCTGCTGCTGAGTTTCGAAAAATCTTCGAAGATCATGTGCAGGGTATTGACGTATTCTTTCGATAATTTCGTTGGCCGCCGAAAATCATAGGCTTTCACTTTTGGCTGTCTATCTTCTATTTCAATGATCTCCTGATCGATCTCGCCGGTGCTCATCGCATTCAACAATAAATCAATCTCTTGCTGCGTCAATACCTGATCCACATTAATCCCCCATTTTTAAAAAATCATCTGATCGATGCTGATGACACTTGCTACAGATTCACCCAATGACACGATGCCAGCTGAATAAGCAGCCTCTTGTTTGCTCAATTGGATGGCTTCTGGTAAGACGTCGATCACTTCGATCACTTCTTCAACTAAAACACCTTTACGTTCATCTGCTTTTTTCATGATCAACACATTTCTTTCATATCTTGGCTTTGTGATTGGTATCAACTCTGCCAAACGGATGACCGTTACAACGGATCCCCGCAGATTGATCAAGCCTTTCACCCATTTTGGTGCCAGCGGCACAGGGGTAAATGTCGGCGCATCGATCACTTCCTCGACAGTATCGGCAGAGATCAAATAATGCTGCTGGTCCATTTTGAACAGGATCATTTGCATGATATACCCTCCTTGGCTACGCGAATGCTTTATCGATGGCTGTGATCACGCGGTCTGTATCAAAAGGTTTAACGATAAAATCGACAGCCCCTGCGCGAATGGCATCCATAACCATGCCTTGTTGCCCCATCGCACTGCACATCACAACTTTCGCGCTGGCATCAAAGGTACGGATCAATTTCAATGCTTCTAAACCATCTACTTCCGGCATCGTGATATCCATCGTCACCAAATCTGGTGCAGTCGCTTGATATTTTTCAAATGCTTCTTGGCCATTTTGGGCTTCTCCCACCACTTCATAGCCGTTCTTTTCTAAGATATCCTTTAATTTCATCCGCATAAAAACTGCGTCATCAACGATCAATACTTTTTTTGACATTGTATGTGCTCCTCTCAAATTCCTAAAGATTGAAAAATTTGTTCTAATACGCCGGTTTCCGGAATGAGAAACAGTGATGCTTCTAATGTTTCTTCGGCATAGATAAATTCATTTCTGATAACCATCACTTGATCATCATATTGATTCATGGCCAGATATAATGAACTGATCACTGAACCAAAGAAGTCATAATGCGCTTGTGGAAGAGACGCTGTCAGTTCCACTTCCAACAATTGACTGACTGCCATCAAGAAAGAATTGGTGATAATGTTGGTCACTTCGTTGATCATGGATTGCTTGACTTCTGGCGTCACGGGACCTTGGATCATCAACTGCTGCAGTTTTGCCACCGCGGCTTCGGACAGAACGAACAATAAGATCCCTTCAAATGCGCCTTCGATTTGGCTGATCCCAACATGGACCTCTTGGTCTTCAGCAATGATCTGCTGATAAAGCGCCTCATAGGACAACACCGTTACTTCCGGCACCCGCATATCGATGGGCTGTTCCACCATTTTAGATAGACTAGTCGCGGCATGTCCGCCGCCAATGTTGATCATTTCTCGCAGCGCATCAACTTGCAGTGCATCGTATCTCATCGTGTGTCCACCACTTTTTCTTGACAAATTGCATGAATATCCAAAATCAATGCAATAGAGCCATCCCCGAGTATCGTTGCCCCTTGGTAACGATTGAGTTTTTGCAGCAGAGGATCGATTTTTTTGATGACAATCTCTTGTTGCCCAATGAGTTCATCCGCTAAAATGCCATGGAATTGCTGCTCATTGTTGACAATGATCGCAAATTTCTTTTCCACTTGATCTCCTTTGATGCCTAACAAACTATCTGTGCGCACGATTGGAATCAGTTCTTCCTGATAACGATAGACTTCATCTGATACAGTATGGATCAGGTCGCTTTCTTGGATCATAACCACTCGCTCGACTAAGTTCAACGGGATCGCAAAGACCTCTTGTCCGACACGAACCATCAATGCTTGAATGATTGACAAGGTCAATGGCAATTTGATCAAAAACTGGGTACCTTGATTCGGTTGGCTCTTCATATCGATCGTGCCGCCTAGTTGTGTGATCTTTGATTGAACGGCATCCATGCCAACACCCCGGCCAGAGATATTCGTGACCGCTTGGGCTGTAGAAAATCCGGGATGAAAAATCAATTGTTGTAGTTCTTCATCTGAAAGACCTGCAGTAGCCAAGCCTTTTTTCTCTGCACTGGCTTTGATCACTTGTGGATCCAAACCTTTCCCGTCATCTTCTAACGTGATCATCACGCGATTGCCTTCCTGAGAAGCTGCCAAGCGGATCGTTCCTTTCCGCGGTTTCCCTAATGCTTCTCGTTCAGCTGGCGATTCGATGCCGTGATCGACGGAATTTCGAAGTAAATGCACCAGTGGTTCGCTTAGTTCAGAAACAACCGTTTTGTCTAGTTCCGTTTCCTCCCCTTCGATCACCAAATCCATTTCTTTTTGCAATTCATTGGACAGATCTCGTACCATGCGCGGGAATCGGCTAAAGACCACATTGACCTGCTGCATGCGGATGCGCAATACCAAATCTTGCAGCTCGGAGGTCAAACGAGATACATGTTCTAGTGGTTCTTTCACAGCTTCCAACTGTTCTCGCTCACTGACATCTTCCAATTGATTCCGATAGACCACCAACTCAGACACCAAATCTAAAAATGAATCTAGTCGATGCAAATCGACCCGAATCGATTGATTGCTGGCTGTTGAATGAGCTGCCGCTGTTGTTCTGCTGGCTTGTGGCGCCACTGCATTCGGCTCAGTCGCTGCGATAGAAACGGCTGTATCTTGCACCTTCTTGGCAGCATAGGGTTCTACCAAGAAAGACGCAATCTCACTGTTGCTGGCGATATTCTTTTCAATCTCAGCTTCAGACAGCTGGGTCAAAAAGATGAGGGAAAAGTCAGAAGCAAAGGCTCCTTCTTCGATTGTTTGCGCATCGGGATTCGTGTAAAGGATATCCCCAGCCTGACCTAATTTTTCCATGATCAAAAAGGCTCTTGGTCCTTTCAACAACGACTGTTCATCTAAGCGTACAGCGATTTGCAATGCGTGGTAGCCATCTGCGGCGGCTTGTTCGATGACATAGCGGTCTGAATCATCGATTCTGTCTAGCTGCGGCTGCAGCATTTGCTGCGATGCTGGTTTAAGATCCTTAGCGCCCGTTACAGCAGTCATTCCGGTTGATCCCTGCTCCACTTGATCCAGCTCTTGCAGCAAATCAGTAATTTGCGCAGGCTGCAGTGTGCGTTCTTCCCGCAAATCTTCTACCAATTCAGATAAGCGATCTAGACACTTGAATATCAGCGATATCCCTTGATTTGTGACAGGCAGCGCACCTGTCTTGAATAAATCGAAAATGTTTTCCATTTTATGCGTCAGCTGTGTCATGACATCATAGCCCATTGTAGCTGCCATCCCTTTTAACGTATGGGCTGAACGAAAAATATCATTTAATAGATCCATATCTTGCGGGTTGCTTTCTAGCAATAGCACATGGTCATTCAACTGAGTCAAATGATCATCGGTTTCTTCAAAAAACAGCGTTCGGTAAACACTATTGTCGTCCAATCAGATCCCTCCTTTTCGAAATTATATTTTCTGGTAAATGAATGAATCGATTTTCTTCAAGCCAAAATTTTCAGCAAAATTGATCGTTTCGGTTGCACCTGTAAACAAGATCCCTCCTGGTACCAATGCATCGCTGAACTTCTGATAGACAGTATCGCGGGCATCACTTTTGAAGTAGATCGTGACATTCCGGCAGACAATGACATCAACATTGCGTTCATAACGGTCTTTCAACAAGTCATGCTGCTTGAAAAGAATCTGCCGCTTTAACGCCGGATTGATTTGAAATTGATTTTTTTCCATGGGGGTAAAATAGCGTGCCAATTCTTCCGCCGGAACATTCCGCAATTCATGCGCCCGATAGATGCCTTGTTTGGCTTTGTTCAAAATCACTGTATCGATATCTGTTGCCAATACATTGGCAGTTGTTACTTGTTTTTTCGCTAAGATCATCGCGATCGTGTAAGGTTCCGCACCGATCGAGCAAGCCGCACTCCAAATTTTTGGACTGCTGTTGGCAGGCAGGATCTGCGTAGTCAAAATCCGCTCGAAAGCATCAAATAAGACTTTATTGCGGTAAAATTCTGTCACGTTGATCGTGATATGGGATAAAAAGGCCGCTTTAACTGTTGGATCTGCGACGATCAACTGCTGATACTCTTGTAAATTGTTGGCGCCGCTATGGGCCATGATCGTCAAGATACGACGCTGCATTTGATTTTCTTTGTAATCCGCCAATCGAATCCCTAATGTCTGTTCGACCCATATATTGAATAAGGCAAATTCAGTATCCATCATTTCACCTAACCATCTGTGCAATTTTTGTTTCAATGCTTGATAAAGGCAAGACCTCATCAACCACCCCTTGTTCTATGGCATACCGGGGCATGCCGAAGACTGTACAGCTCTCTTTGTCTTGAACGATCGTATAGCCGCCTACTTCTTGAATACTGCGCAAGCCTGCTGTGCCGTCTTTTCCCATGCCAGTCAAAACCACTGCCGCCAATTGCTGGGGGTACGCGCGGGCTGCTGAGTGAAACAGATAGTCCACTGCCGGACGCGTACCGTGTAGTTTTGGCTCTTGATTTAGGTATAAACGCCCTTGTTGGATCGTCATGTGATAATCCCCAGGACATAGATAAATGTGATTGGTGATCGGCATGCCATCTACTACCTCATGGACGGGGGTCTGGGTTTCAGTATCTAACCGTTTGGCAAATGATGCAGTGAACCCAGCCGGCATATGCTGAACGATAAAAATCGGACAGCGCAGCCGAGCAGGCAATTGCCGAATGATCCCTAGCAGCGCCCGCGGCCCTCCGGTAGAAGCACCAATCACCAACGCCTGCAAAGCCGTAGGCAGTTGATGCGGTGTCAATTTGGTCATAGCTGTGGTAGATCTGGCTGGTGCCGCAATCAGCGGTTGATCGATCGACGCGATCTTTTGATGAAATTCCTCGATCCATTCCGCTTGGATGGTCGATAAATTGACGGGCTTTTCCACAAAGTCACGGGCACCTAGCGCCAATGCTTCAATCGTCGTTTCTTGATTGCTTGAGGCACTCAGCATGATCACTGGCGTACTTGAACTGGATTTGATCGCCTTCAAGGTATCCAATCCATTCATGACTGGCATTTCTACATCCATGACCACCAAATCGAAGGATTCTTTGGCCAGGAAATCAAGGGCTTGTTTGCCATTTCGGGCAGCCGCCGCTACTTCAACATCTGGCATTTGATGCAATAAATCCGTCACCACTTTGCGCATAAATGCCGAATCATCGACGATCATCACTTTTTTCATTTTGACGTACTCCTTTTATAAATAAACGATTTCCTTGTTTGCTTGACGAACCACCGTCTGGAAATCTTGTAAATCAACGATCATTGTTCTGCCAGCTGAACCACCGACATGTTTTCCGACGATTGGGATACCCAGTTGGGCCAGAATCTCTTCGACAGCGGCAATATTTCTTTCGCCGATCGTTTCTGTTTCTTGGATATGTTTAAAAGCAAACATATTGGCGCCGCCAACAATCTTTGCTTTCAGTTTGGCGTCTGGCAGCAGCCGTTTGAGTTCCGCTACCATCGCCGGCAAGGCTAAATCAGCGAATTTCTCGATTTTGACCGTCTGTCGATGTGCGAAGGGTTGACTATCTGGCAACATGATATGACTTAAGCCGCCAATCTGATTTTGACGGTCATAAATGATCGTGCCGATACAAGAACCTAGACCGACAGTCATGAGCTTTGCTGGTGCGGCGGCAATTTTATACTCAGAGATGCCCACATGGACTTCTTCACTCGTCGTCAGCATTTGCGTCATCGTCATCATCCCGGTAAGCATTGATGCCTGTCAGCAATGCTGCTTCTTCTTCATAGCTGAAGAGAAAATCTAAATCCAAAGCCAGCACTAAGGCCTCTTCTTTTTTTAGAAAAGCTGCGACATAGTCTTGTTTTAACCCAGTCACAGCGAGATCTTGCTGATTCTCTGTTTCTGGCAAAGGCTGGATGCCCACGATTTCCTCGACATAAAGACCAATTGATTTGTCTTTCCACTGACATAAAAGAATGACATTTTGTCCGGAGTCTGCGGTGAAGGAATGGAATAACTTCTTGCGGGCATCAATGATCGGTACCATCGCAGATTCAATTGATTGCACACCCAAGACAAAATCAGCAACTTCTGGCAACGGGGTAAATGTACTTGCTTCAACTACCCGCACCACATGTTGGATCTCAATGGCAAAAAGCTGTTGATGACTTTTAAATATCACATATTGCTCCATCTTAGCCATTACTCCCTTCGTCAAAATGTAAAACTATCTACTTGGAATTTTAGAATTGTCGCAATCGTTTCGATTTCTTGGACGTTTTGTTCAAATTCTTCTACCACCAAATAGAAATCTTCTAAGTTGGCAGTCACTTCTTGCGTACCAGCAGATGTTTCAGAAACAGCTGCCGAGATATTGCTGACGGATACTTGTACCATATCCTTTTTCTCAACGATTCCCGTGATGTGGGCTTCTACTGCTTGAATACTTGACACTAATTTTTCCACAACATCCGATATTTCATTGGCAGATTCGATGGCTTTGTTGATATTATTGGTTTGCTTTTCGCCGCCTTCAAAGGATTCTGTTACAGCAGAAACGACTTTTTCTGATTTCTTGCGAATCGCTTCGATGATACTGCGAATACTCTTTGTCGATTGACTGCTTTGTTCTGCCAAACTCCGTACTTCTTCAGCGACAATGGCAAACCCGCGGCCAGCTTCTCCCGCCCGAGCGGCTTCGATGGACGCATTCAAAGCCAACAAATTGGTTTGATCTGAAATATCGTTGATCAATTGGACGATTTTTCCGATACTTTGGATATCTTCATTCATGTCATTCATGCCTTCAACCAATTCTGCTTGGTTTTGGCGCTCGATTTCCCAGCTTTCAAAGACATGGAACATCATTTCTGAGTTATGGATATTGCTATTTTGTGATTGTCCAACGTAGCCGTTCATCAATTCGATCTCTTTGTGGATCTCTTCGATGCTCAACGCCAAATCATCCATATCGAAAGACGTTTGTTCTGCTTCCGACGCTTGTGAACTGGTGGCATCCGCAATGGCATTCATTGTCTGACGCACATTTTCAATGGAGTTTTTGGCATTTTTTGATGTACTTGTCAAATCCCCCACCATTTTTCCCATTCGGCTGCTTTCTTCATGCATCCCAACGATAACTGCTTTGAACGTATTCAAAACACCTTGAAATCGATTTTGCACTTGGCCAAAGGTCGATGTTTGATCGTCAGTGCCAATATCTTCGATATGCGAAAGATCCCCTGAACTCACAGTTTCTAGTTCGGATAAAAGGGTGTCCATTCCGCTAGTTGCTTGTTTTTTGATGAGATAAGCCATCGCTACCAGCAAGATGATTTCTAATAACAGGACGATAACTGAAAATAGGATGAAACTTCTGGCGATTTGTGCATCTCCATGTCCATGGATGACAAAAAAGTAACAGCCCAGCAACACCAGCAACGTGAATCCGATAGGAATCAGTGCAGCGAGGCGGATTTTTTTGATGGCAGTTTGTATCTTTTTCTTCATGACAGTATCCTTTCCTTTGCAAACTACGCAGTTGTGGTATTGGTTTTATCAAGATTCGCTCTTCACTTGATACCCCATGTTTCACTCCCTCTTGATCCGATTATGAAAACAATCTTCTAGTTCCTTAATCGGATCATTTGCCAGAAAAGTTAAGCTGTCTTACCAGACATATGTATCTTTTGGGTCTGCATATTTTGTATAGCCACCTTGCTGCTCGTCACGGACCAAGCGGCCATTGTTGAATTCCAAGACACGGTTGCGGACTGAATTGACCATTGTACTGTCATGGGTAGCCAATAAAACAGTTGTTCCCAGTTGATTGATGCGTAAAAACAGCTTCATGATCTCGACAGCGGATTTAACATCTAAGTTGCCAGTAGGCTCATCCGCGATCAAAACAGCAGGGTCAGTCACAATCGCACGGGCAATGGCAATTTTTTTGCGCTGTCCGGCAGATAATTCTTCCGGCAGACGGTCTTTATACGGGAGCATGCCCACCAACGCTAGTGCTTTGGTGGTTTTTTCCTGTCTGATTTTTCTTGAAAGGCCCAGAACACGCAACGCGTAGTCGACATTTTGGGCACTCGTCAGATATGGCAGGAGCAAATCTTCCTGTCCAATCACGCCAACTTGACGCCGAATCATATAGAGCTGGCGTTCTTTGACTTGTGATAACAGAACATTGCCAATCTGGATCGCCCCTGTTGATGACTCCTCTTCTTTCAGCAGCAGTTTGAACAATGTCGATTTACCGGCACCGCTCGGGCCAACAACATAGATAAATTCACCTTGTGGGATCGACATTGAAATATCCATCAATCCCCAAGTCCCATTCTTGAATTGTTTGCTGACTTTAGTTAAGCGAATCATCCTTCTTCTCCTTTAATCGGTAAAGCGGTTCACGACCGCCCACATATCATCTGTTGTCTGCATGGCTTTTGTGTTCAAGGCGTAGGCCCGTTGTGTCGTCAATAATTCTGTCATGGAACCAGCCAGATCCACATTGGCGTCCTCCAACTGAAATTGGTTGATCGTACCGAAAATATCTGGTGTCGTCTGAGAGGTCATGAGGGTCTGGCCTGTTGCTTGATACAGTTGATCTCCCATCGGCTGTAACGCATCTGTGTTTTGCGGTTGATATAGCGTCAATTGGCCCAAAACCACCGTTTGGCCATTTTGTTCCGTCGTAAGCTGCCCATTGGTGCTGATTTGGATTTGATCCGCCGATGGCCATTGCCCATTAGCGACCGTCGTTGTCATGGCCACTGGATAACCTTGGCTATTCACCAATTGTTTGGTGTCGCTAAGGTGGAAACTGCCGGCCCGCGTCAACAACAGTTGGCCATTGGCTTGGACACCGAAGAAACCCGACCCTTGAATGGCTACATCTAAGGGTTGTGCACTGCTTGTCAAATTGCCTTGCGCAAAACTGGTCGTAGTGGTGGCTGCTGACCCTATAGAGGTCTGATAGTCGTCAATATTCCCGGTAAACAGTGTTTCTTCAGTGCCCAGTGCATTATCCATCAACCCTTGAAAATGGGTGGTTTGTGCTTGATAACCCGTCGTATTGACATTGGCGATATTGTTGGCCGTATTATCCAAATTGGTTTGTAAGCTTTTAAGTCCTGAACGACTGATTTGTAATGTCCCATTGATCGTCATCGTATCATCCTCAAATCTTTCCTAATTCATTGACTGCTTTTTGCAGCGTTTGATTGGTGGAACTCAATACTTTCTGGTTGGCTTCAAATTCACGAGAGGTCTGGATCATGGCGACCATCTCGTCAGATACTGAGATATTGGCTTGCTCCAAATAGCCTTGTTGGAGGCTTGGTTCAGCCACCAGCGTACCGGCTGTGGTACTCGTCAGATAGTTCTGTCCATCACTGGTCAATGTATCTTGATCAAAGGCCCTGATTTGAAAATTGGCAGCACCCGCTGCATCAATAGCTTGCCCATTGGTGTCTAAGACTGTATAGCCTTCTTGGGTCACCAACTGATTTTGCTGATTGACGGTAAAGTCGCCATTTCTAGTGTACAATTGTTCTCCTGCTTGAGTGCGAACCACAAAATACCCTTCTGATTGAAGCGCAAAATCCGTTTGGTTGCCTGTTTCTTTCAAAGGCCCTTGGCTTTGATCGATGGCGGATCCTGACAATTGGTTGCCTAACGCTAAACCGCCAATATCTTGCCGGGTATCAGCCCCGCTGCCGCCTTGATAATTATGTAAACCGACTTCTGCCAATGTGGATTGAAAAAGTTGTTTGGCTTGGTAGCCGGTTGTGTTGACATTGGCGATATTGCCGCTCGTTGTTTCCTGTCTTTTTTGTAAAATGGCCATATTACGAGAAATAATATCTAGTCCACGGATCATGCCAGTTCCTCCTCGATCAATCCCCTTAATTTGGCGATCGTTTTCCCATGGATCTGTGAGACCCGCGGAACCGATACTTCCAATATTTCGGCGATTTCTTTTAATGTCAGCTCTTCTGTATAATACAGACTGAGAACTAGCTGTTCTCTTTCTCCTAACCGCTTGATGCAAACGACCAATGCTGCCTTTTGTTCGGCTTTTACCAACGTATCTTCAACATGCTCCGCATCTTGATCACTGATCATGTCTTTTAAGGTTAGCCCTTCTTCTTGATACGCAAACAAAGTATCTTCCAAAGATACACTTGCTAAAAAGTGTAGACTCTCATAAATATCCGCCAGTTGGCTGCGATTGATGCCTAATTTTTTGCTGATTTCAGCATCCGTAGCTTCTCGTTTATACTGTTGTTCTAGTTCTTGCCTTGCTTGATAAAACTGATTGACCGCTGCCATTTTATAGCGAGAGATTTTGGCATGTTTGCGGACTTCATCAATGATTGCGCCTTTGATGCGGATCGCAGCATAACTTTCAAAGGGCACTTTTTTGCTGGCATCGAATTTATGCAGTGCATCCATCAAGCCAATCACACCAATATTGTAAAGATCACCTTGCTCGTAATCAGCGGTCTTGATCGACAGTCTTTGAACGACGCGCTCAACTAAGGGCAAGTATTTGATGATCTCTGCTTCACGATCTACTTCGTACACTGGCTACACTCCTTTCTTCGACTAGCGGTCTATATTTCGATACTTCCGACGGTTTCAATTGCCACTTCGTTGGGAATTTCGTTCAACGATAGGACCGCCACATCAGGAAAATTGAAGGCAATCATTTTTTTGAAAGATAATCTGATTTTTGGCGAAGCCAAAATCACAAAACTGATATTTTGCGCAATAGCCGCATGTTGGATCGTATTGATCGAGTCCAAAATCTTAGTCACAGTGTCTGGTTTCAATACCGGGTAGGAACCTGTCGCTGTTTTTTGAATGCTTTGGGCAATCGTTTCTTCCAGTTTTGGTTGAATGACTGCAACTTGAACGACTTGATCTTGGGCATATTTTGCCGCAATCGTCCGCTTCAACGCTTGCCGCACATATTCAGTCAAGATTTCAATATCTTTCGAAACCATCCCATAATCCGCCAAGGTTTCTAAAATGGTTGCTAGATCATTGATTGGGATCTGTTCTTCTAAAAGATTTTGCAACACTTTTTGCACTTCTCCTAAGCGCAAAATATCCGGGATCAATTCATCGATCACCACATTGTATTGCTCTTTGATCCCTTCCAGCAGCTTCTTGACTTCTTGTCTTCCCAATAGTTCTGGTGCGTGGGCATAAATAATTTCTTTCAAATGCGTCGCAATGACCGTTAATGGTTCAATAATCGTAAATCCTTGCAAATCCGCCATTTCCCGATCACGCTCATCGATCCACATAGCATCCAAATGAAAGGCTGGCTCTTTGGTGGCGATCCCTTGGAAAGGAAAAGGCTCTTCGTTGGGGCTGATCACCATGATTTTGTTTGGATAAATATCACCGCGCCCGACTTCATTGCCCCGAATTTTGATGACATAGTCATTGGCATCTAGATACAAATTATCCCTGATCCGAACGGGGCTGACCAAAATACCCAACTCCCGGGCACTTTGTTTGCGGATGGATACGATTCGATTCATCAGACTATTGTCGATGGAACTATCGACGATTGGAATCAACCCATAGCCAATCTCAATCGAAATCGGCTCCACTTGGAAGGAAGCGACAGAATCGTCCTCTTCTTGGGCTTCTTTTTTGCGCTCCAATGCCAGTTTTTGCGCCCATTGCTTTTGTTCGACCCGTTGTTTCTCTTCCTTTTGCGTCACAAAGAAACTTGCGGCAAACAGCAAGACACCAACCAAGGCAAAATAAAAGAATGGGAACCCGGGCACTAGCGCTAAGACGAATAAGATTCCACCAACGATTCTAAACAGTTGCGGATTGCGCATGACGTCTGCTGCAATATCCAAACCGAAAGAACTGTCATTGTCAGAGCGGGTCACAATGACCCCTGATGCAATCGAAATCAATAAGGAAGGAATCGAACTGACCAAACCATCGCCAATCGCCAATTTGCCGAATTGAGCAAAAGCTTCCATAATCGTCAGCTGACCAGCCATTGAAAAGATGATTGCACCGCCAAGCAAATTGATCACTGTGATCAAAATACCTGCAATCGCATCCCCTTTGACAAATTTGCTGGCTCCATCCATTGAACCAAAAAAGTCTGCTTCTCTTTGCAGATCTTTCCGGCGTTTGCGGGCATCTGCTTCCGTGATCAATCCCGCATTCAAATCAGAATCGATGGCCATTTGTTTACCAGGCATCGCATCCAGTGTAAATCGAGCCGTGACTTCAGAGACGCGGCCAGCACCATTGGTCACTACCACCAATTGAACGACCATAATAATGACAAACAAAATGATCCCGACGATATAATTGCTGCCAGCTACTACATTGGCAAAGGCATCAATCACATGTCCGCCATTGCCTTGCGTCAATATCAAACGGGTAGAAGACAAATTCAACCCTAAGCGAAACATGGTTGTGATCAAGAGCAAGGTCGGAAATGTTGCAAACTCCAAGACTGAACGTGTGAATAATGTGATCAGCAAAATATTGATCGCGATCGTTATATTGATAATGATCAATAGATCCAGCAAGGCTGCTGGCAAAGGAATAATGATCAAGCCGATGATGCCCAGTACAATGACTGAAATCAAAATATCGGCGACCCCTAAGCCTTTTTTCGGTTTTTCGGCAACCTCGTTCATCTTACTTCCTCCTGTATACTTTATATCTTCCCTTGTTGTTCTTCTTCTAATTGATAAACTAGCGCAATAATCTCAGCGATCGCTTCATACAATGCCACTGGAATCAAATCTCCTGGTGATACTTGTTTATACAATGCGCGCGCCACAGTCCGATTTTCAATCTGAGGAATATTGGCTTTCCGCGCTTCTTCTTTCATCCGCTGTGCCAATTCATCTGTGCCTTTGGCCAACACCCGCGGCACGGCTTCATTTTCCGCATCGTAGCGAATAGCGATCGCAAAATGGGTCGGATTGGTGATCAGGACAGTCGCTTCCTTGACACTGGCGATACTATTTTGGGTCATTGAGCGATACTTGGCTTTCCGTTGCGCTTTGACTTGCGGATCGCCTTCCATTTGTTTGAATTCTTCTTTGACTTCTTGTTTGGTCATCTTCAACCCTTTGCGATGACTGTACCTTTGATAGGCATAATCTGCTAAAGCCAATACAACTAAAAACAAGGAAATTTGGAAAAACAACGCTTTCGTGCGTAAAATCATAAAATAAATAGTTTTTTGAAGACCGATATCACTCAGCCCCAATAAGACTGGGACCGCTGCAACGAATTGCCGCCAGCAAAGATAAACCACAATACCAAATTTCGCCAATGTTTTTGCCAAATTCGCGAGGGAACGGGTACTAAATTGCTGTTTGATGCCATTCAATGGATTGAGTTTTTTGACATCTGGCTTCAAGGGCTTACCTGAAAACAGCAAACCAACTTGCGCATAATTGGTCACAAGTGCGATACCATACCCCACTAGAAAGACGGGTGCGCATAAAAGCAGCAATAGCAAGATACTCTGAATCCCAATTTTAGACAACTCAGTAAAACTGATTTGATAATTCGCTAATTGTGAGAAACTACGGGAAAAGTAGGGTAAAAAAGTTTCGGCAAAAAATTGCCACAATGACAGCAGCAAAAAAGAAAAAACCAACAAGGACACCGCCGCCGTCAACTCCTGGGTTTTCGGTACCTCACCTCTTTTACGGGCATCCCTCAATCGTTTGGCACTGGGTAGCTCTGTTTTCCCATCCTTGTCTGCCATTTCCTCACCTCAGTTTCATTGAATCCTACATCAATCCACCCTTATTCGAAAGAATGGATAAACTCCTGTACGTAACCCACCGCGTCCGGCAATTGCTTGCCCATAAAAGATACGACATTCGGCAACAGCATCAAGAAAATCACAAAGCTGATGGCTGTCTTCATTGATAAACTCATCAACAAAACGTTGATTTGGGGAATCGATCGAGAGATGACACCTAAGACCAAATCAACCAAAAGCAATGCGACAATCATCGGTGCTGCTAAATTTAAAGCCATCACCATCATCTGACCAAATAATTTTACGACCCCTTCCACAGTTGTTCCTTCGATCACGATCGTCCCTAAAGGAACGACTTGAAAGGACAACAACAAGGCTGAAAGTAATCGATGGTGCAGATTCAAGGCAAAGAAGACAGCGATCGTCAACCAGTAATAGGTTTTGCCATATTGAGAGGAACTCATCTGCATCGTTGGATCATATGCTTGTGCCATTGAAAAACCGACTTGAAAGTCGATCAATTGTCCCGCGATCTCAACCCCTGTAAAGACGAGTTGACTCAAATACCCCATCGCCATCCCGAACAAGACTTCTTTCAGCACAACAATAGCAAAAAGCAAGGACGACAGTTCAGTAATTGCGGCTGTACTTGGCAAGCAAAGGATCGTGAGTGCTGTACCAATCACGATTTTTGCCAATGACGGGAAATTTTGCTGCGAAAAAATCGGACAAAGGACTACAAAAGCCATGATCCGACAAAAGATCAAGATCATTGCTTGGATCGTTGCCATATGTTCTGCCTCCTCTATAACGCAGCAATCATTTTAAAAATCATTTCGGTAAAATTTAACAGTCCATTCAGCATAAAGCTGCCAGCCAAAATCAATGTGATGAAAATCGCCACCAGCTTCGGGACAAAACTCAATGTCTGCTCTTGGATCTGAGTGGTTGCCTGGAAGATACTAATGACCAGACCCACGATCATCCCCACTAGCAAGGCTGGACCCGAAATCGCCAAAATGCGGATAAAGGCTTCCCGTAAGACATCAAGTACCATTTCTACTGTCATGTTGCGCCGCTCCTTTTTACTGAACTATTGAAAACTCTTGATCAGTGATTCTACGATCAAATACCAGCCATCCACCAACACGAACAGCAAAATTTTGAAAGGCAATGAAATCATGATCGGCGACAACATCATCATCCCCATCGACATCAAGATGCTGGATACCACCAGATCGATGATCAGAAAGGGAATAAAAATCAGAAAACCAATACTAAATGCCGTACGCAATTCACTAATAATAAACGCCGGTACCATCACCGTCAGTGGGACATCATCAGATGACGCATACTTTTCTTCCCGACCGTCAGCTTCTGCAAAAAGCGCAATATCTTTCTCCCGCGTCTGGACCATCATAAAAGCTTTGATCCGTTTTTCCGAACGATCAAAAACCTCTGCTTGACTGATTTCCTGCCGATCATACGGCTCGATTGCCTGCTGATAAATATCTGTGTAAACAGGCTTCATAATGAAAAAGGTCAGAAACAGTGCTAGCCCGATCAAGACTTGATTTGGCGGGTTTTGTTGCGTACCTAAAGAACTCCGAACGAAGGAAAGCACCATAATGATCCGGGTAAACGAGGTCATCATGATCAATAAAACCGGCACTAAGGACAACAATGTCAGCAACACAAAGGTATTGATGGTATCATTTGAGCCGGTACCATTCGACAGTAAATTATTCAGTGTGGTACTGACTTCACTGGTATCTAAAGCATAGGCCTCTCGCGGAAACATCAAACCTAGACACACCAGACCACTAACTACTTTGATGTCACGCCCTTTGATACTCATTTCTGTTTGCCCCGTTTCTTTTCCAGTTGACTTTTGGCTTTGCCAACCCATTCTGAGAAGTCAAGGGCTGCTTGCGGTGTGGCTGGATCTGACAGCTGTGCCAATAATTGTGCAGCTTCTTCCGTCGTCAATTCTTTCAGAATTTGATTTTGCTGTTCAGAAAAACTCATCACATAGCAGCGATCCAAGATTTGCACGATACCAATAGAAGACGATTTGCTGACGGCCACTTTTTGCAAAATACGCAATTGGGCATTTTGCTGACTGGTATAACGATTCAAATATTTTAGACTGAGATTGATCAAATACAAAATCAGGATCAAAAACCCAATCAGTTTGACCAGTGAAAAAAATGTGTCCATCAACATGCCTCTTCCTATTGGATCACTAAATCGGTCACATATACTTCTTTGGCGATCGAAGATCCATACTCTTTATTGATTGCTTCTTTTAACGCTTTTTTTAAATTCGGTACACTATCTGCTGCACTTAAAATATCGCTTGCTTTTTGTTGTCGCAGTAAATTCACCACACTGTCGCGGATCACCGCAACATTCTTGGTGGCTTCTGCGCTTTGATCTTCGTCCGCAACGAGAATCGACAAGTTGACCTTCATATATTGCTGTTCTTGGCCATTTTCTTTCACCAGATTGACCAGAAACTCATCTAACGCCACGATCGCTTCTTCAGAAGAAATTTTGCTGCTTTCTTTTTCGGTTTCTGCAGATGCTGTTTTTTCACCTGTCAGAAAATGATTGGTCAAGATCGTTCCGCCGATACTGCCACCCACGGCGATCAATAATAATACCGGGATCAAGATCACCAGATTCAACCCTTTTTTCTCTTTGTCCTTTTGTGCTTCTTTTGCCATCTATCCCACCCTTTGCTGATTTAATGCCGATGAAGCCCTTGATGATAGTCGATCACTTTCTGGGCAACTTCTTCAGCAGATTCAGTGACGACCAACGTTTTGCCATCGGTCAATGTGATCAAGGTATCTGGCATTTCTTCGATCCGATAAATCAATACCGGATTCAAATAAAATGCCCGCCCATTCAACGCCGTTACTAAGATCATCTGCATGCGCCTCTTTCTAAAAAAATATCGCTTTTATCGTTTCAAGTTCAATAATTCTTGCAGCATTTCATCCGAGGTCGTAATACTTCTAGAGTTCGCTTGATACGCTCGACTGGCAATGATCATCTCAGTAAATTCAGTCGATAGATCCACGTTTGACATCTCTAACGATCCTGATTGCAAGGTACCCGCACCATTGTTGCCTGCACCGGCAACGATCGCGGTACCTGAATTGCTGGTTTCGATATAGTTATTGCCGCCAACTTTTTCTAGCCCTTCAGGATTGTTGAAGGTAGCTAAAGCAACTTTTCCCATGACAAAGGTTTGGTTGCCATATTTGGCAGTCACCAACCCATTGGCATCGACAGCCATAGAATTGTAACTCAATGTTTCACCATTCACTGTTAATGTACTTGGAATCGTTAATGGAGAAACATCTCCTTCAGCACTCAGCGTTGTATTTTCATTGTAATTGTCATCGTAGACCACCGGTGCTGTGCCATTTACACTGCGGCCCAACACTTGCATGCCATCGCTATTGGTCAAAGTGCCATTGCTGTCACGAACAAAAGCGCCATCACGGGTATAATATGTTTCACCATTGGCACCGGGACCTTGAACCATGAAATAGCCTTGTCCGCTGATATAGAAATCCATGCTGCGGCCAGTTGATTGCGGTGCGCCGACCGTATTGATGGTATCGATCGATCCGGTTTGTACCCCTAAACCTATCTGCGTCGCATTGATACCGCCTAACCCGTTTCCTGGCGCCGTTGCATTGCTGGTTGTTTGGCTCATCATATCTTGGAACAGTACCCGACTCGATTTAAAGCCGACTGTATTGACATTGGCAATATTATTGGACACCACATCCATTTTTGTTTGTAAGTTTTTCATTCCACTAACACCTGAGTATAATGATCGTAACATTTTATTTTTCCTCCTTTTGTTTGGTGTATTTTCATCAGTCAGTCAGAAAATACGACAGCCCCTTTTCAGTCCAGCTGTTATTTGATAAATGTCGCACTGTCGATATTGGTCACTGTGTGCAATTCATTCATGCCCATCGCTGTGATAATCGTGCGAGAGTGCACGTCTGCGATCAGACCCATATCTTTATAAACCAATAATGATTCTTTGCTTCCTTTTTCTTCCAATTCAGTCAAAGCCGTAGCAATCGACTGATAGTCATCTTCTTGCAGTGATAATTCCCGGTCTGTCAAACGCTTCTGTGCATGATTCGATACATTGATCGCAGTTTGCTTTTGTTGGATCAGCGCTGCGAAATGTTGCTGGTTTTTTGTTGATCCGGTTTGTTTTGACTCTGCTTGAATGTGACTTGTGGTCTGAATCGCAGCAAAATCCGGGGACGTACTCATTGTGTTTCCCCACCAATCTCTTGAATCGCACTCATGCTGTATTCATTGCCTGCGACAACGATCGTGGCATACCCATTGGAAAAGCGCACTTTATCGATCGTTCCGGTGATTGTTTGTGTGCCATCATTGAGGGTCACTTCTTTATTGATCAACCCAAATGCTTGCTGTTGTTGTTGCAGCATCACTGAAGTCGTCAAAGTTTCACTCAATTCATTGAGTTGTTCTAGGGTTGTGAACTGAACAAGTTGTGAAATATAATCGGTACCGCTACTGCTGGATGAATCCCCACCACTGATTGACGGGTTACTCATAGAAGCAGCCAAAATCTTCAAAAAATCGTCCATCGAGATATCCGATGATTTGGTGGTCGTCAATGCCGTTGTATCCGCAATTCCTGCTGCAGCACTGGTGATTTCGTTTGCCATAGTTTGCTCCTTGCTTACGCCAAAATACTGACTGCATGCATTGTTTGTTCTAGCGGTGTTTCTTCTTCTGCAATCATATACTGGTCCATTTTTTTTGTTGCTTGCTGTTGCTGCATAAATCGTTGTTGACTGTCACTGCTGTGGCCATTTGAAGCAAATGACAATTGTGGTTGCGATGAAAGATCAATCACAGGTGCGGCTTCTTTTACCACAAAACTTTCTTGTCCTTGTTTCAGCAACACTTGTGTCAATTCATGTTTGATCGACAACACGACTTCTTTGGCTTGCGGTTGTTCAAATGCAAATTCCAAACGGCTGCCTTCTGCATACTGCGCAAAGGTTAATTTCATAGTACCCAGTTTCTCGGGCATCAATTGCAGCGTGATCTTTTGCTCTTGCGGTGAAGATTGATTGGCGCGTTGCTGCATGATTTTTTCGAAAGGTGCAACGACGGCTGTCGGTTGCATACGATCTATCGGCGGTCCTGAACCGTCTGCTTTGGCTTGATCCATACTTGGAATCATCAGTTGATTACCGAGAGGTAACAGCGTTTCTGCATTGGAATCGGGTGCTGCTTCTGGTAAAGACAATGATTTCATTGCATCTTTTGCCGGTGCTGAAGGTGCATTTGCCTGCGTTGATTCACCAAGTGCTGTGACAGAAGCTGCATCTTGTTGCAGTCTAGATCCTGGTGAAGTATGGATGTTGTCCTCAGGTACACTATCCTCTGCTGGCTGATTCGCGCGTGGCAACGTAGCAACAGCAAAATCATTACTTAAAGCGCCATTGTCCTGTACGTGAGTAGCTGTGTCGAATCGCGATGCAGGAGTCTGAGACTCTGCCATTTGGGTAGGATCTGTTTGTTGTATTGGCATCTGCTGACTATTCGTTGATAAAACTGATTGTTCCGCTATTGGCTGCTGCAGTCCTGCGGCCACTGGCTGGCTCAAAAGGTCCCTTGCAACTATTGGTTGTATCAGTAAATCACTACGTGCTGTGCCTTGATTGACAACAGATTGATCGGTCGTGTTGTCCCCCAGCGCATTGTCTATTCCCCCTTCAATCTCGGATATATGCAATGCAGTCAGAATAGGCACTGTCGTATCCTGTATCTTTAGCCTGTTCTCATACTCTCTTGATTGAAGGGTATGGTCTTTTTGCTGATCAGCAGACTCGGCTGGCACTGCGTCTACTTCTTCTTCAGTTCCTGGGGTAATAGTTGATATGCTACTATCAGGTATCGCTTCAAAGGACGTTTTGTCTTCCTTCAGCAAAGGCGCACTATCGCTTGTTGCTTCTGTTGGTACATTAGCGCAGGTAACGTTCGATAGATTTGCTGCTTCACTCATCAGCGATGAACTACTTGCTTGCATACTTATCAGTATCGCTTCTTCTTCCTCCAACAAGGGCGCATTGTCACTTGCCGCTTGTGTTGGTACAACCGCAATCGTTCCCTTTTCTTTTGTCTGACCAGCAAGCTGTATAAGCATTTGCTGGAATACATCAGCGCCGACACTAGAGGCTTCAGCCATAAGGTTCGATAGACTTGCCGTTGTAAAGGTTTTTCCGATCTGGTTCATTTTTCACCCCCTTTCAATGGTTTCTTTGGTCCATTATGAAAATAATGGACGATTCGCAAACTCATCGAGTTGTTTTTGTTCCTCTTGCTGACGCGTGTAGCTATATTCAGCAAACTTTTTTTCTCGTAATTTTTCTACGACTTTGCGCGCTTGTTGTGCTTCAATTACTTGGTCCAAAGATGCTGCCAACTCTTGCTTCACGTGAAACAATTTGGTTTCAGCTTCGTCTATCGCATTGCTTAACGCCATGACATAACGCTGTTGGACTTGCATGCGGCCAATCGTGTGTTCACTGATTTCCAACAACTGGGCTTTTTCTTGCTGGAGTGCCGTGCAGGCCGTTTCTTGCGCATGGACGGTTTGTTGTAATTGACCATATGCCCGCATCGCTTCTTCTTCGCTCATTTTGCGATGGTCTAACACTTTTTCTAATGAAAAACGAAATGCTTGCATAGATGATTCTCCTTTGATTACCTCAGTGATCGTTGACGCTCGATCAACGCTTCCTCACTAAACAAGTGTAGCAACGCTGAGACCGTATCTGGATAAGCGACACGCTCAGCTACTTTCTGTTGTAGAAAATGCATGATGGGATGATGCAAAGTGATGGCTTGATCCGTTAATGCGTTGCTCCCTGACTGATATGCGCCTATATCGATCAAGTCTTTGGCATCGGCATAAACGGACATATTTTCTTTCAGTTCACCTGCACGGGCATAGTGTTCCTCAGTGACCAACGATTTCATCAATCGACTCAAACTGTTTTGGACATCGATCGCTGGATAATGGTTTTGGCTTGCGATTTTGCGGGATAACAAAATATGGCCATCCAAAATCCCCCGCACCGCATCTGCAATAGGCTCATTCATATCATCCCCTTCGACCAAAACAGTATAGAATGCAGTGATCGATCCTTTATCAGACATCCCGCTGCGTTCAAGCAATTTCGGCAGAGCAGTAAAGACTGACGGGGTGTACCCTCTGGTAGTTGGCGGTTCTCCAGTGGACAAACCGATCTCCCGCTGTGCCATCGCAAACCGCGTGACTGAATCCATCATCAACACAACTTTCTTGCCTTGATCCCGATAGTACTCAGCGATTGCTGTTGCCACATGGGCCCCTTTCAGCCGAACAAGTGGTGGCATGTCAGAGGTGGCACAAACCACCACTGACTTTTGATATCCCTCGGGGCCTAAGTCATTTTCGATAAACTCTTTGACTTCCCGTCCCCGCTCACCAATCAATCCAATCACGATCACATCTGCATCGCAATATCTTGCCAACATACCTAGCAAAGTGCTTTTCCCCACACCACTTCCTGCAAAAATACCGATGCGTTGTCCCTGACCAACCGTGAGCAACCCATCGATCGCTCTGACACCAGTTGGCATAATATCCTTGATGCGCCGCCGTTGAAAAGGATTTGGGGAGTCTTGACTGACCGGATATTCTTTGGCATTGTCCAAATCTAATGGCATGTCCAATGGCCTACCTAAGCCATCAAGCGTGTGTCCTAACAGATTGTCATTGATTTTGACGGTCAATGACTTGCCTGTTGGCCGAACCAAGCATCCTGGACCAATACCTTCAAGTTGATCTAATGGCATCAATAAAACTGTTTTTTTGACAAACCCTACCACTTCAGCTAATGCCGATTTGGTGCTATGGGGAATTTCCACCACACAAATCTCGCCGATAAACACAGACAATCCTTCTACCTTGATCAATAAGCCGACGACTTCACTCACTTTGCCAAAGACAGAAAAAAAAGCGTGGCTCTGGGCTATTTTTTCTGTGGACTGGACTGGAAGCTCAATCATTGTACGTTCCTTCTCTTTCCATGACTTTTTGGCGGAACCGTGAAATTTCTTTATCCAATTCGAATACAGCTAATGCATGGTCGGATTCGATATGGAAATCAAACGGGGCCATTTGTTCATCTGGCAGTAAAACATAGCGAAAATGGGCAATGGTTTCTTTTTTGTTGTCTAGCAATTCTCTTAATGCCTCCACATGTGTTATGCCGCAACGGACAGTGATAAAGATATCCGGCTGTTCAAATTGCCTTAACACCGACTCAGCAAAACCCAGATAGGCTTCCTGATTTTCTGTAAAACGCTGTTCAATCAGGGCTTCAGCAATACTGACTCCATATTGCACCATATCTTGCTGTTTCTCCTGACGAAACAAATTGACTTCTGCCGTTGCTGCTTTGACCGCCTCTTCTGCTTGACTCAATAAAGCAGCAGCATCAGCTTGAGCAGCTGCGATCCCCTCTTGATAGCCTTGCTGATACCCCGCTTCTTGCCCGACAGAATAGCCGGCTTGCTGTGCTTCTTCTCTGATTTGTGTTGCCTGCGCTTTGGCATCATTGATGAGTTGCTCTTTTAAAGCTTCCAACTGCTCTAAATGCCGCATTTGTTCTAATTCCCGCGTACGACGCAGGACCTCAGTTTGATGGTCCGTCATGTCCGGATATTTGACAGCTGGTGTTGTATCCGTCATGATATTGCGCGCCGAATCCGCTTCTTTGACGCTTTGTTGCTTTAGCAAGGGACTATTTGACCACTGCATCTTGATCGCCCCTTCCGATGTAGATCTCACCGGTTTCATCTAAACGACGAATGACGGCGACCACACTTTGCTGCGCTTCTTCCACTGCAGACAAGCGTGTAGGCCCCATAAACTGAATCTCTTCTTGCAAGTTTTCCACGGCACGAGAGGATAGATTTGAGAAAATGAATTGCTTGATATCTTCCGTTGTTCCTTTCAACGCCAAAACCAAGACATCATTTTGGACATCCCGCAAGACTTTTTGGACATCCAAACGATCTAAGGTCACGATATCTTCAAAGGTGAACAGACTTGATTTCACCTCATTCGATAACTCTGGTTGGCGTTTTTCTAAATCACTTAAGATATTTTTTTCTGTACTACGGCTCACTGAGTTCAGTATTTCAACTAAGGTGTGGACGCCGCCAACATTTTCCGTATCATTCTCAATATAATTTGAAAATTTATTCTCGATCACTTTCTCGATTCGCTCGATCACCAAGGGCGACGTACTAGAGATCGTACCGATACGTTCAGCAATCTCCACTTGCAGATGACCCGGAAATTGCGAGAGGACACTAGCTGCTTTATCTGGCTGCATATAGCATAAAATCAAAGCCACAGTTTGCGGATGCTCACCAATCAATAGATTAGTCAATTGTTGGACATCTGCTTTACGGGCAATATTGAAGGGCCGTTCTCTCAATTGGATTTGCGTCAACACGTCGATGACTTCTTTGGCTTTTTGCGGACCTAAGGCTTGATTCAGTAAATTTTTGGCGTAATCGATCCCACCATCTAACACATATTTCCGCGCTGTCGTTGTATGAGAAAACTCCTCCAGCACTTGATCTCGCTCTTCTGGACGAACAAAATCTATATTGGCAATCTCATAACTGACCTTTTGAATGAAAGTTTCAGGTAAAAGTTTCATGATTTTCGCCGACGTGTCTGATCCTAATGAAATCAAAAGGATCGCAGCTTTCTTTACACCATCCATTGTATCCATGATCTTCCCCCTTTATTTCTCTTTCATCCATGCTTTGATCAGTTCAGCAGCGACTTCAGGATTGCTTTCCGCATAATGTTTGGCAGATTGATCAAGTGTAGGGTGTTCTGAAAAGTCTTCTGACCCTTTCTCATCTGCTGGTTGCAAAGGGGTATCTTTTCCTGCTGACTGCTTCGCTTCATTGACGCCTAATCCGCCAAATACGACCTCTTGCGCTGGCGTGCGCGGATAGTTGCTGTTAGCAGCTGAAGGCTGACTGAATGCTGCATCATCCGTGACATCCACATCGAATGAATCCTCTCCCCGTCTTCTGCGCAAAAGCCCTGTAATCAAGACGATGACCAACAGCAACGTTAAGGAAATCCCGCCATATATCGCGTATTTGATATAATTTTTCGCCGCTGATAACTGTTCTGTCACTGCTGGTTCGTCTGTTGCCGCTACTTCTGTTTGGGCAAAATCGAAACCTTGGATCGCAATTTGATCGCCCCGCGCAGCGTCGTAACCAACCGCACTAGCAATCAATTGTTGTAGTTCTTCTTGATCCGCTTGCGAGAGATCCGCATTGACGACGACCGAACTCGTCATTCGTTCGATCATCCCTGGCGCGCTGATCGTCGTGGTTGTTTCAGTATCTAATTCATTTTCAACTGAACGACTATACGAATTACTTCCCTCAGCATCATCCCCCGTGACATTCGACACATTGTCATCGACGGTGCCAGTTTGGGCTTCTTCAACAGCGCCTGCAGAACCAGACGCTTGCACTGTTTCACTTTTGATTTCCGGATCATCATAGGTCACTTTTGTTCGTTCGATTGAATCAAAATTCAGATCCAAATTGATTGATATTTGGAATTTATCTGCCCCATAGATAGGTGCCAGCAATTTGGCGACCTTCTCTTCTAAGGTCTTTTCATATGTATCTTTGATTTGGATATATTTGCTGTTCAGCCCACTTAGCTGTCCAGTTTCATCTTCTGTCGTTGTCAAGGTATTCCCTGCACTATCAACGACTTTCACATTTTCAGGCTTTAAATTTTCAACAGCACCTGCGGTCAATGTGACGATGCCTTGAACGGACTCCGCTGAGATTTGTTGGCTTTTTAAAGTTAAAACGATCGACGCGGTGGGGGTACTTTCTTCAGAAGCAAAGACACTTTCTTCCGGCATCACCAAAATCACTTTTGCTGTTTGAACTGCGTCGATGGTTTCGATTGCGCGTTGCAACTCACCGGTCAATGCGCGTTGATACATGATCTTTCGATCTTCATCCGTTGTCATGATGCTGGTATCATCAAACAACTCAAAACCTGTACTGGTATTTGGCAGTTTATTGTCAACCGCCAAGTTGATACGATAAGTATCGATTTGTGTTTGATCGATCATGATCGTCGTTCCATTGTCTGTTAATTTGTAGGCAATTTGCTGTTCATCTAAATCTTTGGTGATCGTTCCAGCATCCGCGTCGCTTAAATCACTGAACAATACCCCGTATTCGATCCGTGTATTTAAATAATATGTAGTCGCAGCGATACCGAGAATACTGATAACAGTAAGGACTACGATTAATTTCTTTAAGGTACTTTGTGTTTGCCAACGGTCCTTGATCTGCCCTGCCCAGTCGTTCACTTTTTCCATCATTTATCCTTATTCCCTCACCAACTGCTAAAACTGCATATTTTTGACATCATTGTACGCTTCCAAACATTTATTTCTGACTTGGACCGCCGTCTGCAAAGCCAACTGTGCTTCCGTCATCCGAATCATGACATTGCCTAAATCACTTTCATCCCCTGTGATCAAATTGACCGTATCTTGATTCATCGTTGCTGTTTTCTGATTCAATTGATCAACCGCATCAGTCAAATAGCTGCTGAAACTGTTGCCGCTTGCCACCGAATTTGTTTCTTGATCGGTTGTACTGCTGGTACCCAATGTGCGCAAAGCGCTTTGATAATCAGTTAATCCTTGTGTCGTCAAAAGTCCATCCATCTATGTCTACCCCTTTGAGATTTCTAATGCTTTTTTGAGAATCGTTTTATTCATTTCAGAAGCTGAAACATTGGCTTCATACGTGCGCACCGTTTGGATCATTTGCACCATTTCATCTGCGATATCGACATTGGATTGTGCGACATAGCCATTTTCATCTGCCGCTTCATTTGTCGGATCATAAGCGAGTTTGACAGAATCATCTATATCGATTCCAGTGACTTTGACACCTGCACTCTCACTGGATAAACCGTTTTGGCTATTTTTCAAATTTTCAGAAAACTGAACACTCTTTTTTTGATATGCTTCTGTATCCGTTGTCTGGTTTGTATTCACATTTGCGATATTTGCAGATATCGTATCTAATTTCAATCTTTCTAATGCCAACCCACTGGCATTGATCGTTAACCCATTAAAGATCCCCACTCGTCATTCCTCCATCAGTTGCTTAAGACCATATTCATCATTTGCAAACGGCCATTGACTTGTGCAGTCAAGGCACTGTAATATAAGCCATTAGCAGCTTGGTCCAGCATTTCGACTTCCAAATCTACATTGTTGCCGTTGTCTTTGATACTGGTACTTGCATTTTTTGTGATTTGCGGTTTTACTTGAGAAGCTGCTGTCGATCCATTCGACTCGAGGGCTTGCTTCAGTTCACTTTCAAACACGATTCGTTTGGCTTTGTAGCCATCTGTATTGACATTTGCAATATTTGAAGAGATCAATTCTGCTCTTTGTGAAGAAACGTTAAGGGCAGTTTTTAGTAATTCATATGTATCCATCAGCGCAAGAACTCCTTTTCACTTCCTGTACCAATACAGTTTTTCATTTGATAGGACAGAAACTCATGATTTTCATTATTTTTTTGCTAATTATTAAAAAAACAAGAAGACGTGATGTCATTATAGTAGAATTAAATTTATTTTACAATTTGATTTTTTAATGTTTACGGTGATGACATTTGCATTACAAGTTTGTTCTGTTATTTGTTAAACGCTGTTTCATAGGGATTTGAGGAGAAGTTATTAAAATTACCAAATAAATATAAAGCGGTTTATAGATTGGATGAGGATGATTATTTACCAAGGATTCATTAATAAAAAAACATCCTTTATCCAAAATAACCATTATTATTTTTTTATTTGATGATAATTCCATTAGTATCTAAGGAGGAAGCCATTTTTAAAAAAACGTTATCACATGCTAGAACACTTTAGGAAAACAAACTAGACCATTTTCAAATTTTATGTAATTCACAAGAATAAACAACAAAATATTATTAAAATAAAAATATAATTTAGTTATTTTTCACAAAAAAATTTTTTTTACACTTAACATCGGTCATTTCCTGCCGATAGAAATAAATAGGTAAAAAATCATGTGGAATGACGCTAGGAGGATACAAAGGATGGATTTTTTCTTACTGATCGGTATTGTTTTAGGACTAGTATCAGTTATTGTTGGAATGATCGTTAAAGGCGCCAATGTGGCGGTACTGATCAATCCAGCCGCCGCGATCATTATTTTTGTCGGCGTAGCTGCAGCAGTCGTAAACTCATTTCCTAGCAGTGATATCAAACGGATTCCCAAAATTTTTGGGGTACTCTTGCGCAATAAAGAATATGACTTAAAAACCACGATCACTGATATCGTGGATTTAGCAAATAAAGCTCGTCGCGACGGGCTGCTCTCTCTCGAAGGTGCCATTCAAAACTTGGAAGATCCGTTTTTGAAGAAAGGGTTAGAGATGGTTGTAGATGGCATTGCCGCTGAACAGATTCAAGAAATCATGGAAAATGAGATTTACGGTATCGAAGATCGACACCGCATTGGCGCCTCGATCTTTAAAACGGCCGGCACAAGTTCCCCGACACTTGGGGTATTAGGTGCCGTGATCGGGTTGATTGGTGCTTTAGGAAATTTAGAAGATGTTGAGGCCCTCGGTCATATGATATCAGCCGCGTTTGTGGCAACCTTGTACGGGATTTTCTTCGGCTACGTCCTTTTTATTCCTTTCAGCGCACGATTGACCTTGAAATCTGAGCAAGAAGTGCAGGTCATGTCAATCATCGTAGAGGGTGTATTGGCCATCCAGGCTGGGCAGTCACCAAAAAGTATCGAGAAAAAATTGTACAGTTTGATCGAACCAAATAAGCGGGCAGAATCTTAGGGAGTGCACATGCTATGAAACGAAAAAAGAAACATGAAGAGCACGTAGACGAGGCTTGGCTCTTGCCATACTCAGATATGTTGACCCTTTTACTGGCCTTATTCATCGTGATGTTCGCCATGGCAAAAGTGGATGATAAAAAGTTTCAAGAAATCAAAAGCGAGTTTGGCACCATTCTTTCTAGCCATCACAGTACGTCTTCAGTGATTGGTTCAGTCATCGATATGGGCGCTACAACCAATAAAAAAGCGACAACATCAGCCGAAGCACAAGCGCAAGAAGCCGCTACCCAGGCCCAACTGGAAAATCAGCAACTCCAGACCATCAGTACGCAATTGACCCAAGAATTGGCAGATTCCGGCTTAAAAGACCAAACCGAAGTCAAATTGGAATCAGACGGTTTGCATATCACCCTTGCCAGCAGCATTCTTTTCGCTTCAGGCAGTGCCGATATGACAGCAACTACGAAACAATCATTGGATCTCTTGGCTACTTCGTTGAAAAAATTAAAAGAAAATAAAATCATTATTGCAGGTCATACCGACAATGTTCCCGAAAAAGGGACTGGCCGTTATCAGTCCAATTGGGAGCTAAGTTCTGCCCGTGCGATCACGGTGATGAATTACTTTATATCCAAGGGCGTGATTCTTGAAAAGAATGCAGCGATCCAAGCTTTCGCCGATACCGAGCCTAAAGCAGACAATCAAACTGCGCAAGGCCGTTCTGAAAATCGGCGTGTAGAAATGATCATCCAACGAACGAACACAGAAAATGAATAAGTACTTTTTCCACATTCATCCTTTAGCCATGCGCACCTGCAGCGTGGCTAGAGGTTTTTTTACGACAAAAGAGCCATTGCTGCGGGATAGATGCCGCGGCAATGGCTCTTTTTGATTTAGTTGGATCAATCTAGTACATCAAACTTGTTCGTTAATTCCTTCAGAGACTCGGCAATATCTCTTAGATCAGCTACATGATTTGTAAACTCATCCATCGTGGCCATCACTTCTTCAGCATTGGCTGATACTTCTTGTGTACCTGCCGCGTTTTCTTCTGTTGAAGCAGAAATATTTTCCAAATTCTCTAGCACGCTGTTTTGGATCGTCTCGATCCGGACGCTCGCTTCTTCGATATGATGGATCCCGTCGATCATAAAGCTGCTGCGTTGAAAGACTTCTTTTGATGAAGAGATTGCTTCTTTGATCAGGTTGGTCTGACGTTCGCCGCCTTTTAGAGATGCGGTCGTTTGTTTGACCATTTGGCTTGATTGATCTCGGATCTGTTCAATAATTGCTTCGATTTCTTTTGTGGAGGCTTTACTTTGCTCAGCTAACTTACGAATCTCTGCCGCAACCACTGCAAATCCTTTGCCAGATTCCCCTGCACTAGCCGCTTCAATGGAGGCATTCAATGCGAGTAAATTGGTTTGATAGGCGATATCATTGATCACACCAATGATCGAATTGATATTTTGAATATTATCATTCATACCATTCATGTTGTGCATCAATTGTTCCATATGTGCCAATTCTTGCCGCCAACTGTCATCGACCTGATCCATGATGGTCAAGTTTTCTTGATTGATTTTGGTTGATTCTTGAGACTTGCTGCTCATTCCACCGACATTTTCTCGCAATTCTTTCACGACATGAGAGAGATTTTGCATTTGCGAGACACTATACTCGGTTTCTTGCGCTTGGGCGCCTGTCACTTCAGCAATACCGGTGATCGTCTGTGATACTTCTTCAGTGGCAATATTGGTTTGCTTAGATAGATCCAATAGCGAATCCGACATAGTGGCCACACTGCTGCTTTCTTTTTGGACTTTTTGGATCAGCGAACCTGTACCCTCGATCATATAATTGTAATTGTCTGCCATTTGCTGGATCTCATTGCCTTCTTGATCTGGGTAGACCATCTGTCTTGCCAATACATGGAAGGATATTTTTTCATCCTGTGCATTTTTCTTGCGGTGCATTTTTTCTAATTGTCCGTCGCCCACTTTTTTGAAATAGTGATTAAAGTGGTCGATGATCGCCCCGACGATTTTTGTTGCTGCATAGGCCACCAGCACAACGAATACCAGCATAATGATGGTAACAATGATCGTCGACCATACAAGCGAACCTAATTCTTTTTCTAAATCATTGGCTTGGACTTCTGAATACGCCCATACATTTGAATCGGATGATTTATCATAAAGAATATCATTGACTTTGTTCGAATCTGATAATTGGATCATACCGGTTGGACTCGTTGCGGCTTTGATTTTTTTGAACACTTCTTCGTCTTTGATATTTTTGCCGATTTGCTTGGTATTTTTCGAGATGACGACAACACCAGTTTCTGAGACCAGAGACACATTTCCTGTTCGTCCAACAGTAAAGGCAGATAAAATATTTTGGATCCCTTCGTAAGAAACATCTACGCTTAATACGCCTACTTGGTTGCGGGAATTCTTGACCATGATCGATGCCGATGTAACGAACTGATTGGACACTGTATCTAAGTATGGCGCTGTCCAGTACACTTTCCCTTCAGCTTTGATCGCCCCTTTATACCACGGACGAATCGTGGGATTGTAATCGTCTGGCAGTGGGTTGAAAGAAATATATTCCGCATCTTCAGTTCCGAAAGTCGTAGTCAAAAAACTGTTTGTCCCAGCAATCGCAGAGGCTAAATCTGTACGAATCCTTCCCATGCTGAACTCATTTTTCAAAGCAGGCAATTCAACAAGGGATTTCAATTTATCCTCTGTAGACTTCCGCAGATTTTTCTCCTCTGCCAAAATAAGATTCACTGCACTTTCTTTGTTCAAATCATTTCTTTCAATCAATAAGTTCTTAGTAGTCAAATAGGAACTTGTCAGCATAACAATGATTGGGATCACTGCCACCAATACTAATGTGAGCATGACATAGAGTCCTATACTCTTCTTTCTTTTTTTCACGTCTGTGCCACTCCTTTATGTCTAAATTTCATTTATCAACAGAGTATCTTGTTCTGCAGACACTGCCTAATACTCCTAATCGGTTGTTCTATGTAAAAATTAAGTCCTCAGTTCTTGATCTTGGACAGAAAAAAACACTTAGAACGCTAGGTCCTAAGTGTTTGAAAGAAATGATTTACAAACCTTTGATGATTTCTTTTTCTTCATCTGTCAAAGAAAAATCAAAGATGGCTAAGTTCGCGGCTTGATGTTCGGCTGAATGAGATTTAGGAATCACCACCACACCTCGTTCGATTTGGTAGCGCAAGACCACTTGGCTCCATGATTTTTGATATTTTTCCCCAATCACAGTGAGTTGTTCTTTGGCTGAATCAGAGATCCTCGAAAGTGGTCCCCAAGCTTCAGGCACGACTTGATTTGATAGAGAATAGCCAATGATACCATCACTCCATTTCCCTGGATGAGATTCTATTTGATTGATGGCAGGTTTGATCCGACTATGTTCTAGTAGGTAACCTAGTTCTTTTTCTTGAAAATTAGATACACCGATAGCTTTGAGGATCCCGCGGTCGACATAGGCCTCCAAAACAGCCCAGACTGCAGCGATTTCTTCTAAATTGTCCCACGGATGATGGATCAAATACAAATCGATGGTTTCCGTTTGCAAGGCAGACAAACTCGCTTCCACACCGGATTTAACTGCGGCTGCATCTTTCGTATATTCTGGTGTGCCGGGAATTTTAGATGTGATGAAAAACGCGCTTCGGTCGATTCCGCTTTCTTTGATAGCTTTCCCCACGACTGCTTCATTTCGATAAGCGATGGCCGTATCGAAATGTCGATACCCTGCAGCGATTGCTGCTGCTAATTCGGTGGTATCATTGTTGATCGTTCCTTGATAGTCTTTATTCTCTTTACCAAAAGTATTCGTACCGCTGCCGATCACAGGAATCTGGATACCCGTATTTAGTTCGATTGTTTCCATGATACTTCCCCCTTATCGTTGATGATTTAAGTCTATCAAAAAAATGGCCAAATGATAACCGAGAACACTTTTTGCAACAACAATTGTCTCTTAATCATGGTCGCATATGTTTTCTGTAGTTGCATTTTTATGCAAAACTTACTATACTAAATAGTATATCACATTAGAGAAAGGGAGTGACACATTGGAATTAACATCAAGACAATTGAAAATGATCGAGATTGTCAAACAACATCAACCCATAAGTGGAGAAGCCATCGCCAAGCACTTTGGGTTGAGTCGCGCCACCCTGCGAAATGATTTATCCATCTTGACCATGACTGGTTTATTGGACGCTCGACCGAAAGTCGGCTATTTCTATACCGGCCAAACAGTCGAACCCTTACTGTTTGAAAAACTATACCACGTCAAAGTTTCAGAGATCATGATTCCCCCATTGATGATTCTGCAGACTGTATCTGTGTATGAAGCAGTCACTACTTTATTTATGTACGATGTTGGCTCGCTGTACGTCAAAAATGAAGCCGAGGAATTGATTGGTGTTCTTTCACGAAAGGATTTGCTGCGCTTTTCGATCAGTGCTCAAGCACCAGAGAAAACGCCTGTCGCTATGATCATGACTAGAATGCCCAATATTGTCACTATCACGCCCGAAGAAACGATTTTGACAGCAGGCACGCTACTGAGCAGACACGAGATCGATACACTGCCAGTCATCGATCCAGCAGCACCAAAAACAGTCATCGGAAAAATCACCAAAACAAAAATCATGCACTTCTTTATTCAAGCTGGACTTGAAAGTGAAAATCAATCATTTTAAAAAAGGGGTAAACATATGAAAAACATTCGGTTGTATTTGATTTCAGATTCAGTTGGCGAAACGGCCCAAAAACTGATTGCAGCAGTTTCCGCACAATTTCCAACAATTGATTTATCCGACATTCAGTTGTTTCCATTTATCAAAGATGAAGACAGTTTGACAGAGATTTTGAAAGACGCATTACTTGAAAAAGCCATCGTAGTGACTACATTAGTGAACAAACACTTAGTCGCTTACGTAGAAACATTTGCTCATCGTACGGGGTTGAAGTATGTGGATCTGATGTCACCTTTGACCCATTTGATCGAAGCCAGCTTCGGGGTTCCTGCGGTCCAAGAGCCAGGTGCGATCCATCGTTTGAATCAAGCATACTTTAGCCGCGTCGCTGCTATGGAGTTTGCAGTCAAATATGATGATGGCAAAGACCCCCGTGGTTTTCTTGATGCCGATCTGGTTTTATTGGGGGTTTCCCGGACATCGAAAACACCATTGAGCTTGTACTTAGCGAACCGCGGGTATAAAACAGCCAATCTGCCTCTGATTCCAGAAGTGGCGCTGCCGCAAGAAATCGCTGCACTAGATCCTAAAAAAATGGTTGGTTTGACAACGAGTGCTGAGGCATTGGCTGCCATTCGACGTTCTCGGATGCTCTCGCTGGGGTTAAAGGAAGATACCAACTATACAAGTTTGGAGCGGATCAAAACAGAACTTGCTTATGCGGAAGACTGGTTCCAAAAATTAGCCATTCCGATGATCGATGTAAGTCAACGGTCAATTGAAGAAAGCGCCTTATGGATCGAAGAAGACCTCAAAGGCAACCGCTATGACTGACACAGAGAAACTCGCCTATTTGACAGAGATCATCAACTTGGCCGCCATCCAACAACTGCCTAAAGCAACTGAGCATTTCGTCAGTGATCTGCATGGCGAGTATGATGCCTTCGACCATATTTTACGCAATGGCTCCGGTCGTATCCGTGAAAAAATCGCTGACTTGTTCGGTGATGCATTGTCTGCAAAAGAGCAAACTGAACTGTGCTTTCTGATTTACTATCCCGAAGAGCTTTTGCAAGAAAAACAATTAGATGATCATGCTTGGCAAACGCTGATGGAACAATTGGTGACAGTTGCCCGCTATACATCCAGCAAGTATACTCGCTCAAAAGTCCGAAAAGCTTTGCCGCCTGCCTTCGCCTACATCTTGGAAGAGCTGCTGTACCAATACGATGCGGACTTCAATAAAGAAGCCTACTACAATGCCATCTTTGAACAAATCATTGCTTTAGATACCGCGCCGCTTTTTTGTCAAGAATTGGCCTTTTTGATTCAACGTTTTGTCGTTGATCATTTACATGTCTTAGGTGATATCTATGACCGCGGTCCCGCACCTGATAAAATCATGGATCGTCTAATGACATTGCCTTCTCTTGATATCCAACTGGGCAATCACGATATCCTGTGGATCGGCAGTTATTGCGGTTCGCTTCCTTGTTTAGCCAACGTGCTGCGTATAGCAGCGCGTTATGGCAATTTAACATTATTGCAAGAGGGATATGGCATCGATTTGTCTGCTGCCATTGCATTTAGTCGCAAGCATTATAGCGAAAATCCCGCTTTTTATCCGCGAGATGCAGTCGATGCATTATCTAGGGAACAAAAACAAGATGCCATGCTGCTGCAACAAGCCTTTACGATCATTCAATTTAAACTAGAAGCTGCAGTCATTCAAAGGCATCCAGAATTTAATATGCACGATCGCTTGTTGCTGCACTTGATCGATGCCAATCGGCGGACTATCCACATGGATGAAGATTATCCTCTGATCAACGCATGCTTTCAAACAGTAGATAGCAAAGAGCCCTATCGTTTGACCACTGACGAAGAAGCGGTCATCAATGATTTGATGATGCAGTTCCATGCCTCTCTAAGATTAAAACAACATCTCCATTTCTTAGCGGAAAAAGGAACACTGTTTCACCTATCCAATGGCAACCTGCTCTTTCATGGCTGCATTCCTTGTCAAGAAAATGGTGCATTCCTCCCCTTTACCTTTGGTGAAAAAAGCTATCAAGGCAAAGAATTGCTGCTCTTCTTTCAAAAGTGTATGACCCAAAGCTTAGCCGCACCTCACATTCAAGATGACTTGGCAACCGATATGATTTGGTATTTGTGGTGCGGTGAAGGCTCATCCTTGTTTGGCAAAAAAGCGATGAAGACATTTGAACGCTACTTTATTGCCGATCCTGCAACCCATCAAGAACAAAAAAATGCCTACTATACTTTGCGAGAAGAGGAGAATTTCTGTTGTCAGCTATTAGAAGCTTTCGGTTTGGCCGCAACGGGGCATATTATCAATGGCCATACACCTGTCAAAGTGCGTAAAGGGGAAACACCGATCAAAGCCAACGGTCGGTTGTTGGTGATCGATGGCGGATTGTCCCGTTCCTATCAATCCGTCACTGGCATCGCCGGGTATACATTGTTGGCAAATTCTTTCGGCATGACCTTGGCTGCCCATCAATCGTTCACAAATCGCCAAAAAGCGATCGAAGAACGCATCGATATCGTGAGTCAAAAAAGATTGGTTGTCCGTCAAAGCGAACGAATATTGGTCGCGCAAACGGATATCGGTGCGCAATTGCAAAAAGAAAGCACCGACTTGCTGACTAAACTAAAACAGCAGCACCACCAAACATAACTCGTTGGTGATGCTGCTGTTTTGTTGTAGACAAAGATGCGTTTACAGCTCCTTAGAACTGTGAAAAGCTTTTAGTTTTTCCAATGCTTGTAAAACAAAAATCAATACCAGAATAGCCAGTGCCAAGAATAGTGTTTCTAATCCTTTTCCTTGTGCCAATAGCAGTTCTCTTAAAATCGCTGTGATACTGATCAAGATCAAATATCTGACCGGTATATGATGCCCTTCTTTTACGTATCGCAATAACATCAAAATGATTTCTAATAAAATAAACAATGTCGCAATTTCTTCGATCAATAAGGACAAATCGCTCACTTCGCTTAATGGAATGACATGGAGCACGATTTTATAAATGGCTTCAGCCATTACGACCAAAACAAGCAAGACCAATAATCCCAGCATAATATCAACGATCACACTGATCATTTTTTCAAAATGTTTAAAATACCTTCCCATACGACGCCTCCTTTGAGATTATTATAGCGAAAACTACGCAATTTCCTTCTAGATATGCTTACAAATCAATCGATTTTTTCCCGTCAAAAAACACCTTACCGGATCACTTCTTACCCATTGACTAGATGCAACGACAGAAAGGATCACCAAACAAGGTGTTTTCTTATTTATTTACATTTACGACTGCTTCATGCTGATTCTTTGTATTTGATGATCCTTGCTCAATTGGATTTTCGATTGCCAAATCAGAATTGCCCGTATTTTCTTCCTCTGCTTCTTCACTACTTGAAGTGCTTGTCGAAGATTCTGAACTAGTGCTGCTGGAAGAACTAGATTCAGAAGAGGTTGTATGTGTTTCTGATGTACTTGAAGAACTGCTGGATGTACTGGATGTTGATGATGTACCAGATGATTCTGAATCAGATAGACTACTAGAAGAGGAGGCGCTGCTCTGTACTTCTTGCGAAGATGATGTGCCCTCTTCGACCGTCGACTGACTGATTGACTCTGAAGACACATTAGATGATGCCTCTTCACTTTGCGGATTTGTACGGATTTCACTATATGTACTAACACTTGCTTCATAGTAGATGCTGCTGGTGCTTGTTGTTTCAGCAGTCGAACTGCTTGCCGTTTGGACAGGGGCTTCAGAAGAACTGCTGGTCGCATTCCGCACGAAAGGTGCTGCTACGAATGCATTCGCATCTTGATTGATGGCCATACTTAAGAAAACAGCAACGCCACAACTGACAAGCGCTGATTGTAAATTAAATTTGAATTTCATCGTCTGCCCTGCCTCTCTCCATTTTTGATGGCTAGATTTCATACAACAAACTATCTTCTATCTATATTATACAAAAAAAGACCAACGTCAACAAATTAAGTTTTGTTGTCAAAGATGTCAAAGTTTTATTGAAGGTTTTTTTTCAAAAAAAATCAAGTATCTGAAAACCATCTGACGGCTTGCAGATACTTGATTGCTAGACATAGTCGCTTCAATCAACTACTGGCGCTCAGTAATTGATCATAAATTACGCAAATGATTCGGGTCATGGATCGGCGCTTCGATATCACTATCTCCAAAACGTGGTGCAGGTTCAACCGATTCATCAGGGAACGCTGTTTCTCCCGGAAGTGGCGTATCGATTGTCGTTGATGCATCAGAATCGCCTACTTTATCCATTGGTCGGTAATCATAGACCCCTACAATTAGTTTGTTTTGTTCAATATCACTCCGATAACCAAATAAAGGATCGTCTTCGTTCTCAAAGTCATGATTCCCAAAGGAAAAAGCATCTTTGATTTTGTCCCAGAGTGAACGGTCATGTTCATTCGCTGCTGCTTCTTCTACATCTACATCCGTTATCGTATCTAAATCAAATTGATCAATCACAGCCTGGTTGGCATATAGCACGATGTCATCTTTGCCATACCCTTCATTTGTCAATTGTTCAATCACCGGCAATGCTTCTGTGCGCGTATCGTAACTACCAATAATCGTTAGGTTTCTCTTTGTCATTTGAAATCCTCCTTATTATATTTACGTTTCGCTCGCTAAGATGTATGCGTGATCCGTTGTGTCATCAACTGAATCTACCTCTTTATTGTAACGTAGGATAATAAGATGTCACAAATGATTTGATTGCGCTTACTCAATTTGTCAGTCTATATGAGATGCTGCTGATTCAATAAACACCATTCTGTATAGGCAAAGACAAGAGGGCCAATTCCTTTGGCATCATTCTCAACAATGGGTTCTGAAATATAATAAGCAAAAGAACCATCTCTTTCTTTATACGTTCCCTTCCCCTGCATACCGCCTAATCCCGCAACCAAACAGATATCTTTCAATACATAGCCTTCTTGACGGTCATCCAATTTCAAATCAGTTAAACTAGCCAATATCCGTTCCCCTATCAAGGCATATTCTTTTGTCAACAATCCCGTGCGATACCCCTTCAACATCACATATGAAAATGCTGCTGAACCACTTGTTTCTAGGTAGTTCCCTGGTCTGTTGATTTCATCGGTCACTTGAAAGAATAGATGAGAAGTCGAATCTTGAAAAGGAAGCAGCGCGTCCAATAGCGACAGCAAATACATTTGTAGCTGTTCTTGTTCCTTTTTGAAGCGATCACTTTGTTTAAGAAACGCTGCTGTATCCACCAACGCCATCGCAAACCAGCCTAAAGATCTTGTCCAAAAGTGGTTGCTACATCCTGTTTTATCATCCGCCCAAAATGCCAGCTTACTGCAGTCATATCCATGGTAAAACAAACCAGTGGCCGCATCCCTCATTTTTGTTGCCACTATTTCAAATTGCAGCATGATCTCATCGATTGCTGGCTGTTTCTGATAAAGAAGCTCGTACATTACTGAAAAAGGTTGGACCATATATAAACCATCTAGCCACACTTGCTGCGGATAAATCAATTTATGCCACAAGCTACCTTCTGATGTACGTGGTTGTAAACGAACTTGCCGATAGAGTTTTTCGATTGCTTTGCGGTACTTGTCTTTTTGTGTGATTTCATATAGCTGAAACAAGACCTTGCCTTCGTTGATGGCATCACTATTATACGTACTTTCTTCAAATCCTAGTGGATTGCCTTCTTCATCAATATAGAAATCAATAAAGGTTTCCATAAAGGTTAGGTATTTCACATCTTTTGTCACATTATACATTTTTTGCACAGCTAAAATCATACAACCATCAATATAGCTCCATGACAGTTCTTTGTCTTCCATCAACGCCTCTTGATTCCAAATGGGTGATCGTGGCGATGACTTGTCTAACAATTGATCAAAAAATACTGCTATTTTTTCCAAGGGTTCCTCCTTTTTAGGAAAGCTGAACAATTTTTGTATGCGTTGATTCTTCATGTCCGCCTGCTTTCCCAAAAAGTAACGGCGCACATATAAAGAAACAACTCATCATTTTACATAGAATTTCTCTTTGGATGATCACTGCCACGGGCACATCTTTGCGGTAAGGATCCGTCGATATGATCACCAAATGAAAGAACGCTTTGCCCAGTGTCTGATGATTTTGCATAAATGGATATTGCAAACCAAAATAGAAGAGCCCCATCAAAAAAATTGCGATGAACACAGTTAAAAAATCATTTGGCAAAAAACCAGCGTACAATGGTATCACAACCACAAACACCAGATATATCATTAAAATCCCCAACACAAAATCAATCAATTGTGCACAAATCCGTTTGAATATCATCCTATTTCCCTCCTATTCTTTACTACCTGTTGATGCAACGCCATCAACAAAGTAGCGAGATCCCATAAAGAAAATAGCGATCATTGGCAATAGACCCAAACAAGAAGCAGCAAATACACGCCCGTATGACACCATCGCTTCACCATCCAGTAATTGTTTGAGCGCTACGGAGAGAACTGTTTTATCTGAACTATTCAGGTAGATCAGCGGGCCTTGAAAATCATTCATTCCCCACATGAAACTAAGCAACGCGACCGTAATCAATATCGGCTTGATCACTGGTATGATAATCTTAAAAAGAATCTGTAGTTCATTGCAACCATCCATGACGGCGGCTTCATCTAATTCTTTTGGAATCGTCCGCATGAATTGAATGATCATAAAGACAAAAAAGGAGGAACTAGCAAACATATCCGCAACATATAAACTGGCAAATGTATCAAGCAACCCTACTTCACGATACAACAGATACAATGGGATCCTAAAAGCCAATTCTGGCATCAGTAATGTCACGATGACTGCGCCAAAGACAAATTTTTTCCCCTTAAACGATTTGCGGGCAATGACATACGCTGTGATCACACAGGAAAGAACGGTAAAAATTGTTTTCGGAATCAGAAATTTCAAGGTATTGCCAAAAAAGAACCAAATCGAACGATCACGTGTCAGTTGCCATGCATCTGCAAAGTTGGAAGTGACCACACGGTCTTTTGGCGGAAAAATACTTAGGCTGCCAAAAATATCTCGATTTTCTTTAAAAGCTGAACCAATCATCCATAATAATGGATAAATCAATATGATCCCCACCAAAACCAATAAGCTGTAACGAATGATTTCGTTGATATGTCTGCGGGATTTACTCATTTCCATTCTTATTCCCCCTAATCATTGTAAAATACCCATTTGTTGGATGACTTGAAAATAATCACTGTGAAAATACCGATAATCACCAGCAATATCCATGTCAATGCACTGGCATAACCATAATTTCCATTTTGAAATGCTTGATCATAAATGTATAAGTTTAAAAAATAAGTGGTCTTATTGGGTCCGCCTTTGGTAATCAAATAGGCGGAGTTAAACTCTTGAAAGGCTTTGACCAGCACATTCACTGCATTAAATAAAATCACCGGCGTAATGATAGGCACTGTAATGCTAAACAATTGGCGAAGTTTAGAAGCCCCGTCCATTTCAGCTGCTTCATACACCGTTTTTGAGACACCTTGTAGCGCCGACAAAAAAATCAACATCGTTGAGCCAAATTGCCATGTCTTCAAAATAATCAATGTAAAAACAGCGAATTTCGGGTCTTTGGTCCAATTGATCGCCACATCTCCACCGAAGGTAAAAACACTTAAAATGGTATTTACCGGACCATTTACATCAAACAGCATTGACCACAAAATAGACACAGCTACATTTCCACCCAAAATCGATGGAATATAATACGCCGTACGAAAAAAATTAACGCCTTTTAATTTGAAGTTCAAAATCGCTGCCACTGCAAAGGAAACGAGTACGACAGCGGGTGTGCCAATCAATACATACTTGATGGTTGCAAAAAAACTGGCAGTGAAGGTATCGTCTTTGGTAAATATTTCAATATAGTTCTGTAAGCCAATGAAAGTCGGATCGCCTAAAATAGGATACTCCAACAAACTATAATAAAAGGATACAACAATAGGGTAGACTTTAAATACTACAAAGCCAATGATCCAGGGCAATAGCATTAAATAGATCGTCCAGTTTGTTTTCTTTGATGACTTCAACATTTTCCTTGCCTCTTTTCATTTTTGTTCATTCAGGAAACCTTTCTAAAAAGTTCCGACGAATAGAATAAAAAAGGAACGACTGCACGAAAACGACTTCGTTCCTTTTCAAGGATCTATTCTTGGTAGTATTTATCAAGTGCAGCTTGTTGTTTGTCAATAAATTGTTGGGCTGCTTCTTCTGCATCAAACTTCCCTGTACGATATGCTTCATAGACTGTATAGCGTTCGCCACGGACATTTTCGTCTTCAAAGTAAGGGTCTAATACGGTCTGCTCATACTGATCCAATTTCTCATAACCTTGTGCGACTGCACCTTCAACCAATTCATTTGCCACTTGATAGTCATACGTTACACTATTACTAGAAATGCCCAATGCATCTCCTGAAGCCTTTACTGCAGCTTCATTGGTGAAGAGGAATTCAATAAATGTGGCTGCAGCTTCTGGATGTTTGGTATTCCGAGAGATGGCATAGCCAAAATTAGGCTTCACATAGATATTCGGTTGCGTATCTGCATCTACTTGCAGAAAATCGCCAACGACCATTTCATCCATTGCCTCGCCGCCTTTGTAAGAGGCCGTCCATTTAGCAAGTGAATTCGCCCATTCATAGACGGAACCGGCATTGCCTTCAACCCATTGTGGATTGGATTCTGTATCAATTGGGCTTGTTTGAACGAAATTTGGCAGCGCCCCTGCATCTTCCAATGCTTTATATTTTTCAAGCACATCTTTGACTTCGTTAATGGTATAGTTGACAGTCCCATCAGTTTGCATGATTTTTCCAGTATAATTGTATAGCATTTGAGCAATGAATAAGTCTAATGAAAACTCACCCACGTTCATATACGCATATTGGTTGTCCTCTCCAGTAGCCGTATTATCTTTTGCGATCACAGTAGCTGCCGCCAACAGATCATCATAGGTCAATGGCAAATCTAGTCCATTTGATTGATAAAGTTCTTGGTTCATTAGTGGAACGCGACCTGTCATACCGTGGGGTACTGCTGCTTGTTCTCCGTCCACTTGCATGGCTTCCAAGAATGAACTTTCCCAATTATCTAAAGTAAGATAGTCCTTCACTTCATTCAGATCTAAAAAGATATTTTTCCCTTTGCCAAAAGAAAATAGCCAATTATAGTTGACTTGCATCACATCAGCTTCAGTTTTCCCAGACAATTGCGTTAAGGTTTTTTCTTGCCAGCCATCCCAAGCGCCATACTCAACTTGAACTGTGATATTAGGGTATTCTTCTTGGAACAGATCGACCACATCTTGCATGGCATCATGCCGATTATCGGCACCCCACCATGAAAACTTGATCGTTACTTCCTCTTCTAATGGATCACTTACCGTATCATTATCTTTTGTTCCGTTACCCGTGTCATTACCAGACCCGCAACCAGCGAGTAGCAATGCACTGAAAAGACTTACAACGATCAATTTAAGTTGCTTTTTCTTCATTTTTGTTTCCTCCTTCACTTTATGCACACGTTATCATTTTTAGCTAAAATGTATTCGCTTACTTATTCTAACCAATAAGATTTCTGTGGACAACAGGAGGTAAATACTTGCACAAATGTGTGATAAAATCTAGCCATTTTTATACTATTTTGAACTCGTTATAGAAACGATTGTGCTGATTTTCACAATTGTTATACTATAGATTATTCTTTTCTCGCAAACTTTCCTTATAACTGATTTTCTTTTTTCGATACTGTAATGGAGAAGTTTCTGTGTATTTATTAAACACACGATTAAAATAGGTAATATGGTTGAATCCCGTTAAACCAGCAATATGAGCCAAACTTAAATCAGTGTCTTCTAGCAAACGCTGGGCCTCTTTCACCCGATAAATATTACTATATTCTGTAATTGTATAGCCGGTTGCTTTTTTAAAAATCCGACAAAGATACGATTTATCCACATAGAACATTTCGGCTATTTGATGGACCGAAGGTTTTGCCGCTAAATGATCGCGAATATATTGTTTGATCTGATCGATGCGCACATCGGATGTTGTACCAGAAGTTTTGATATGCGTATGTGTTTGATGTCGGTCTTGTATCCGTTGCATCAGCAAACATAGCTCGATCAGCTTTACACTGATCAACTGTTGATAACCTTGCTTTTTTTCAATAACCTCATCCGCGATATTTTTGAGTAATAGATGCACGGCTGCCTGCTGCTCAGATGGTATCTGGGTCATGCCATGGTATTGCTCAAAAAAAGTGTTTAGATCTTGACCTAAAAAAAGCGACGCCTCTTTAAATTTATCTGCTTCTATAAGGAGAAGGATTCGATCATGGTAACGTTCTTTACTTGAATATGTATGGTGAACGCTGTGCGGTTTGATCATGATCAATGAACCGCCTTGTGCATGAAACGTGTCTTCATCAGCAAAAAAGGAGCGATGCCCCTCCACATAATATTGTACCTCACATTCAGGGTGCCAATGCTTGATCATATCATATTTTTGTTCTCGCACAGAACGATCGATTGCTAGACCATCCATCATTCCTTTATAAATAATTTTTTTCATATGCTCACACCACCTTTATTCTTTTGTCTATTTTGACGAAAAAAGAGCGCTTAGTCAACGACTAATACGCTCCTTTTTATGCCCTGTTTTTTTGTCTTCACATCTTAGATGTGATTCTTTACATTCAGTGTAGAAAAACACCTTACTTCGCTACAATCAATTTCTGCCCGACATAAATCACGTTGCCGCTTAGTTTGTTCCAAGAAGTGATGTTGCTGATACTGGTATTATATTTTTGTGCTAAAGCCCATAAACTGTCACCCGATTTAACAGTATAATAGGTCGTTGTTGAACTGGTTGAAGCATTTGATGTACTAGTTGAGGCAGAAACCGTTGTTAAATACGCACCGCTGACCCAACCTTTGCCAGATACATAATACCATTTATTTGTCCCGTTCACGGTTGTCCCCGTCTTGGTTGCTGTTACAGTAATCGTCGTCCCCTTCGTTAGAGAACCGGCAATTGAACTGCTGGTGGAGGCATCTGAACGAATATTCAATGTATCCGTGGTTTTCATTTTTTGATTGATCGATGAGGACGAATTAGATGAACCCGATGAATCATTTACGCTTGTCACGTAGGCCCCACTGATCCAACCTTTGCCTGACACATAATACCATGTTTTGTTGCCATTGACGGACGTACCTGTTTTCGTATTCGTCACGGTCACAGTTGCACCTTGTGTCAAGGTTGCTACAACACTACTGCTGGTTGAAGCAGAAGATCGAACATTTAATGCTGCCGTCGTCTTCATTTGTTGATTGGTTGTTGTACTGCTGTTATCGGAACTGTTTGATCCACTGCCTGATCCGCTATTAGAGGTATTCGAAGATACTTCTGTAAGATAAGCACCACTGACCCAACCTTTACTCGACACGTAGTACCAATTTTTGTTGCCGTTGACAGATGTCCCTGTTTTTGTCGCTGTGGCAGTCACTGTCGCGCCATTTGCAAGAGAGCCTACCACCGTGCTAGTAGTGGAGGCATCTGAACGAATATTCATTGCCGCGGTCGTCTTCATCTGCTTATTGATTGCTGTGTTGCTACCTGTATTATTACTTGATTCGCTGTTGTTGCTGGATGAATCACTGCTGACTTTGGTTAAATACGCACCGCTGACCCAGCCTTTGCCTGCAATTTTGTACCAAATCGTGGTACCATTTACCGCTGTCCCAGATTTTGAGGCAGTGACTGTGATGGTTGTATTTGCAGCCACAGAGCCAGTGATGGTTGCGCTAGTGGTGGCATCTTGGCGTATATTCATCGCTGCGGTTGTCTTCATTTGTTGATTGATAGCTGTTTCATCTGAAGCCGCACTATCGTTGCTGCCACTATTACCACTGCTGCTTCCCGTATCATATTGCGTCAGATTATACGTACTGATCAAATTATTTAGTTTGCTTGCATAAGAAGTATCGGTGGCATATCGCCCTTGAAGCCAAGCAGTTGCTTGTGTGTAAGAAGTGGTATTGCTTTTCCAAGCGCCACTATAATAGTAATTGCCACTTGAAAAACTTGTGTTTCTCAAGACATAAGCATTGTCTTGAAATGATTCCTTCAGTGAAGGATATTTGCGGAATTTGGCACTGATCAAATAATAATTGCCTGATCCATCGTCTTCATATGTATTCATCGTTACTGACTCACCATTGTAACTGCCCTTGATACCAAACATATTATTGGCAGTAGTTGTCAATGTCGATGTACCCCAACCAGATTCTAAAATGGCTTGTGCCATCATCACAGAAGCATACAAACCATTGGCATCTGCTACCTCGGTTGCATAACCGCAAATCTGCGCAATAAACCCAGTGGTATCGATGGCTGTCCTTGCTAAAAGCGCTCGGCTGATCGCTGGTACGGTCGTTGTTTCAGTCGTATCAACTGTATCACTACTTGTTTCTTCCTCAATTGTTGCGGTTTCACTTGATTCAGTTGTTTCAATCACCTCAGAGCTGGTTGTTTCATTCTCGTTGTCGCTTGTTCCTGTCACTTCGGACTGATCGGTAGTCTCAGAAACGACTGTTGATTCTGTTGTATCGACAGCTGACGTGTCCGTCGTTTCTACGCCTTGTGCAGCAATTTCTGCTTGGGTATCTTTCGATCCAGTTGTGGCACTTTCTGCCGCATGTCCTAGTGTCGGGATAAAGGTTGACCCCGCAACGAGAGTGGTAGCAACTGTGATACTTTTTTGGGTATATTGTGTACGTTTAAGACGTTGTTCCAATCGACGTCGTTCTTTGCGTAATGTCATTTGATCCCTCCGAAAATTTCATTTTACTCATCCTTTCCATTGTAACATGATTTATTAAAAAAAGGTGGTTTAATATGAATAAATGATGAAGGCTATTTGCCATCTTCTCATACTGAAACAGTGCTTATTTTTTGAAGAAGGACTGTTTTTTTACTGTCGATCCGGACACTTTAACAATCAAAAACAGCGGCACCCGCTAGGATGACCGCTGTTAAATATGCTATTCAATTCTGACTGCAGGTTTTTTGGCTTTCTTGATAATAGCATAAAAAATCGTTATGGCAAGCCCTGCCACGGCTAAAAAGATTGCCGTATAGAAAGCTTTTGTAAAGTCACCCTGGTTGTTGGCTGCGATGCTGGCTGCTGCGCGAGGACCAAAGAAAGCGGCTGTAGAATATCCAATAAACACAATACCATAATTGACACCTTGATTGGCGGGTCCATAGTTTTCCATCACGATTGCCGGAAAGACGCCCATCACACCACCAAAGCATAGACCTAAACCGATGATCCCGACGGTGAAAATCGGGGTGGATCGTCCAATCGTTAAGATGAATAATGACAGCGCAACAACACCATAAATGATCATCAATGTTTGTGTTCGACCGATTTTATCAGAGACAGTGCCCCATATGACCCGACCAAGACAATTGCTTAATGAATATAAACTGACATAAATAGCTGCTGCGGCAGGCGTCAAGCCATACATACTTTGACCGATCACAGAAGCATTTGACGCAATCATCAAGCCAGAGAATGCCCCCGCACACATCATGACGAGGACGAAATAAAAAATAGGGGTTTTCAACATTTCTTGCCAAGTATAATTGATTTGCTGCGGTTTGGCCGCAACCGTAACTTGCCAACCAGCAGGCTGAAAATCAGCGGGTGCTTTTTTGATAAATATCGTAGCTGCCAAAACAACCACAATATAAGCAATCCCTAATAAACGAAAGGCAAAAAGTACATCATGGCTTTCAATCAAACGATTGGCAATCGGCGCTGCAATAATCGCTGCTCCACCCATTCCAGCTGTGATCAACCCTGAAGCCAATCCACGTTTATCTGGGAACAAACGAATCGTGTTACTAAGACAAGCCGAGTAAGCAAACCCTTGTCCCAGACCTGCCATGATTCCATAGGTGACATAAAGCATCGTTGGTGACGTAGCAAAGCCCGTCAAGAAGAAGCCCAATCCAAACAACACACCGCCAGATGCTATCACCCATTTAGCCCAACCACGGTCTGTCAATAGACCGCCTAAAATCATCGTGATCGGTCCAACTGCGGCATTGATCGTAAAAGCCAACATAATTTCTGGCATTGTCCACCCTTTTAACTGACTAAGAGGTGCTGCAAATACACTAAAGGCATAAACTGCCCCTGTACATAGCAGCACCGCTGTTGATGCCGCCAAAATTCTCCAACGATGAATCGTGTTTTCCATATTTTATCCTCCATTCTTTGTGTTCCATTCCATTGTTCGTTTCTTCACAAATACACATTGAAAGAACGTACGCAGATGTCAAACTGCGTACGTATTTTCCTATCTACACATGTTCTGCTACGGCTGTGTTCCCTGCAATGCGGCCGAAAGTAAAGATATCTGTCAATGAATTTCCGCCTAATCGATTGCCTGCATGGATACCGCCAGCTACTTCTCCTGCCGCATATAGTCCTTTGATGATCTGTCCATCTTCCGTCAAGACATGGGTTTGCGGATCGATTTTCAAGCCTCCCATGGTATGGTGGACGGCCGGTTTGCGTGGTGTGGCATAAAATGGCGCTTGAACAACTTTCAAATCAAAGACATCTTTGCCAAAATCAGGATCTTTTCCTGCGTCGACATAATGGTTATAGGCTTCGATCGTCTTGACTAAAGTATCCGGTTCAACCTTGATTTGGCGCGCCAAATCTGCCAATGTATCTGCTCGGAACAAGGTACCTGCCGCAACTTGCTTGTCGATTTTTTCTTGGTTTGTATTATAAGCGGTTTTTTTGATTGCTTCATCTGCAATCAAATAAAATAGCCCGCCATTGTCAATCGCTGCTTGCGTCAAGACATCTCGGCTTTCATATTCATTCACGAAACGTTCACCTACTTGATTGACCATCACAAAGTTTGCTGGCGGCACTTGCAAACCGCTAAATAAAGCACCCGTATTCGGATCGGACACAGGCATCATTTGTGAAAAGCCCATGCCTACTAAAGCTGCACCAGCCCGCTCGCCTAACTTGATCCCATCGCCTGTGATTGCCGGTGAATTGGATGTCTTGATGTCATCTTCAATGTTTGTCCAGTAGGTATTATACTGCTTCAACATTTGCGTATTGGCACCAAAACCACCTGATGCGAGTACAACAGCCTTCCCATGGATCGTCACCTTTTGGCCATTTCGCCCTTCTCCAACGATGCCTATGACTTGACCCTCTTCAATGATCAAATCTTTTACAGGTGTATCTGTCAAAATTTGACCACCATGGGCATCTACAAAATCATGTAGCGCGGAAACAAAGGCGTACCCTTCATTTTTGACAGGTTTATGTCCTCGGCGCCATTTGGCGCCTACCGGCATATCCACATGTTTGGTATCAAATTCAACACCGATTTCTTCCAACCATTTCACAGAAGCCAATGCTTCATCCGTTAGAATTTTGACTAGGTTGTAGTCACCATAAATAGGTCGGCCAGACAAATCTTTGCGTTTGCCACCCAAGTATGTTTGGATTCGATGCCATAAAGCAGAATCAAATAAGTATTCTTCTTCTGGCGTTGTTTCAGATAAATAATGTTCGATCTGCGCTTTCAACAATTGAACATCAGCCAGATATTCTGCATCGATTTCTGATTCATCCAGCGTTAAGATTTCTTCTAAGGCACTTCGTTCCCCTGGCAACGCAGCAAAACCGTTTTGCCAGGTTGGATCTGCAGCATTCATCGGTCCACCCGTGCGTACAGTATTCCCACCAATAGCTGGGAATTTTTCGACTATGATGACGTTCTTTCCAGCTTGCAGCACACTGGCCGCCGCACTTAGTCCAGCACCACCACCGCCTACAACGATGACATCTGTGGTATAGGTCTCGTCTGCTGTTTGCAATGCACTAGCCGCTTTTGGCCGTTTGCGCAATACATCAGGATTGGCTCCCGCCATTTTCACAGCTTTGGCCACACCATCAACCACACCATTGCTTGTCACAGAAGCGCCTGAGATCGCATCGACATTTAAGGTCTGACCTTCGATGATTTCTTGCGGGATTCTGACAAACACAACATCAGCGATCCCTTCTGATTCACCAGAAGTATCAATATCGATTGCTTCGATCCGTTCTTCACTCACAGTAACCACCATTGGCAAGTCACCGTTATGTCCCGGTGCCGTCACTGTATATGCCCCTGGTTGATAAGACACTTCTTCCGGTACATTTAAAATGTTCGCCACTTCAGTAAAACGAATAAATTTGCGGAAACAACTTTCAAGAAAATCGATCGTGCGCTGCTCCTTCAGATTCCCGTCTTCATCAAAAGCTTGATGGGCACGGCCTAATAAGAACTCGTTTCCTGGCATAACTGTCGCATTGACACCCGGTGCATCTAAAATTTGTCGCAGATGTAATTGTGCCCGTGACGATCCTTGGATATCATAAGAAGCACCTACGATCATCACAGGTTTCCCATCAAAAGGATGAATATTGAAAGAAAGCCATTCTAACACACTTTTTAAAGCCGAAGGAATGGAGTGATTGTGTTCTGGGGTAGCAATAATCACACCATCTGCCTCCATAATTTTGCTGTTCAGCGTTTGGATCACAGGATGATTTGTTTGGTCTTGTGTTTCATTGAACATAGGTACATCTTTGATTTCTAAAATCTCAATTTCGGCAAGGGAAGAAAACGCCCGCTGCATAAACGCGACTAATTGCCGATTGGTGGATCGTTTGGCATTGGTTCCGATCAAACCTACAAATTTCATGGATGATTCCTCTCTTTCTATGCTTGTTCCCAAGAAAATGTCGTGGCACGTTCTTTGGCGGTTGAGTAAGCATCAACCAGCTGATTGGTAATCTTAACGAACAGAAGAAATTCATTGAAACAATCGTCAAGCTCTGCAACTTTGTCTTGATCTATCAACTGTCCCTGATCATCAAAAGCTTGCATCGAGTGACCCAATAAGAATTCAGCACTCGGCATAATCCGTGCTTTCACTTCTGGTGCATCCAAAATTTGGCGCAAATGGGCTTGTGCTCGTGATGACCCTAAAGCACCCAATGACGCACCAGTGATCATGACAGGCTTATCGATCAAAGGACGCGTGGTATACGATAGCCACTCGATTGCACTTTTTAAGACCGCCGGAATCGAATGGTCATATTCAGGCGTACTGATGATTACTCCATCTGCAGCAACGATTTTGTCTGATAAAGCTTGTACTTCAGCAGGTGCTGTTTTATCATCAGGTTCATTGAATGCCGGTAAATCAGCAATTTCACATATGTCGATTTCCGCTTGTTCTTTAAAATGCGCCTGAATGAACTGCAGCAACCTGCGATTGGTCGAACGCGTTGAGTTGGTGCCAACAATAGCGATTAATTTCATTATCATCTCTCCAATTTGTGAATGTATTAACAATATTAACTAAAAAAAAGCAATCAACAGTCTAGCCTCTCACTGCCGCTTCCCCAAGACTCTTTGTAACAATGAAAATTTGACTGTTGATATCAAGGATTACATGTTGTTGCTCTGAAACTGCCCTTGCACATGTTAGTGTATGCCCAAAATATTATTTTGTGAAATATTTATTTAACTATTCAACTATAACAATTTTGTTATAATGGAAGAACAAAGGAGGGATTTAGATGGCACTAAAAGATTCACATCTGATGCTGCAATATTTGGACAGCCTTTTAAAACATAGCAATTATACGAAAGCAGCCAAAGATCTGTATATTTCTCAACCTTATTTGACCCAGACCATTCAGCGATTAGAACAAGAGTTAGGGGCTTCGATCATCAATCGGCAAACAGGGCATTTTCAATTGACAGAAGCTGGAAAACTCTATTACCAGTACCTTGAAACGTTAGAATCCGAATCAGCAAAGTTGAAAAACCGTTTATCTTGGTATACGAATGCAGAAAAACATACTTTAAGACTAGGGATATTGCCAAGTTTGGGGGCTTATTTGCTGCCTCACTTTTTACCTGCTTACCAACAACTGTTTCCAGAAGTCAATTTCTTTTTGCGCGAAGATTTACCGAAACAAAACGAACAAAAACTGTTGAACGGACAACTGGATTTCTTTATTGGTCAAAATCCAGAAACGATCGCGCCTAACCTAACAGTCTATAGTACAAATAAAGAACGCTATTTAGCGATCATCCCTGCCACATCCCCCCTCTATCAACCAAATATCCGGTATTTAGCTGAAGAAACGCTCACGGTGAAAAAGGTATTACAGCAGCCTTTGATTTTAACAGGGAGTGGTTCCGCCATTCGCCGGCAAATCGATCAATTACTGCAGAAATATAAAGTGGAGCCAACGATCATGCTAGAAAGCAGCAATGTCTATACCGTCGCTGCTTTAGCGGAAAGCGGCTTAGGTGTCGCTATCGTTCCTGAAAGTGTCTTACAGGCAGCGATCCCTACTGACTTTAACTTGTACCCTTTGCCAGAAGAGCAATTGTCTTTAACCTATTTTATTGCCCATCAAGCAGCGCGTGCTTTATCTAAAAGCGAACAATCCTTGATCGATACCTTCATAAGGAACATATAAAATAACAAAAATTTCAAACCGGCCTTTCAATTAAATAACACCCCCTAGCGGATTTTCGCATCTGCTAGGGGGTGTTCTCTATCCTACTGTTTCTATCAAGTTTGCCATTTCTCTCGGATAGAGCAGCTCTCCTTGCTTGGTGATGAGCAACCCCGTGATTCCTCTCAAAGAAGACAACGTTGACAAAATCTGCTGGGGTGATTGTCCAAATAGGCGGGTTGTCCAAATTTCCCCATCCACAGACTTGTCTGAAACGATGGTCAAACTCGCTAATTCCGTCGTCAATGGAAAGCCGGTTTGACGGTCAAAAATGTGATGATACGTTTGGCCATCCAACTGAAAAGTGCGTTCGTATACGCCTGAAGTAACAACAGACTTATTCTGCACCTTCAATGCTGCGGCAAAATTTCCCCGTGGCAAAAACGGATTTTGGATACCCACGCGCCACGAATGATCAGCATGCCGCGGTGCATCGCCATAGACTAGGACATTGCCACCCAAATCAATCAACGCAGCTTTCACATCTGCTTGTTGGAAATAAGCCATCAATTGATCGGCAAAGAAGCCCTTCGCTACGGCGCCTAAATCAATTTGCATACCAGCCTGTTTCAATGCCACTGTTTGCTGTCTATGATCTAGGAGGATATTTTCAGGATCAGTTAACGGCAGCAGCGTCTTGATTTTGTCCGTTGCAGGTAAATGTGCATCGGCAAAACCGATTCGCCACTCCTGCACCAATGGCCCGATAGCAATATTCAAATAACTGTCAGGTGCCAGACTATGTTGTCGTGACAAATCGATCAATGCAAATAAATCAGCTGGCACCGGAACGGCCAGTTTCCCAGCTTGTTGGTTGATGCGACTAAGGGTCGCTTGAGGATCATTGGCACTAAATCGTGTTTCAAACAATTGGGCTTGTTTCTGTGCTTCATCTAAGATTGTTTCAGGTGTCTCGTGCACCACTTCGACCGTGATCACAGTTCCCATTCCGCGAAAGACTCTTTTCTGATGTTCCATCTCACTTCGCCCCGCTTTCTTCCTTGCTATGATAGCAGTTTTCTTGAAAAAAAAGTAGCCTGATCTTGCCGCTTTCTCCTTACGATTTTTTCGTAAGATCGCGGTGAGATTTCAAAGCGCACAAAAAAGGCTGTCCAGTATGGGCACAGCCTTTCGTTATTAGTGTCTGCTAGCGACTCAATGATAAAAGTCAAAGCGTCCTTTCGCTAACACTTCTTTCACACCACCTGTTTGATACAAGGAACGGTCCATAATGGCTTTTTTGACAAAAGAAGCTGGATAGCCCTTCACAGCCATTTTCCCTACCAAACCAAATGCATGGGTATTGCCAATCGATGCCACAGAGCCTAACGATTCAAAATGGAAATCAGTAGGCTGTTCACCATTCATTTGACGTAGAATATTCTTCGCTGCATGATGACCCATTTTTAATGCAATTTGAGCGGTGGTAGGATACGGACGATTGGTTGCTGGATCTAATACAGCGGACACGTCTCCAACAACATAGACTTCTCCATGATCAGGATCAGTCAAAGTTTGATCAACCATCACACGGCCACGGCGGGCAGAAAAATCGGAAGCAGCCATGACATGACTCCCGCTGACACCAGTTGTCCAAATAATCGTTTTGGCACTAAGCGCTTCTGTGGCACCAGTTTCTGCATCCGTTTGATAGATCACAACACCTGGTTTGATTTCTTTGATTGGCTTGCCTGTCAAGAAATTGACGCCCCATTTCACCAAGTTGTTGATACCATAATCAGACAGCTTTTCTTCAAACATAGGCAACAACCGCGTAACCGCCTCTACGCAATACAATTTGATTTCTTCTGGTTTGACACCCGCTGCTTTCGCAAACGTTTTGCGGTTTTCTACGAGAGAGCCTAACAACTCAACGCCTGTGAATCCTGCACCACAAACCACGATTTTCAATAAGTCTGGATCTTTTGTTTGTTGATAGTCTTGCATTTGTTTTAGTAAATGATGATAAATGGCTTCTGCCGAATCGACATCGACCATTTCTAACGCATGTTCTTCCACACCTGGTATCCCAAATGATTCTGATTCAAAACCTAAAGCCACGATCAGATAATCATAAGTGCGGGTCGTTTGGTCTTTGAAGATGATCACTTGTTGGTCACGGTCAATCGTTGCGACTTCTTTTTGGACAAATGTCGTTTTATTTGTCTTCACAACATCCATAATAGGATAACTGATACGATCGCGGGGTTGCGTGCCCGCAGCAACTTCATGGAGATCCGTTGCTTCATAATGATAATCGTTTTTGTCGATCAGGGTGATATGAAAATCCCCTTTCGCTCCTTGTAATACGTGTAAGGCACGCAAACCAGCGTATCCTGCGCCTAAAATGACAACTTCCTTCATGTTTCTTTACTTCCTTTCTTTCTTGTAAAAATTATAAAATCAAACCAAGCGCGAACGTGATCACTTGTACAAAAGCACCGACAGCTAAGATCCGTACTGCACAAATGAAAGTTTCCCTTTTGACTTGTTTTTCCATTAATCGTTTTGTCTGTTGCCAGACAAAAGGTGCCGCTAAGAAGGTCAGAACCACTGACCAAGGGGCAATATCCAAGACTACAGCAGCAAGGATCGCCACGAAAGCAAGGATATTCATCACCGCAAAAAGCCGTAGTGCTTGAGGCTTCCCTAGATAATGCACCAGTGTATAGCGATTGTTCTTTTCATCTTCGTCCAAATCGCAGATATTGTTGGCCAACATTAAGTTGGCGATCCACAATGTATTGGGTAAAGAGACTAAGAAAATACTGCCAATGGTGGCAACATTCCATTCAAATACCTGATAGGCATTTAGATACACACAGATCAGTGAGATCATGAATCCCATCGTAAACCCTGAAAAAAACTCACCTAAAGGTAAACTTGATAAGGGACGAGGGCCCGAGGAATAAAAAATCCCCACCAAGTAACAATACAACCCCATCCAAAATAATGGCCAGCCAACCACGATCGCTAGCCCAATACCCATCAAGGCTGAGAGGGTGATCATCGATACCATCAACCAAAAAACTAACTTGACGGATAACTGTTCCCGACCGATAATATTGGTTTTTTCCTTGTAATCATGGACTTCTGTCGCGTGATGGTAGTCATTATAATTGTCTAAAATATCAACAGCCATATTGAAAATCAGCATCGCCGCAAAATAAAGCAATACATAGCCCAAATGAATCGATTGATAATTGTACCAGCTGTAGCAAATTCCGATAAAAAAAGGCAAAATACTGGCAGTTTTTGCTTTAAATTCTACAAGTTCTAAAAATACTGAGAGTGTCACAAATTCACCTCCTTTAAAGAGTGCATTAAACTAGTCAATCCCTCGTCTTTAAGCTAGAATAAGGGCTGAATGACTGTTAGAAAGGGTTATACTATGTTTGACTTTTGGAACGATTATCCGACGATCGATGAACGATTAAAAAAGGTTTGTGCGATCATCGAAGAACGCGTAACTGTACGGAACAAAGAGATACAAGATGTTTTGATCGACTTTACTTATTCAGGTGGAAAAATGCTGCGGCCAGCGCTCTTTTTATTGTTTGCTGACTTAGGCGATCCCCATTATAAAAAAACCGACCAATTAACAAAGATTGCTGCTTCCTTGGAAATTTTGCATATGGCGACCTTGATCCATGACGACATTATTGATGATTCACCGTTGCGGCGAGGCCGGACCACGGTTCAAGCAAAATATGGCAAAGACATTGCAGTGTACACGGGTGATCTTTTGTTCACCCAATTTTTTGAGTTAGTGATTGAAAGTATGAACGGATCCGAGTTTCTGATGACCAATGCCCAAGCGATGAAGCAACTGCTTTTAGGTGAATTAGACCAAATGCACACACGGTATAACGTCAATGAAACCATTGATGAATACTTGCAAAGTATCAACGGTAAGACGGCTGAGCTATTTTGGCTTGCTTGCTTGGAAGGCGCGCACTTCGGTGGTCTATCTGAAACAGACCAGCAACGCGCAGGCGAGATTGGCCGTAATATCGGCATTGCCTTTCAAGTCTTTGATGATATCTTGGACTACACTTCAGATACAAGCACCTTGAAAAAGCCAGTTCTTGAAGATCTCGCACAAGGGGTCTATACATTGCCTTTGTTGTTTGCCAAAGAACAAGCACCCGCAGCTTTTGCTCCTTATCTGAATAAAAAAGAAACTCTTTCAGTGGATGAAGCACAAGCAGTCGCTGACCTTGTCAACACCTATGATGGTGTGGCAAAAGCTACTGATTTTGCGGTAGCCTACACACAAGCAGCGCTTGATGCCATTGATCAACTTCCCGATAAACCAAGCAGAAAGAAAATTCGATCATTGGCTGAATTGCTCCTACAGCGCGCCTACTAATCAAGGAAGCGTCCATCATAAATGGACGCTTTTTTTATACGTCCTTACATACGTCCTTGATCGATTGCCAACAATTGTTGGAAGTGTGCATTTTCAGCAGCCAGTTGCGCTGGTGTGCCACTCATCGCCAACTGACCGTCTTCAATAAAAATGACACGATCCATCATTGAGATTCCTTGTAAATGATGCGTGATCCAGATAATCGTTTTATTATTCAACACGTTAAAGAAGGTTTCTAATACACCTTGTTCAGTAATCGGATCTAGGCCAACCGTTGGTTCATCCAATAAAATGATTGGTGTATCTTTCAACAAAATACGCGCAAGCGCTAACCGATGTCGTTCTCCTCCAGAAAAACGCAGCCCCGCTTCATCGACCATCGTAGCCAATCCTTCTGGCAGCGCAGACACCATTTCCTTCAGACCCACTTGTGCCAACACTTGCCAAACCTCTGCTTCAGAAGCAGCTTCATTCCCGATCCGCAAATTATTCAAAATCGTCGTATGAAACAAGTAGGGGCTTTGGTTGATGACCCCAATGACGTCACTGATACTGTCACCAAAATCAGCAACAGACTGCCCATTGATCAAAATCGTACCTTTTGTCGGTACTAGATCCCCCCGCAAGAGTGAAGCAAATGTACTTTTCCCTGAACCACTACGACCAAGAATCGCTAATTTTTGATGTGCACCAATGGTCAAGTCAAAGCCATGCAAAACTTCTTTTCCAGACGGATAATGGAAATGTAAATCACTGACCGTCAGTTCAATTGGTCCATCAGGCTTGTCAACGACCGTTCCTGATTCACCCATTTGCTCATCTGGCAATGCATTGAAACGATCGATCGAATCTTTATAGACATTCGTTTCTTGGGCAGCAGCGGGTAAAGGTGCAAAGGCATCGATCAATGGGAACACACACAGTACAAAGGCGGCGATCCAATTGGCCAGCCCACCATAAACACCTGGGAACCGTCCACTGGCCCAAACCAGCAGCGCTACTGCGATCACGCCAAAAATCCCTTGCAATAAGAAATCCCGTCGGCGGTCGAATGCCTTGATTTTCTCGTCTACTTGACGTAGTTCAGTTTCTAGTACTTTGTGTGCCTCCACGTATTCCGTTCCACGTTGGGAAAAGACCCAATCTGATACACCTAATACATTGTCCGTCAATGTCGTATACAAATGGTTTTTCATTTGTTTTTGTTTTTCTTGACGAGCACCATTGATGACCACAGACCATAGCGGCAAAACAAATACCACGATCCCCAGCAACAGCAACATGACCAAAGCAAACCACACCGAAAAATAACCTAAGCCAATAATCAAAAAGATATATAAGATCCACGCAATCACTGTTGGGAAAATCGTGCGTAGATACAGATTTTGGATATGGTTGATATCTTCAGCCAATAAACCGAGGATATCTCCTGTACGATGGGCTTGTTTAAAGAAGATTGCATCTTTTTCAACCACATTGTATAACTTCAACCGCAGATTTGACGTCATACGCAATACCCAACTATGGCTCGTCAATCGTTCTAAATAGCGAAATACCGGTCGACCAATCCCGAATGCCCGTGTCAATACAATGGGAATATAAACCAGCAAGATATTTTCAGGGATCGAAGCAGATCGACTGATCAAGAAGCCAGAATTAAACATCAGAGCGCCGCCGCAAAAGAAGGTCAGAAAACCTAAAAACAACGCCAAAGCCAAGACATTCTTATATTTCGTCAAGAATGGTTTGACCCACGTATCGGTTTTCAACGACTGAAATAACCCAATTTTATTCAAGCTGTTTCCTCCTCATGCCACGAACCAAGTCCGTAAATGCGCCTTGTTTTTCTTGTAGTTCTGCGCGTGTGCCTCGCTCAACGATCTGCCCTTGATCCATTACAATGATCTCATCCATCTCTTCCATCCAGTGCAAGCGATGCGTGGCAAAGAAAACCAAGCGGTTCTCCATCAAAGGCAGCATACGTGCCTTTAGTGCAACTTCTGTTTCAATATCTAGATGCGCGGTTGGCTCATCAAAGAGCAGCACTTTTCGCTCCTGATCTAAGAAGGCACGGGCTAAGGCAATCCGTTGCGCTTGCCCCCCGCTAAGGTGACGTTCTCCTTCACCGAGCATCGTATCCAAACCTTGCGGCAACTCTTCCAGTAGCTCAGTCAGACCAGCAACCTCGATTGCCGCTAACACTTGTTCCTTCGTTGCAGTAGGCTGGTAGAAGGCCACGTTCTCTTGGAGCGTCATCCGATAGATATAAGGATTTTGCGGAATATAAATCAATTGTTCTTGCCAATCAGGTTGGCGCAGTGCTGTTACATCAACGCCATCAATATCTATCTGACCTGAAGCAGGAACAAAAAAACCACTCAAAAGATTGATCAACGTGGACTTTCCAGATCCGCTTAAACCGATGATACCAATTTTTTTAAACCCTGTGACAGACAAGTCAATGTCAGACAACGCCGTTTTCTCTTCGTAATCAAAGGTCACGCCTGACAGGGATAGGTTGGTTTGTTCTTGCCAGCGTGGGATTGAAACGGCATCGATTTCTGCTTCTGGTTGATTCAAAATTTCCGTAACTGCCGTCATTGCATTTTTGCCATCTAATGTTGCATGATAATCACTCGAAAAATCACGAATCGGTAAAAAATACTCCGGTGCCAAAATCAGAATCGTCAATGATGGAAACAAGAAAATCCCTTCATTGATCAGCCGCAACCCTAGTAAAACAGCAACGACTGCAATAGATAAGGTGGTAAAGAAATCCAATGCAAAGGTCGATAAAATCCCGACTTTGAGTGAGTCCATGGTAGCTTTTCTAAAACGTTCACTTGAAGCAAAAATGCTTTTGCCATATTTTTGACTCACACCAAACAACTTTAATGTATCGATTCCTCTCAACGTATCAATGAAATGGTTAGACAATAGTTGAAACGTGCGGTATTGTTTTTCGGCTTTGCTTTGCGCGGCATAGCCCAAGATGATCATGAAAATAATGATCAAAGGAAAGACCAGCAGCAAAACCACACCTGATTCCCAATCAAGGTAAAAAACCAACGCCAAAATCACCCATGGAATGATGGACATATTCATGATCTTCGCCAGAATCAATTGCAAGTAGTTCTCTACTTGATTGATCCCTTCCAAAAGCATCGTAGTGATATTCCCTGTCCCTTGTTGCTGCGCAATTTGAGGTCCTACACGAAAAAGTTTTTCTAAAAGTTGATCTCTCAAAGCGGCAGATTGTTGGTAACTATAGGTATCTAGCTTTTGTGAACGCAGATAAATCACACCTTGCCGAGCAATAAACGAACAAAAGAACAGCAGAATCCAGCCCCACTGTTCCTTTAAAGGATGTCCTTCCCATAAGCCAGTGATGGCACTTGCCAACCCATAGGCCTGCCCAATAATGAAGAGTGCTTGCAAGAAAGATAATCCTGCAAGCAAACCCAATAACTGCTTCATTCCAGGGAGTTTCATGATTTGTTTGTCAATCATTTATATCCCTCCAACGCCCCCGTATGCTTGATCCGTTTCCGGAAAATATAATAGCTCCAAGCTGTATACGCCAATACAAAAGGCAAAATCGTTAATGATAAATAGCTCATGATTTTCAAGGTATAACGACTTGAAGAAGCATCTGCAATCAGCAAGTCATAACTTGAATCTAGGGAACTAATCAGCACGCGTGGGAATAATCCCGTGAAAATCAAGACGACTAACGCAATCAACGTGAACCCACTGGCTAAAAATGCGGTCATTTCCATCCCTTTAAAGACACTGAAGTTCGCTAAGATAGTCAACAACACGATCACGATCAGCAATCCTAGTGTCGTCGCAAAGTGAAGGTCAAAGAAATCTGTTTCAAAATAGAGCATCACAGCAAATACGATCAATCCTGCATACAAAATACCATAAAAGACACTCGCATAATTGCGTGCCCGTGCCCGAATCGGTCCTTCCGTTTTCAAGGCAATATAGTTCAAGCCATGCAAGTAGCACAATAACGTCATCGCAATACCGCCGACCACAGAAAATGGATTGACATAATCTGTAAATGTTGCTGTCATATTGCCATCCGCATCCAAAGGCATCCCTTGTATCAACGCAACAAACATCAAACCGAAGAAGAAAGGCACCATCGTACTGCCGATCGTCAACGTCCAGTTCCAGATGTTTTTGCGTTCTTTCGGGAAGTTTGCCCGAAACTCAAAGGATACGCCGCGAATGATCAAACCGACCAAAATCAACAATAAAATCAAGTAAAATCCACTGAACAATGAGGCATACCAGTATGGAAATGAAGCGAACATTGCCCCGCCTGCCGTCAGCAGCCATACTTCATTGCCGTCCCAGACAGGCCCAATCGTTTGCACGATTTGGTCTTTTTCATCTTCGTTATGGGCCAAGGTCTGAACGGACATTCCTACACCGAAGTCAAATCCTTCTAAAAAGAAGAAGCCTGAGAATAAAATCCCAATCAATGTAAACCACAATAATTGTAAACCTGTCATCCTTAAAACGCCCCCTTGTCAAATGGATCATCATAGTCATTTTGACTAATTTCGCCAAAAGCGTCTTTTTCTGGACCATGGTTCATTTCACGTCGGACAAGATAAATCATCGTTGCACCCAATCCAGCAAACAATAAGAAGTAAACGATATTGGAAATCATTAATGAAGTAGCCGATACATTTGGCGACACACTATCTTCAATAGTAAACAACCCATAAACAGTCCACGGATAGCGGCCCAATTCTGTGATCAACCAGCCAGCTGTGTTGGCCAAGAAAGGTGTGAACAGCGTAAGGCCAGTCACCCAAAGCAGCCAGCGCTTCTCAAAGAGCCAAGGTTTCTTCTTACGCGTGAAGAACAGTCCTAAACCGGATACCAGCAGCATCAATGCCCCGAATCCAGCCATCACACGGAAACTCCAGAATAATGTATTCACAGGGGGATAATAATTCCGCTCCCCATAGCGGGCGATCAAATCTTGATTGACAGTATCCATCCCATCGATCGATCCGAACGGTTCATTAAAAGCCAAAATACTGAGCATATAAGGAATAGACACACCAAACACTTGATAATGCTCAGCCTCATTCGCCCAAGCCACCACAGTCCAGGCAGCCGGGCTGCCAGTATCTTCATACGCACCTTCCATCGCCGCAAATTTCATTGGTTGTTCTTCTACTAGATACTTCATTTGTTCATCTCCAGCAAGCAACACCGTAAATGAACCAAATAATGCGACGGCAAAACCAATACGCATTGATTTTTTGAAGAACTCGCGGTCGATATCTTGATCTTTTTTCAACAAACGAAAAGCCGATAAACCAGCCACGATGATCCCGCCCATAGCGATTGCGGCTGTGATCACGTGAAGAAATTCGTACCAAACTTGCGGGTTGGCTAATAACGCGCCAAAATCAGTCATTTCTGCCCGACCATTATTCAAGGTATACCCTACTGGATGCTGCATAAAACTATTGGCAGCCAATATCCAGAAAGCAGACAGCATCGATCCTAAGGTAACCAGCCAAAAGAACGTCACATGGACTTTCGGGCTCACACGATCCCAAGTAAAGATCCATAGTCCTAAGAAAGTTGACTCCAAGAAGAACGCCAACAAAGCTTCTAAGGCCAATGGTGCCCCAAAAATATCCCCGACAAATCGTGAATAATCAGACCAGTTCATGCCAAATTGAAATTCTTGAATGATCCCCGTCACCACACCAACAGCAAAACTTAATAGAAAAATATTGCCCCAGAACTTCGTCATGCGTTTATATTTTTCATCTTTTTTTATCACATATAATGTTTCCATGATTGCAACAACAACCCCTGTACCAATGGAAAAAGGCACAAAAAAGTAGTGGAAAATCGTTGTCATGGCAAACTGGATCCGTGCTAATGTCACAATATCCATTTTACATCCTCCTAAACTCTAACCAAATAAATGATAATAATTCCAATGAAAGAAAAATTCCAATTACGAATATACTCCTCTCATACTAAAAAAAGAAGCAACTTGCTTGCTATTATCGATTTTTAATCACTTCCTTTCTGATTCTTAAACATAAGGCGGTTTCATAGGCTTGTCAATCATTTTTTTGCAAAAAAAACCTACTATTTATGTTTATATTTTACCACCAATAATTGGTTAATACCAATTATTGACACTTTGTCACCCTCTGCTTATTTAACACTCTTTTCACACAGAAAGCAACGGGTCATTTAATAAAAGACCTAGGAAATTATCCGTCAACACCAATTGCTTGAGTTCTCGATACTCAGCCAATTGTTTTTTGAACCCTAAACGTTCCAACCAGAATAGTGTTTCATCCATGCGTTCTTCTGCCCCGGCTTCCCCTTTTAGCCAAGCCACCCAACCTTCATAAAAAGGCAAAAAAACAGCTTCCTTGACATGTTCTTCTTGCGCGATCCGTGTGCGCCAGAGTAGGAAGGTTTTTTCAGCATAGTCGTTTTCCTTCAATAAACAAAATATCGAAAAAATCGCCGTTAAGGTTTCATAGAAGATATCTTGATTTCCTGGCAGTTTGGCAAACTGATCGCTTTTCTTGATGGCAACCTGGAGACAACGCCACAACAAAGAAGGTTCCATAGAAATCCCCACACGTGCAAATAGCCGCAGTTCATAGACACCCCAAGTATCGGTGTTGAGTAAATATTGTTTTGCGCCAGATAGACAGGCACTATACTTTTCGCGCGCTGCCAACGATGGCAATCCACTAAAAATATCTTTCTTCATACAGTAGTCAAAATGAAATAATTGCAGCAAATGGTCGATCTCTAGTGAATAGTGTTGTTGCTGGTATAGGCATAATGATCGATATTTCTCTGCTAATCCTTGTAATTCTCCTACGTCACTAATCTCACCCATCGCCGCTACATAATCTAGGATCTCAGCCTGTATTGGAGAAAGGGTTTGCCCCGTTCGCAACAACTGAAACTCATCAAAGCGGACTTCAAGTTTGTCCAGCAAACGATGAAAGCGTTCGCAAGATATCGTGGTTTTGTCATTCTCAAATTGCGACAACAAAGACAAAGACAACTGTTCATCCACCAGTTCCTTCAATAGTAGACCTTTACTCTTTCGGATTGCTTTGATTGTTGCACCATAACTTTGCATGTAATCCACCTTCTTTTTCAATATATTGAATTTTAGACATCCTCTATCCTATTAGGCGGTATGCTCTAATTATCTTATAGAAACGAGGAAGAAGCTATGGTAAACCCTATAAAGAAGCAAATGCTTCACGTGAAACATTTACAAAAAAGCTTCAAAGACAATACCGTTTTGGAAGATGTCACCTTTGACGTCACTTCTGGCGAAGTTTTTGTCTTACTAGGGTCAAACGGCGCTGGAAAAACTACTCTAGTCAAAATTTTGTCCACCATCCTACCTTTTGATCAAGGAACCGCGTGTATCAACGGGATCGACTTGACCAAAGATCCGGCAGCGATTCGCGAGAAAATCAGCCTGACAGGTCAATTTTCCGCCGTCGATCAAGAACTGACAGGCCAAGAAAACTTGCTGATGATCGCTGCTTTGCGCCATGTCAAAAACAAACAGGAGATCGTGGAAGATTTGTTAACGCGTTTTGATTTGGTGGATGCCAGCAATCGACTAGTCAAAGATTACTCGGGCGGAATGCGCCGGCGATTAGACATCGCCATGAGTTTTATCGGCGAGCCTGACCTGCTCTTTTTGGATGAACCAACGACAGGTTTAGACCCGCAAAACCGCTTAGCCACATGGCACATGATCAAAGAGATCGCAGCGCAAGGACGAACGATTTTTCTGACGACCCAATACTTAGAAGAAGCTGAATTTTTAGCAGACCAAGTTGCCATTTTGCATGAAGGGAAAATCATCTTGCAAGGAACACCAACTGAAATAAAAAAACTGCACCCTTCGCAAACGATGGAAATCAACGTACTGACGAAAGAGCACTTGCAGACATTGCGTCAGCATCTTTCTGACGTTCCGTTACAAGTCAATGTGTCCAATCTCTCTCTGACATTGCCCGTCAGCCAAGACTTCCATCATGCCTTCACACTTTTACAAGATCTCAATCAATTACCGATCACCATCACCAGCTTTAGTCAAAAGAACGTTTCTTTAGAAGATATCTTTCTGACACTTGTCCAAGGAGGAACCCAATGAAAGCTATTCTAGAAACCAACACCTTATTCAAACGCAATCTCTTGCTATCGATTCGCAGTATGGAAACCTTGCTGAGCGGTATTTTGACCCCAGCGATTTTAATGATCCTCTTCGTCTATGTCTTTGGCGGAGCCATGCACGTCGGCGATACCGCTTATGTCGATTTTGTTGTTCCTGGTGTCCTCGTTCAGTGTATCGCCCAGAGTGCCTCCTCCGTTGGGGTAACTGTTACGGAAGACTTAAAATCGGGTATGGTGGAGCGACTGATGACCTTGAACATTTCTAAATCAGCTTTTTTAAATGGCCATGTCTTCGCCGCGACGCTTCGGAGCTTGATCAGCACCTTGGTCGTGTTGAGCGTTTCTCTGCTCATCGGTTTTCGCCCACAAGCCACACTTGCTGGCTGGGGGCTCGCAGTCCTATTGATCTTTTGCTTCACCTTCGCCTTTACTTGGATCTCAGTTTTGGTTGGACTCATCGCCAAAAGTTCCGAAATGGCTGCTTTGTTCACTGTCTTGATCACCCTTTTGCCCTACTTAAGCTCCGGTTTCGTGCCAACGGAGACCATGCCGCGGCCGTTAGCCATTTTTGCTGAATACCAACCAATGTCACCAATCATCCATGCACTTCGCGCCCTGATGATGCAACAACCACCTGCTCCATTGCTTCAAGCCTTCATTTGGTGCGGTGGAATCACTATCGTGAGCTGGTGCACGGCAACTCTTATATATCAGCGCCGCGTGTTGCGGGGGTAATCATTTTTTATGACAACTATGAAAAAAGAAGCAACAGTCCCTCGACCGTTGCTTCTTTTGACACTTATTTAATCTAAATTCTCGCCATTTGTTGCAATCACTTGCTTGTACCAATCAAATGATTTTTTCTTCGAACGATCCATTGTGCCGTTGCCTTCATCATCAAAATCAACATAGATAAAGCCATAGCGCTTGCTCATTTCACCGGTTGATGCACTGACAAGGTCAATACAGCCCCATGGGGTATAACCAATCAGGTCTACGCCATCTTCAATCGCTTCACCCATCGCTTCGATGTGGCGGCGCAAGTAATCGATGCGGTAATCATCTTCAATCGTCCCATCTTCAGTGAACGTATCGATAGCCCCTAATCCATTTTCAACAATGAACAATGGTTTTTGATAACGATCATACAACTCATTCAAAGCAATGCGTAATCCCTCAGGGTCGATCTGCCAACCCCACTCGCTCGCTTCTAAGAATGGATTACGCACACCACCTAGCAAATTGCCTTGCACTTCATCGACTTCTTCAGTGGTCACATCTACAGCAGAAGACATGTAATAACTGAAGCCTACATAGTCGACTGTGTATTGTGCAATCAAGGCCAAATCTTCTTCCGTAATGTCAAGATCCGCGCGATCAACACCATATTCTTTGTACAAACGATCCGTGAATGCTGGATACTTCCCACGGACTTGAACATCTGCACAATAATAGTTGAAGGCTTGGTTATGGATCAATGTTGCCGTTTGGTTGATTGGATTTGCATCGATACTATACGTTGTTGCATAAATGATCATACACCCAATTTGCAAATCTGGATTCAATTCATGACCGATTTTCACCGCTTTACTGCTTGCTACAAATTGATTGTGCCAAGCTTGAATCACATTTGTGAAGTTGTCCGCCCCTGTACTGTTGACCATCCCTTGGCTCAACGCAGAGAAGTGAAAAGCTGAATTGATTTCGTTGAATGTCATCCAATATTTCACTTTACTGTGGAAACGTTCCAATACCACTTTGGCAAAACGTTCATAAAAATCGATCAAAGCCCGGTTTTTCCATCCACCGTATGCTTTTGCCAAATGCAATGGCATTTCATAGTGAGAAATCGTGATCACAGGTTCAATCCCATACTTCAAGCATTCATCGATCAAGGCATCATAAAAAGCCAAGCCGGCCTCATTCGGTGTGGTTTCATCTCCTTGCGGAAAAATACGTGTCCAAGCAATCGAAAAACGGTAGCTCTTGAAACCCATTTCTGCAAACAAGGCAATATCTTCTTTAAACCGATCGTAATGGTCAATACCGCGATGATTTGGATACGTATATGTGTCTTCATCGATCGTCCAGTCAAACGTATCACTGCCTAAAATGGCTAAACGCTGTTTGCCTCCAGGCATTGCGTCTGCTACAGATAGTCCTTTGCCATCGCGATCAAATGCACCTTCTAATTGATTGGCAGCCGTAGCGCCGCCCCATAAGAAATTCTCTGGAAATTTTGACATCTTCTCTACTCCTTCACTTATCTTATTTTTTAGTCAATACACGTCTGTTGCCTCATATTGACCATTCCAACCATAGAAAAAACCCCGATAAACATAAAAAACCTAAATAAGAGTCGCTGCAAAGAGCGTTATCTTATTTAGGTTTTGCCTGATCGAGTCAGTAACAATCCAACGTGGGTTTTCTTGGATTAACTATACCATGAAGTATAAGGCTTGTCATCTTAAAATCGCTTACTTTTCTTTACAAGCTTTGGTTAATACTAGAAAAATAATGATGTCGACTTTAAAAATCCATAACTGCTCATCAATACTGAAACAAAAATAAGAACAGGGATTTCATTGATCGTATGATTAAATACCTAATCCATTATCCTGCATCGACTACTTCATCCAATGATTTAACGTATAGACGCCAAAAAGGTAAGTATATAACCAAGCCCACAAAAAATGCCATAACTGGAATAATAATTGTTTTCCAATCACCCGTACCTAAAGGTCCTAACAAAAACGGAGGTGTTGCCCAAGGAACCAATGCATAAAACTTGCCTAAAAAAGGACTTGCCATCAATAAATATCCGATGCCCGTAGCAATTGTTCCGCTTAGAACAAATGGAATCATTAAAAAGGGATTCAATGCAATTGGTAATCCATAAACTACTGGCTCAACAATTGTAAATAAACCCGGTCCAAAAGTTGTCCACCCTAAAGTCTTCAAAAATTTATTCTTAGAAATAATCATAAGAAAAATCAACGGCCACACTGCCGAAGTCCATATTGATAATCTAAGCAATCCCGTTTGGCCTAAACCAGCCAATACTTGGGGAAGTTCATTTGCCGGAACTCCCTGACTTAAAGCCTCTGCATTCTGGTTGATCCACATTAACCCAAAAGGGGTAAATAAAGAAAGCAGCATATTATCTCCATGTAACCCAATGCTCCACAAGAGTAATACTAGGAATGACAACAACATAGCTGTCCATATCGAGTCAGACCCCGATATTACTGGTTCCAAAACAGAATTCAAAAAAGCAACAAAATCAAAATTTAGTATTGAACGAATAAACCAAGCTACAGTAAAAGAGATTGCATATGGTATCAATGAAGCAAATGCCATCCCAACATTTGGCGGAACAGAACTTGGCATCTTTATCGTAATATTGTGATCGATACACCATTTAAGAATAGTGACACTTAACAAACTAGTAATGATACATGCAAATAAACCACTTGCACTAAAAGAATTGATTAAAATTCCACCATCACTATCTAATCCCCCTATGGTAAATAGAATGAATGTAGCAATTCCCATAAGCGCTGCACTTTTCGTACTTACCTTTTTTCTCTCCGCAAATGTATAAGGAATAGCTACTGAACAATAGAGTGCCATCATTCCTAAAGTAGCATTATTCAACCAAACAAAATTTGCTGTCCATGGTGATAAAAAAGGCAGTAAGGCCTTTCCGCTGGTGCCGACATCTGGCGAACCTAATACATAAAAAATTAGAAAAATTGAGCCAATCATTATAACAGGCATAACAGCAGTTAAGCCAGAAACAATAGAAAAAATAGCGTCAGTATTAGCAAATTTTCCTAAGGGTTCAGAAATCTTCAAAGCAAAATCAGTAAATCGATCCATTATACTTTTCTTCTTCATCTTATCACTTCTCTCATTTACTATTTTTCAAGCACTGATCATTGCTACGGGCCCAACACAATGTAGTTCTTGATTGACTTAAAAATAGCAAACAGTTCAACTTTGTGAAACCGCCGAACCAAACAATGGTAATCGCTTTCATTTATTTTAATTCTTTTTGAAATCTGGTTTCATGTATTGCTAATTACACTAATGTCTTGAAAATAAATTTCAAAGATAGCAATATTTATAGAAACCTCGGACCAATTTATGAAACATCTATATTTCTGCTTTTTTTCGGATGATATATTGAAAACGAAAAAAAGAAAGGAATGATTTTTATGTTAATAGTTGCTTATATTGGTTTTGGTAATAGTGTCACTCACTATCACCTCCCTTATGTTGAGGAGAAAAAAGATACAATTAAAGTAAAATATATTTATAGAAGAGAAGAAGATCGAATCGGGGATACCGAACGTGAAACATGGTATCCAAACTATATTTTCACTTCAAATATCAATGAGGTTATGGAAGATCCGGAGGTAAACTTGGTTGTAATCAATACCCCTGACGCATTTCATGTAGATTATTCTATATTAGCTCTTTGCAAAGGCAAAAACGTGCTGTGTGAAAAACCTTTCGCATTAACAAAAACTGATGCACAAAAGGTATTCCATTTAGCGGAGAAAAACAACTTGGTGGCAATGGCTAACCAAAATCGTAGGTTTGATGCTGATTTTCTTACATTAAAGAAAGTAATTGATTCTGGCGTATTAGGTGAGTTAGTAGAGTTGGAATCTCATTATGACTACTTTAAACCTGCTATCAAGGAGAATAAAAAATTTGGTTTTTTATATGGTTTAGCTGTCCATCCTCTAGACCAAATAATCAGTCTATTTGGAACACCTAATAAAGTTACTCTGGATTGTCGAAGTATAGATAATCCAGGACTAGCAGACGACTATTACGATATGGACTTATTTTACGCTCAGGGATTCAAAGCTACAGTGAAAACAAGTTGTTACGTCAAAATTGATTATCCAAGATTCATCCTGCATGGAAAAAAAGGGAGCTTCACTATGCCTAGTTTAGGGCATAACTCCAATAAAACATACAAACCAGGACCAATCTTACTAGAAGACACGGTTTATTCAGAATCACTTTGGGGGAACCTATCCTATGTCAGTGAGGATGGAACCGATGTACACCTGAAAGTTCCTATTGAAACAACAAACTATGGTGCCATTTATGATAATTTATTAGAAGCTATCGAAAATAAGCAACCAAAGATTGTAAAGAACGAAGAAGTATTAGCAGTTTTAGATATTATTGAGCAAGGTACTATAATTGCAAAGGAGGCGGTCAAATGAAGTTAGGCATAATAGGTGCAGGTATGATTGTCCATGATTTTTTAACCTTTGCTTCTGAGATTCCAAACTTAGATTTACAAGCCATTTGTGCCACAATTGCTGAGAAAGAAGTAATTGAGCACCTTGCTGATTCAAATAGCATAAACAAAACTTATACAGACTTCAAAGAATTTCTATTAGATGAAGATGTTGATACGGTGTACGTTGCTGTTCCTAATCATTTACACTTCCAATTTAGTAAAGACTCTCTTAATGCAGGGAAACATGTTATCTGCGAAAAACCCTTTACATCAAATTTAAGAGAAGCAAAAGAACTATTCGAATTAGCGGAATCAAAACACTTATTTATCTTTGAAGCAGTCAGTACTCGATTTTTACCAAATGTCCAAAAAATAAAAGAAGAATTACCTAAGTTAGGCAACATTAAAATATTTACAGCAAACTATTCGCAATACTCTTCTAGATACGATGCTTTTAAAAGTGGTGAAACATTGCCCGCATTTGATCCACAAAAATCTGGTGGCGCTTTAATGGATTTAAATATCTATAATATAAATTTAGTTGTTACATTATTTGGTAAACCCGATAATATAGACTATCATGCTAACATTCAACGAGGAATTGACACGTCAGGTATACTCGTACTGGACTATCCTACTTTTAAATTTGTCGGAATTGCTGCAAAAGATTGTAAAGCACCAATTATGACAAATATACAAGGCGATGAAGGATGCATCAGTGTTGATTCATCGGCCAATATTGTTAGTCAATTTACTTTAAGTTTAAACACTAAAGACTCTAAAACGGAAACGATGAATATAAACCATGGAAAACACAGAATGTTTCATGAATTTGAAGCCTTCATTTCTATTATCGAAAATGAAGACTTTTCACAAACAAAATATTTACAAGACATTACTTTGACTACTATGGATATTCAAACAACTGCGCGACTGAAAGCTGGTATTCTATTCCCATCTGATTGATTTCACACACTTCTATCTAAAACATTTTATATATGATATGTTAGGCATATAACTAATCATATAGGAGTGATTGTAATGATTTTCCAACAATTAGAAGATATTACAAAGTTCACATTTCAAGAACAAGCAATTGCTCAGTTTATAACTGAACATCCTGATCGATTAATTGATTTATCCGCTAAGGACTTAGCCAATAAAAGTTTTACAAGTCCTGCAACTGTTGTCAGATTTTGCAAAAAATTAGGGTTCAAAGGATATCCAGATTTTCAATTAAAATATGTAAAAGAATATACGAAAAAGTATGAACGTAAAAACTTACTTCTTTCACCTGATCTTTCTAGTATTGAAGTATCTTCCTATGTTTCTGCTGTTTATGCTGATACAATTCAAGAAACAAAGGATCTTTTAAATAAAGATACGCTCAATAGGGTAATCAATTTATTGTGTCATGCGCCAAAAATCGATTTTTATGCAAGCGATATCAATTTCCCCAGAGTACAATCTGCTTGCCTTAAATTAAACAATTTAAACATTCATGCTCAAGCTTTCAATTCATTGAATGAGTTCTATATTTCTTCCTCAGGAGCAGCCAACGCTATATCATTTGTGATCAGTCACTCTGGGAAAAATCAAACTATGATCGATATTGCTTATAAACTTAGAAAAAGTAATAGGAAAACTATCGCTATTACAAGTTTTTTAGAAAAAGATTTATCACTTGTCTGTAATGAAAGTTTCTATTTGTATTTCTCTTCAAATGAATCTTTTAGCGCCATTCAATATGGATTGTCATTAGAATATATCTTAGACACGATATATTCATGTTTAGTATTAAAGAAAAGCAAATAGAAAAAAGTGGACGTATAATCCTACGTCCACTCTCTATTTATGTCACTAAACAGTCTCTGTTGTCGTACTAACCGTTTCAACTTGTGCTGCTTGTGTTTCAGCTTCGGCCGCAGCTTCTGATTTTAATTTTTCCTTATCTAAGATTTTAACAAAAGGAATATATAAGACGCAGCCAGCTAGAACACAAACCACTTGCAAGACAGCAATCTGCCAACCTCCGGCTAAGAACCCGTTTAGAAAAATTGGTGTCCCAAACGGTACTTGCACGCCACTTAGGCGAGGTGCGATACCGCTCCAAATAGCTAAATAGGCAACTGACACCTGAACCAACGGTGTTAAAATAAACGGAATTGCCATGATTGGATTCAAAATCAACGGTAAGCCAAAAATCATTGGCTCATTGATTGTAAATAGACCTGGGACTGCACTTAGATTTGCGACTGTTCTTGATTGTTTGGACTTCGCAATCAGTAGAATCACAATAACTAACGATAAAGTTCCACCTGCGCCTCCAATACCTGCAAATAGATCATAGAAAGATTTGCTCAAGATATTTGGTAACTCTGATCTAGCTACACCTGAAGCCAAGGCGTCCATATTCTCCACATCCATCGGTAAATATAAAGCTGTAATAAAACTCCCAACTACTAATGAACCATGGATGCCAAAGAACCAAAGAGCCATTTGGATCAAGACGATCACTAACAAAGAGCCAACACTTGAAGATAAGCTTTGTAATGGCAGGGCTAAGATTTGATAAATAAAGTCAGAAAATGAGCCATAGGCTGTAAAACTAAAAGCCCAACTAATGATAATCGCAATGAAACCTGTGATGATCGCAGGAATCAGTCCAGCAAAAGTGTCCGTCACAAACTGTGGTACTCCTGCAGGCATTTTGATTGCAATATTTTTTTCTAAAATAAAACAATAGATTCTCGCAAACACCAATCCACAAATCATTGCGGTAAAAAGACCTTGCGCACCTAATTTGCTCATATCCAAAGTGGTTGTGTCTTCTAGCGTGATTAAAGGTGTCATCATTAAAAAAGCAAACAATGACACGATCCCTGCTGGAACAGCAGATTGCTTAAATTCCGTTGCTAGTCGATGACCAACTAGAAATGATGCATATACCGAGATGACGCCTACAGTCATACTATACCCAACAGAAAAATACCCGCCAATATTGATAGATGTAATAAAATTAGTCCAACCCTGAATAGGTAAGACGGCGAGCAATAAGGCAATCGATCCTATAATATTAATAGGTAATGTTGCCATCAATCCATTTGAAATAGCTTTTAAATAGCGATTATTTGAAATCTTATCAGCAAAAACTAGGACATTATCCATATATTTTTCCATCTTTTTCACTCCTTATTTTGTATGATCAACAGGACATCTTCTTGACACATATGCGGTTTGAATATAGTGACATTATCTGAAACAGTATAGCTAGGCTTGAAAAAACGTCTTTCTTTTAAATCAACGAGTGTCACATTTGTAATCGATACATCTCGAAGACAAATTTTGGTATTGCTTGGCAGATAGATCAGAGAATACCGTTGATCTTCAGTAATTGCCATCCGAATCTGGGCATGTGTATCAATCAAATGTTGTTGACACGGAATCAATTGATGGATTGATAGCAATTCAAATAGTTGCTTGATATAGCCATAATCATTAGCACCCGGAAAATGCAGTGCCTCTTGCCAAATCATCGGACTGTCAAATGCTTCCCCAATATCTTCAGCAAATGCAGATTCTTGTGTTTGCCAACTCCAAATTCCATGCGCCCCATAGGTGATACCAGCCGATCCGCCGGACAAAATAGATTGCCATGCCGCTTTTCGAACATCTCGTTGCTCGAAACGACCGTAAACCTGTCTGGCAAATCCCATCTGTTCATAACAAGGTTCTGAATTGATGATTGGTAATTGTGGTTCTAAATGACAAAAGTGTTCCGCAAGGGTGAACGGCATATCTAAAAATGAATGATTGTGCCCTGATTGATATAAAAACAGATCCAAATGAGAAACAATGGATGCTGGAATGTCTTTGAACCTTCCTTTGATATGGATCGTTTTCAATGTTTCTGGTGAGTGTGTTTCAAAATAATCAAACGCTTCCAAATAAGTGTCGATCGTGTCTTGTGTAGGGAAATCTGTATCCCCTCCAATAAAATATAATGGCTGAAACGCATCAAATGTATCGATGACTTGTTTGTAGTATATTTGTCGTTCTGCTTGGGAAATTATATTGATACCACCATCAAGATCACTGGCCCATGTATCTGCCACATAGTTTGACCATAGTACAACGAGTGCTAACGTGAAACCTTTTTCTTCAGCTATTTGACATAGTTTATGAGCTCTTTCAAAATATGCAGTGCGTACTTGTCCAAAGTCAAATTTCTTTCCATCAATTGGGTAAGGTAGCATATCAAAAGTGCCTTTACTGCGATCCCATTGGGGAAGAATGTTGATTTGAACGGTATTAAAACCTTGTTCTTTACGCTTATCTAAATAGGTGATCCAGTCATCTTCTTGAATGCTGGTAAAAGCACTCCAACAAGTATCTGCAAGATAAAAGAAATGATGGCTATCTCTTTGTAAGGTACGATTATTTGGGCTAACTGTTAGTTTCACTTATCTATTCCCCTTTCTCATGAATGCGTCTTAATCAGGCGTATCAATATAGGCATGAAGCCACCCTTCACAAAGGGTAAACCATTGCGCCACATGCGGATTGAGATGACTTGCCTTTCGAGCAGTAGTGCGATCCCCCAGCGCCAATCCATGTTCTCCTTTTTCGAAGATATGCATTTCAAAAGGACGTTTTTTTTCTCTTAATTTAACACCCAATTTGAGAGAATGGTCAACATCTACTAACACATCTTCTGTGGTATGCCAAATGAACATCGGTGGTGTCCATTCATCCACATAATGCAGCACATTCATTTGTTTGATTATTGTATCAGTTGGCTCTTTCGTGCCAAAGAACCGTTCATTGGCCGTCAAAGGTTTACCGATCAAAGATGATGCAAACCCTAAATCATCCGGCTCAAATGCTTGATCTTGATAGACGAGCGGATAGCCAGCAATCGCTAAATCAACTTTAAGATGGTCGCTGGTCACACCCAATATATCTGAGAGCATAGGGTCGTGCCATCTTGTTGCCAATTGCAAAGCCAGATGACCACCAGCAGAAAAACCGCAGACAATAATCTTTGTTTCGTCTACAAGCCATGCATCTGCCTGTGCACGAATATATTGAACTGCTTGTGCTGCTTCTATAAGTGCATTTTGCGGCACATGTTTTACTTGATCGCCTGTCGTGTACCAAAGAACGACACTATGCAAGCCTATACTATTGAATTTTAACGCAATGGCCTCTGCTTCTCGGTCACTTGTGAAGGCATAGCCTCCTCCTGGACAAACAATCACTAATGGCTTTTTTTTACCAACATTGAATTCTTGCGATTGGTGCAGCAAATATGTATCCACATATGCCGTATCATTGATTCGAAATCCTGTTGTATCCATCTTCTCTTTACTCCCCTTCCAAAGCTACAGACAAATCAATTAACCGTTTCCATTTTTCATATTTCAAACGAATCGTTGCTTGATCAGCTTCCGGCTGGATACGTTCTTGCCGCCAAGGATGCGCCATTTGTTGTGGTCTTGCCAAGGTCATTGTGCCAATCGCCGAGAATTCTTCTACTTCACTCACGATCACCTCTTTATGCAGCAATGTTGCCAACATGGTCATCAATGGGTGATTTTTTGACATCCCGCCATCGATCATGACGTGATTGATCATGCGGCCAGAGACTTCTTCCATGACATCGATGACTGCTTTGATCTGAAAAAGAATACTTTCTAAGACGGCCCGCAGTAAATCTTGCTGTGTCGTCGTACGTTTCATCCCTAAAAAGCTGGCTGTCAACTGGTTATGCCAAAATGGTGCCCCCATCCCTTGTAACGCTGGCACAAAATAGATTGCTTCATCTGTATCGCGAACCAATACTTGATCGCAAATCGCGGCAACGTTTGGCAATGGCGCAATCTGTTCACTGAACCAGTTGATGGCATCGCCGCATGAGCGAATAATGCCTTCTAATGCGAACACACAGCCTTTTTCTGTTTGCCAGGCAGTAGTGGTCAAAATGCGTTGATCCCTTAACTGGTTTTGCTGCTGTACTTGCATCATGATCGAGCAGCCTGTACCCATAGTGATTTTGACATCGCCGACTTCTTTGCACCCTTCACCAAACAATGCAGCCTGTGAATCAGCCAATACACCTATGATCGGAATCGTTTGATAATACCCAAAAATGGTATCTGCCGGGGTCAATTTGGGCAGATCTATCACATCAATCCCAAATAATTCGATCAATACCGGATCCCAATCCATCGTCGAAATATTATATAGTAATGTTCGACACGCATTGCTTGCTTCAGTGGCAAAGGTTGCCCCTTCAGTCAAGTTCCATAGCAGCCAACTATCCATAGTGCCAATCGCCAAATCACCGCTTCCCGATTTTTCTTTGATTGCAGTGATTTCTTTGACCAACCAGTTGATTTTGGTTCCGGAAAAATAGGGGTCGATCCTTAAACCGGTTTTTTGATTGATCATTGGTTCAAGACCTTTGGCAATCATCTCTGCGCAAATCCCAGCACTGCGGTTGCACTGCCAGACAATGGCATTATACAAAGGTTTGCCGGTACTACGGTCCCAAGCTACGATCGTTTCTCTTTGATTGGTGATCGATATTGAGGCAACCTCTGCTGGTGTAATTTCTTTTTCCGTGAATACATCACTCAAAAGTGTTTGTACATTGTGCCAAATTTCAAGCGGGTCATGTTCGACCCACCCGACCTTGGGATAAATCTGCTGATGTTTCTTGTCTTTGCGATAACCTATCCGGCCATTCTCAAACAAGAGCAATTTGGTACCAGACGTACTTTGGTCTAAAACTATTTGGTACGGTTTCTCCATATCACCCTCCAATGAACGCTCGCGCTGTTTTGGCAATCGATGCCCCATCTAAGCCATAGTGCGCAAACAATTCAGGTCCAGAACCGGTGATCAACGCATCGTCAGGAAAAGCCACGATTTTTTGGCGAATCCCGGTTTCTGCAGCCAGCACTTCCGCCACTGCCGCCCCTAAACCGTTATACAGGCTATGTTCCTCAACTGTGAGCACGACACCTGTTTTTTTGGCCACTCGCAGTACGGCTTCTTGATCGAAAGGCTTCAAGGAATGGACGTTCAAGACTGTCGCTTCGATCCCTTGCTCAGTGAGTAGTGCAGCAGCATCTAATGCTTGTCGCACTGTTTCACCAGTGGCAATCAATGTGACATCCGCGCCAGTGCGCATTTCCACAGCTTTTCCAATTTCAAAAGAATAATCTGTAGATGGATAGCAATCTTCCACGGGATTTCTGCCCAAGCGAATATAGGCAGGCGCATCTGATTGTGCCAATGCTTTGAACATTTGAATGGTTTCAAAGCGATCTGCTGGCAATAACACTTGCAAATTAGGGATGGCGCGGGCAACAGCAATGTCTTGCAAAGAATGATGACTCATCCCTAGCGCACCATAACTAACGCCGCCACTGATTCCCACAAGTTTGACATTTTTGTTTGAATAGGCGACATCGACTTTGACTTGTTCGATACTCCGCATACTTAAGAAACAAGCGGGCGATGCGACAAATGGCCGTTTGCCCATGTGGGCCAATCCAGCTGCAATGCTGACAATATTTTGTTCCGCGATCCCTACTTCAACGATTTGTTCAGGTAATGTATGAGCAAAATCCGCCAATGAAGCGGAGCCGCGAGAATCACTGGTTAAGACCGTGATGGCTGGATTCTTTTTGCCCTCTTCAATGAGCACATCACACATTGCTTGACGGTTTGCTATGTTATTCTTTCCCATTGCGTAAGACCTCCATCTGCGCGTCAATTTCTGATACAGCTTGCGCGAGTTGTTCTTCAGTTGGCACTTTATGATGCCAGTGGGCTTGATTCTCCGCTTCTGAGTACCCCTTGCCTTTTACTGTTTTGGCAATGATCATTTTGGGTTTATCTTTTTGATTTGGCTGTGACAAAACTTCGACCAAAGCGACCATATCATTGCCATCAACGATATGGACATCCCAACCAAAGGCACGCCATTTCTCGTCCAATGGTTCAACAGACATGACATCTTCAGATGCACCTGTAATCTGCAACCCATTGCGGTCGATAATTGCCGTCAAATTATCCAGTTTGTAATTTGCTGCAGCCATCGCGCCTTCCCATACTGACCCTTCAGCGAGTTCTCCATCTCCCAATAGCGTGTACGTGTGGTAAGGACGCTGATCAAGCTTCCCAGCTAAAGCAATCCCAACAGAAACTGGTAACCCATGCCCTAAAGAGCCGGTATTCATTTCAACGCCATCAACTTTATTATTGGGGTGACCAATCAAACGTGAATGGAGTTGAGAAAAAGTGAGCAGTTCTTCTTTTGTCAGAAAACCTTTATCTGCCAAAACAGTCCACAATACTTCCGCCGCATGTCCTTTGCTTTGTATATATTGATCGCGATCGATCATATTTGGTTGTGTCGCATCAACATGCATGACTTGGTAATACAGTGCGACGAGGATATCCGTACAAGATAAATCTGATCCTGTATGTCCAGTTTTGGCATGATAAATCAACTTTAAGACTTCTTTACGGATTTCTAATGCTTTCAATTTCAGTGCTGTGATCTCCATGGTCAATCTCCTCTCAAATATGCTTTCACATCTTCTTGGATTGGATCATAAAAGTCGGGTTGAACCCCTAAATATTTACATGCTTCATATAAAATCGGGACTACGTTTTTTCTAACAGCCGCCACATGATGGATATATGGCCCTTCAACTAATTTGAACTCTAATCGATTGAGATTTTCAAATTCTAAATACAAATAGGTCCCTTGATTGTATGGTCCATCAATGCCCTTACCTGTGCCCATCAATAGTGAATAGGCCCCATTGTCCCCATCAAAACGACATAATGTATACTCGTCTTTGATCGCGCGAAATGCCACGGATCCAGGATAATCAAAAACAAAATGACGTTGTGGTAAAATCGGTTTTGTTTCTGCTGTTGAATAAGCGAAGACCCCTAGATGCTGCAGCAATTCGCCGTTTTCATTTTCAGGATGACGGCAATTTACATCGGCGAAAATCGCCCGATGTTCTCCCAAAGAAGCCGCCTCAACCAATAACTCAGAAATCGCGCCATGGACATCTGTTTCACAAACAAATGGTAAACCCTCTTCTTGTAACAAAGACAATGAAGCATAGGGTAAAATACCAATTTCATCTTGTAAAGCTGTCCAGCATTGAATAACACCTGCATTACAGCCATAGGTTTGACACAAACTTTGCAAAGCGACTTTTAGCGCAGCAACCATCTCTAAGTCTTTCCCAGAGATTTGAACTTCGGTATTGGTTTTGAAATAGGTAATGACTGCTTGCACGTCATCTGCTTGCGTCTTTTTGACTTTTTCGATTTCTTGGACCAATTCTTTGATTGGAACTGGTGACAACGAAATATTGAATCTTTCCAATAACTCGCCTTCATTACAAATCACTGTCCAAAAATCAAATGGACGCGGCCCTACTTGCAAAATACGGGTTTGCTTAAATGTTTTGACGACATTACAGACTTTGATAAAATCTTGTAAACCGCGAGCGAATTCTGGTGAATCGATATCCGAATTTTTGACATACGTAAAAGGGACTTTGAATCGACGCAGTACTTTACCGATCGCGAATAGTCCACATTGTGTATCTCGCAGACGGGAGCCATCTGCTGCTGGTGTTTCATCTTTCGGGCCCCATAACAAAACAGGGACGTCTAGTTTTTTGGCCAATCGTGCGCAAGCATATTCTGTCCCAAAATTTTCATTGGCGATAAATAGACCATCTATTTTTGCAGCTTTAAATTTTTCAGCGATTTTTTCAACACCTTCATCATCATAAAGCAGACCATCTTCATTGATGTCCAAAATATCAACATAATCAATCGCTAGTTCATCCATTTTCTCACGGGTGAGATTGGCATATTCAATCGCTGCTTTTGCACTGAATAGATTTCTTCGTGTTGGTGCAAAACCGATTTTTACTTTGTCCATAAAAATCCTCCTAAAAATTTAGTTGTTTAGCTAAATGTTTATTTCATCAATAACTCTTTGTAACCGTCGCGAGCGAAATTCTTCTTCCGTTAGTAATATAATGTGCTTATCTGGAAATGCTGATGCGACTTTATCTTGATTGAAACGTGTATGCGGTGCCAATAAAAGACAATCAAATTCTTTTCCCGTCATAAAAATTTCTGAGAAAGGCGCGGAATGAATGATGTACGCTTCATTATTTGCACCTAATTGTTCTTTTAATGCTTGCACAAGAAGTGCAGAGGATAATCCTGTCGTGCAATATAGACCAATAGTTGTCATTCTGACACTCCTTAAAATGAAATCCCTTACTTTTACACCTTCACTATATCATAAGCTAAATATTTTGCAATACTTTTAGATAAATATTTTTGTAATAAAACTAAAAAAAGACTAAACACTCCAAAAGTGTTTAGTCTTTCCTATTGTATGCTCTCGCGTTCAACGATTGTGGTCCCCACGAGCATTTTCACATGATTGGTGTCTTCTGTAGTAATTTTTTCAAACAAACGCCTTACTGCCTGACGGCCAAGATAGACTTTATCCACTTTCACTGTGGTCAAAGGCGGACTGCAAAACTCTGCCAAAGGGATATCATCGAAACCAACAATCGTTACGTTTTCCGAAGATTGCGTTTCTTTGATGGCCTTCATAGCACCGATTGCAATATTGTCATTGACCGCAAAAAAAGCCGTCGGTAATTGGCGATCGTGTGCAATCATTGATTCTAAATACACCTTCATATCCTGATAGGAACCTTCTAATGTTGGTTCAACCAATGCTTCCGTTTCTTCATAATGAATCAAATCATGCTCTTGAATGGCTTGGAGAAATCCTTGTTTGCGTTCACGAAAATTATTGATTTGAAAAGTAGAATTGATAATGCCGATATCACGGTGCCCTTTGTCGATCATTTTCTCCACGATTTCATATGCACTGTCCCGATTATTGATTGCCACAAAATCAAAGTCTTGTGTGTTGAAAATCGTATCTAAAATCACTAATGGAACGCTGATTGATCGAAAAGCCTCCAAATCCTTTTTCTCTAACTCAGTACCTAAAAGCAATAAGCCATCTGCTGCTTCCGGCCGAATCGTTTCTAGCGGATCTTCGTTTGAAGCCAACGTGATATGAGAGATAACCAGTTCATACCCTAATGTACTGCACTCCATTTCGATCCCTCGTATGAGTTCAGAAAAGAACGGCGTATCTCCCACTACATTTCCTTGCTTATTCATCACGACAAATTTTATTTTCTGATTCTCTGTTTTTTTGATTTCCCGTTGATCAAAATAGCCCATATCTCTAGCGATTTTCAAAATCGCTTGTCTTTTTTGTTCACTGATCCCTTTGCGATTATTGATGGCATTGGATACTGTACCACTAGATACACCAGCTTGACGGGCGATATCGGAAATGACAACTTTCATCTATCCACCACTTTCTCATGTCTGTTCTTATAAAATTATATCAAAGCTAGCATCTTTTTACTACAAAAAAGCTAAATCAAACTAAATATTTTAGTTTGATTTAGCTTTTAACCTATTCCCCTTTATTCGCCACGCATTTTCACCCATATCATAAAGTGCAGTGGTGCAATGACTGTATCTTCCACTGGGCGTCCTTCAACCCCAGCACCAGTTTGATCAGCAACTAGAAGCCATTGTTCATTTTCTGCAGGTTTTGGTAAAGTCAATGTCCAATGATCTTCGCCGCTATTTGCCGCAACGATCAAGGATTGCCATGGATGCGTTGGTTCGGCATTCGGTATTTCATAAGCCACGATATTGTCAGATTGCGTGTCAAAGAAATGCATTCTGGCAGCAGTGCCCGTCGTCTTATCCCGCAACGGTGCAAAATGTTGACGGATTTGCCAAAGACCGCGATAGAGCGCACGCAATTCTTTGAACGCCTTGGCACGTTGCCAATCCAATTGGTTGATCGCTATCGATGATCGGAAGGAATTTTCATCGCCTTCTTTGGTACGTCCGAACTCTTCACCCGCTTGTGTCAAGACCGCTCCTTGACTTGTAAAAAGAAGAACTGCAGCTAATTTATTCCGAGCAAGCAGTGTCTGGTCTTGGCTATAAACCCGTTGATCCAGATCCGGTGTCATCGTAGCGACCAACTTATCCCAAAGTGTCAAATTATCGTGGACAGATGCATAGGCAACTACTTGTTGGGGAGATTTAGCCCAGCGATTCTCTGCATGATGGTCATCAAAACGTGTATTGCCTTGAATAGCAGTGGTCAAATCATGGAGATAAAACGTTTCTTTCGTTTGCGCACGTCCGTTCATACCTTGAATAAAGGCACCGTCCGTTTCTTCAAATACATCCCCTTTGATACTGTCCCGCAAATCATCACTAAAGACGGCGATTCTCTCATCCAATGCCCAGACATTGCTTTTGTTGGCTGGAATATTCGGCGCCATGATCTGGTTGCTGCCGGCATCCCATGGTTCGCCATATAAAATAACATGCTCCAAACCTTCTTCATCTAATCGCTGGCGCAATTGATTCATCGTATCCACATCATGCAAGCCCATCAAATCAAAGCGAAATCCATCAATTTGATACTCTTTTGCCCAGAACAAGACAGAATCATGGATAAACTTGCGCATCATTTTACGTTCTGAAGCCGTTTCATTGCCACACGCAGAACCGTCCGCAAAATCTCCCGCATTATTTTGTCGGTAGTAATAATCAGGTACCGTCAAATTAAACCATGATTTCTCCGTAATGGCCGTATGGTTAAAAACAACGTCCATCACAACACCGATATTTTCTTGATGCAATGCTTGAATCATTTGTTTACACTCGCGAATACGTACGGCTGGATCATACGGATCTGAAGCGTACTTCCCTTCAGGAGCATTATAGTTCTTAGGATCATAGCCCCAGTTATACGTTGTTGATGTTTCATCATTGTCATAGTCAAACATTGGCAATAAATGCACATAATTAATACCTAATTCCTTTAAATAGGCCATACCTGTCGCTTGGTCTGGATCGTTCAAAAGATGTGTATCTGGCTCCGTGAATGCCAAGTATTTGCCGCGATTTGCTGCTGAGATGCCACTATTCGCAGCACTGCTAAAATCTTCCACATGCAATTCCCAAATATACGCATCTGTGATAGCATCAGGTACTGTATAATTTGTTTCTAGCCAGCCTTTAGGATTGGTCGTGCGCAAATCAAGAATCGCACCACGATCCCCATTGATCCCTACAGCTTTCGCATATAAATCAACGGTTTCCACCGTTTCGGTACCACGAGTGATACGATAGGTATAAAACAATCCGTGGATATCTTGTTTCGTTGTCACTGACCAACAGTTATCTGCTTGTGTCATCGGAACTGTCATCAACTGATCTGCCTTACCAACTTCACCACTTTGGTAAATTATCACTTCTATTGCCTCTGCTTCTGGCGACCAACATTTAAAAGTCGTTTGGCCCTCTTGAAAGGTGACGCCTAAATCATTGCCTTGATACGTGTGTTCTTCCAAAAAACCGATCCGTTGATCGATTTGTATTTTTTTTAATCCGTAAATGCCTGTTTGTTCCAATGTCTTCTCTCCGTTCCTATCTTCAACAGTTTGTCTTCGATCCTGCTTCCTTAGTCTACCTTCTCATATTTCCTGAAAAAAGCCAATAGTAAAACACAGCGCAAGTACAGCCAGCCGCTGATGCTGAAAAAACAAGCGCTATATAGTCCGAATATAAATAAATAGGGCGATAACAACATCAGAAAAAAAGGAAACAGTGTGAGGCTATGCAACAAAATGGATCTGAATGGATGTTTTATGAGTAATTTGACATCAGTAACGAGGATAGACCGTAAACTACTGTTATACCTCGCTAAAGAGAAGAATACACATTGAAATAGATGAAAACAAATGATCGTACTGATACTTAATCCGATGATCCATCCATTAAGCAATTGATTCATTTGTATATAATACAGCCAGTTCACGCCTAATAACCACACAAATAATAGCAGTGCGATCCATACTACACTACTCTTGACAAATGACTGGCGAAATACGTGTAAAAACCTTGGCACGATCGCTACTTCTTTCCCTTGTGTAAGTTGAAGGAGAACATGAAATCCAGCTGTCTGGGCAGCACCGATCGTGACGATCGGTATGCTACTCAACAAAATCAACGCGTTTATGATCAGCAGCTGCCCAAACTTAGTAAATATTCGCGCGATCCATCCTTCTGAATGAAAAAAATAAATCATTTTAGATTACTCCTTCACCGAGCCAACCACAATACCTTGGACAAAGTATTTTTGCAATAGTGGATAGATAATCAACAAAGGCACTACAGCAACGACGATTTTTGCAGCATTTAAATTACGATCAGAAACAGCCAGTAAGCTTTGCAATTGTTCTGAACTTAAGTTACCTGCCCGCTGCATCGTTTCAGCGATATTGACTGACAAAGATTGAATATAGGTCATCAAAGGATAATTTTCAGTTTTTGTCATATAGATCAAACCGCTAAAGAAATCATTCCAGCTACCTACAATACTGAACAAAGAAACTGTCGCTAAACATGGTAACGACATGGGGATATAAATACGGGTCAAAATCTGCAATGGGTTTGCACCATCGATACGGGCAGACTCCTCAAGAGACTTAGGAATACCGCGAAAAAAGTTCATCACCAAAATCACACTACCAATTGGCACTGCACTTGGCAAAATCAACGACCACACTGTATTCAACAAACCCAAATTTCGCACAACCAAGTATGAAGGAATCATCCCCCCACTGAACAGCATCGCAAAAACCATAATTCCCATCAAGACACGACGCAAGCGAAACACTTTTTTTGTTTTTGATAATGGATAAGCCATCGTAACGATCATCAACAAGTTTAATAGCAGTGAAACGACCACACGAAAAACAGAAATGTTGAATGAACGCCAGAACTGCTGATCACCCATGATCTGTTCGTAAGCCGCAAAGGTCAGATCGACTGGCCATAAACCAACGCTATTGGCTGCTACAGCGTGACTGCTGCTCAAGGATATTGCCACTACGTTCATCATCGGAATCAAACAAGAGAGTGCCAATAAAATGACAATCATATAAATAAATCCATGACGTAAGCTAAATTTTTCTTTCATTTGTTTTTTCCTTTCCTAGAACATCACTCGATCGGTTTTCTTTTCAGCAATCTTATTCGATGTATAAATCAATATAAGACCAATCACAGATTTAACCAACCCAACTGCCGTACCAAGGCTGTAATCTCGGCCAATCAAGCCAATCCGATAAACATACGTGTCAATGATATCCCCACTTTGATAAACCACTGGAGAATATAAATTGTAGATTTGATCGAAGCCAGCATTCAAAATATTCGGTAAAGATAAAATAGTCATTAAAAGGATAAATGGCAGCATACCTGGCAAAGTAACATGCCAGACTTTTTTCGACCAACTTGCACCATCCATTGTTGCCGCTTCGTACAAGCCAGGATCGATTGCTGTAATTGCTGCTAAATAAACAATCGAACTATACCCAAAGCTTTTCCACACATCGGTTCCGATCAGTAAACGAGGAAACAAATGATTATTTCCTAAGAAGTTCAATGGCTCCAACCCAAAATTTTGCAGAATCTGATTGACTGTTCCATCTAAGCTGAATAAATTAACAACGACCGATGCTAAAATAACCCAAGATAAAAAATGAGGTAAATAAACAATCGTTTGAATCGAACTTTTCAACCACTTCATTCGCACCTCATTCAATAGAATCGCAAATAAAATCGGTACGATTGTATTAAAGACAATTTTCCAAAACGCGATAAAAATCGTATTCTGCGTAACTAAAAAGATATCTGGCAAACTAAATAAATAGCGGAAATGTTCCAACCCGACAAATTCCGAGCCCAACACCCCTTTTGCGGGGACATAATCCTGAAAGGCCATCAACAAACCAAACATAGGCCCATAAGAAAAAATTAAAATAAATATAATACCGGGAATAATCATGCCTAGAAAAAACAATTGATCTTTAGCAAAAATGCGCTTCTTTTTCTGGTTGACTACTTTCTCAGATGAAAGCTCCATTTCTTCACTCCTTTGACTTTAATGAACTGAGTAAAACCAAAAAACCGATCAACTATTGGAAATCAGCCGCACGGAACGTCCTGTCGACTTCATTCATCTTTGATCGGAAGTTTGGCAACATGATTTGATTTAAGGTACAAGATACCTACTCTCTTGCGTCAACGACCTCTTGCATTTCCGCTAGGATCGCAGCACCACCTTGGTTGTTCCATGTTTCGACATACGCATCGAAATTGTCTAATGATTCTTCGCCAGTAATAAACTTGATAAATGTTTCTTCTTCCAGTTTACCTACCTGTGCGCCATTACGCTCATTGGCTTCAATAGTATCAAATCGTGGTGGGATCACTTCATCCAAGATACCTTGCTCTCTCACGCCACCCATCACATTATTGACCGCCAAATACCTAGAAGCAAAGCGCGTCCAATCAACTGGGTCTGTATCTTCCGGCGATTCTAATGTCTGTTTGATCTTTTCGGCATTATCCTTGATAAAGAAATTAGAAATATCATCCATATCTGTTTTGCCTAATGCCGCATTAGAGGCTTCTACCGCATCATCGATTTCACTGTAAGCTTTTAAAAATACGACATTCCACGGGCGAACCGTGCCATCGACATCAATTTTGGCATAATCGTATATTTCTGGAAATTCCGCTTCTATGTCTTCTGATTGAGCGACTTCGCCATAGATCAAATTGATCATTTCCATGATTTTCTCAGGTTCTGAGAATCCTTTGCGGACCACGATATATTGACCCGTTCCTCGGTTTGCTATTGCATTGACTCTTCCATCACCATTGGCATTTTCAACAGCATAAGGCACGAACGCTGCATTCGGATCATTTTGCTTTGCTTGAACCAAACCCCAATCTGGCATATGCCATGGGCCAAAAATCACACCAGATTCACCATTGACCATCATTGCATGGATATCATCATACGTACGTGTACCAAATTGCGGATCCATGAACCCCTCATCTTGCCACTCTTTTAGCAGCGTCAACGCTTGTTTCATTTCATCTGTATTGGATCCATAATACATTTGTCCGTTTTCGTCTTGAAGATATGATTTAGGATAGGCGCCAAATGCATTCATGATCGCTGTTCCAGTATATGCTGTTCCACCATGACCTGAGGAAGAAAGCCAAAATGCGAGTGGTAGCCCTAATGCTTTGCCCGTATTCCCGAGGTCATTTTCCTGAAAAGCAATGGCTACTTCTTTGATTTCATCTAATGTAACGGCTTGATTGCCATCTTTATCTAATTCGATCCCTAGCTGATCCAACCAATCTTGACGCATCCAGACTAGATTTGGTCCAAAGTCATCGCTTGTCGAAGGAATGGCCATCAATCGATCATCAAAAGTTGCTGCCTCTAATTGAATACCATCAAAAGAATCATAAATATCTTTCAAAAAATCATCCGCATATTCATCGAATACTTCAGTTAAGTCCTCCACTAGGTCATTGTTGACTAATTCTTCTAATTCATCGCGGCTGCCGACAATCATGGTATCTGGCAGTTCACCAGAAGCGATTGCCAAAGACACTTGCCGATCATAGTCTTCCCCATGCGCTTCAAAAGCACTTTCCAACTCAATACCCAAGCGTTCTTTGATCAATCGCGTATAGGCATTGTCCCCATAAGTATCTCCCTCAGGAAGCTTAGAGTTTGGCGCAGTTTGGCGTCCAATCGTAATGATGACATCACCATCTTCATTCGTCTTGGCTTCTTCTGAACCGCACCCTGCCAATATCAATACTGAAGAAAATAAAGCAGCAAATGTCGCTATTCTTCTTTTCATTTTAGACCCTCCTTATTTTTGACTCATCCACATTATACGCAAACGATTTCACTATAGATATAGCACGATTTTCAGATTTATAGCACAATCTCCAGAAAGGATAAAACGTTTACAAAATCACTGTGTATTTTCTTTCATTTATCCTTTATCATGAGAAAAGAAAACAATCCATATGTTCGGTTGAAGAAAGGGAGGGAACACGGATGTATCAGTTGCTTATTGTAGATGATAGTTATGACCAAAGAGAGGTGATCAAATTTTTTGTCGCCCAGCGTGTAGAAAAATGGCTGATCCACGAAGCGAAGCATGGACGTGAAGGATGGGAAATGTTTCAAAAAGAACCATATGATCTAGTTATTACTGACGTAAAAATGCCTTTTATGGATGGACACGAATTTGCTCAGCGAATGAAAAGTAAGAGTCCTGAGACACCAATATTGTTTATTAGCGGCTACGAAGATTTTCATTTTGTCAAAAAAGCATTACAACTTCAGGCTGTTGATTATTTGCTAAAACCGCTTGATCCAGATTCCTTTAAAGAACAGATCAATAAAATGCTTGCTATCGTTCAAGCGCTGAATGATCAGAAAAAGCAAAAAAAATTAGACGATCGTCGATATTTGAAAGAGACATTGACGAAGCTTTTCCTCGGGATTCCTTGGCGAAAACTTTCTGACGAAGAGCAATCGATTGCACAATTTTTTTTAAAAAATAATGATCGTTTTACTGTGCTGCCTTTACCAAAAGACAGACACAATCCAGTCCCTTTTTTGGCTGCTTTGATCAATGAACGACCCGATATCTGTTTGTTGCCTATACATTCTACACATCTCATTTTTTTCGATTCTACAGGTTTGACAAAAGAATCACCTATTAAAAAAACGATCCATGACCTTTTTTTGTCACACTTTCAGACACCTCCTACATTTGTTACTAGCGAGCCAATTAGGCATCCGATCGCCACCTACTCTATATATCATTCATTATTGATGACAGATATGCATTCTTTTTATCATCAAGAAAAGAAACAAACCTGTTTGCTGTTGCCTGACCATCACTATATCGTAAAAACGGGGATTCCCTTGAAAATCAGTACGTATATACAGCAAAGTGATATAAAAAAAATCACACAACTCATTCAAATGGTTTATGCATCCTTTGAAGCGAGTGGTAGTGAAGCACCTGCAACTGTCAAATATTACTTTGCTACGCTTTATCAAACACTTGTGGATCATGCAAATGGCTTATTGGATGCTACTTCTCTAAGACAGCAAATAAGCCGAATTTTAGAAGCTGATAGCCTTGAAAAGACAATAGCCATTTTTGATGAAATTTTGTCTTTTCTCAATGAAAATATCGATCTTACTAAAAACGATCATCCCAGTGGGTATGTTCGCCAAGTCAAACATTTTATTTTTTCTAATTTCCATCAGGAACTTAGCTTAGAGATATTGGCTAATGAAGTGAATATCAACCCGAATTACTTGAGTGAACTTTTTAGTAAATATGAAGGGATGGGCGTGACAAAGTACATCAAGTCCTACAGAATCAAGCAAGCACAGACAAAACTAAAAAATAGTACCTACAGTATCCACTCCATTTCAAAGCAAGTAGGATTTAACCATTACTCCTACTTTTGCAGAACATTTCGTGAAATAGTGGGTATGACACCTGATGCTTATCGAAAGAAAGGAGTCTGAATGCGCAGCAGTATAAAGCAACGATTCAAAAATTTACGTTTTCAAAAGAAAATCATTGTGATTTCCATTCTTTCCAGTATCCTACCCTTGATTCTCTTGACTATCATAGGTGTATTTGTCATTCAATTTTTTATTCAGCAACAAGAAAAAAATGCCTATGATGATAATTTAACGAGCATTCGCTATCAATTAGAAACGAGGATCACCAGTTACCAAGATAGTTTGCTCTTCTTAGCGAACAATGCAAATTTGATTCAAGAGCTTTCAAAACAACGTTTCTCAAATTTTAGTCAATACGACCTATACAAAAATACAGTAGTCCCTTTATTTCAAAGTGTTACTTTTCAAAAAAATGATATCCATAAACTCACACTTTTCACATCCATGGATTTATATGATCATGGAGAGTACGTGAAGCAAATCAACGAAGAGAGTATTGTGCATGCTTTTGATCAGCAAAAAACGACTGAAGTCCGTAGTTATTTTGACCGGACCAATCAGATGCTCTATTTTTATACAAATATTTTTTTAAAAGGGAATGCTATCGATACGCAAAATTTCCTTGTCTTGACGATTGAACCCGATGCGCTTTTCACACACCTTAACGACATATCTAATGAGCCCTATGATTTGCTGGTTTATTCTGAATCAAACCACTTGCTCTTTCAATTTGACCGTCTATCCCAGCAAGAAGCGCTGCACGGCAATCAGTTGGTCAAAGCCACCTATCTACATGATGGTCCAATTACCCTAAGCAATCAGTGGCGCATTGTTTTTGTGAAGACCACTCAAACTGTGTTTAGCAGTATGTTTTATTTGATTACTGCAGCAAGTTTCATGTTTGTGATCGTATTGATCATTCTCATTCTCTCCAGCTGGTGGCTAGCCAAAACCGTGGTTCACCCCGTCAATGCTTTGACCAAACAAATGGCCGCGCTCTCCATGGAGCATTTGAAAATCGAAGACTTCTATGAATCAAAAGATGAAATTGGTCAGCTCTACTCGAATTTCCAGCAAATGCTCGATCAGATTCACAAATTGATCAATGACGTTTATCAATCTGAAATCAAACAAAAAAAATATGAACTACGGTCTTTACAGGCGCAAATCAATCCACACTTTTTCTATAATTCGCTTGCTTTGATTAGTAATACGGCAATGATCAATCGACAACCTGAGATTAGTGAGATGGCACATCTTCTTTCCAACTTTTATCGACTCAGTTTGAACCACGGCAATAGTCGATTAACCGTCCGTAAAGAGTTAGAACTCACGGTGACATATGCCAAGATTCAACAAAAAATGCATCATCATTCTTTTGACCTGCATATAGCGATCGATGAAGCGACAAAGGACTATGATGTGATCAATTTATTGCTACAGCCATTTGTCGAAAATGCGATTTTTCATGGCATCGATCATATAGAGGACGGGCGGCGTGGTGCTTTAACGATCCGCAGCTATTGCACAGAAGACCATTTAATATTTGAGATTCATGACAACGGACCCGGCATGTCGGAGGACCAATTACAACTGATCACACAAAAAACAAGCACACATTACGGTATCCATAACGTGTGCCAGCGTATCGCTTTGTATTACGGAGTTAAAGATGCCCTGTTGATCACTTCTTCACCCAAAAATGGAACACGCGTCCGCATAATGCTTCCCTTTTATTTGCCAAAAAGCTTGAATCATTCATTGACAAAATAAAAAACTGCGAAGATACGTTATCAAAATATTCTGAACCTTCCCATCAACAGTGTTCAGCAACTTCATCCCACATATTTAAGCCGGCATCGATCAAAGATTGTGGAATAATGTCTTTGTACGCTGTTTTAGGGTCAACGATCCTACGATACCAATAATCCTGAGTATCTTGTATAAATGCCGGCATATCCATCATGTCGGTATGTTTAGGATAGGTCAAGACAAGACCTACAAAAAATACCAACGCTTGATCGTGGATCATACGCAAATTTGTATAACCTGCTTTAGCAAAAATTTCAGAACGACTGACAGATTGAACAAAATACTGGTATGAAAAATCATTGATACAGTCTCCGCAGCCAATATCTTCTAAAAACAACGCAAAAAATAAATTCCTATTTCGACAGGCAAAGCTATAATAACTGGACCAATAGCTATAAAGTGGATCAATTTTTTCTCCATCCGCATTGGCTCTTTGATGAATATCTACAAACACGTCTTCAATCATCGCTTCTTTAAACCTCTGCATATTTGAAAAGTTTAAATAAATTGGTTGTGTCGATGTGCCAGCATAATCAGCAATCCTTCTCACGGTTATCTTTTTTTCATAATCCTCAGAAAGATATTTTTTAAAACACATAATCAAGTATTTCTTGGTAATTTTGGCTTTTCTCATCACTATCTTTGTCCTTTCTTTACAGCCATGTCCGCGATTCTGCTATCACCTCCCAGTTGAACCGAGCTAACTTGCTGCAACGTTTTCTTCCGCCTCTTCCTCACTTGACATAATGGGACACTGCATTGTATTGAGTAATAAATTAAATGGTTACTACTACTTTATCAAAAAAGGGAACAGTATCCTATATAAAAAGTCAAATAAAATGGTTTATTTTGTTTATATTGAATAATCACATCGATTTGCACTTACATTTAGGATCTCTCATTCTTAAGACTGATTTTTGTTTTAATGGGTTGTTCCTCAATACTATGTATTGTATAGTATTGATAAGAAATGGAGGGAAAGCAGTGGATGCACAATTAAAAAAAGGGTTGTTAGAGGTGTGTGTATTGGCTTTTCTACAAAGAGGTGATTCTTATGGGTATGAAATGGTCAAGCATATTTCTCCCTTATTGCCCATTTCAGAATCAACCCTCTACCCTATCCTAAAAAGATTAGAAGCCAGCCAATCGGTTCAGACGTATACAAAAAGTCATCAAGGGCGCACGCGAAAATATTATCAAATCACAGCACAAGGCAACACCCGGATCAATGAGTTTTTGACCACAGACTGGCCGCAATTGACCATGATCCATCGATTTATCAAAGGAGGCGTTTAAAATGGAGAGAGTGGACTTTATTAAAGAATTGGCAGCGGAGTTATCTTACAAGACTAAGCCGAGGGAAATACATCAGCTGATCGACTACTATGATGAAATGATCGAAGATTTGATAGAAGAAGGTTTGTCAGAAGCAGAGGCGGTGGCGCGATTGGGCAAACCTAAGGACCTCGTCAAAGCGTTGCATACAGAAGAGGAGATCGTAGTTGAGATTCCAAGGCGTTTTCATCCTTTTTTGTATGTCTTGCTGATATTAGGGTTTCCGTTGTGGGGAAGTTTGTTGTTGGCTGCTATCTTGCTGATGCTTAGCGTATTGCTCGTTTTATGGTGTGGACCCTTTACAACTGGGATTCTAGGGATAACAGGTGTATTAAGTGGGATTGCCAGTGTCGTTTTAAGTCCTTTATTGATCACTGACGGACTCTTTCTCCTGTTCTCACAACTCGGCGTTGGCCTTTTCTTATTTGGTTTTGGGTTGCTCTGCCTATTAGCGACTTATCGGATGAGCAAGTTGTTTTCAGGCCTTTCAATGGCCTGTATCTTGTGGCCAAGACAATTATTGACTAACTACAGAAAGAAGGTCATTTAAATGATTACCATCAATAAAAAATTTCTAGTCTCTGTCAGTTTGGCATTTATGTTTCTGGGTTTAATCGTAGGATTTATCGGTTTTGCCATGAGCGGTTTTTCTGTTCAATCTTACCAATTAGATGAACGGCACTGGTATCAATTGGTGAACTTCTATACAGAATAAAGAGCAAAAGTTCAATAATTTCACAGAATAGTGAAATTATTGAACTTTTCTTTTTAGATACAACGTATTACTATAAATATACATCCTGTATCCTATTTCATAGGGTAACCGAAAAAATCCATACCATCCTATGGATTTTTTTGTGTATCATTGAACAACATAAAAACGCGACACCGACTTTTGATCGCCCTTTGTACACGTCTCTCTATGTGCTCGACTACTCTTTGATTGCTTGAATTTCTTGAACTGTACCAATGGGGAACAAGCCTCGGAAAATGCCACGGATGATTGGTCCTGCTACAAAAAGCTGTAATGGCAAAGCAACGATCACGTTTTTACCAATATTGATCAACCAGTTGATCATCAGCGAATGTGCTGGATTGCCGTGCATGATCGCACCGAACAATGACATGAAGAAGACCATCCCAGCGATCATCAATGAAGAGATCAACCCGATTTTCTTCCAAGTTGCAGAGGCCGGGGTCAAGTATTTAAAAGCAAAACCTTTTGCAGGTCCTGATACGATGAACCAATCAAGAATGAATGCGATACAAAGTGCCAATGGCAACTCATTCCAAGCTAGCTGGAATGCTTCTAGAGATACACCTACTTGGAACATTAGGTTATAAACACTCATAAAGTACACCATAAAGAAACACATCAAGGTGGTATAAATCAAACTTTCTTTTTTGTTGATAGGCATGAAACAACTTCCTTTCTTTTTGTGTTACCCGACCATTCTAGCAGAATTAAAATTTTCGTGTAAGTAAAAATTTTCACATTTTCAAAAAAAGTTTTCATACCTTTTTAAGCACACCTCTTGACACAGTTCCCCCTAATCAGTAGAATAGCTAATAGATTAAATCGTACAGATAACAAGCGGTGACGCTTGTCGAGAGAGAGGCGGTTTCTATGTAAATAGAAACGGTCTTTTTTTCTGCGAATTTTTAGAGGTGAATTTATGGAAAATAACAAAAAACTCGTGGGGGCTATCCTCGCGACTGGACTGATGTCATTTGCAGGTGTTTTGATAGAGACAGCGATGAATGTCACCTTTCCAACCTTGATCCAACAATTTGGGATCACAACTTCAGATGTCCAGTGGGTCACAACGATTTATTTATTGGTGATTTCGATCATTGTCCCTATTTCGACTTTTCTTCTGAAGAGGTTCCAATTAAGAACCTTATTTTTGGCAGCCAATATGTTCTTTCTAGCCGGTTTGGTGATTGATTTTTTATCGCCGACATTTGCGATTTTACTGTTGGGCCGTTTATTCCAAGGTGCTAGTACCGGCATTGCACTTCCCTTGATGTTTCATATTATTTTGACGTATTCTCCTTATGAAAAACGAGGCGCAACGATTGGGTTAGGCAACTTAACGACCTCGATCGCTCCTGCAATTGGACCAACTTATGGCGGATTACTGACAGCCCACTGGTCTTGGAATGCGATATTTTTATTTTTGATCCCAGTTTTGTTGATCTCGCTATTTCTTGGCCTATCCTCGATTCCAAAAAACACCGTCCAAAGAAGTGGTCATTTAGATAGTCTCAGTGTCTTAGCGATCGTGATGCTCTTTAGTGGTTTCTTACTCTTCCTTAACCAATTGGGAACGATTGCTAGTCTTGTCCCACTTGCTATAGGTCTGATCGGCCTAGGACTGTTTTGGCAGCGTGCCAAAGGTCCTCATCCTTTGATTCGTTTGGATGTCTTGCAAAATCAAAGTTTCCGACTCTTTTTAGGTGGTTTTCTTGTGTGCCAATTTCTACTTTTAGGTGTGTCATTCGTCTTACCTAATTTCGTCCAAATCGTCTTAGGCAAAGACGCCTTTACTGCTGGTTTGATCATGTTGCCAGGGGCTGCCATTGGCGCAATACTGGCACCGATCGCAGGTCGGTTGCTGGATAAAGTTGGTCCTAAAAAACCGATTTTACTAGGAATGGTGCTCATTGTCATCGGCTGGTTGGCTCTAGCGCTCTTATTACGCAGCATATTCATTTGGGGATTGGTCGCAGGGCATGTATTTTACATGATTGGGATTGGCTTATCGTATAGCAATATGATGACGACGGGCTTGAATAAATTAACACCCGAATTGTATGCGGATGGCAACGCGATTTTCAATACGCTGCAACAATTTTCAGGGGCGGTTGCAACCGCCATTGTTGCAACGATCATTAATCTGTCACAACGCAATGCCGGGTATCTGCAAGGAACGATCCTTGGCTCCCAAATCGCCATGTTTGTGCTGTGGGCGATGGTATTGGTTATTCTTTTCTTTATGGTCCGCTACTTCTCCCAACCAGATCCTAAAACAAAATAAAAAAATCGTCATTGGCTTCTTCGTACTGAAGCCAATGACGATTTTTTTTGTTCCTTTAGTTCAATGTCGCAGAACCAATTTGATCTTTTGCTTTAACCGTTCCTGTTTTTGCCAATGAAAGTTGATCGACCTTCTCTGCATTGGTGATGACCGTTAATATATCAGTCTTCTTGCCAGCTGCTGTTACTGCATCTAGATCCATCACAGCAATCTGTGTTTCTGGTGTGACTGTATCGCCTTCGGCCACAGTGATCTCAAAAGGTGCACCTTTTAATTCAACTGTATCTAATCCCATATGAACCAAGACTTCTGCGCCACCAGGTGTAAGAATCCCAATCGCATGTTTGGTTTCAAAAATACTGGAGATTTTTCCCGCTACTGGCGCATAAATCAACCCATTGATTGGTTGGACAGCAAAACCATCACCCATCATTTTTTGAGAAAAGACGGGGTCTGATACTTCAGTGATCGCAATCATTTGACCATCCGCTGGCGCATAAAGTGTTTCCGTAGTTCCTGCAGCTGTTACAGGTGCTGCTGCTGTTGCCGCCGTGTCAGATACTTGTGGCGCAGGTCCTGTTGCAGGATCGCTCTCACCTTCAACCAAAGCCAAATCTGGTTCTAATTTATTGAGGAACTTCACTTTTCTTAAGATAAGTGTAAAGACGAACGTCAGAACGATCGTTAAGGCCATTGATAAGAAGACCATCGGATAATTTTCAATCTTAAATGATAGGAATCCTGGCAGTCCGCCGACACCAATGCCTAACGCCCGAGTATTGGTTGCTGTGATCAGCATACCGCCGAAAGCTGAACCAATCATTGCTGCAACAAATGGATAAACATACTTAAGATTGATCCCGAACATCGCTGGTTCTGTTACACCCATGTATGCTGAAATCGTTGCTGGCAGAGACACTTGCTCTTCTTTTTTGTTGCCACGGTGTAAAAACCAAATCGCAAATACTGCCGTACCTTGTGCGATATTTGAAAGCATGATCATCGGCCACAAGTTTGTTGTGCCGTAATCAGCGACAAGTTGTGTATCAATGGCCAAAGTTGTATGGTGCAACCCTGTGATAACCAAAGGTGCATACAAACCGCCGAAAACAAAACCAAATAACCAATTAAGTGGTGAAGTCAAACCTGCATTTACGACCCATGAAATACCAGAGCCAATTTGCCAACCAATAGGGCCTAAAATCATATGAGCTGCTAAAATAGTTGGTAACAATGAGAAGAGTGGTACAAAAATCATTGACACTGCTTCTGGAATCCATTTACGGAAAAACCGTTCAAGGTAAACCAACAAGAAGCCGGCCAACATCGCTGGTATAACTTGTGCTTGGTACCCAATTTTATCAATTGTAAAGAAGCCAAAGTCCCAAGTATAATTTTGAAGAATATCTGCGGCACTTGTAGAACTCACAGAATAAGCATTCAATAATTGCGGTGACACTAATGTAATCCCTAAAACAATACCAAGAATTTGTGTGGTACCCATTTTACGGGTAATACTCCAAGTAATCCCTACTGGTAAAAAGTGGAAGATTGCTTCACAAGGTAGCCATAAAAATCCATTTACCCCATTCCAAAATGTGGAAGCTTGTGTGATTGTTTGTCCATCTAAGAAACCAAGAGGAACACCTTCTAGAAAGTTTCGTAGACCAAGCATTAGCCCCCCAACAATAATTGCTGGTAATAAAGGTGTGAAAATTTCGGCTAATGTCCCGATTGCACGCTGAACGATATTTTGATTATTTTTGGCAATCGATTTACTTTGCTCTTTTGAAACGCCTTCAATTCCAGATACATCTGTAAAATCGTTATAGAATGTTGAAACATCGTTTCCAATAATTACTTGAAATTGTCCGGCATTCGTAAACATACCTTTTACGCTAGGAATCTCATCGATCGCCTTTTCATCTGCTTTTGATTGATCATTCAAAACAAAGCGCATCCGAGTGGCACAGTGTGTGACAGCCGCAATATTCTCTTTCCCGCCGACATACGTTAACAGCTTTTCAGCATCATCATGATACTTACCCATCCTAATAAACCCCTTTCATATACACTTGTATATATATGTTTTTATTTCGTGATAATCATAACTTTATATTTATTATTTTGCAAGCGTTTCATGCTGTTTTTTTAGATTTAAAATCAAGAATAATTTAAAAACATTTTCTGATTTTTAGCAAAAAGCTTATATGACAGCGTTTAAAAGAGTGTTTTTTTACAATAAAATAATAACTTCGGAATGTTTATTTGTTCAAAAGACAGCTAAAAAAAATAAAAAAACAAGTAAGATAAATTGTAAAAGCTTACAAAATAAGATATAATCATTTTGCATGTATAGACAAGTTAAAAGGAGGATATCTACTGTGAACATAATTACAGTGTCCAATGAACAGTGGTTGCTGCGAGAGGCCCATGGCGAAACAACCTCTTTTGCTGGACCATTATCAGAACGAGTAACCGAACTGACATCTTATTTAAAGGATACACAAACCGGTGGCGTCATATCAGAAACAATTGTATTTACCAATGAAGAAGGCACCTTTTCGCTTGACCAATGGTTAACTGAAAAATTAAATCAGCCTTTTGTCTGTGGAACTAAGGAAGCATTTGATGAAAAAAAGGCTGCTATTCCTTGGACATTGGAGTATTACGGCTATACACCTGGAAAAGATGAATATTCTGTCGAATCATTACTAACTGTCGGAAATGGCTTTATTGGGTTGCGTGGAACCACACCGGAAATGTCAATCAGCGAAGAAAATTATCCTGGCTTATATATTGCCAGCCTTTACAATACAGTAGAATCAGATGTGGCAGGACATACCATTCGCAATGAAGACTTTGTGAATGCACCTAATCTGCAAAAAATGTATATCATGATCGATGATGAAGTGATCGATATTGCCCACAATCAAATTGTATCTTTCAAACGAACATTGGATCTACGTACCGGGTTATTCCAATCAACGGCCGAAATTGAAACCAAACAGCAAAAACGCGTTCGGATCGAAACGAAAAAAATCGCGAATATGAAAGATATTCATCAATATAGTTTAGTTTACACATTTACACCACTGAATTTTTCAGGAGATGTGATATTGGTTAGTGAAGCAGACGGTGCTGTTTACAATTACAACGTAGCTCGTTACCGTAGTTTGACCAATCAACACTTACATGTACGTTCTGCAGATGCTGAGGAAGCCAAAGCACAGCTTGTAGCAGAAACCACAAATTCTCAAATTACAGTTGTTCAATCATCTGAAATATTTGCTTCGGCTTCTTTATCAGAGATAACCTCTGACGTAACTGCCACTGGTGTGAAGCAGTCCTTGCCGCTATCTGTTGAAGAAGGACACACCTATCAATTTGAAAAATCAGTCACTGTAGCAGCCTATCGTTCCAATGAGGAACAACCTGCTAGCCCATTGAGCCAATTGGCGCTTCCGCGCTTCGATGTGATGTACCAAGAGTCGCAACAAGCATGGGCGCAATTGTGGCAAGATGCGGCCATTGAAGTCACAGGTGATTTGATGTCGCAAAAAATGCTGAATCTGCACACGTATCATGTCTTGGTATCTGCTTCACCGAATGCCTACCAAGACTCCCTTGATGCTAGTATTACAGCACGGGGATTACATGGTGAAGCCTATCGCGGTCATATTTTCTGGGATGAGTTATTTATTCTGCCTTTCTATATCGTTCATTTTCCAGACACTGCCAAAGAAATCTTGCGATACCGCTATCGTCGCCTAGCAGCAGCCAAAACGGATGCCAAAAAAGCCGGCTATCAAGGTGCGATGTTCCCATGGCAATCCGGATTAGATGGCAGTGAGCAATCTCAAGAACTGCACCTGAATCCGATTAGTGGTGAATGGAAGGAAGATCACAGCCGCCTACAGCGCCATGTTTCATTAGCTATCGCTTATAACGTTTGGCAATATTGGCACAATACCAAAGATAAACAGTTTATGGCGGACTACGGTTTAGAACTGATGCTGGAAATCGCCCACTTTTGGCAAAGTGCAGCAACCTGGGATCAGGAAGCACAACGCTACTTTATCGATAAGGTGATGGGACCAGATGAATTCCATGAAAACTATCCCAACAGTGAAATTGGTGGCTTGAAAAACAATGCTTATACCAATATGATGGTGGTATGGTTGTTTGAAGAGATCGATCATTTACAAGCTGAAATCGATACAGACATCTTTACAGGTATTCTGCAAAAAACAGAGTTGACTCCTGCTGACCTAAATACAATGGCCGACATTCGGACAAAATTAGGTTTAGAAATCGATGCAGATGGAATCATTGCCCAATTCGAAGGCTACTTCCAATTAGAAGATTTAGACTGGGATCATTACAAAAAAACCTATGGCAATATTTACCGAATGGATCGCATTTTAAATGCTGAAGGCAAAAGTGCTGATTCTTATAAAGTAGCCAAACAAGCAGATAGTTTAATGATTTTCTATAACTTCTCCAAGCAGCAAGTCAATCAAATTTTGACTGATTTGGATTATGAACTGCCAAGTGACTATGTCGAAAAAAATCTCAACTATTATCTACAACGGACCTCTCATGGATCAACACTGTCCCGCATCGTTCATGCGCAACTAGCGGCTATGGTTGATGACCAAGAGTTGGCATGGTCGTTGTATCAAGAAGCGTTATCTTCCGACTATCGTGATATCCAAGGTGGAACGACCGCAGAAGGTATCCACGCTGGCGTGATGGCTGCAACATTGTTTATTCCATTAACGACTTTTGCGGGAATTGATCTTAGAGAACGACTTGTTCAAATTGCACCAAACTTGCCGAAAGCTTGGGCATCACTGGCCTTCTCATTGCACATCCGCGGTGTGCATTACCAAATCAATGTTACACATGAAACATTGACGATAACAGTGGATCAACCGGAAACGATCTTAGTTAAAGGCAAAGAGTATCAGTTGTCCCCTCAAGAGCCACAAACAATTACTTATTAGGAGTGTTCATGATGAAAAAAGGTTTTGTATTTGATTTAGATGGCGTAATTACCGATACCGCTAAATATCACTATATTGCATGGAAAGAACTGGGTGCAGAGATTGGTATTGAGATCGACTTGAAATTCAACGAACAATTAAAAGGAATCAGTCGTATGGATTCATTAGAACGTATCCTCTCTTTAGGCAACAAAAATGATGCGTATACTGAAATTGAAAAAGAAGCATTAGCCACGAAGAAAAACACCCAATATGTCCAATTGCTGCAAAGTTTAACCCCTGACGATCTATTGCCAGGTGTCAAAGAATTCTTAGCGCAAGCGAAAGAAAAAAATATTCCTTGTGCCATTGCTTCGGCATCAAAAAATGCGCCCTTTATTCTTGATAAATTAGGGGTGATGTCTGACTTCGCTACGATCGTTGATCCAGCCACATTAAAAAAAGGCAAGCCAGATCCTGAGATCTTTGTTCAAGCAGCACTTGCATTAGGTATCGAACCTGCTGAAGCAATTGGTTTTGAAGATGCACAAGCGGGTATTGATGGCATTAAAGCTGCAGGCATGTATGCGGTGGGTGTGTATTCCGGAGAAGCGCTTCATGGGGCTGATGTCATTGTCGAAAAACTGACAGAGTTGAACATTGACGAGCTACTGGCAAAATAGCAGATTGCTTTTCCAAAAATGCCTCGCTATAATAACCTGTGAGGAGGCAGTCGAATGAATAAGTTTAAAGAAATATTCTTAGATTTAGAACAAAAAATCGTGGCCAAAGAATACCCCCCACACACTTTGCTGCCAAGTGAGAATCAACTGATTCAAACGTATGGTGTCTCACGAGAAACAGTCCGTAAAGCGCTAAATCTATTGCGTAATGCCGGTTATATTCAAAAAAAACAGGGTAAAGGCTCGATTGTATTGGATCTCAATCGCTTTGATTTCCCGATCTCTGGCCTAACCAGCTTCAGAGAGTTGCAAGAAACGCAACGCATTCCTAGTGAAACCAAAGTGGTCGAAATTCGAAAAATAGCTGTTTCCCCAAAACTACACGAAATTACGGACTGGCCGGTAGCTGCTGAAGCCTGGAAATTAGTTCGCCAAAGAAAGATCGATGGTGAAGTCGTCATTTTAGACAAAGACTATTTAGACGCCTCGATTATTCAAGTATTACCGGAAAAACGCGCACAAGTATCGATCTATGATTATTTTGAAAATGATCTAGGATTGGAGATTGCTTATGCCCAAAAAGAAATCACTGTTGATCCGGTCAATAAAGAATTGCGTGATTTAATGGATCTCCATCCAGATGATCAGCACGTTGTGACAGTCCGCAGCTTAGTCTATTTAGAAGATACTCGTTGCTTTGAGTATACAGAATCCATTCACCGTTTAGACAAATTCCGTTTTGTAGATTTTGCTAGACGAAGAAAAATTTGAAGAAATCCATTACAATTAAAAAGACGGAAGATCCTTTCAAAAGTGATCTTCCGTCTTTTTTTTCAAAAAAAAAGCGCTAGGCAATCATGTCCTAGCGCTTTTGGCTATTTAGCATAGTCTGTTGCACGGGTTTCCCGGATAACAGTTACTTTGATATGACCTGGGTAATCCAGATCATCTTCAATTTTCTTACGAATATCCCGTACCAAGCGGACAGCATCCAGATCCGAGATTTCCTCTGGTTTGACCATCACGCGGACTTCACGTCCTGCTTGAACCGCAAAGCTGGAATCAACACCTTTGAAACTATTGGCGATATTCTCCAAGTTTTGTAGGCGGCGAATATAGTTTTCAAGTGATTCGCTGCGGGCACCTGGACGAGCTGCAGACAATGCATCAGCAGCAGCAACCAAGACTGAAATGACTGATGTGGCTTCAACATCACCATGGTGAGAAGCAATCGCATTGATCACTGTCGCATTCTCTTTGTATTTGGCCGCTAATTCAGCGCCAATTTCAACGTGAGAACCTTCGATTTCATGATCCAACGCTTTACCAATATCGTGTAGTAAACCTGCACGTTTGGCCAATTGAATATCTTCACCTAATTCAGCAGCTAGTACACCACTTAATTTTGCAACTTCGATCGAGTGATTTAAGACATTTTGTCCATAACTTGTACGGAAACGTAAACGACCTAAAATTTTGATCAAGTCAGGATGTAATGTGTGGGCACCAACTTCAAATGCTGCTTGCTCCCCATATTCACGAATATGTTCATCCATTTCTTTTCGTGATTTTTCGACCATTTCTTCGATACGAGCTGGATGGATTCGACCATCTTGAATCAATTTCTCAAGAGTCATTCGTGCAATCTCCCGACGAATTGGATCAAAACCAGATAAAACGACTGCTTCTGGTGTATCATCAATGATCAAGTCGATACCAGTCAATGTTTCCAATGTCCGAATATTGCGCCCTTCTCGTCCAATGATCCGACCTTTCATTTCATCGTTAGGTAACGAAACAACAGAAACTGTTGTTTCAGATACTTGATCAGCTGCACAACGTTGAATCGCTAATGACAAGAGATTCTTCGCTTTTCGATCTGCTTCTTCTTTTGCACGTTGCTCTGCTTCTTTGACCATGATCGTCAATTCATGATTTAATTCCTCTTCTGTTGACTTCATGATCAGTTCTTTTGCATCATCTCTAGACAAAGCAGCAATTCGTTCAAGCTCTTGCTGTTGTCCATCGATTAAGTTTTCTACTTCTTTTTCTCGCTCGTCAATTAATTGTTGTTTCTCACTAAGTCTGCCTTCTTTATCTTCAAGTGAGCGTTCTCGTTTTTCCAAAGAATCGTCCTTACGATCAAGAACTTGTTCTCTTTGGAGTATCCGATTTTCCTGTGATTTTAAATCAAGTTTGCTTTCTTTCAACTCACTTTCAATTTCTGACCGATACTTCTGATTTTCTTCCTTAGCTTCTAACAATGCTTCTTTTTTGAGAGTTTCTGCTTCTTTCTTAGCGCTTTCGATAATCCCAGTTGCTGAATTCTGTGCGCCGTTGATTTCTTTCTCATGACGAGATTTCGTCACAAAAACTCCTAATCCAAGACCGACAATTAAACCGATGATAGCGAGGAGAATGTAAAGTAGTTCCAATGAATCCACCTCCATACTATCTTTTTAAATATTTTGTAGTTTTGATAAGTAAATGATAACAAAATTATCAATCGTCTACTGCTATGTGGAAAACCACATAAGTTTATTCTAATGTTTGAACACAAGAGTGTCAACTTTAAATGATACGTAAGTTACTTTAAAAATCGCTTTTTACAAAGAGATTCACCCTTTGTTTTCAGTCGAAGACGAACAAAAAACCAAACAACGACGTTGTTTGGTTCATTTCTTTGATGATTATTCATCTAAAGGCAATTCATCTTGGCCTTCTTCAATCTCAATCGTTTCACCTGTACCGATACCATATGCATCCCGAACGCGCGTAGAAACTTCTTGCATCATTTCTGGATGTTCACGCATATAGTTTTTGGCGTTTTCACGACCTTGTCCAATCCGATCACCTTTATAAGCATACCACGCACCGCTCTTATCGACGATGTCTTGTTCAACTGCCATATCCAGCAATTCGCCTTCTTGGGAAATACCTAAACCGTACATCATATCAACTTCAGCTACTTTGAACGGTGGCGCTACTTTATTTTTAACAACTTTGATTTTTGTCCGGTTCCCGATGATATCAGTACCTGACTTCAATTGTTCTGCACGGCGCACTTCTAAACGAATCGTTGCATAAAATTTCAATGCCCGTCCACCAGGTGTTACTTCCGGATTACCAAACATGATGCCGACTTTTTCGCGGATTTGGTTGATAAAAATCGCGATCGTTTTTGTTTTGTTGATCGATCCAGATAATTTACGCAGTGCTTGTGACATCAATCGGGCTTGCAACCCAACATGGGCATCGCCCATTTCGCCATCGATTTCTGCCCGTGGTACCAATGCAGCTACAGAGTCGATAACGACGATATCCACGGCACCACTGGACACCAATGCATCTGCAATTTCTAATCCTTGTTCACCCGTGTCTGGTTGTGACAACAGCAGATCATCAATGTTGACGCCTAATTTTTGCGCATATTGCGGATCCAAGGCATGCTCTGCATCGATAAAGGCTGCTGTTCCACCATTTTTTTGGACTTCCGCAATGGCATGTAAAGCAACTGTTGTCTTACCAGAACTTTCTGGCCCATAAACTTCAATGATCCGACCTCTTGGGAAGCCGCCTACACCTAATGCAACATCCAGTGCCAATGAACCACTTGGGATGGTAGAGATTTGCTGATCTATTTTCTCTCCAAGTTTCATCACTGCACCTTTACCATAGTTCTTCTCAATTTTCTTTAGTGCAGCATCTAAGGCTGCTTTACGATCATCTGCCAAACGGATAATCCCCCTTATATTCATCACTTTCGTGTGTCATTCATAAGATAATAATAGCCTGTCTATCATAAAATTGCAAGAAAAAACGAACAAACATTCGCATTATCTTAATAATTCCTTACGTATTCGATCTAAGCCCGCCATGACTGCACTATGCCGAATATAGGCGCGGTCACGGCTAAACGTATAACATGCGCTTTTCACCTCAGAGGCTGAAGCCAGTGCGATCCAGACTGTGCCTTTAGGTTGATTTTCTAAAGGATCTGGTCCTGCTACACCTGTAAATGAAACAGCATAATCCGTTCCTGCTGCAAGGCGTGCTTGCACAGCCATTGCTTCTGCACATTCTGCACTGACTGTACCATACTGCGCCAGCAGCTCAGGATCGATGTCTAAGAGCTTGCTTTTCATCACGGCTGAATAAGTCACAAAGCCCCCAGGAAAGACTTCAGAAACGCCAGGAACAGTGCCTAATATCGCTTGGAACAATCCCGCAGTCAAGCTTTCTGCTGCAGTGATTGTTTTTCCCTTGGTCTTTAATAAATCAACGACGACCTCCACTAATGAATTTTGTTCACCATATCCATAAAAGAAAGTCCCCACACGTGACTGGATCACCGCTTCCAATTCATCCAGTTGCTTGATCCCTTCTTCAGGAACCGTGGTCTTCACTGTCAAGCGCAAGGTGACTTCATTAGGTTTTGCATACGGTGCGATCGTTGGATTGCTTTGTTCTTCGATCAAATCGGCCAATTCTGCAGCTAGCGCCGACTCTCCGATCCCATAATAGCGCAAGACACGGGAAATCAGCTGTTCTTTTTGAGGGAAAGCTTGTTTTAACAATGGTACGGCTTGTTCCAACACCATCTTCTTCAACTCACTCGGCGGCCCTGGCAATAATAGGTAGGCATGGGTTTCATTTTGATAAAATATACCTACGGCCAAGCCATTATTATTAGGTAAGGCAATTCCCTCTTTGAAGACGAGTGTTTGTCGCAAATTGTTCTCGGTCATGACACCTTTTCTCGTTTTAAAAAATGTGTCTAACTGCGCATAGCCTGCTGGATCTCTTACCAATTCTTGTCCTAAATGCTGGGCAGCGACTTGTTTGGTCAAGTCATCTTCTGTCGGACCTAATCCGCCACATAGCACAATCAACTCACTGCGCTTCTCAGCTGTAACCAATACTTCTGCCAAACGGTCTGGATTATCTCCAACCACACTATGGTAGTAGACATCGATGCCTAGTGCGGCCAATTCCTCGGATAAAAAAGTCGCATTGGTATTCACCACCTGTCCTAAAAGTAATTCTGTTCCGACTGCGATGATTTCTGCTTTCATGTTATTGCTCCTTCATAAACAAGTACGCACTTGATTGTTTTTATTGACAAAAAAAGTTCAGAAAACTTCTGAACTTTACGATCTTACATTGAGCCTTTAAAGACACTTGTATTTTTGATAAAATAGTCGACCCCGGAATAAATAGTGAAAATCAAGCATAGATACAACATGATTTGGTCAACAGGGATACCAATCAGTGCGAATGGCAAGTTATTGATGAATAAGAAAATGATCGCCACCATTTGTGTGGCTGTTTTGATTTTTCCTGGCCAGGCAGCAGCCATAACTTCACCGCTTTGTTCTACCAGCAATAGGCGCAAACCAGTCACAGCTAGTTCTCGACAGATAATGATCGATACCACCCATCCTGGTGCTTTGCCTAGCTCAACAAGCATGATGAAAGCAGTCATGACCAACATCTTATCCGCCAAAGGATCAGCGAATTTACCAAAATTCGTTACCAAATTTCTAGAACGGGCGATTTTGCCATCTAACCAATCTGTGATACTCGCTGCAGCAAACAAAATGGCTGCTACCAAATGAGTAATAGGCAAGACGACCTCTCCAACCGTCAATGTGCCTAAATCAATAGGCAATACCAAGACCAAGATAAAAATCGGGATCATAAAAATACGTAAAACTGTTAGTTGATTGGGTAAGTTCACGAAATAAACTCCTCTCTGCCGACTATTGTACGTAAAATCAGTCAAAGGTGCCACTAATTCTGCTTATTTGTCGGCGATATAATGCTTTTTATTCTGCAGTGTCTGTATAACTGATCGTCATGTTGACTGTTTTTTGCAATGATTCATATTGTTGATCTGTAAAATCAACGGTTTGACCATTTGCTTCAATCGTCACATATTGACTAGCCCCTAAAGTTAGGACCGCATTATCAGCACCTTCAGGCAAAGTGGTCGTTTGCGTTTCTCCTGCGGTCAGCGTGTATTGATAGACATACGCACCATCTACTTGTACACCGATCCAGCAACGGCCGTTTTGGCCAGTAAAGGTCAAGGTCAGCGGTGATTCTGCGTCTTGGACATCAATCGTGATCGCTGATTGGGAAGAGTCGCTAGCTGTCATGGTCATCTCTTTTTCAGTAGAACTCTCAGTTGTTGATTCCACCGAACTAGAACTGTTTATCGTACTACTGGTACTTTCAGTTGTAGTGGAAGAATCAGATGCAGAGTTTTCGACCACTAAAGAAGAACTGCCTTGAATCATGGGCGAAGCATTACGGTCTTGCCAAGCCATGTATCCGACAATACTCATGATCGTCAACGCAACCAGTCCTAATAATATCATGGGCAAATAACGGATAACAAAAGAACTGTTCTTCTCTGCTACATGTTGGGCTTTTCGCGAACCGCTCACAGTTTCCGGCTGCGGTCGTTTTGGCAATGGTGCAGCCAACGTATCTTTACCATCAAACACAGCGACTAGCTTATCCCCATCTTCACCAACAGCAGCGGCATATTGGCGAATAAATGCCCGCACATAAAAGGTGCCTGGCAATTGTGCAAATTGATCAGCTTCGATTGCTTCCAAATATCTTTTTTGGATTTTGGTCATCTGCTGCAACTCAATCAATGAAATGTTTTTATCTAAACGGGCTTGCCGTAATTTCGTTCCAATCGTTGTTTCGTGGGCCACTCGCTCATCTACTCCAGTCTTTAATCATCTTTATCAAAAAATCCTTGTATATATTGAATAGAATCTTTATTTTCGATTCCGTCTTGCCTACTAAATATAACATTTTTTTCTGGATTTTTTTTGGAAAACTAGAAAAAAGTTTTTACTCCAATGCTTAAAGAATACCATAAAAGAAAACCCATGGACCACGCTGCCTTCAACTCGCAAACAAAATTTAATACTTTTTATAAAAAATGGTAACTATTCATAATAAAAAGAATATCTTGACCAACATTTGACTGGGCATAGATGCTGCTTTACGCCTTCATCCAGTGTTTGGGTCAAAGATATTCAAAAATAACGGGTTTCACTCAACAACTAAATAAACGCTCATTTTGTTTCTGTCGGATACATATAAAAACGACTAAAGGCCTTTGGATCGACAAAAGACAGCCCGGCAGCTTTAACATCTGCTAAGGTGATGGATTGGATCACTTCCGGCAAGTCAAACAGTGTCGTGTCGCCAAACAGACTTTGGGTAAATTGATTGGCAATAAATTCTAGCGAATTCAACGATTGGAAATATTTACCCAACATTTTTTTCTTCAGTAAATCAAGATTTGCTTGATTGATCTCTGGATCTTCTCCAATACCCAACAAGATCTGTTCAATTTCTGCCAGCATGTCTTGCGGTGTTTCAGAATCTCCAGAAAAATCAGCAAAGTAAAAGCCGCGATCTAGATTGACTTCAAAACCAAAGGTATCATCGATGATGCTATCATCGTATAACCGCAGATAGTTGGCTGATGTATTGCCAAAGAGCATTTGGAATAACAGATTCAGTGCATTTTTGAAGCGCAGCAACTCCCGGCCATAAGTCGGTAGTTTATCTAGGTCACCTTTGATCCCTAGAACACCTTTTGCACGGGTGACTGGCATCTGCATGCTTGACTCTGGCATGATATCTGCTGCAGTTTCTGATGGAAATTGACGTATGATCGCTTTTGCTTCAGGAAAATCTTTATCTTTTTGGTTCTCTTTGATCCAAGTCATTGTTTCTTCTGGATCAATATTACCTACGATAAATAAGACCATGTTGCTAGGGTGATAGAACGTATTGTAGCAAAGGTAGAGGTCTTCGGCGGTGATATCTGCGATACTTGTCACAGTACCGGCAATGTCGATATGCAGAGGATGTTTGGGATATAGATTTTTAATGATCCCAAAGAACTGCTGCCAATTTGGATCATCATCATACATTTGGATTTCTTGGCCGATGATGCCTTTTTCTTTTTCGACAGTTTCTTCCGTGAAATAAGGGGCTTGGACAAAATCAAGCAAGGTCATCAAATTCTTCTGGATTTGATCTGTTGCTGAAAATAAGTAACTGGTTTTGGTAAAACTAGTAAAGGCATTTGCAGAAGCTCCTTGCTGACCAAATTTCTGAAAGACATCGCCATCTTCTTTTTCAAATAATTTGTGTTCAAGGAAGTGAGCGATGCCGTCAGGTACTTGTTTCAAGTCATCTGGATGATACCCGAAATGATTGTCGATCGACCCGTAATTTGTGCTAAATAGACCATAGGTTTTATGAAAATCAGCTTTGGGCAATAAGTATACCGTTAACCCATTATCTAAGACTTCTTCATACAGTGTTTCATTGATTTGCTGATAAACTTTTTTATTCATGCGTTGCCTCCTTATCTAAAAAGAACATCGCTTGCAGGTGCACTTGTTGTGCCAATCGCTTGACATCCGCGATACTGACATGTTCCAAACGCTGCATAAATGTGTCTTCGGTCATCTCAGAACCTGGCACCCATTGATTCAAGTAAGCTGTTTCGATCAATGCCTGCGGATTATCCAATGAAAGCAGATATTGATTTTTTAACATAGCTTTTGTTTGCGCTAATTCTTCCGCCGTTACTTCTCCTTGCTGCAAGCTTTGCAACTGTGCTTCAATCAACTGAAATGCTTGATCGCGGTTTTTGCCATCAATGCCTGTTTGGACGGATAGATAACCGCGAAATGTATCAATAGCGCTTGATGCGTAGTAGGCTAAGCTGGCCTTTTCTCGCACATTCATAAACAGTTTAGAGTGGGGAAAGCCACCAAAAAGTCCATTGAAGACCATTAAAGCGATTCGGTCTTCTTGATCATAATAGACACCTGTCTGATAGGCCAAGTTTAATTTTGCTTGCGTAATCGGTTCTCTGATGATTTTTTCGCGAATGACATTTTCAACTGGCTGTTGATAAAAAACATCCGTTTCTTTATCTGCTCGATCCGTAAATGGCAATTGTGCAAAGATTGTCTGAATCACTGCATCTTCTACATCACCGATCACAAAAATATCGATTTGGTCTTCAGTAAGCATTGCCTGATACGTTTGATATAATTCAGCCGCCGTAACGTCGATCAAATCTTCAGGGCGACCAAAGCTCGGGTATTTTTGGTGCGCATCATTGGCGAAATATAACTCTTGCAGCGCCAATGATGCTAACGCTTGCTTATCTTCTGCTACACTCTTCATGTATGAGATCAAATTGTTTTTTTCGATCGTGAAGTTTTTCTCGTCAAAAGCATCTCCTTGCGTATTCGGATGAAACAGCACTTGTTCAAGAAATGCTGCCGCTTCTGAAAACAATGTCGGATCAGCTACATATTTACCATTGACCAATGACATCGCTGCATTGATTTGATGGAGATTGCCTCGCTTATTCACATTCATACCAAAACTAGCGCCATATAATTCCGCCAATTTACTGCTAAAAGCTGTTTGGGTTGGATAGGCCAAACTTGTTGTTTCCAACAGGCTCGTTAACAATGTCCGTTTCGCTGTTTGCGCAACATTCAATGGCGCAGTGAAACGGACGAAAATACGAATCGTTTTATACTTTTTTGTTGGCAGTACCGTCAACCGGACGCCTTTTTTTAACTCGATCGTCATATGACACCCCTTCTAATAACAAAGATTATCTTCTCAATTATAGCATAGCCTGCTTGTTTTCTCCTTGAAACAAAGTTTGTCTTTTATTCGCGAGCGTTTTTTTTTATCATTCACCAGTTTTTCGCTATACTATGGGTAGAGTTTAGGAGGGAAATGTTATGATCAAAGAATTTAAAGAATTTATTTTGCGAGGCAATGTGCTTGATTTGGCGATTGGGGTCGTAATTGGGAGTGCCTTTACTGCTATCGTAACGAGTTTGGTCGAAGGGTTATTGACGCCGCTTGTTACATGGGTTCTATCGCTGTTTGGCAGCTCAGATGCCTTCGCAGGTCTTGTTTTATCACCAAAGGAAAATGTTGTGTTTGACTTTGGTCAAGTGATTAATGCTCTTATTACATTCTTGATTACGGCTTTTGTATTGTTCTTGATTGTCAAAGCAGTCAATAAATTGCGCAACTTGCATCCAGAAGAAGAGGAAGAAGCAGCACCAGAAATCACTGCTGAAGATTATTTAGAAGAAATTCGCGACTTGTTGAAAGCACAAGCGACTGGCTCTTTGCCAAATGAACAGTTGGATCAATTGTTTGATACAACGACAGACAAATAATCAAAAAAACGCCTTTGCCAAATCTTATGAATTGGCAAAGGTGTTTTTTCTCATACTGATATGCATGATACCGTCTTCTTGATACGGTGTACTGATTGCTTCAAAGCCATACTGTCCATAATAAGCTGCCAAATGTTCTTGGGCTTCGATCTGGATGTCGCGCATTGGATAAAGAACCTGAACCTGCTGCAAGATTTCCTGCAACAAACGATGGCCTTCTCCTTGCCCTCGATAAGCAGGTGCTACCAGCACGCGCCCAAAATGAACGACCTCGTCTTGTAAAAAGATCCGCGCATAAGAGATGATCATCTCTTGATCGTCGACTGACCATAAATGATACGCCCGCTGATCGATCGTATCGATCTCTTGATAGGCACATGCTTGTTCGACTACAAATACAGCCGTACGCACTTGCGCCAAACGGCAAAACGTATCAGCGGACATGTCTGCTAATCGTTTACATGTAAACACGCCACGTTCCCCTTTCTGAATGTGTCAAATGTAATCAAACAAAAAAGAGTCAACGATTTGTCAACTCTTCTGTCATCACACTGCTTCTGATAAAAATTCAATTTCAACTGTTCTTGTTAAGATGTCGGAGTAGCTGTAAGAAACGCGTTCAAATGAATTTTCATTTGGATCCAAATCTACGACAAAAACAGAAGGATATGTTTCTGTCAAAACACCGCGACGTTCGGTTTGACGCTTACGTCCAGTTTGAGCAACCAGCATAATCTCACTACCGATACGGCATTCTAAATCTTTCTTGATTGTTGCTAAAGTTGTTGGCATCGCATTCACCTCGAGCACCATCATACCACGAATGGCAGAAAATTTCAAGTTTACCACAAAAGAATTACACTTTCAATAAGTTTTTTATTAATCCATCATAATAAGCGCTATCATCTTTGATCTACCACGATTGAAAGCGCTTTTTATTTTGTCGTAAGGCAGCTTTTCTTGGGCAGCAATTTGTTCAAGTTCTAATCCTTTAAGGAAATTCATTATAACCAATCCTTCAAGTGTTGATAATCCTTTAGGGTAATTAGGCAGCGCATCATGAATGATCATTTGCGCTTCAATCCATTCTTTTTGTCGATTATTGTCTGTTAAAAAATGGCCGCCTTCATTGGCGATTTTTTCTTCTAGCGAGCAAGCTTCAGCCTGTGCTTTTCTTTTTTGCGCTTGTTGGATGCGCAGTAAACTACAAATACGATTTTCAAATGAGCGTTTGAACAAGACACCAATCGTTGTTCCTTTATCAGGATCATACGCCTTAAGACATTTATCAAAGATGATTCGTCCCTCTTGCAGCCAATCATCGAAATCGTAATCTCTCAAGAAGTATTTTTTGTGAAGAATTTCTACCACAGGCTGATACTTTCGAAACTTCTCTTCAAAATCATCTGAATATTGCCTTTCTTTACTTGCCATTTATGTCACTCCTTTTGTATGTGTTTGACTACAAAAAGAGCGTAACACAAATGGTTCCCCCACTTTCTCATTTACCAGATCATTTTTGTCCCTAACTCAAATCATGCAGCTTCTTGTTCAATTCTGCCAACTGTTCCGCAGTCCATGGCGAATTGCGGCGAAAGTCTGTAAAAGCAAGGTCTGTTTGATGCTGGTGGATATCCTTTTCAGTTTTTTCGATACTTTTGTAAAGTTCACGGGCAGATGTCCGTAAAGCCCCTTGAGAAAAAATCACCCACTGCTCGGCCAAATCACTTGTTGCCACAGTCACTTGTGTCAAGCGATTATTCAATTCACCGGCAACGCGTTCAATATAACTATCGGCAGTTTCGCCTTCTTCAGTAAAAATCACCTCTAGTTGGTACTTCGTGTAACTTTGGGTAACACCTGGGACCAACTGCGCATCAAAGACAACGATTATTTTTAATCCTTCGTATTTTGAATAATTGGATAAACGATGGAGCAAAGCCTCTCTTGCGTCTTCTAACCGATCTTGATTTTTTAACAGCACAAGTTCCGGCCATGCACCGATCATATTATACCCATCAACGATCAGCAGGGGATTCTTCATCAAGAAACCCCATTTCGACTCGTGTATGCTTGATACATCAACAAACCAGCGGCAACACTGGCATTCAAACTTTGGACATGTCCAGTCATCGGGATCGTCAACATTTGATCAACCTCTTTTTTGAGTCCTTCTCCCATGCCGCGGCCTTCATTGCCAATGATCAGACCGACAGACCCTTGGGCATTCCAAGTACGATAATCGCTGCCTGTCATGTCGGTGCCAAAAATCCAGAAACCGGCTTTCTTTAATTGTTGGACTGCTTGGGTCAGATTGGTGACCCGTGCCACTGGGACATGCTCTACTGCACCGGTAGAGGTTTTGACCACAACTGGGGTAATCCCGACTGCTCGATGTTTAGGAATAATGATGCCGTCAATGCCGCTTGCGTCTGCTGTTCTTAACATTGAGCCAAAGTTATGAGGATCTTCCAAATTATCCAAGATTAGGTAAATAGGGTTTTCTTTGGTCTGTTCCAGCAACTCATCAAGCGTCAAATATTGGTACGGGGTAATGGCCAATAACATGCCTTGATGCACCCCTTGATCACTCATTAGGTCCAATTTTTGTTTGGGCACCCATTTTACAGGTACCGCTTGTTCTCGCGCGGCTTCTTTCAAAGTATCAATTTTTTCTCCCCGTGCATCTTCTGATAGAAACAGTTTATTGCCTCGTCCTTCTTTTAAGGCTTCTGTTACTGCATGGAAACCGAAAACGAAATTGTCTTCAATCGCCTCATTGACTGTTTCTCTAGGACGTTCATTTTTGGGTTTAGCGTTTTTTTTGTTGGGGCGATTTCTTTGTTGTTTTTCTCGCATCATCTTCTCCTACTTTCTTAATACACCATTCTACAAGCTCGTCTAAGCGTTCTTTTTGTTCAGTCAGGTGCAAATACCCGATCAATGATTCAAAGCCTGTAGCAATGCGATAAGTGGTTATATCGGCATTTTTTGCACCAGTATGACTCTTGCTGTTTCGGCCACGGCGATAAAAATCATGTTCTTCTTCTGTCAGTATCTCATCATCTAGCATTTTTTGGATCAATGCCGCTTGCGCTTTGGCAGAAACATAATGGGTCGCCATGTGATGCAGCTGATTGGGCCTGGTCTGACCTTGTGACACTAAATAGTCGCGGATATAGACCTCATAGATTGCATCACCAACATAAGCCAATGCAAGACCATTCAATTGTTTATAATCTCTCATGCTTCTCTTCTCCATCTTGTTCCTTGTGCTGTATCTTCCAAAATAATGCCTTGTTCTTTCAACGTATCGCGGATTTGATCGCTACGGGCGAAATCTCTGGCTTGTCTGGCGGCGATCCGTTCATTGATCAACGTTTCAATATCTTCATCTAACAACGTATCCGTTACAAAGAAGATGCCAAAAATACTTAACCACTCACTGAATTTTGTGACTGCAGCATCTAAGATGGACAGATCCGTCGCCGGATCTTCTGTCGCTAGATTGATCCACTTCGCCAGTTCATATACGACGGTGATACCATTGGCTGCATTGAAATCATCATCCATCTCTGCAATAAATCGCGCTTCGAAATCGGCCAAAACGGGAATGTCTTCGGTGATCGTTTCATTGATATCGCTATTTGCCAATCTGAAACGTGCATTTTCATAAGTCGTGCGCAATTTTTGAAGATTGGTTTCCGCTTCTCTGACGGTGGTTTCACTGTATCTGATTGGTCGGCGGTATTGGGTCGTTGCCAAAAAGAAACGTAATACTTGCGGATCGATTTGTTGAACCATCTCATGGACAGTCACGAAGTTGCCCAATGATTTACTCATTTTTTCATCTTGCTCACCGATCGTGACATACCCGTTATGCATCCAATAATTGGCAAACGTATGGCCGGTTTTGGCTTCACTCTGGGCGATTTCATTTTCATGATGGGGGAAAGTCAAGTCTTGTCCGCCCCCGTGGATATCGATTGTATCCCCTAAGTGTTTCGTCGCCATTACAGAACATTCGATATGCCAGCCTGGACGTCCAGGTCCCCATGGGGAATTCCATGAAATATCACCTTCTTTGGCTGCTTTCCACAAAGCAAAGTCCAAAGGGTCTTCTTTGATACGTTGTTCATCGCCGGTGCGTTGACTTGCACCTACTTCTAATTCATCAATGGATTGATCGCTCAATTGGCCATAGGAAGCAAATTTGCGTGTACGGTAATAAACATCGCCTTGTACCGGATAGGCATAGCCTTTTTCAACAAGGACGGCGATAAACGCCACGATGTCTTCAATATGGTCCATCACCCGAGGGTTCATCGTAGCCGGTTTGACATTCAGCGCTGCTGTATCTTCGTTGAACGCTGCAATAAAGCGTTCTGCAACAACTGGTGCTGTTGTTTCTAATTCTTTGGCTGCGCGAATGATTTTATCATCCACATCCGTAAAATTCATCAAATAGTCAACTTCATAGCCCCGATATTCAAAATAACGGCGGATCGTATCGAAGGAAACAGTACTGCGACCATTACCAATATGGATATAGTTGTAGACAGTCGGTCCGCAAACGTACATCTTGACTTTATTTTCGACTAATGGTTGAAACGCTTCTTTTTTACGTGTCAATGTATTATAGATTTTGATCATCTTGATCTACCTTCTTTCCTTTGATTCGTGCTACTTTTGCCGGGATACCGACAGCAGTCGCTTCTGCTGGGATATCTGTCAATACGACTGCACTGGCGCCGATTTTTGCGCCTTCGCCTATGGTCACCGGCCCTAATATTTGGGCATGTGCGGATATAAACGCCCCTTTTTTGATTGTGGGATGCCGTTTGCCGCGATCTTTACCTGTGCCCCCCAATGTCACACCATGGAACAGTACGACATCATCTTCTACGATCGCTGTTTCGCCGATCACAACACCCATGCCGTGATCGATAAAAACCCCTTGTCCGATCTGTGCCCCGGGATGAATCTCGATCCCTGTCAGAAAACGCCAAAATTGGGCAGTCACTTTGGCTATGAAATACAACCGATGACGAAATAAAAAGTGCGTCCATCGATGCCAAAATAATGCATGAAAACCTGGATAGGTCACCACGATTTCCAATGTTGAGCGTGCGGAAGGATCATATTTTTTTGTCGCTGCGATTGCTCTTTTGAACCAAGTCATCTTCTCACCTGCTTTATGCTCACTTTATGTACAAAAAAAGCGTCTTTCAAATAAGTTTCCTTATCCAAAAGACGCTTTCTTGCGTGGTTCCACTTTTGTTTGCAGACAACTTGTCTGCCTCAAAGCGGGTAACGTTCGCTAGGCCGTCTTTGACTTGCGTCAAAGCCACTCATAGGTGCATTTCCTACTCTTTTATGATCACTTCCACCACCCGTGATCTCTCTAAAATAAAAGCAGCAGTACTTCGTCTATTCTTTGTGTTTATAATACGTTATTCAAATGATCAAGGGCTTTTTCTTTCCCTAATAATTCAACGGTATCCGGCAATTCTGGTCCATGGGTTTGACCTGAAACAGCCACACGGATCGGCATAAACAAATTTTTGCCTTTGATGCCTGTTTCTTTTTGGATCTCTTTGATCGCTGCTTTGACTGCTGCAGCTTCTACAACAGGCATTGCCGTTAACTTTTCTTTGAAAGCTTCTAAGACTGTTGGCACTGTTTCGCCAGCCAATACTTCTTTTGCTGCATCATCTAATACTGGATGTTCCTCAAAGAATAAATCGGACAACGCAACGATTTGCGCGGCATAACTCATTTGCGGTTGATACAATGAAACGATTTTTTGCAGCCATTCTTGTTTCTCAGCAGCAGTTGCTTCATCGATACGTCCCGCTTTGACTAAATAAGGCACACACATCTCCGTCAATTCTTTCAAGTCCATTTGTTTCATGTATTGGTTGTTGACCCACTCTAATTTCTTCGCATCAAAGGCGGCAGGTGATTTGCTTAAGCGTTCTGGGTCAAAAATCTTGATCAATTCATCTTGAGAAAAGATTTCTTCTTCCCCAACTGGTGACCAGCCCAATAATGCAATAAAATTGAACATCGCTTCAGGCAAATAACCTAGTTCGCGGTATTGTTCGATAAATTGTAAAATTGATTCATCACGTTTGCTTAGTTTTTTACCTGTTTCACTGTTGATGATCAAGGTCATATGACCAAATTCTGGTGCTTGCCAGCCAAAAGCTTCATAGATCATCAATTGTTTCGGTGTATTCGCAATATGATCATCCCCACGCAATACATGGGTGATTTTCATATGGTGATCATCGACAGCTACTGCAAAGTTATACGTTGGCATACCATCACGTTTTTGAATAACAAAATCGCCGCCAACATTATCAGATTCAAAGACGATCTCGCCTTTGACCATGTCATGAAACTTATATTCCGTATTGCGAGAAACCCGGAAACGAATGACAGGTTCCAATCCTTGCGCTTCTTTTTCAGCTTGTTCTTCAGGCGTCAAATTGGCACAGGTTCCGCCATAATGCGGCATTTCTCCACGCGCTCTTTGGCCTTCTCTTTCCGCTTCTAATTCTTCTTCCGTACAGTAGCACTTATACGCACGGTTGCTTGCAAGCAGTTGATCGATCAACGGTTGATATAGCTCACCGCGTTCTGATTGACGGTAAGGGCCGTAAGCACCTGGTGCAGCAGGAGATTCATCCCAATCCATTCCTAGCCATTTCAGGTTTTCTAACTGGCTTTTTTCACCGTCTGCAATATTTCTTTTTTGATCCGTATCTTCGATGCGGATGATAAAATCACCATCGTTGTGACGGGCAAATAAATAGTTGAATAAAGCCGTCCGGGCATTGCCGATGTGTAGATGTCCTGTTGGACTTGGCGCGTAACGTACACGTACTTTCGTCATTGTCTTCCTCTTCCTTCATCTCATTTTCAAACAATTGCTATTGTTTGAACACTTATTGGTCTGCTTATCACATGTTTGATAACAAACAGGACCCTCAGCTAGAATTGTACAATCAATAGCCAAAATAGTAAAGGCAACTGGCATATTTTACGCCAGCTGCCTTAGATTATTTGTCTGATTTCGTGGAATCATGGTTATCGATGCCACGTCCCGAGTGGGCTGGTTTAGCAAAAATCATTCGCCCAGCTGCTGTCTGCAACGCACTTGTGACAACAACATCAATATGTTCATTCATGTAATGTTGACCGTCTTCAACTACTACCATGGTTCCGTCATCAAGATATGCCACCCCTTGTTGACGCTCAGTACCAGCTTTCACGACGAGTACATGCATGTTTTCACCTGGGATCACTACCGGTTTGACCGCATTAGCCAACGCATTGATATTTAAGACCGGTACATTTTGAAACTCAGATACTTTGTTCAAATTATAGTCATTGGTCACAACGATACCATCTAACAATTTGGCTAACTTGATCAATTTACTGTCGACTTCAGAAATATCTTCAAAGTCGCCTTCATACATCTCAACTTCAATACCATCTTCTTTTTGCAGCGCGTTGAGAATATCCAAGCCTCTGCGCCCACGAACACGTTTCAAGCTATCACCAGAATCAGCAATATATTGTAGTTCATATAAGACAAAATTAGGAATCAATAGAACGCCTTCTAAAAAGCCCGTCTTGGCTATATCATAAATACGGCCATCGATGATCACACTGGTATCTAGAATTTTATACTTATGAAAATGATCCGCAAATTTCCGTTCCAGCATTTGCTGTTCTTCTTGGGTCTCAGTTTTCTTATTTTTTGGTGCAAAAACTTTCTTCCATTCATCGATACGTGTCGTACCGATTTGGAATCCTAGATAACCCAACAAAGCCATCACCAAGATAGGTGCTATCCCGTTGATAAAGGGAATATCCCAATTGTAAAAAGGGATTGAAACAATGACCCCTATCATTAATCCGATAATGGCACCTATTGCACCAAAAAGCAGATATGTGAGACTCAGTTCACTTAATTTTTCTTCAATTTTACGAATACCGGCTGCAACATATTTTGCTAATAGTAAAGATAATAAAAAGAAAATAAGGGCTCCAAGCAAACTATTAGTAATATTATTATTCAGCCATTGATTTTGGTTCTGCCCGATGGTCTGCCAAGCAATGGGCATCAATGAAATCCCCAGACTTGCTCCTGCCAGCACCATGAGTGCGGTAATGACTCGTTTCTGCATACAATTTCCTCCATACTCACATTTATTTCCATCAAATGCCAAAGTTCCGGCAATTATTTGCTGCTATCGAAAGGGAACATCGGCCAGAATCAAGCGGTAGGCTTGATTCTATATGATATTCAGACAAAGTTAGCGAAAAACTTTGCGCAAGGTTTCTGACAAAGTTGATACACCTTCTACTTCGATACCTTTGGGCGGCTTCCAGCCAGATAAATTATTTTTTGGCAAGTAGACTTTAGTGAAGCCTAATTTTTGCACTTCTTTTACGCGCTGCTCAATGGCATTTACCCGACGAATCTCACCGGTCAAACCGATCTCACCGATAAAACATTCGGTCGGACTGGTACCTTTTTCTTTATAACTAGAGGCGATACTGATCGCAATCGCCAAATCGATCGCTGGCTCATTTAATTTTACACCACCAGCTGCTTTTAGGTAGGCATCTTGATTTTGCAAAAGCAAACCAGCTCGTTTTTCCAATACAGCCATGATCAATGACACCCGATTGAAATCCAAACCAGTCGTCGTTCGCTTGGCATTGCCAAACATTGTTGGTGTGACTAAAGCTTGGATCTCGACCAATATAGGGCGACTGCCTTCCATTGCGACTACAATAGCTGATCCAGTCGCACCTTCTAATCGTTCTTCAAGAAAAACCTGTGATGGATTGGCTACTTCTTTCAAGCCACCTTCTTCCATCTCGAAAATACCAATTTCGTTGGTGGAACCAAATCGATTTTTGACAGCCCGTAAAATTCGGAAGCTATGATGCTTTTCACCTTCAAAATACAGGACGGTATCAACCATATGTTCTAACATTCGTGGCCCTGCAATCGATCCTTCTTTGGTGACATGGCCAACAATAAATATGGCAATACCATTGGTTTTAGCCAATTTTAAAAGCTCCGCTGTCGTTTCTCGTACTTGACTCACACTCCCTGCCACGCTTGTGATGTCGGGTTGCGTCATGGTTTGGATCGAATCAATGATCACATAATCTGGGCGAATCGTATCGATTGCCTTACTGATTTCTGACATATCCGTTTCTGGATATAGATAAAACTCAGTATCGATCGCGCCCAAACGTTCTGCACGCATTTTGATTTGTTCCGCACTTTCTTCTCCCGAAACGTATAGAACTGTTCCGCCAATTGCTGCCAATTGCTGTGATACTTGCAGCAAGAGCGTAGATTTTCCGATTCCAGGATCGCCACCGATCAGAATCAAAGAACCCGGCACGACTCCGCCACCCAAGACACGATTCAATTCGGCTAAGCGCGTCTGCACACGCGGTTCTTTTTTCGGCACAACATCTGCGATTTTCGTGGGTTGCATCCGTTGCCCCGTCAATGTGGTTCTTACCCGACGATCCGTGTTTTCTTGGATCACTTCTTCTACCATCGAATTCCAACTACCGCAATTTGGACATTTACCCAAATACTTAGGCGAACTGTATCCACAGTGTTGACAGACAAATTGACTTTTTGCTTTTTTTGCCATCTATTTCCTCCATGATCTACATTTATCCGACTAGTTGAATTAAGCTATTGATTAGAGGAACCGAAGCCGCCTTGACGGCTATTGGTCGTCACATCTTGATCTGCTTTTAAAAATGGCAAGAAAATCCCTTGCCCGATACGTTCACCTTTTTTGATTTCCAAATCTTTAGGACCAAAATTGGTGAATTGAAACATGATATGTCCTTCATTATCGGGATTATTATAATAATCACTGTCAATAACGCCGACACCATTTGTTAATACCAAAAAACGCTTCAACGGATTACTCGATCGATTCGTCAATTGTAAATACTCATCGTTCCCCATATAAGCCTTGATGCCCGTTGATACCAATGTTGGTTTCAGCTGTTTTTCATTCTCTTTATCAAAGATTGCTTTCACACCATCTATGAGTCCGGCTTTCCAGATACTTGGAATCACCATGTCTTCAGCTGCTTCAAAATCATAGCCAGCAGCATGATGCGTTGCCCGTTGCGGCAACTGGATATTTTTTTCTTGATAATCAGTAACGATCTCAAATCCTCGTAATTTCATAGACGCCTCCAATAATTAATAAAACATATAGTTATTTTAGCATAGGACAGCTGATTTTCTTCATGTAAAACACAATTATCGGAAAGTCTTTACAAATTCTTCTCATCCACACAATAAAATGTGAAAAAAGAGCATGACGAATCTGGCTTTTGCTAGTACAATAGTAAAAATATCAAAAAAAGGCGGTGACCTATGCGGGAGTCTTTACAATCCAAAAAACGAATCGTTGTCAAAATCGGTACAAGTTCATTGATTTACCCTAACGGCAATATCAATTTGTCGGGCATCGATGAATTGGCCTTCGTATTAACCGATCTGCAAAACCAAGGAAAAGAAATTATTTTGGTTTCATCAGGAGCCATTGGTGTCGGGATGAATAAACTGAACGTGAAAGAACGACCAAGAGAAATCCCAGAGCAGCAGGCAGTAGCGGCAGTTGGTCAATCAGAGCTGATGACTATTTATAATCAACGGTTTCAAACATATAGCCAACAAACAGCACAGTTACTCTTGACCCGTGATATCATTGAGTTCCCTCAAAGCCGACAAAATGTCTGTAATACCCTTGAACAACTTATCGCTATGGGGATCATTCCTATCATCAATGAAAATGACACTGTGGCTGTCGATGAATTAGACCATTTAACAAAATTCGGCGACAATGATCAATTATCCGCAATCGTGGCCGAATTGATAGACGCTGACCTATTGATCATGCTGTCTGATATCGATGGATTTTATTCGGCAAATCCCCTCACAGACAAGACGGCGAGACTGTATGATGAGATCCGTGAAATCACACCCGCACTTTTAGCGCAAGCCACTGGCAAAGGCAGTCCTTATGGGACCGGCGGAATGACCAGTAAGCTGAAAGCTGCGCAACGAGTACTTGCCAGCAATAGTCAAATGATTCTGGCCAATGGCAAACAGCCTAAAATGATCTTTGAGATATTGGCTGGTAATCAATTGGGTACCTATTTTTACAGACTAGAGGAGGAACATGCATGATTGATTTGACAAAGATTGGCCAACAAGCCCAAAAAAGTGCCCATGAATTAGGACTGCTTTCAACAAAAGACAAAAACAATTTGTTATTGCAGATGGCCGATGCGATTGAACGCAACACTGAGATGATTCTTGTTGCGAACGAACAAGACCTCGAAGCTGCGCGGCTGCAAAAGACCACGCCGACATTGTTGGATCGTTTAACCTTAACGCATGCACGCATTTTGGAAATGGCAAACGGAATGATAGAAGTCGCGCAATTACCTGATCCAATTGGACGCGTCGATCAAATGTGGCGCAATGCGGACGATCTGCTGATCGGTCAGCAAAGAGTGCCGCTGGGGGTCATTGGTATTATTTATGAGGCGCGGCCGAATGTAACCACAGATGCGGCCAGTCTTTGTTTTAAATCAGGCAATGCAGTGATTCTGCGTGGCGGAAAAGAAGCTTTTTATTCCAATCAAGCCTTAGTGGCTGTTTTACAGCAATCTCTAACTGACAATGGTGCTTCCCCCCATGCCATTCAATTCATTACCGATACTAGTCATGAAACAGCAGCTGAAATGATGCGTCTCAATAAGTACATCGATGTTTTGATTCCGCGAGGCGGTGCCGGATTGATCAAACGGGTCAAAGAAACTGCCACTGTGCCCGTGATTGAAACCGGTACGGGCAATAATCATGTCTATATCGATCAAGGTGCGCAGTTGCCCATGGCCTTGTCGATCGTGATCAATGCCAAAATCCAACGGCCCTCTGTCTGTAATGCGATCGAGACAATTCTTGTCCATGAAGCTGTAGCGGAAGCTTTTTTGCCGCTTTTAGCGGAACAAATAGCTGATCAAGTTGAATTACGGGGAGACGAAAAAGCCCGGGCTATTTTGCCCCAGGCTGAAGTTGCCACTGAAGAAGATTGGGCAACCGAATTTTTAGATTATATTTTGGCAATCAAAGTGGTTTCTTCACTAGATGAAGCCATCACACACATCAATCATTACAATACAAAACACTCAGAGGCCATCGTGACAGATGACTATTTTGCTTCGCAACGTTTCTTGAAAGAAGTGGATGCCGCAGCTGTCTATGTCAATGCTTCCACGCGATTCACAGATGGTTTCATGTTTGGATTTGGTGCAGAGATCGGTATCTCGACTCAAAAATTGCATGCACGAGGACCGATGGGTTTAGAAGCATTAACATCAACCAAATACGTGATTTACGGAGAAGGTCAGACCCGTTCATGATCTGGTCTTCCCCTTCGTACAACCCCCGCATTTACCATTTAGGCTATGCGGGGGTTTTGTTACTTCGTTACGTGTACCTCTTGATTCTGGTGTACAAAAGTCAGCGGTTCAATTTTGAATAATGCCAGTAATATCTGATTGGTCTGTTCGAAGATCTGTGCCTCTGTCATCTTTTTCGGACAAATAACTGTTTGGTCAGTGGTAGCAAATCGTGCATCGCGAAAGTTCTCGCTAAAGCGCACTTCCTGCGTGCCTTTTTGGTATATCAGCCCTTCCTCTTCTTCTAACCATAAACGCGTCTGCCAATGATTGACTTGAGCGATTGGCATGATCAAGGATCCGCAGTCCAATTGCTCTAATGCATATTCACGACCGTTGTCTAGCTGCATAGTAAACGTTCGTAGTGCGAAGGGTACGCAAGCATTACAGCCGCCTTCTGTTATCACTTCTTTACTTTTGATGATTGCCTTCATTACAACTTTCCTCCTTTATTTTATTATTCATGTTTAGTTTATCACAAATTGTCTGGCTGACGACTTAGGGAAAATTCCGTCTAAAGTTGGATGTGTGAAAAGGAAAATCTTGATATGCTAAGGATAAGTTAAAAACCATTTAGGAGGATTCACTATGAATACACAAAGTTTATTCGGAAAAATCGTTGCTGTCGTGGCCGTTTTGATTTTAGCATCTGCTGTTCTATCGTTAGTTTTAGGACTGATTGGCGGCTTGATTGGCTTGATCTTCCGCTTTGGGATCCCATTACTGATCGCCATTTGGATCGTTCGCTGGCTGACAGCTGTTCGTCAACGCCCAAGAAAATACTACCGCTAATCTCTTTACACAATAAAACCAGTGATCGCTGCAAGATTTCTCTAAGCAGCGATCACTGGTTTTATTTAATTATCCTAATGCAACATCCAAAATCATCATCAAAATAAAGCCCAGCATCACACCAAAAACAGCAAAATGACGCCGACTCGTCAAAGTTTGTTGCGCTTCCGGAATCAATTCTTCCACCACCACATAGATCATCGCACCCGCAGCAAATGCTAGTGCATAGGGTAAGACCGCAGACATACTTGTAACCAACAATGCACCAATCACACCCGCAATTGGCTCAACGATACCTGATGCCTGTCCATAGACAAACGCTTTTTTGCGGCTAAGTCCTTCTTGTCTTAAAGGAATCGACACTGCAGCACCTTCTGGAAAATTTTGGATCCCAATCCCAATCGCTACTGATAATGCCGCTAGAACAGCGGCTCTAGGATCATCCGCACTGGCAGCAGCACCAAAGGCAACACCAACAGCTAAACCTTCCGGAATATTGTGCAACGTGATTGAAAAGACAAGCAAAATCGTTCGCTTGAGATGGCTCGGCAGTCCTTCTGTTTCATGATTTGGACCAAAATGCATATGCGGCAGTGTTTTATCAGCAGCATATAAAAACAAGCCACCCAAACCAAAACCGATACTCACAACCAGCCAAGGGATATCACCGTTTTCCTGAGCGCGAGCAATTGCTGGGTCCAACAGTGACCAAAAGCTTGCAGCGATCATCACACCTGAAGCAAATCCCAACATCGTATTTAATACATTTTTGTTGATTTCTTTGAAAAAAAATACCAAGGCAGCACCCAAGGCCGTCATTGCATAGGTGAATGCCGTTCCAGCCAAGGCTTGTTGCCATGGAGACAAACTGACAAGCCAATCAACCATTTTTCGTCCTCCTAATAAATAGCTCTTACATTTACTCTAGCACAGGAGATGAATCGGTTCTACTATCAAGCTAAACTATGGATGATTTTTTGACAACTTTGTTCGTGAATGCCGATTTAATCCACAGGTTTACTTGAAAGTTTCAACATTCATCGCTATAATGCTAGAAGACTCCATGTCAATCTATATAAAGTGAGGAAAAGAATTGATTACAGTAAGTGATGTAAGTTTGCATTTTTCAGACCGCAAACTATTTGACGATGTTAATATTAAATTTACGCCTGGTAATTGTTATGGTTTGATTGGTGCAAATGGTGCTGGTAAATCAACTTTTTTAAAAATATTATCTGGTGAGATCCAGCCGTCAACAGGCAATGTATCTTTAGGTCCTGATGAACGGATGGCTGTCTTGAAACAGAACCATTATGATTATGAAGAATATGCAGTGATTGAAACAGTCATCATGGGCCATAAGCGCCTCTACGAAGTGATGAAAGAAAAAGATGCCATCTACATGAAAGAAGATTTTACAGATGAGGATGGCATACGCGCTGCTGAACTAGAAGGTGAATTTGCTGAGCTTGATGGATGGGAAGCTGAGCCAGAAGCAGCGGTTCTTTTACAAGGATTGAATATCCCTGAGGAATTGCATCATCTGCAAATGAAAGAATTAACGGCCGGGCAAAGAGTCAAAGTTTTGTTGGCACAAGCTTTATTCGGTAAACCTGATGTTCTCCTGCTAGATGAACCTACGAATGGTTTAGATATCCAATCGATCAACTGGTTAGAAGAATTTTTGATCAACTTTGAAAATACAGTCATCGTTGTATCTCATGACCGCCACTTCTTAAATAAAGTTTGTACCCACATGGCTGACTTAGATTTTGGCAAAATCAAACTATTCGTTGGGAATTATGATTTTTGGTTAGAATCTAGTCAATTGGCTGCAAAATTACAATCACAATCAAATGCAAAAAAAGAAGAGCAAATCAAAGAGTTGCAAGACTTTATTGCACGTTTCAGCGCCAATGCGTCTAAATCAAAACAAGCAACCTCTCGTAAAAAAATGTTGGATAAAATCACCCTTGATGACATCCAACCTTCATCTCGCCGTTATCCTTTCGTTGGTTTCAAACCAGAAAGAGAGATCGGGAATGATCTATTACAAGTGGACAATGTCAGTGTCACCATTGATGGCAAGCAAATTCTCAGCAATATCTCTTTCACATTGAACAAAGATGATAAAGTTGCGTTTGTAGCAAATAGTGATATTACAACCACCACTTTGTTCAAAGTAATCATGGGTGAGATCACCCCTGATACAGGCAGCGTCCGCTGGGGTGTAACAACACAACATGCTTACTTGCCTAAAGACACCACCACCGAATTTGATACCGACATGCCAATCGTTGATTGGTTGCGTCAATATGCTGGCAAAGAAGAAGATGACAACACCTTCTTACGCAGCTTCTTAGGTCGGATGCTCTTTTCTGGTGATGAAGTATTGAAACCTGTCAACGTCCTTTCCGGAGGCGAAAAGGTCCGTTGCATGCTGTCTAAACTGATGTTATCGAAAGCCAATGTGCTGGTATTAGATGATCCGACCAATCACTTGGATTTAGAATCGATCACTGCTCTAAATGATGGTTTAATGGCCTTTACCGGATCATTGCTGTTTGCTTCTCATGACCACCAATTTATCCAAACATTAGCGAACCGGATCATTGCGGTTTCTAGTAAGGGTGTCGTGGATCGTGCCGAAACGACTTATGATGAGTTTTTAGAGAACAAAGATGTTCAAAAAAGAGTTGCTGAATTAAATAATTAAACAAGAAAGCCAGTTGAACATTCAGGAATGCTCAACTGGCTTTCTTTATGGTTGACTTTAAGCACTAGCTACACGACTTGTGCCGAATGAAAAAACTGCAAGACAACCATACCCGGTATGACTAGATATCGTCGGACCTAGTGGGTAATGATAAATATCAACATCTGGAATTTTTTCACGCAAACTTGCAATCACTTTATCAGCGGCCTCATCATCGCCAGCATTCGCAATGTAGACAGTCCTTGTTTGTGTTGCTTGCAGATTGGCTATCGTATGATCGACAATGTTCTGGATTGATTTATTGCGCCCCCGCACTTTATCCACATTTCGCAGTTTTCCATCCATATCCACGGTGATGATCGGTTTGACATTCAATAAGCCGCCAATTGCCGCTGCAGTTTTAGAGATCCGTCCTCCTCGTTCCAACTGCTTCAAATCATCCACTGTCACCCAGGAATCAACTTGCATTTTGTGTTCTTCGACCCATTGGCTCACTTCCAGCAATGAAGCCCCTGCTGCTTTACGCTTGGCTGCCTCCGCAACCAAAAGCCCTTCACCTAAACTCGCTGATTTCGTATCGATCAGTGAAATATTGACTGTTTCGTATTCCTCTTTCAGTAATGCCACAGCTTGTACAGCACTTTGAAAAGAACCACTCATTCCTGAAGAAAAACCTAAATATAAAATAGGTGTTCCTGCATCTACATATGGACGAAAATGTTCCATATAGCGACCTACATTAATCTGAGATGTAGTCGGTTGTGCATGTTCTTTTAATTTTGCTAAAAACCAATCTGTATCAAAAGATTGACCCATATCATCCGTATACTCTTTCCCCTCTAACGCAACTACCATCGGAATATAAGCGACATCTAGTTCAGCCAATCGTTCCGCAGGTAGGTCACAACAAGAATCAGTTATCAATTGAAACATGATTCCACCCCTTTCATATCATTTATTATAGCAAAAAAAGCACAAGACAAAAGCATTCTCTCGCGTTGAAGCAAATGAAACAGCTGTTTTTTTGCTTTTCTGACGTGATTCATACATTATCTTGTGCTGTGCCGCTATTCGACACTGTTAGTTGTTTAGATTTGTGCCCAGACACTTTCTAAAATATTGGTTTGATTACGATCTGGTCCAACAGAGAAAGTAGAAATGCGAACACCGACTAATTCTGATACCCGATGGACATAGTTCCGAGCATTTTCAGGCAAATCTGCCAATGTTTTGCAGCCAGTAATGTCTTCAGACCAGCCAGGCAATTCTTCATAAACAGGTTTGCAGCGATTCAATTCTTTCAAGCTCGCTGGATAGTGATAAATTTCCTCTCCATCCAATTCATAGGCCGTACAAATCTTGACTGTATCCAATCCACTCAAAACATCGATTGAATTCAAAGATAGATTGGTGATTCCTGAAACGCGTTTTGAATGGCGCATCACAACAGTATCAAACCATCCTACACGACGAGGGCGCCCAGTTGTGGTTCCATATTCCCGACCAACTTCACGAATTTGCTGACCCGTTTCATCAAACAATTCTGTTGGAAAAGGACCATCCCCCACACGAGACGTATAAGCTTTACACACACCAACCACTTTATTGATCTTTGAAGGTCCAACCCCACTGCCGATGGTCACGCCGCCAGCTACTGGGTTCGAAGACGTCACAAACGGATACGTTCCTTGATCAATATCCAGCATCACACCTTGGGCCCCTTCAAATAAAACCCGTTTGCCCGCATCCAGGGCATCATTTAGAATCACTGATGTATCTGTCACATATTGCTTGATTTGCTGTCCATAAGCATAGTATTCTTCAAAGACATCATCAAAATCAATCGGTTCAGCATCGAACATCTTAACAAATTGACGATTTTTTTCTTCTAAATTGATTCGTAACCGTTCTTCAAAGATCTCTTTATCCAATAAATCTGCGATTCGAATACCGATCCGCGCTGCTTTATCCATATAAGCAGGTCCGATCCCTTTGATGGTTGTACCGATTTTATTTTCGCCTTTTGCGTCTTCTTGCAGCTGATCCAATTGGATATGATAAGGTAAAATAACATGTGCTCGATCAGATATTTTTAAATTTTTTGTTATTATATTATTTTCTTTTAAATATGCGAGTTCTTTTACCAGTGATTTAGGATTGACCACAACCCCATTTCCGATGACACTGATTTTATCTGCATAAAAAATCCCTGAAGGAATCAAATGCAATTTATAGGTCACACCGTCAAATTTAATTGTATGTCCCGCATTGTCGCCACCTTGATAACGTGCAATGACTTCTGCGTTTTCACTCAAAAAGTCCGTGATCTTTCCTTTACCTTCGTCGCCCCATTGTGTACCTACTACTACTACAGATGACATAAAATGACCTCTTTCTTTGATTAATGCATTCCTTATGTATTGTAACAAGTTTCGCAACGGCTTTCAATCTAAAATCGAATATTTAATTCGATTTATCTATTTTAAAGGTTAAAAAACGAACTATTTTTTTCTGAATAAAAAAAATAGCATTTAAAAGCGAATAAAAATAGCACACCCGATTTCAACAGGTGTGCCATAAGACGATGTGTTTATCCAAATTCTGTGCGTGGAGAAACCGAAGAAAACTTATTGTATTCTTTGATAAACAACAATTCCACAGTACCACGGGCACCGCTCCGGTTTTTTTCGATAATAACTTCAATGACATTATTGTCTTGCTGCTCTTCTTGGTTGTCGTCATCGCCTTCTTCGCTGCGGTAGTAATCATCTCGGTATAAAAAGGCCACGATATCTGCATCTTGCTCGATCGATCCTGACTCCCGGATATCACTCAACACGGGACGTTTGTCTTGCCGTTGCTCTACCCCCCGTGACAACTGGGAAAGCGCAATAACTGGTACTTTTAATTCTTTCGCTAATTTCTTTAATTGACGGGATATTTCTGATACTTCTTGTTGCCGATTCTCACGTCCAGTTCCTTCGATCAATTGCAAATAATCAATCAATATCAATCCAAGATTGCCTTTTTCTTGCGCCAATTTGCGACAACGGGCGCGAATCTCTGATATTTTGATCCCTGGTGTATCATCGATATAGATGCTAGCATTGGATAAACTACCCATAGCTACGATCAAATTGCGCCATTCTTCTTCAGACAATTGCCCGGTTCGCAAATGTCCGGCTTCAATCGAGCCTTCTGCACATAACATCCGATTGACTAGGGATTCGGCACCCATTTCCAAACTAAAAATAGCGACAGAACGATCTGTTTTGGTACCGACATTTTGTGCGATATTCAATGCAAAGGCTGTTTTACCCACGGCTGGACGGGCAGCAAGAATAATCAATTCTTCTTTTTGCAGCCCCGCAGTCATTTTATCTAATGCAGGATAGCCTGTTGGCAAACCTGTGATCTCTTCATTGTTTTGCGCCAATTGATCGATATTTTCAATTGTCCGATTTAAGACATCTGCAATTGATTGAAAGCCATTGCTATTTCGTTTTTCTGATACTTCCAGAATGCTTTTTTCTGCTTGATCAATGATGGATTGAACATCTTCATCTTGTTCAAAACCTTGTGTAACGATTCTGCTGGCTGTTTGGATCAGATTGCGCAAAGTGGCCTTGTCGTCAACGATCTTAGCATAATAGGCTATACTAGCCGCTGATGGTGATGCTTGACTGAGTTCCGTTAAGTACGTTAAGCCGCCGACATCTTCTAAACTGCTGCTTTTTTCGATTTCTGCTTTAAGGGTAATCAAATCAATTGCTTCACTGCGGTCATTCAATTGAATCATTGCTTGAAAAATTATTTGATGACTCCGTCGATAAAAATCTTGCGGTGCAATGACTTCCATTGCATCAATAATCGCTTCAGCATCTAAAAATATTGCACCGAGTACCGCTTGTTCCGCTTCTATATCTTGTGGAGGGACTTGGTTCTGCCACGCTTCATTCATACCTTTCGCTCCTCATCTAGTGTCCATTTATTCTACAAGATAACCTAGTAAAGTACAAGGCACCTTTTGTGAAATCCCCTGAAAAAGACCCAACATTTGACTGTTGGGTCTTTCCCTTATTCTTGGACCGTATGCACATTGATGGTTGCAGTCACTTGTGGATGGATCTTCACTGGTACTTGCGTAAAGCCTAACGCACGAATCGGTTGATCTAACTCAATTTTGCGTTTATCCAATTTGATCTTGTATTGTTTATTCAATGCATCTGCGATTTGTTTAGAAGGGATTGAACCGAACAAACGACCGTCCTCACCTGCTTTGGCTTGGATCTTAACAACCGTTTCCTCTTTTTCAAGAATTTGCTTCAATTCTTGTGCTTCGGCTAATACTTCTGCATCTTGTTTTTCTTTGGCTTTTTGCTTGCCTTTTAATTCAGCCACACTTTCATTATTGGCTGGTTTAGCGTAGTTATTTTTGATTAGGAAGTTTTGTGCATACCCATTAGGTACTTCCTTGATATCCCCTTTTTTTCCTTTACCTTTTACATCTTGTAAGAAAATAACTTTCATGTTTTGGTCACTCCTTATTATTGATCATGATTGATTAATTCATTGCGCAGGCGATCCTCTACTTCATCGATATTGCTGCCTTTGATTTGCGTTGCTGCATTGGTAAAATGGCCGCCGCCTCCCAGGCCTTCCATAATGGTTTGCACATTGACTTTGCCAGTACTCCGCGCACTGATCCCAATCAAATCGCCTGGTTGTTTGGTGATCACGAAAGCCGCATGGATGCCATTGATAGACAATAATGTATCCGCGGCTTTAGCTACAGTAACACTATCATATACGCGATCTTCATCCGCTGAGGCAATCACGATATCTTCTTTAAAGTGCTTGCTGCGTGATACCAACTCACTGATCATCAGGTAAGAATCTAAATCCGTACTCAGCATATATTGTACCAATGATGTATCTGCACCTTGATTCTTCAAATAACCAGCTATATCAAAGGTGCGCCCTGTCGTACGCACAGTGAAATTTTTGGTATCCACATAGATCCCTGCTAAAAGCGCAGTAGAAATAAATTTAGGCAATAATGATTTACGGGCTGCACGATATTGAATCAATTCGGCGACTAGCTCAGCTGCCGAGGAAGCTGATGATTCAATATACGTCAATAAAGGTTTATCAGGAAACTCATCGCCGCGACGATGATGGTCGATTACAGCAATCTTTTCAAATGTATCATAGACAGCTTGAGAAATCGACATTGATGGCTTATGGTAATCAACCATCACTAAGACACTTTCGTCATTTGATAGATCAATTGCTTCTTCGTCTGAAATCACAAGTCGCTGAAGGTCAGGATACTTTTTTAACTCCTCTAAAGCACGTTCAATGTCAGCAGTGATTTCTTTCGCATTCAGAATGATATAGCACTCTTTGTCACTCATCATTGCCATATAAGCAACACCAAAAGCTGATCCAAGCGCATCCATATCAGGGTAACGATGTCCCATGATAAATATCCGCTGATTCTCAGCAAAAATCTTTTTCAAGGCAGTACTCATAGCCCGAGAACGAACACGCGTTCTCTTTGGTGTGCCATCTGTATTGCCACCAAAAAATTGTGGTTTTGCATCTTCTATAGCTTCCCTGAGGACAACTTGATCCCCACCTCTGACCAATGCCACATCTAGATTATTTTGTGCTTCTTCACCAATCACTTCAAAAGATTCCTGGCCATACGCAATCCCCATACTGATGGTCAATGGCAAATCGTTTTTTCCAGCCACTTGTCGCACCCGAGTCAAAAATTGAAATTTATCGTCTTTCATTCGTTCAATATCAGAATCTTTTGCAACAAAAAGAAAACGTTCTGAATTGATACGCTTGTAAAAGACACTGTTTTCACTTGCCCAATCGGAAATCAGCGTTGTAATCAGCGAGTTCAAATAAGATACTTGTTTGTCATCTTTTTTTTCAATCAAATCGTCGTAATTATCAATTGAAATCAACCCAATTGCTGCCATTATTTAACCCCTCAATATTTTCTCCCAATTTATGATCTTTCGTTATCCTATTTTACCACAGTTTAGGAAATTAGGCGATGATGCAAAAAAATGTTTCACGTGAAACGCTAAGACATATAACAAGGTTCACTATATCCATTCATCTGTTATTGTAAACAAAAATAAAATAACAAATAACAAAAGATGAAAAGACAAAAAAATGACAAGCCTCTCAAGAAGCTTGTCATTTGAAGTCGATTTATTCTTCGCCTACGAATGGAAGTAATCCCATAATACGTGCGCGTTTGATTGCAATGGTAAGTTTGCGTTGGTTTTTCGCGCCTGTACCAGTTACACGACGTGGCAAAATTTTACCGCGTTCTGAAATGAAACGTTTTAATAATTCGATATCTTTATAATCGATATGTTCGATATGGTTAGCTGCAATATAGTCTACTTTACGACGTTTGCGTCCGCCTCTTCTTTGTTGTGCCATCCTATTTCCCTCCTATCAATTTCTTAGAATGGTAAATCATCGTCTGAAATGTCGATTGATGCGTTTCCGAACGGATCGGAATTATCACGATCAAAACTAGGCATTCCTGATGGTTGAGAGGATTGAGTTTGATTGCTTTGATTGTTACCAAATCCAGAAGAACTATTTGAATTATACGTAGTGTTATTGCTGCTGCCGCTGTCAGATGTCCGTCTTTGCTCAGAAGCATTTCTTGACTCTAATAATTGGAAGTTATCAGCAACGACTTCTGTTACATAAACACGTTGACCTTGTTGGTTATCATAAGAACGTGTTTGAATCCGTCCAGTGATCCCTAGCAATGTCCCTTTACGTGCATAGTTTGCCATGGTTTCCGCTGGTTTTCTCCAAATGACGCAGTTGATAAAATCAGCTTCGCGCTCACCACTTTGATTGGTAAAATTACGATTTACTGCCAAAGTAAATGTAGCGACACCCGTGCCGTTAGAAGTGTAACGTAAATCAGGATCTTTAGTTAATCTTCCTACTAGTACAACATTGTTAATCAAAGTTCATCATCTCCTCATCGCTTTTGTTTCACGTGAAACAATATTATGCTTCTTCTTTGACAATCATGTGACGGATAATGTCATCATTGATTTTTGCAAGACGGTCAAATTCGTTGATTGCACTTGCAGTTGTTGAAGAAGAAACTTTAACGATGTGATAGATACCCTCACGGAATCCATCCATTTCATACGCTAGACGGCGTTTTTGCCAATCTTTAGACTCGATAACTTCAGCGCCGTTATCAGTTAAGATTGAATCAAAACGTGCAATCAATGCGGATTTAGCTTCTTCATCAATGTTTGGACGAATGATGTATAAAATTTCATATTTCGTGTTTTCCATTGATTCTTCACCTCCCTGTGGACTTAGGCCCCTAGTTGACTAGGAGCAGAGAGAGTGGCCTGGTTAGACTACTCACAAATAATTATTATACACTTTTTACGTTCAAGTTGCAAGCTGTTATTCTAAATACAACCGACTTTGTTCCTTACATAAAGAATTACGCAAACAGATGGTGATTGAACCAAAAAAAAAAAACGAACCAAAAGTGGGTTCGTTTTTTTGTATAATCTGAAAAAATTTATTCTTCCGTATCTGTCGCTGTATCCTGACTATCTGCTAAATCTTGAACGGCCTGATTCATTACAGACGTATCTTCGGCTTGCGCGCGCTCTGTCGCTATGTCCAATTGCGGTTCAGGCTCTACGGTGGCCATTGTTACAACTTTGGCTTCGTTTTCCATCTTCATCAAGCGTACACCCAATGTGGCACGGCCAGTTTGCGAAACAGAAGCTACATTGAATCTGATCAAGACACCTTTATTGGTGATGACCATGATGTCTTCTTCACCAGAAACAGTCGTTAATCCAGCAAGAGGGCCATTCTTAGGCGTGATATTGGCTGTTTTGATCCCTTTACCGCCACGACCTTTGACTGGGTACTCAGAGCCTTTGGTGCGTTTGCCATAGCCGTTTTCTGTGATCACTAAGACTTCACTGTCTTCTTTGATCACAGCAGCTCCAACAACATAATCTGCTTCTCTTAGACGAATACCACGGACACCAGCAGCTGTTCGTCCCATATCGCGGACCAACGCTTCTTCGAATGTGACAGAATACCCTTTATGCGTACCGATGATCACTCTATCTTCCCCATGGGTTTCAATCACATTTACCAGCTCATCATTTTCTTTCAAACCGATGGCAATCAAGCCGTTGGCACGAATGTTCGCAAACGCAGTCACTGAAGTCCGCTTCACGATTCCTAGTCGTGTAGTAAAGAAGAGGTAACGTCCTTCTTGTGGTCCACCCGAAGCAGATATGATCGCTTCGATACGTTCGCTGGAGTCAATACCGAGCAAGTTGATGACAGGGATCCCTTTGGCTGCTCGTCCATATTCAGGGATTTCATACCCTTTGGCTTTGTAGACTTTGCCTTTATTGGTAAAGAAGAGCAGCGTATCATGTGTAGAACATGATAGCAGCGTTCGAACAAAATCTTCATCGTGAATGCCCATTCCTTGGACACCACGGCCGCCACGTCTTTGCGCACGGAATTCTGAATTTGCTACTCGTTTGATATAGCCATTATTAGTCAACGTTATAACGATTTCTTCTTCTTCGATCAAGTCTTCATCCTCAAGGCTGAGTACCTCACCTACAAGTAATTCAGTCCGGCGAGCATCACCAAAACGTTGGCCTAACTCCTGCAATTCTGTTTGGATGATTTCTAATACCCGATGCGGATGAGCCAAAATATCTGTTAAATCAGCAATCAATTCTAACAAACTTTGGTATTCATTCTCGATTTTATCTCGTTCTAAACCGGTCAGACGCCGCAAACGCATATCTAAGATCGCTTGTGCTTGACGTTCCGATAATTCAAAACGCTCCATCATGGTCGTCTTGGCAATATCATCAGAAGCTGATGCACGAATCAACGCAATGATTTCATCGATATGATCAAGAGCGATCCGCAACCCTTCCAAAATATGGGCGCGTGCTTCCGCTTTGTTTTTATCAAATTGCGTACGACGCGTCACAACTTCTTGTTGGTGCTCGATATAATTTTCTAGAATTCGTTTCAAACTCAGTATTTTCGGCACGCCTTTTTCAATGGCAAGCATATTAAAGCCGAAAGAAGACTGTAAAGCTGTCATTTTGTACAGATTGTTCAAGATGACTGATGCACTGACATCTCTGCGGACATCAATAACGATTCGCATCCCCTCTCGAGACGATTCATCCCGCAAATCAGTGATGCCTTCAATTCGCTTATCACGATGCAGTTCCGAGATTCGTTCGATCAGTTTGGCTTTGTTGACCATGTATGGCAATTCTGTCACTAAGATTCTTTCTTTGCCATTTGGCATTTCAGTCACTTCGACTTTACCACGAACAGTGATCGAACCTTTCCCTGTTTCGTATGCGCGACGGATACCTGATTTCCCCATAACGATCCCGCCAGTAGGAAAATCGGGTCCAGGCAGAACTTCCATCAATTCGCTCGTAGTTACATCAGGATTCTCCATCAATAAATCGATAGCTGCAATCACTTCATTCAAATTATGCGGCGGAATATTGGTAGCCATGCCGACCGCGATCCCCGTTGTTCCATTGACCAGTAAATTGGGGAATCTTGCAGGTAAGACAGCCGGTTCCCGTTCAGTATCATCATAGTTGCTTTGAAAGTCAACGGTATCTTTATTGATATCCCGCAACATTTCCATCGCCAGTTTACTCATTCTGGCCTCGGTGTAACGCATGGCAGCTGCGCCGTCACCGTCGACGGAGCCAAAGTTTCCATGTCCATCAACAAGCATATAGCGATAACTAAACGGCTGCGCCATACGAACCATTGATTCATAGATCGCACTATCCCCATGAGGGTGATATTTACCCATTACATCGCCGACGATCCGGGCAGATTTTTTATGTGGTTTATCTGGCGTTACACCCAATTCGTTCATGCCATACAAAATTCTGCGGTGAACTGGCTTTAAGCCATCTCGCACATCTGGCAAAGCCCTTGCAACGATAACACTCATCGCATAATCGATAAAGGACTCACGCATTTCACTCGTTAGATTGACGTCGTGAATATTTTGTTTTGCTTCACTCAAGCTGTTTCCTCCTCTGCGATTGGTTAGATATCCAAGTTTTTCACGTAATGTGCATTTTCTTCAATGAAGGCGCGTCGTGGTTCCACGCGATCGCCCATCAACATTTCAAAAACTTGATCCGCTTCGATCGCATCATCCACGCTTACACGCAACATCATCCGATTTTCTGGATCCATTGTGGTTTCCCATAGTTGATGGTCATCCATCTCTCCCAATCCTTTATACCGTTGAACGGTCGCTTTAGGTGTCGCAGGCAATGAAGCGATTTTGTCTTTCAAATCTTGCTCTGCGTTCTTTCCAGGTTGGATATAATGGATATTTTTTCCTTGTTTGACACCATATAAAGGCGGTTGTGCAATATACACATAGCCCGCTTCCACGATTGGACGCATGTATCTATAAAAAAGTGTCAATAACAATGTACGGATGTGGGCACCATCGACATCGGCATCTGTCATGATGACCAACTTGTGGTAACGGGCTTTTGACACATCAAAATCAGCACCAAAACCAGTCCCCATTGCGGTAAACAATGAACGAATTTCTTCATTTGCCAAAATCTTGTCCATGCTCGCTTTTTCGACATTCAAAATTTTCCCACGGATCGGTAAAATCGCTTGATATTCCCGGCTGCGTCCTTGTTTCGCAGACCCGCCTGCGGAATCTCCTTCGACGATGAACAATTCGCTTTTTTCAGGATCTTTACTAGAACAGTCAGCCAATTTACCAGGTAAATTACTGATTTCTAATGCGCCTTTTCGTCGCGTCATTTCGCGCGCACGTTTGGCCGCTTGCCGTGCTTTTGAAGCCAATAATCCTTTTTCAACGACTTGTCGTCCGACTGTTGGGTTTTCCATCAAGAATTTGGTAAAGTGTTCAGAAAACAATCGATCTGTGACTGTCCGTACTTCAGAGTTACCTAGTTTGGTTTTGGTTTGTCCTTCAAACTGCGGATCGGGATGTTTGATCGAGATGACTGCAGTCAATCCTTCTCGGACATCTTCACCGGTAAGATTCTCATCATTTTCTTTCATGACCTTTGATTTGCGGGCATAGTCATTGATTACCCGTGTCAAAGCCGTTTTAAAGCCAAATTCATGGGTGCCGCCTTCATACGTATGGATATTGTTGGCAAAGCTCAATAAATTGCTGTGGTAACTATCTGTATATTGCATAGAAACCTCAACAGTGATTCCTTGTTGTTCTCCCTCAAGATAAATTGGTTCGGGGAATAGTGCTGTTTTGCTGGCATTTAAATGCTCAACATAACTCTTGATCCCACCATCATAATGATATTCTTTCAATATCGGTTTTTCGCTGCGCTTATCTTCGATCGAGATTTTCAAGCCGCGATTCAAGAACGCCAATTCTCGAACACGCGTAGCCAATTTGTCAAAATTGAATTCTGTTGTTTCTGTAAAAATTTCAGGGTCTGGCACAAAATGGACGGTTGTCCCATGGCGATCTGTTTCATCAATGACTTTCAAATCTTCCACGACTGCCCCACGATGATATTCTTGGTAGTATACTTTGCCTTCTTTATACACTTTTACGTCTAGTGTTGTCGACAATGCATTCACCACGGAAGAACCTACACCATGCAAACCACCAGAAACTTTGTATCCGCCACCGCCGAATTTACCGCCGGCATGTAAAATCGTAAACACGGTTTCAACAGCAGGTCGACCCGTTTTGGCTTGGATACCGACTGGAATTCCCCGACCGTCATCAATGACAGTGATACTATTATCAGGTTCAATGATCACTTCAATACTGGTTGCAAAACCAGCTAACGCTTCATCAATCGAATTATCTACGATTTCCCATACTAAATGATGCAAGCCTTCTGAACTGGTTGAACCGATATACATCCCAGGACGCTTACGAACGGCTTCTAATCCTTCTAATACTTGGATCTGACTGGCATCATAGGCTTTGGCCCGTTCAACTAAATTTTTTTCTTCTTCTGTCATTCAGTCTATTCTCCTTTGATATGTCCTTGCTCTACATAAAAAATCTCTGCTTCTACAGACATTTTATCTTTTACATGATCTAATGTGGTCGTTGTCAGAAATGTCTGGACTTTTCCTTCAATCGTTGCCAATAAATGCAGTTGGCGGGAATCATCCAGCTCACTCATCACGTCATCTAACAACAATACCGGATATTCACCGGTTTCTTCTTTCATTAAGTCGATCTCAGCTAATTTGACACTTAAAGCTGTCGTGCGTTGCTGCCCTTGGGAACCAAAGGTTTGCACGTCCTTATCGTTGATCAAAAAATCTAAGTCATCTCGATGCGGTCCAACTAAAGTCATCTGACGAAATCTTTCTCGTTCTTTGACTTGTGCCAAAGAATGCGTGAAGTGTTGCTGGATATCTTGCAGCGTTTGACAAGTTGCAGGAATATTCGATAAGTAGTTGATCTGCAGCACTTCTTTTTCTTGACTGATTTTTTGATGAAGTGCATTGGCCCAATACCCCAGTCTTTGGACAAACTTTTGTCTAGCTAGGATGATTTTGCTGCCGAAATCAATCAATTGCTCGGTCAGTACATCCAGATAAACTTCATCAGTCTGCTTCTTTTCAGCTAATTGTTTTAAGTATTGGTTTCTTTGTTTCAAGACGGTTTGATATTGAACAAGATCATACAAATAGATTGGATCGATCTGTCCAATCTCCATATCAAGAAATTTGCGCCGCACTTGCGGACTTCCTTTGACCAAAGATAAGTCTTCTGGCGCAAATAAAATGACATTCAATTGTCCTATGTAACTACTCAGTTTTTTTTGTTCAATATGATTGACTTTGGTTTTGCGCCCTTTTTTTGATAAAAATAATTCTAACGGGATCGTGGAACGTCCGCGATCTACCAGACCAGAAATATAGGCGCCGTCCGTTTCCCAGCGAATCAACTCTTGTTCGCTGGATGTCCGATGGCTTTTGGTCATTGCCAAAACATAGATGCTTTCAAGGATATTGGTTTTCCCTTGTGCATTCTCTCCTAAAAAAATGACCAAGTTTTTGTTGAAGTGCAGCGACAACGTTTCATAATTGCGATAATTCTTGATTTGCAACTCATTCAGCCGCATCGCTGTCTTCTTTCTTGACCATAAAAAAAGTACCCTCATCAGGCAGCTCGATCATCATTCCCGCATATAGTTTACGGCCTCTTCTATTTTCAGGCTCTCCATCGACCAAAACGGTTTGTTCAGCTAAATACCACTTTGCTTGTCCACCGCTGCCAATCACGCTAGCTTCTTTCAACATTTGTCCAAGGGTCATGTATTCTGTTTCCAAAAAAATTTTCTTTTTCATAATTTCCCTCAATTCCGTCACAGAATGTGTACTTCTATTATACTCTTTTTTGCCTCAGAAAACAAATTCATCGGGATATTTTTGATTCTCAGAAGACTTACTCTTTTTAGATAAAAAATAAGCAAAAATAGAAAAAAGGGCTTAAAAACGATTTTAAGCCCTTTAAATAGATTTATTCATTTTCACTACGTATTTCATTGATTTTCAAAAGACATGAAAATCAATTGGTTCTGACAGGCGTGATCAGTTGGATAAACGTACCTTTGCTTTCTGTTGGTTCTAAAGTAAATGGACGGATCGCTGAAATAAACCGAATGACGATGCTTGTATCACCAAAAGCCCGTAAAGCAGCTTTCATATAGTCTGGATTGAAAGAAATCTCCAATGGATCACCGGTCACAGAGGCAAAGTTCAGATCTTCTTCAACTTTCCCGATTTCTGGAGAATTTCCATATAAAACAACTGCTTCTTCAGAAATAGCCAAACGTACGATATTATTGCGCCCTTCGTGTGAAAGCAATGATGCCCGTTCAATCGCTTGCAGCAGTTCAGGGACGACAAATTCGATTTCAGTATTGAAACTTGAAGGAATCAAACGATTGGTATCTGGGTACGTTCCTTCTAACAAACGTGAATAAAATTTCATTGTTTTGGTTTGGAACAAGACTTGATTATCCATGATACTGATTTGGATCGCTTCTTCTTCATCTGTCAATGAACGAGAAAGTTCAGTCAAACTTTTTCCAGGAATCACAATATTGAAGGCCGTGTCACCGCTGTCTAGAGGGATCACACGTTGGCTCAAACGATGTGAATCAGTCGCAACTGCGAGTAGTTTTTGATCCTCGAGAACAAAATGGACCCCAGTCAAAATTGGGCGACTTTCATGTTGAGAAACAGCAAAAACTGTTTCACTCACGATTTTGTTTAGGATATGCCCCGGGATCTCGATGGCGTTTTGGCTTTCAACAACTGGTAAGTGTGGATAGCTATCTGCATCTAAGCCATTCACCGTAAAATTGGCTTTACCGGAAGTGATTGCCACTTGGTTGTTTTCTAATACTTCTAAAGTCAATGTACTTTCTGGTAATCGACGAACGATTTCACTGAAGAAGCGTGCTTGAAGAACGATCGCCCCTGTTTGTTCGATGTTCATTTGGGCTTTCTCATTGTCAGCACTAAGAAATGTTTCAATCGAAATATCAGCATTGCTGCCAGTCAATGTTAATCCTTGGTCCGTCAGTGTGATTTTGACACCTGTTAAAATCGGGATAGTCGTTTTTGTTGAAATGGCACGTTGAACAGTTTGTAGTTCTTGCATGAATTCTGAGCGGTTTAAAGTTAGTTTCATAACGGGACTCCTTTAATTTATAGTTATTAAATAAAAGTAATAGTAGTAATAGGCTTGTTAGTAATGTGGATAACTTTAGTTTAGCGTGATAGTACCAACGAAAACGCCTGTGAATAACTTGTGGATAACTTTTCACGTTTTTTCCTTATTATCCACAGCTTAGCTGAAGAGAATGTGTTTGATTTCAGCAATCTCATTTTTGATCGTGGCATCTGTTTCAACCAAATGTTGAATTTTTTCGTGGGCATGAATGACAGTTGTATGATCTTTACCGCCGAATTCACCGCCGATTTTTGGTAACGAACTGTCTGTGAGTTCTCTTGAAAGGAACATTGCGATCTGGCGTGGAACAACAATACCTTTGACGCGTTTTTTGCCTTTTAAGTCAGTCACATGAATGTGGTAATATTTAGCCACCTCTTCTTGGATCTGTAGAATAGATACTTGGGTAGACCCATGGCTTGATTTGAGTGCTTTGATGGCTTCAGCTGCCAAACTAGTGGTGATATCTGAATTTTGCATCGTTGCAAAAGCTTGGACCCTAACTAAGGCTCCCTCGAGTTCTCGGATATTCGAATCAATCTGCCCAGCAATATAACTTAATGTATCATCAGGTATCTCCAATCGCTCTGCTTCGGCTTTTTTCCGTAAAATAGCCGTACGGGTCTCTAAATCAGGTGGTGTGATGTCTACCGATAATCCCCAAGCAAAACGGGAAACCAAACGTTCTGGTAAAGTAGGGATCTCGTTGGGCAATCGATCACTGGTCAAGACGATTTGCTTATTGTTGCGGTATAACTCTTCAAACGTATTAAAGAATTCTTCCTGAGTTCCTTCTTTATTCACCAAAAATTGGATATCATCTACGAGTAAAAGATCGACATTGCGATATTCGTTGCGAAAGTCTTCCATTTTGTTTTTTTGGATCGAAGTGATGAAGTCATTGGTGAAGTTTTCACTACTGACATATTTGATTTTGGCTGTTGGTCGTTTTAGGAGCATCTGATGACCGATCGCGTGCATCAAATGGGTTTTACCTAAACCAACCCCTCCATAGAAGAACAGCGGATTATAAATAGACCCAGGATCTTCAGCAACAACGAGGGCAGCAGCATGGGCCATTTGATTGCCTTTTCCGATGACAAAGGTATCAAATGTATATTTTTCGTTCAAAATAGTTTTAGGCGGCTCTTCAGAATTGTTGGTCGTTTTTTGCAAAGCTGCAGGTGTTTTTAGTGCTTCAGCTTCTTCAACAGTCACAAAACTAGGAATCAATTCCTCACCAGTCCTCATAAATCCCATTTCGACGATTTTGGCAGCTAGATTTTTTTCCCAATAAGATTTATGAAGATCGCTGGGTACTTCAATCAGCAGCTGATTTTTTTCAAAAGACAAGACATTGGCAGTTTCGATCCAAGCACTGTAACTGGCTGGATTTAACTCTTCTTTAAAGGATCTTTGCAGATCTTGCCAAATAGAATCAGCAGATGGCATAAATTGTCCTCCCATAACTAAAAATAGATATAACTAAAATAGCACGGATTGGAAAAGTTTTCCACAGATTAAATTAAAAAAGGTGAGAAAAAAATACTTTTCCACACCGTAGGATAAAAATAAAAAAGAAAGGCACATATCCAAAATAGGGTTTTCCACAAGGTAGTTCTATCTGTTGATAACTTGAATATCAGAAAGGTTATCCACACGCTAATGTATAATATAAGCGTTGGTATTAAAAGGATTTTCCATACTTATCAACAGACAAAAACTGAAATGTGGATAAGTTTTATACAGGCTGTTTATTTGTGGAAAAGCAGGAAATAACTCTGAGGAAAAAGTTTTCCACAATTTTTGGTTATAAACAGCAAACACACGGATTTCACCGAGATTGTGGATAAAAGAAGCTAAATTTAGCGCAACTTGTTATTGACAAAGTAGTGCTTGACTCGTTATACTATCAAAGTATGTCTGTGCGCATAAGCAAGCTGCTAATGGAGGTGGAAATATATGAAAAGAACGTATCAACCAAATAAACGTAAACGTCAAAAAGTTCACGGATTCCGTAAACGTATGAGTACTAAAAATGGACGTCGTGTTTTAGCTAGCCGTCGTCGTAAAGGCAGAAAGGTTATTTCTGCATAAGCCACTGTTTGCCAGTGGTTTTTTTTATGCCGTTTTTTAGGAATTTAGTGCCTGATGTAGGGCAAATATGGTATGATTGACAAGTGAGTGGTTACGTATTCAAGGACGTAATAAAGCATAATCGAAAGAAGTGAAGGAACCGATATGAGAAAATCTTATCGTGTAAAATCAGAGCAAGATTTTCAAAAAGTTTTCCAGACAGGGAATTCTTTTGCAAATCGGAAATTCGTGGTCTATGTCTTGCCGAAAGAACAGCCGCATTTTCGTGTCGGTCTATCTGTTGGAAAGAAAGTTGGCAATGCGGTCAAACGCAATGAAGTGAAAAGAAAGATTCGTGCGAGTTTGATCGATATGAAGCCGCGCATTTCACCAGCGATCGATTTTATCATTATTGCGCGCCCAAGCACGGCTGCTTGTTCCTCAAAGGAAATTTATTCGAACTTGGCGCACGTGCTGAAACTTGCGAAAATCATACAGTAATAGAAAGGAATTAGTTACGTGAAAAAAGGAAAACGCGTCTTATTGCTTTTGGGAGTTCTCTCATTAGTAGTTGTTTTATCTGCCTGTGGTGCAACAGGTGAAGTTAATGCGCAAAGCACGGGAATTTGGGATCGCTATGTCGTGTATTATTTTGCAGAGGCGATCAAAGCTTTATCATTTGGCAATGCCGGGATCGGGATTATTCTCTTTACATTGATCATTCGTGTGATTTTGATGCCGTTGATGCATTTCCAAACGAAAAGCATGCGGAAGACCCAAGAATTGCAGCCGAAAATCAAAGCATTGCAACAACAATATGCGTCAAAAGATACTGAAACACAAAGTAAATTAAAAGAAGAAACCCAAAAATTATATGCAGAACACAATGTCAATCCTTATGCTGGATGCTTGCCTTTGTTGGTTCAAATGCCGATTTTAATGGCATTATGGCAATCGATCTCGCGGGTACCTGCCTTGCAGGAAGGGAAATTTATGTGGCTGCAATTGGGGGATCGTGATCCTTACTTCATTTTACCGATTTTGGCGGCATTGTTTACTTTTGCTAGTACGTATTTATCAAGTATGAGCCAAGTAGAGTCAAATGCGAGTTTGAAAATCATGAATTTTGCGATGCCATTGATGATTCTTTTGATGGGGATCAATATTGCCAGCGGGCTATCCTTATACTGGGTCGTTTCAAATGCCTTCCAAGTTGTACAAACGATGATTTTGAACAATCCATTCAAGATTCGCCAAGAACGTGAAGAAGCAGCCCGTAAGGAACGAGAACGGGAACGAGCTTTGAATAAAGCATTGAATCCCAAGAAAAAACGCAAAAAATAAAAAGGAGGCTGCACTGCAATGCCGATTTATGAAAGTCTTACAGTAGAAGAAGCGATTCAAGAAGGATTGCAAGTTCTTGGATTGACCAAAGATCAAGCAATCATTGATGTACTTGATGAAGGTAAAAAAGGATTTTTGGGAATGGGGAAAAAACCAGCGCGTGTTTCAATCGAAAAAGCCTTGGTAGAACCTGCACCTATAACTGATACTGAACCAGAACCAGTCATTGATCAAGTCACTGTGTCAGAGGGTATCGTAGATACAGTGACTGAAGTTGATGGCCCTAGCCAAGCGCAACAGAAGACAGATCTGTCAGATGAAGAAGCTTTGGCACAATTGGGACTCTATTTGACCAATATCTCAAAAGCATTGCAGGCACCAGCCTTAGTCAAAACTGTACGTCAAGATGGTTTGATCGTATTTCAATTGGAAACGGACAAACAAGGTATTTTGATCGGCAAACATGGAAAGACTTTAAATGCGTTGCAATATTTAGCGCAAGTCTATATCCACCGTATCGCTAAAAATAAGTTGTCTGTGGTCATCAATGTAGGGGATTATCGGGAAAAGCGCCAAGCAATCCTTGAACGTTTGGCCAGTCGCACTGCTGAAAAGGTCAGAAGAACTGGACGTCCCGTTTTCTTAGAGCCGATGCCGGCGTTTGAGCGGAAACAGATCCATTCGGTATTGAGCAAAGATACAAACGTTCAAACCCATTCTGAAGGGGATGAACCCTATCGCTATTTGGTCGTAGAACCGGCAACCAAAAAAATTTGATTTTAAAAGAGGAAAGGCGCTATATCAGGCCTTTCCTCTTTTTTTGTCTCGAAACCTATTTGACAAGCCTTTTGAAAGCAAGTATTCTTGATTACAAATCATTCTTATCAAAGTCAACATACATGATGTAGGTCAAACTTTGGTAAAAAGAAAAGAGTCCTGCTGCGGACTCTTTTTTTTGACGATTTTTTCTGTTTAGCTGTTGTTAACCGCCGATCGTAGATTGAGTAAATTGTACGACTGTGCCATAGGCAAAAATTTCTAGAAACGTTTTGTCCCCTTCAACGATACGATCATGCTCGAAATGACAATTGATGACTGCGTTGGCACCATAACGATGGGCTGTTTCTTTCAAACGCATTGTCACATCAGACATTAATTCACTAAGATCGATACTTGTATCGAAAAGATCAACTTCGATCTTGTCCGCCGCGAAGACGATATCCCGTACGATGTAAGGTCGATTGACGTTTCCAGTTGATAAAATGATTTCTTTGATACGGGCTGAAGTATCTGTGTTTTTGGTCGTATCCATAAGCTTTCCCTCGTTTCATTCTTTTCCTTTATTTTAGCGTGTTTTGGGTCTATATGCAAAATTTAAAAGTTTTCCAAGAAACTTGCGGTGTAAACGAAAATGTGCTAATCTATTCCCAGAATTTAATTGACAAGCAGTCAAAGTGCGAAGTCTACTCGTTGGGTTCAATCAACGGGTGGAGTGGGCACTTTTTTTTATGGAAAAAAATAGGAGGTGCTAGAACATGGCGAATATTACCCAAGAATTTGATACGATTGCTGCAATTTCAACTCCCCCTGGAGAAGGCGCAATCAGTATTGTCCGATTAAGCGGCGATCAAGCTATCGCTATCGCTGATAGAATCTTCACCAGCAGTAAGTCTTTGGCAGAAGTGCCAAGTCATACGATCCATTACGGTCATATCATAGACCCTGTCGAGGAACGTTTGATGGATGAAGTAATGTTGTCCGTTATGAAACAGCCGCGGACGTTTACCCGTGAAGATGTCGTTGAGATCAATTGTCACGGAGGGATCGTTGTCGTTAATCAACTTTTACAACTTGTGCTGCGCCAAGGGGCACGTCTGGCAGAACCGGGTGAGTTTACCAAACGGGCCTTTTTAAATGGTCGTGTGGATCTTTCTCAAGCAGAAGCAGTCATGGATTTGATCCGCGCCAAAACAGATAAGGCTATGAATTTAGCAATCAATCAGTTAGATGGGAATCTCTCGCACTTGATTCGCCAATTAAGACAAGATATTTTACAAACATTGGCACAAGTAGAGGTCAACATCGACTATCCAGAATATGATGATGTGGAAGAGTTGACCACTCGTCTGTTGTTGGAAAAGGCTCAGATGGTCAAAGCACAAATCGAAAGTCTGTTGGCTACTGCGCAACAAGGCAAAATTTTGCGGGAAGGATTGAGCACCGCAATCATTGGGCGGCCAAATGTAGGTAAATCTAGTCTGCTCAACCATCTATTAAAAGAAGAAAAAGCCATTGTGACGGATATTGCCGGCACAACGCGCGATGTGATTGAAGAATATGTCAATGTTAGAGGTGTGCCATTAAAGCTGATCGATACTGCTGGTATTCGGGATACAGAAGATGTAGTCGAAAAAATCGGTGTTGAACGCAGCCGCAAAGCATTGAAAGAAGCCGAACTGATTTTGCTGGTACTGAACCAAAGTGAAAAGCTCACGCCGCAAGATCAACAGTTGCTGACCTTGACGGAAGGTGCCCGACGGATCATTTTATTGAACAAGACGGATTTACCTGCCCAAATCACTTCCGAAGAGCTAAGATCATACATCACGGATGAGCCAGTTTTCTCAGTATCTGTGTTGAACAATGAAGGCTTAGATCAATTAGAACAAGCGATTGCGGATCTCTTTTTCGGCGGTAAAACAACAGACAAAGATGCTTCCTATCTGTCCAATACCCGACACATCGCTTTGTTGGAAAATGCTGCGTACTCGTTATCAGAAGTGATCGAGGGCATTGAAGCGGGCATGCCCGTGGATTTAGTACAGATCGATATGACACGGTGTTGGGATTATTTAGGAGAAGTTGTTGGAGACAGTGTGCAAGATGAATTGATCACCCAATTGTTCAGTCAATTTTGTTTAGGAAAATAAAGACGCCTACAGGGCGCAGAGGAGAACTACATGCAAGAATATCAAGCAGAAAATTATGATGTGATCGTTGTTGGTGCCGGTCATGCTGGTTCCGAAGCAGCACTAGCTGCTAGTCGGATGGGTGCCAAAACGTTGTTGCTAACAATCAATTTAGATATGGTCGCATTTATGCCTTGCAATCCTTCCGTAGGAGGTCCTGCCAAGGGCGTTGTCGTTCGCGAAATCGATGCCCTCGGGGGAGAGATGGGTAAAAATATCGACAAAACCTATATTCAAATGCGGATGCTTAATACTGGTAAAGGACCAGCAGTCAGAGCACTGCGGGCCCAAGCAGACAAGCATGCCTATGCAGCCGAGATGAAACGGACCATTGAACAAACAGACAACTTGACGTTGCGCCAAGGCATTGTCGAAAAATTATTGGTGGATGATGGCCAATGCCATGGAGTGGTGACTTCGACTGGTGCGCGCTATGAAGCGTCAGCTGTCGTGATCACTGCGGGAACTGCTTTGCGTGGTGAGATCATTATCGGCGAGCTGAAGTATTCTTCAGGTCCAAATAATTCACAACCATCTATTGGTTTAGCCGATCATTTAAAAGCGTTGGGCTTAGAGATCGCCCGTTTTAAAACTGGCACACCGCCACGGGTCAAATCAAGTACCATCAATTATGATGTGACAGAAATTCAGCCTGGTGATGAACAACCCAATCATTTCAGCTATAGTACACCAGATGAACACTATAACCAAAATCAAGAACCATGTTGGTTGACCTATACCAATGAAGGCACCCACCAAATCATTCAAAACAACTTGCATCGGGCACCAATGTTCACCGGAATCGTTGAAGGTGTTGGGGCAAGATATTGTCCGTCAATTGAAGACAAGATTGTTCGTTTTGCGGATAAATCTCGGCATCAATTGTTCTTGGAACCGGAAGGCTTGCATACGGAAGAAGTTTATGTGCAAGGGTTATCGACTTCAATGCCAGAAGATGTGCAAGTGCAAATGCTGCATTCAATAGCTGGGTTGGAAAAGGTAGAGATGATGCGGACAGGTTATGCGATTGAGTACGATGTCGTAGTACCGCACCAATTACGACCAACATTGGAAACCAAAGTCATTGAAAACTTATTTACTGCTGGACAAACCAACGGCACAAGCGGATATGAAGAAGCAGCCGGCCAAGGATTGATTGCTGGTATCAATGCAGCGTTGAAAATCCAAGGAAAGGATCCGTTTATCATGAAACGCAGCGATGGCTATATCGGCGTTATGATCGATGATTTGGTTACTAAAGGCACCAATGAACCGTACCGATTATTGACATCAAGAGCAGAATACCGGTTATTGCTGCGTCATGACAATGCCGACCTTCGCCTAACAGAAGTTGGTCATCAGATTGGTTTAGTCAAAGAGGACCAATATCGCAGTTACTTGGACAAGAAAGCTGCTGTAGAAAAAGAAATGGCCCGGTTGAAAAAAATCCGGATCAAACCAACACCAGAAGTCCAAGCGTACTTGACAGGTAAAGGCACCGCTAATCTGAAAGATGGTGTCCTTGCTTATGATTTCTTGCGACGTCCAGAAGTGACTTATCATGAAATGTTGGCCTTTATCGAAGCCGATGATACACTGAAACCAAAAGAAATCGAACAAGTGGAGATTCAAATCAAGTATGAAGGCTATATCAAAAAAGCGCTCGAAAAAGTCGATAAGCTAAAACGAATGGAAGCCAAACGCATCCCAGAAATGATTGATTATGCTGCCATCAATGGTTTAGCAACAGAAGCCAAACAAAAATTGCAAAAAATCCAACCTGAAACGATTGCCCAAGCCAGCCGCATCAGTGGGGTAAATCCCGCAGATATCAGTATCTTGATGGTGTATATCGAACAAGGGAAGATTGCGAAAGTAGCAAAATAAATAAAAAAACAGGATGACAAACGATGCGCATACAAGTGCTCAAGCGGTTTGTCTTCCTGTTTTTTTAGTTGTCACGATAGTCGATTTCCTGTTGTTTGGTGCCATCTTGTTTATAAATCGTCAAGATAGATTGTTTGTTTTGTGCGATTTCTTTGCCTCTAGCCACAGCCTCTTCTTTTTTGTCGAACTGATCACTGGCACGCGCAGCACCTGTAGAACGAACTTTCCACTGGTCATCTTGATAGCGGACCGTTACGTTAGCGTCTATTAATTTTTCGGCGTTTTGATTGACTTCATGGGCATCATTTTTCTGGGGACTTTTTTCTTTTTGGAAAGCTTTCTTTTCAGCCTCTGTTGCATGATCAAACCATTTCTCAGCTTGACTGGTGGCAATTGGAATCGCACGGTCATCGTCATAACCATCGGCTAACAGCGCATTGGCGATCGAAATAGCTTTCTTGCGGACCAACGGATCTAAATTTTTCATTGATACCGGATAATCATTTACGTTCCAAGGCATATCGATTCCTCCTAAAGGACTATTCTATCTAATTAGTGTACTTGCTTCTGAGAAAAAGGGAAATGATATGCATTTTTTTGAAGTGTAGCCCTTTTCTTTTTCCATAAATCAAGAAGAGGTAGATTCTTTTTGGTTATACAAGCGTTATATTTCCCAAAAAAAATCGAATGGTTTAGAATTTTAGTATAGAACAAAGGAGGACGTATAAATGAGTGAACCTATATTGATTGATCCACGAGATATGTATCACACTGGCAAATTCAGTAAACAGGAACAAGATACGCCTGCTTTACAAGACGAGATGCAGCCAGAACCAGACTGTGGTGAAGAATCTTATGTTGGCAATCAGCAATTGGAGAATCGACGGGTCTTGATCACAGGTGGTGATTCAGGGATCGGTCGTGCAGCAGCGATAGCATTCGCTCGGGAAGGTGCCGACATTGCGTTACACTTTTTCCCAGGGGAAGAAAAAGATGCGAAAGAAGTGACGCATTATATAGAAGAAGCTGGACGCAAGGCGATTTTGTTGCCATATGATCTGCGAGATGAATCTGCCCCGCAAGAAATCATTGACAAAGCGGTGGCTGCGTTAGGCGGATTGGATACGCTTGTGTTGAATGCGGCGCAACAAATCACCCGACCATCCATTACAGAATTGCCGATCGAACAAGTAAAAGATACCTTTATGGTCAATATTGTTTCGATGTTTGCTTTGGTCAAAGCCGCAGAACCGCATTTACCTGCTGGCGGAGCCATTGTCACAACCACATCTGTCCAAGCTTTTAGTCCAAGTGCTCATTTAATGGATTATGCAGCTACGAAATCAGCTATTGCGAGTTTTACTGTTAGTTTGGCGAAACAGTTTGCAGAAAAAGGGATTCGCGTCAATGGTGTAGCGCCAGGGCCGATTTGGACGCCCTTGCAACTAGATCATGGTCAGCCAGAGGATGCTTTACCAGAATTTGGTCAGCAAGCCTTATTGAAACGGGCTGGTCAACCAGCAGAGTTGGCACCAGTCTATGTCTTTTTGGCATCGAACAAAGCCAGTTATGTGACTGCACAAATCTATGGTGTTACAGGTGGCGAAGCAATCAATTTGTAAACCCCTATTAAATAAATAAAGCAAAGGAGGAGGTGTCTTATGAGTAAAGGGTGGAAAATCGTATCGATCATCATTTCATTGGTCTTTATTACTGTTTTATTGCCAATTGTTTTAATGAGTAATCCGTATATGCAATTGCCTTTTGGGTTAGACAGAGAGGGCAATGTAGTGTCTTATTTCTTCAATAATTTGTTTATGCGGCAATATATGTTTTGGGTAGCAGCAGTCTTCATCATCCTGTTTTTGATTGTGATTTTAGTGGTTTTGTTTTATCCGAAAACAAAAACGACCTTTGTATTGAAAGAAGATAAAGGAACGTTGACCATTGACAAAAAAGCAATCGAAGGACTTGTACGGACCAAAGTCAGTGACAAAGAATTTGTTGAAGGTCCCAAAGTATCAGTCAAAGCAACAAAACATCGTCTGCTGATCAAAATCAAAGGCAGATTAAAGCGGACATCCGCTTTAGTTGGAAAGACCGAAAACTTAATGGCAGAGATCCAACAAGATGTCCAACGTGTATTAGGCTCTAGTGAAAAAATCAAAGTTGAAGTCAATTATGCCAATTTTGAGCAAAAAGAAACCCCAGAAAATCCACGTGTAGAATAGGAGGGCTATCATGAACGAAATCCAACAATACAAAATTCCATTGATTTTCGGCGCGATTGGCCTAATCATCGCACTACTCTTTGTCACGATCGGTTTTTTCAAAACAGTGCTGATCTTATTGCTGACGGGCCTTGGATTTCTATTGGGATTATATGTACAACGTACCGGTATTTTAGATGAATTTTTAAATCGACAATAAAACACTATCTTATAGGAGGAATTTTACATGAGTAATCCAAATGAATTAAACAATGAAAAACCAATTAGTGCACATCCAGATCCAGAAGTACCAAATACAACACATAACCCGAATGAAAATTCGGTACCAATGACAGAAGCGCCTGACCCAGTGGTACCAGGTGCGCAACGTGCAGCGGATCCTAAACCAGGAGGACCAAAACCCGGTGACCATCCAGCACCAGGCAATCCGAAACCAGCTGGTGATCATCCAACACCGCCAAAACCAGGTTTTTCTGGTCCAACAGGGAGCACACCGGTTGATGGGGAACTAACATATGATGATAAAGTGATTCAAAAAATCATTGGTATTGCTTTGGAACATGTGGACGGTTTACTGACTGTGGACGGCGGCTTCTTCTCAAATATTGCTGAAAAATTAGTCAATACCGACAATGTCACATCGGGTATCAGTACCGAAGTAGGGAAAAAACAAGTAGCGGTCGATTTAGATATCGTAGTAGAATATGGCCGCAACATTCCCGATGTGGCAGAGCAAGTCAAAGAAGTGATCGAAAAAGAAGTCACAAATATGACGCAATTAGAAGTGATTGAAGTCAATATCAATGTGGTGGATGTCAAAACAGTTGCCGAATATGAAGAAGACAGTGAAACTGTGCAAGACAAAGTGTCTTCTGCGGCCTCAAAAACCGGCGATTTTGCGTCACGCCAAACAGACAAAGCCAAACATGCGGCATCAAAAGCTTCTGATCGAATCGAAGAATACAATGAACCTAGAGTAAAATAGGGCGTAAATAAAAGAAGCATCGACGCTGGTCGATGCTTCTTTTTTTATGAAAAAAAGCCGACCAGCAAGTTTGGCAGCCTTACTGGTCGAGGAAAAATGAAAAAAGTTTTTTTGGATTGACATCACTATACTGCGTATAACTTAAAGTAAACTTAAACTGGAAAATGTATCCATTTAAAAAAGCATAAATTCTCTTTTTTCCCATTGTCTGACCCTTGCAACAAGGTGCTTTTTGCGTTAAAGTAGGAATTAGTCTGTGAAACATTTTCTGTTTCACGAAATAGAAAGGATACACTATGCAACCTGAAGAATTTCAACAAGCGTTAGCTGAACACGGCATTGCATTAACAGCAACGCAAATGGCGCAATTTGCTACATATTATGCGTACTTGATCGAGTGGAATCAAAAGATGAATTTGACGGCGATCACGGAAGAAAAAGACGTTTATTTAAAGCATTTTTTTGATTCTGTGGCGTTGGCATTTGAGACAGATCTGACAACAGATGGTCATTTGTGTGATGTTGGATCAGGTGCCGGTTTTCCAAGTATTCCTTTGAAGATCGTCTTTCCTGAATTAGAGGTCACAATAGTTGATTCGCTGAACAAGCGGATTACCTTTTTGAACAATTTGGTTGCTGCGCTTCATTTAGACGGTGTGCATCTGTATCATGATCGTGCCGAAACCTTTGGCCAGAACCCGCAATTTCGCGGACAATTTGACTATGTGACTGCTCGTGCTGTTGCCAGATTGAATATCTTGACTGAATTATGTTTGCCACTGGTAAAGAAATCAGGATATTTCTATGCCTTGAAAGCAGCTAAAAGTGAAGAAGAGTTTGTTGAAGCAAAACCAGCAATCTCACAACTAGGCGGAAAGTTCATCACGGAAAAAAGTTTTTCATTGCCCGTCAGCGGCGATGAGCGGCATGTATTGATTATTCAAAAGACCAAAGAAACACCTAAAAAATATCCGCGTAAACCAGGAACGCCAGCGAAACAACCAATCAAGTAGGAGGAAGATCAATGGCTCGTATTATATCAGTTGCAAACCAAAAAGGCGGCGTCGGTAAAACGACCACCACGGTCAATCTTGGTGCCAGCCTGGCATTTGTTGGGAAAAAGGTCCTGTTAGTCGATATAGATGCCCAAGGTAATGCCACTAGCGGTGTCGGTATCCGCAAACCAGATGTAGATAAAGATATTTATGACGTTTTAGTCAATGAAACCCCCATTGTCGAAGCCATTTTACCAAGTAGCCGCGAAAATTTGGATATCGTTCCAGCAACGATCCAATTGGCCGGAGCAGAAATTGAATTGACGTCGATGATGGCCCGAGAATCACGTCTTAAATCGGCATTGAATGAAATCAATGAACAATATGATTATATTTTTATCGATTGCCCCCCTTCGTTAGGTCATCTAACGATCAATGCCTTTACAGCAAGTGATTCGATTTTGATCCCTGTACAATGTGAATATTATGCCTTAGAGGGATTGAGTCAGTTGTTGAATACAGTTCGCTTAGTTCAAAAACATTTTAACCCAGAATTAGAGATCGAAGGCGTGTTGTTAACGATGTATGACGCACGTACAAATCTTGGTGCTGAAGTTGTTGAAGAAGTTCGTCGCTACTTCCAAGAAAAAGTCTACGAAACGATCATTCCACGGAATATACGGTTATCAGAAGCACCTAGTCATGGATTGTCGATTATTGATTATGACCCACGTTCTAAAGGTGCTGAAGTTTACCAAACGTTAGCAAAGGAAGTGTTAGCACGTGAAGAATAAAGGGAAAGGATTGGGACGCGGGATCGATGCCTTGTTTCAAGACCTGCAAGGTTTAGAAGAAGTCGACATCAAAACCGAAAAACTCGTTGAGATTCCACTCAATGAGTTACGTCCAAATCCATATCAACCACGGAAGACCTTTGAGGAAACATCTTTGCAGGAATTAGCCAATTCGATTCAACATGCAGGTGTCTTTCAACCAATCATTGTGCGCCAATCTACGGTCAAAGGCTATGAGATCATTGCTGGAGAACGGCGATTTCGCGCCTCAAAACTAGCCGGTAAAGAAACGATTCCAGCGATTATCCGCAATTTTGATGAAGAAGCGATGATGCAAGTCGCCGTTTTGGAAAACTTGCAAAGAGAAGATTTGAATCCACTAGAAGAAGCAGAAGCTTATGATATGTTGATGAAAAATCTTAAATTGACGCAAGCAGAAGTAGCAGAGCGCTTAGGAAAGAGTCGACCTTATATAGCCAACTACTTGCGATTGTTGACGTTGCCGAAACTTGTCAAAGAAATGGTGCAAGACAATCGGTTGTCAATGGGGCAAGCCCGAACGTTGTTAGGTTTAAAAAATAAAGATCAGATCTTGAAGTTAGCCAATCGTTGTGTCAAAGAAAACTTTACGGTTCGTCAATTAGAACAGTTGGTATCCGAAATGAATGATACCAAAAACGAAAAGAAAAAAGTCCCTCGTTTGATTCGCGAAAAGCCGTATTACTTACGAGAAAGCGAAGACCGTTTAATGGATAAATTTGGAACAAATGTCGAGATTCGCGAAAAAGAAGGTAAAGGCAAAATCGAGATCGAATATTTATCTCAAAAAGATTTGACCCGTATTTTAGATTTGCTGCACATTCAATTTGATGAAGCTTGAGGTGATAAAGAATGTATGATCTTGGGGATATTGTCGAAATGAAGAAACCCCACGCCTGTCAGGCGAATCGATGGGAAATCATCCGTATGGGGGCTGATATCAAAATCAAATGTACCAATTGCGGCCACATTGTGATGATGACCAGGCGCGATTTTGATAAAAAAATGAAAAAAATCCTAGAAAAAAAAGAGAAAGAGTGAATGAATTATGGCGTTAACAGCCGGAATCGTCGGATTACCTAACGTAGGGAAATCGACTTTATTTAATGCAATCACGAAGGCAGGCGCGGAAGCGGCCAATTATCCCTTCGCAACGATCGACCCGAATGTAGGAATGGTAGAAGTACCAGATTGGCGCTTACAGAGACTAACAGAGTTGGTCCAGCCTAAAAAAACAGTACCAACCACGTTTGAATTTACGGATATTGCCGGCATCGTGCGAGGTGCCAGCAAGGGAGAAGGGTTAGGCAATCAATTCTTAAGCCATATTCGTCAAGTAGATGCGATTTGTCACGTTGTGCGTTGTTTTGATGATGACAATATTACGCATGTGGAAGGCCGTGTTGATCCGATCGCCGATATCGAGACCATCAATTTAGAATTGGTTTTAGCTGATTTGGAATCTGTCAATAAACGTTACACACGGGTAGCCAAAATTGCTAAAACGAAAGATAAAGATGCCGTAGCTGAATTGGCAGTATTGGACAAAATCAAACCTGTATTAGAAGAAGGCGTTTCTGCTCGTTCGATTGAATTTACTGAAGAAGAACAACGGATCGTCAAAAGCTTGTTTCTGTTGACGACTAAACCCGTTCTTTATGTAGCCAACGTTGCTGAAGATGATGTGGCCGATTTCGAAGGCAATGACTATGTCAATACAGTCAAAGATTTCGCCAATAGTGAAAATGCGGAAGTCATTGTGATCAGCGCACGTGCTGAAGAAGAGATTGCTGAGCTGGAAGAAGAAGACAAAGCAGATTTCTTAGAAGCGCTAGGCATTGAAGAGTCAGGTTTGGACCAATTGATTCGGGCTGCCTATGATCTACTAGGCCTGGCTACGTACTTTACAGCTGGTGAGCAAGAAGTTCGTGCTTGGACATTCCGTAAAGGAATCAAAGCCCCACAAGCTGCCGGCATTATTCATACAGACTTCGAGAAAGGGTTCATCCGTGCGGAAACTGTTTCCTTTGAAGACTTGAACCAATATGGCACGATGCATGCAGCGAAAGAAGCCGGTCGTGTTCGTTTGGAAGGGAAAGAATACATCGTGCAAGATGGCGATGTCATGTTGTTCCGTTTTAACGTATAAAGGGCTTTCTTCCTAGGGATTTTGTGGTAAAATGTCCATTGTGAAGAAAACGCGCAGAAGGGAGAATCAATTCATGGAACCAGAAACTCTGCGAAATTATGTTTCCGAAAATCGTGAATTAGAACAACAATTAACAAAACGCAATCAACAATATATTTTTGATTTAAAAAAATCACTAGAAGCAGCCAATCTTTCTGAGGAAGAAAAAACAATTGCCTTACATGATATGTTACCGATCCTTGTACAGGAACAAAAAGGCGGCAAAACAGCGCGACAATTGTTTGGTACAGTATCCGAAAGAACAGAGGCAATCATCAATAAACCCGTTGAGCAAAAAGAATCAGGACCATTTCTGATGTGGCTAGACAACACGCTGTTGATATTAGGTATCTTTGGCTTGATGTTGGGTGTCATGGGCGTCTTTACTCGCGGACAAGCACAGCCATATGGTCTGTTGACGTTGTTCTTGATGGCGATTTTAGCTGGTTGGGTGTTCTATTTGATGTATAAATATATGTATCAATATGAACGACCAGGCGCAGATAAAAGCAAGCGACCTAAAATGTGGAAAATCATTCTGATTTTAGTTGGAGCATTTTTACTGTGGATCGTTGCGATTTCTCTTTCTGCGATGATACCAGCACCATTTAATCCGCAAGTAGATCCCGTCATCGAAGCCGTGATCGGCGCAGTGGCATTGGCGGCTAAATATTACTTGAAACGTAAATACAACATTATCAGCAGCTTATCAGTACCAAGAGGCTGATCAGTGAATCAGTTGGTTCTCTTATAAAAAGAGAGCCAACTGATTTTTTTTGCTTGACAATATATCTAAAAGACCTATAATAAGCAAGTCGATAGGTCTAAAAGACTGATAAGAAAAATTGCAAAGGAGGCAATCATGTACGATTTATTATTGTTGGGCTCCCTGGTTGGCGGGGATAAAACCGGCTATAAGTTGCAAAAAATCGTTGGTTCTGCTTTACAACCGATGCGTAAAGTTTCAAGCGGTGTGTTATATCCATCTTTAGAGAAGTTAGAAAAAGAAGGATTGGTTATGTCTAAAAATCTGCAAGATGTGCGGAATACGAAGTTATGGCATATCACCCCAGCGGGTACTAGCCGTTTTGCCGAATTGATGCGAGCGGATATTCCTTCTGATGCCAAACGAAACGATATGATCCATTTCAAATTACGCTCGTTAAATAGTGTGTCTGTTTCGGTTCAATTAAAAATCTTGACTGACTTTCAGGCATTTATCGAAAGTGATCTTTTATTTTATCAACAAGCGCAACTTGATATGCAAGATCATCGGGAAACATATCCTGAGCAAGCAGCTCGTTTCGATGTGATTGTGTCAGCTTATGATCTTGATATCCAATTGGCGCAAACAAAACTTTCATGGATCAAGCAACAGATCGAACAGCGAAAAGCAACTTGTAAAAAAGCAACTGAATGAATATATAGGAGTGTTGAATCATTATGGAAAAAACGTCAAAAAAATGGTTTTCATTAATTGCCTTGTCGTTAGGTGTTTTTATGGGACTTTTGGATGTAACAGTCGTGAATGTAGCATTGCCTACGATGCAAAAGGCCTTTGATGCACCTTTTACGCAACTACAATGGGTATTAAATGCCTATACACTAGTTTTTGCAGTTACCTTATTGGTTGTATCTAAACTAGGAGATATGTATGGACGAAAAAAGATTTTCTTAGGTAGTTTGGTGATCTTTATCGCAGCTTCTGTCTTGAATGGTTTCGCTCCATCTTTGCTGATACTGGATATTGGTCGCGGTATCCAAGCTGTCGGCGGTGCGGGCATGATGTCTTTATCAATGGCATTGGTTGCTTCTAACTTTGAAGGAAAACAGCGAGGATTAGCTTTAGGGATTTTGGGTTCAGTCATTGGTTTGTCTTCTGCTTCTGGCCCATTAGTGGGTGGTCTATTGGTGGATGCCTTTGGCTGGGAATCGATTTTCTTTATTAATTTGCCGATCGGGATCATCGCCGTCTTGATGACCATACGTTTTGTTGATGAAACTCCCAGTTATGGCCGAGATGAAAAGATTGATCTGCTCGGGATGGTTCTTTCAACTGCGGCGTTGTTTAGCGCCATTTACGGGTTGATTCAAAAGGAAACCAATGTTGACTGGGCATGGACAGATCTAAGAGTTGGTGGCTGGTTGGCGTTAGCGATCATTTTTTTGATTTTGTTCATCATTACAGAAGCAAAAGTCAAAGACCCAATGATGAATTTAAAAATGTTCAAAAATATCAATTTTGTTGGCTCAGTTATTGTGGCATTTGCTTTAGGCTCAGGCATTTATGCATTTAATACGTATTTAACCGTTCTGATGCAAAATTACATTGGCTGGTCTGCTTTTGATACAGGCGTCCGTCAACTGGCACTTTCAGTGTGGTCATTGATCTTAGGACCTGTTGTTGGTATTTTGGGCAACAAGTTTGCGAAAAAGTGGATGATCGCTGCAGGATTGTTGATCAGTGGAGGAGGCTTCTTGTTCTTGATTGGTCAACTGTCACCGACAATGGGCTATGCCCAACTTTGGCCGACATTAGTGATGATCGGTATTGCCAACGGTATCGTCAACCCATTGCTGAATTCAGCTGGTTTAGAAGGGGTTGCCCCACAAGAAATGGGGATGGCTTCAGGATTATTAAATGTTTTCCGTCAGTTTGGTACCAGCTTTGGTGTGGTGATCCTAGGACTAGTTGAGGCAAATCGTTATGCAGAAGTTGTCAATGCCCAGGCAGATAATATGAACTTACCAATCAAATTAACGGATAGTTTGGTTAGTGCGGGGCCGTTTTCTGGCCATGAAATTGCGTTTTCGGACACAGTGAACCAAGCACCTTTTGCTGCTGAATTACAAAAGACTGTTGTTCAAGCATTCGATAGCGGATTGACCCATATATGTTATGTCGCAGGTATCGTTGTCGTGATCGGGGCTATTGGTGCGGCAATCTTTATGCGAGAAAATAAAACAGTAGTATAAAAAAGATTCTTCAATAGAGCACAGCATCAGCTGCTACAGTCAGAAATTTCTTTAAAAGATTTTCTGACTGTTTTTCTATCCAATCTACTGGTGGAGAAGAGAGTAAACACTTGGACAAAAACTTTCAAAGAGAATTCCCTGTGATTATGAGAATTTCTGACCCATTTACTAACGATAAATAAGAAAACTGTCCGAATGGTTGACTTATGAAAAAAATTTTGCTATTTTTTTTAAAATACCTAAAAATTTTAAGGAGTGGTTACAAAAATGTCCAACTGGGAAACCAAATTTGTAAAAAAAGGGTTAACGTTCGATGATGTCCTATTGATTCCTGCTGAAAGTCACGTATTGCCAAATGATGTGGATATGCGTGTGCAGCTTGCCCCCAATATTACGCTGAATATACCAATCATGAGTGCCAGTATGGATACAGTAACTGATAGTAAAATGGCTATTTCTATGGCTCGCCAAGGTGGGTTAGGCGTGATTCATAAAAATATGAGTATTGCTGCCCAAGCAGATGAAGTCCGGAAAGTGAAACGTTCAGAAAGTGGCGTAATCATTGATCCATTCTTCTTAACGCCAAGCCATCTAGTAGCTGATGCGGAACATTTGATGAGCAAATACCGTATTAGCGGTGTACCGATCGTTGAAACTATGGAAAACCGCAAACTTGTGGGTATTATTACCAACCGCGATATGCGCTTTGTAACTGATTATACGATGGCGATCGATGATGTGATGACCAAAGAAAAATTGATCACTGCCCCTGTGGGTACGTCACTGAAAGATGCTGAAAAAATCCTGCAACAACACAAAATCGAAAAATTACCAATCGTTGATGAAGAAGGCCGTCTAAGTGGTTTGATCACCATCAAAGATATCGAAAAAGTGATTGAATTCCCAAATGCTGCTAAAGATACCCATGGTCGTCTTCTCGTAGCCGCAGCTGTCGGTGTGACTAGCGATACCTTTGAACGGGCGCAAGCATTGTTAGACGCTGGTGCTGATGCGATCGTGATCGATACAGCCCATGGACACAGTGCCGGTGTATTGCGCAAAATCTCAGAAATTCGCAATCAATTCCCTGAAGCAACGTTGATTGCTGGAAACGTAGCAACTGCAGAAGGGACAAAGGCACTCTATGATGCAGGCGTCGATGTTGTCAAGGTTGGTATTGGCCCAGGATCAATTTGTACAACACGGGTCGTTGCTGGTGTAGGTGTACCGCAATTGACAGCTATCTATGATGCAGCTTCTGTTGCCCGTCAATATGGCAAAGCGATTATTGCAGATGGCGGCATCAAGTATTCAGGTGATATCGTCAAAGCATTAGCAGCTGGTGGTCATGCAGTGATGTTAGGCAGCATGTTAGCCGGTACGGATGAATCACCAGGTGAATTTGAAATTTATCAAGGCCGTCGTTTCAAGACGTATCGTGGCATGGGTTCATTAGGTGCAATGGAAAAAGGGTCGAGTGATCGTTATTTCCAAGGTGGTGTCAATGAGGCCAATAAATTGGTTCCAGAAGGCATTGAAGGACGTGTCGCATACAAAGGCAGTGTTTCTGATATTATCTTCCAAATGATCGGTGGATTAAAATCAGGAATGGGCTATGTTGGTGCAGCTAATCTACAGCAATTACGTGATGAAGCTCAATTTATCCAAATGAGTGGCAATGGACTGAAAGAATCACATCCTCATGATGTTCAAATCACGAAAGAAGCACCTAATTACTCCGTTAAATCATAATAGTTTTCACGTGAAACATTCAAAAAGACATCTGTTCCTTCGCTCAAAGAAGCGAGGAACAGATGTCTTTTTTGATAATACACTCAGTTAAATCACAAGAACCAATTTTTATTCATTCGATTTCAATGCATCGATCATATTGACACGGGTCAGCTTTACATGCGTAACGAACATCACGATGACAGTAAAAAGAATCGTCATGCCGCCTGCTAAAGCATACGCTGGCCAATTGATCACAAGAGGAAAGACCATGTTTTCCATTGATGCTTGCATAAGAATAAAGTCGGTCAAGAAGTATCCCACAGCATAACCTGCCAAAATACCAAACAAAGTAAAGACAATATTTTCGCGAACGATATACATAGTGACTTCCTTGTTGTAAAAACCAAGGACTTTGATGGTCGACAACTCGCGAATCCGTTCGGAAACATTAATGTTGGTTAAGTTGTACAACACAACAAAGGCTAATGCTCCAGATAATACAACCAATATCAAGACAATAGAGTCCAGATTGCCCATGGATTCATTTTGTGTATTGATTTGGGTAGATAAAAACGTCGTGTTCTTGACGCTATCGGTTTCCAATAACGCGGTAGAGAGGTTTTCTTCTTGCTTTTGATTCATGGTATCACTCTTGAGCAACAAGGTATTTGGCGTAAAGTCGCTGTCAGTGATTGCTTCATAGGTTTCTTGCGAAAGGTACAAAGAATTTCCTAAGTAGTTCTCAGCAATCCCGCTGATTTTTACAGTAAAAGATTCTTGATCACTTGTATAGAAAGTCAGGCTATCACCTACGTTGATATCATAAAGTTCGGCATATTTCATGGTTAAAACCGCACCATTGTCATTCAACGATAACGCGTTACCCTCCAATGAGGTCAAATGTACATAGTCTGTGAAAGTATCATTGTCGGCAGGAACCATCAACGTCAAACTTTGCTTGCCTTGGTTTTCAGGACGAATTTCAATATTCTCACTGTTGACAGCTAAAGTATCTGTTACGCCCGTATCTTTACCGAGCGCAGCTTCGGCTTTTTTCAATGTGGCCTCTTTGCTGTCGGTGAGTGTAACAACTGCTTGATAATCGGTGATCGGTCCAAATTGTTTGCTGGTCACTGAACCCAAAGAATCCTTTAACCCGACACCAGCGACCATCAATCCGGTACAACCTGCAATGCCGATGATTGCCATCACCATACGTGATTTGTAACGGAAAATATTCCGAAAACTGACTTTTTGATTAAAACTTAGACGTGACCACAATGGGGTGATACGTTCTAAGAAAATACGTTTCCCAGGTTTAGGTGCGCGTACTTGTAATAATTGGGCAGGTTTTTCCCGTAATTCCTTGATCAAAACGAACAGGCAAGCACCAAGTGCGGCAATCAAAAAGGCACTAGCGGCTAAAATGATGGGGGACCAGACATAATAAACGCGAATCCCATCCAACAGATAACGATCACTCGATAAGAAGTAAATCAAGCGCGGCAACAACTCAGTGCCCAGAATGGCGCCGCTGAGGATGCCAATCGCTGAAGAGAGTAAAGCATAAATCAAATATTTGATTGAAATTTCTGCTTTTCCGTAACCCAATGCTTTCAAGGTGCCAATTTCTTTTCTATTTTCTTCCACCATTCGCGACAATGTCGTAAAGGTGATCAATGCAGCTATAAAGAAGAAGAATACTGGAAAGACATTGGCGATAGCTGCAATTCGATCAGATAAACCGCCATATTCTTGGAACCCTGGATTGTCTTTCCGTTGATTATATAGATAGGTCGGTTCTTCTAACGCATCTAAGTCTGCTAGGTTATCGTTTATCGTCTGTTGTGCGTCGTCTAGTTGTTCTTGTTGTGCATCAAGTGTTTCTTGCTGTTGTGTCAATTCCGCTTCGCCAGCAGTGACTTCAGTTGTTAGGGCTGCTTGTTGTGCTTGCGGCAATTGACTTAATGCCTCTTTTTGAGTGGCAAGCTGTTCCTTAGCAGCATCAAGCTGCTCTTGTGCATCATCCAGTTTGGTCTGATTGTCCGTCAACTCGTCTTGTGCAGGCGTAATATCTTCCATGGCTTCTGCTTTGATTTCAGCCAACCGCGTTTGCGGTCGATCAGCAAAAAGTGCTTCAATCGTTTCTTGATGGTTGTCCATTTTCTCTTCATATGCATCCGAATAGGTTTCCAAGGATTGGACATCATCAAAGGAGAAGTAAAGAATCGATTTGACATCCATCGTAAACGTGTCTTCAGGTATATAGGCAAAGTAGGATACAACGCCGCTGCCTATATTCGCATAGCCACGCTCTGCAACACTGATATACATGGGCGAATCAGCAAAACCAACGATCGTGTAACTTTCTTGCGATAAGTTTTCTGTCTGATCAAACGTATACGTATCGCCCAATTGGTAGCCGTAGTTTTTGGCTTCTGTGTCTAACAGGATTTCATCTTTATTTTTAGGCAGATGGCCTTCTTTGATCAGCAGCTGATTCAATGTGTGGTCGTTGTTGTAAGAATTGACTTGCACAACTTCATCACTGTTTACTGCAGCATAGAACTGATAAGCAGATTCAACTTGTGCATCAGATTTTTCTGCAAGAGCAATATCCTCATCTGTCAGGCCCATCGTGGAAGTGACTTGTAGATCTGCTAATTGATGTCCATCGACATAGGCGCTTGCTGAATGATTTAAAATCGGGCCTGTTGCCTTAACGCCGACGAAAAGAAAAGTACCAAGAAAAATAATCAAGGTAATGGCAATAAAGCGGCCTTTTGATTGGCTGATCTCACGAAAACTGGCTTTTAAATAGGTCTTATTTTTCATCGGATTCTCCTACCAAACGATATCATCAATTGAGATCGGCTGTTTATTTTCTTCAATTGAACGTACAGTAGCATCATTGATATGGATCACACGATCAGCGATTGGTGCGATGGCACTGTTATGGGTGATGATCAATACGGTATTGCCATTTTGACGACTAGCATTTTGCAAGAGTTTTAATACTTGCTTACCTGTTTCAAAATCCAAAGCGCCCGTGGGTTCGTCACAGAGCAGCAATTTCGGATTCTTTGCTAAGGCTCTTGCGATGGAAACCCGTTGCTGCTCACCACCGGAAAGTTGGGCGGGAAAATTATTTTTTCGATTTTCCAATCCAACTTGAGCCAATACTTCATCTGGATCAAGTGCATTAGGGGAGACCTCTGTTGCGAGCTCAATATTTTCTTTGGCAGTCAGATTCGGCACCAAATTGTAAAACTGAAATACAAAACCAACGTCTTTCCGACGGTATTCTGTCAATTGTTTGTCCGAGAATTGGGCGATGTCGACTTGATCAATAATGATTTTTCCTTCATCCGGAGAGTCCATTCCACCTAATATATTTAAGACAGTTGATTTCCCTGCTCCGCTGGGGCCTAATATCACCACTAACTCGCCTTCTTCGATTGAAAATGAAAGGTGATCGTTGGCAGTAATCGTCGTTTCACCCATCTGATATCTTTTGCATTCATTCTTTACTTCAACATAACTCATTAAAAATCCTCCATTTATTAAACACGTGTTGATTTAATCACATGGTGTTAGTATACTAATAAAGAAAAGCGAGAGCAATCCTCAATGCTTATGATAATGTTATGAAATAAACAAATGGAAGGAATCTGTTGAAGTGAAAGGAGTATCAGATGGCTGGAGTAGCGGGAAATCGTCGCACCTTGTATTCAAAGAAAGTGATTAGACAGGCGTTTCAAGATTTATTATTAGAAAAAGACTTCACCAAGATAACGATCAAAGAAATTTCTGAGCGGGCAGATATCAATCGGGGCACTTTTTATAAATATTATAAGGATACAGCCGCATTACTTGAAGAAATCGAAGAAGAATTGGTCCATGAAATTGCGGATAATCTACAAAAGGAAGATTTATCTCTTGATCTATGGCTTGCTAAATTATTAAAGCTATTATATGAGAACCCAAGTACGACGCATTTGATTTTGTTGAACAACAGTCATTTATTGAACCTTTTGTTAACTGAGATCCGACCAGAGACATTCAAAAGATTTCAATTATACTTTACACATGCGTCAACAGCGGAGTTAGAGCTATGTTTAAGCTATTTCGTTTGCGGATCAATAGGATTGATTGAACGATGGCTGAAAGATTTTCCAGAGATGTCACCTCATGCGGTAGCTACATTACTCGTCCAAATCTTTGCTACGAATGTGTATGATCGATAATAGGAAAAAACCGCTGATTTATTTGATCAGCGGTTTTTTGTGATTTTGCTTATTCAACGACACGTTCGTCAGACATCCCAAAGTATTGATGTAATGGTTTTTGTTTACCAGCCAATAATTGATCAACTGTTACAAAAGTATATCCTTCATCTTTTAACATTCTGATGATTCCGGGTACAGATTTAACAGATTCTGGATGAATGTCATGAATCAAGATAATGGCGCCGTTAAAAACATTTTGTTTAACGACAGCATTGATTTTCCCAGGATCTTTTGACTTCCAATCCTGTGAGTCAATATCCCATTGAATAATCGGCATACCAATCGTTTCAGCACTTTTCTGATCGATTGCGCCATAAGGCGGGCGTAAATTTCTTGGTAGACTACCAGTGGCTTTGAAAATGGCTTTGTCTGTTTTAAAGATTTCATCTTTTAAATCATCAGTGGACAATGTGTTCAACTGGGGGTGAGAATAAGAATGGCTGGCTATTTCATGACCAGCTTCAGCAATTTTCTTCGCAGAATCTGGATATTGTTCTACCATTTGACCCAGCATAAAGAAAGTCGCTTTCACATCGTTTTGGTTCAAAATATCTAGTAAGTCTAGAGTAGAAGAATCATTTGGTCCATCATCGAAAGTCAGTGCAACATATTTTTTATTTTCATCTAGAACAGGTAAAGCATCTTTGACACTTCCTGAATCAACCAAATCTGTATCGATAAAAGCAGCGATATCTTTATAGTCCAGTGTGATCTTATCTACACCTGTTTGATTTTCAGGCAACTCAAGGGTCAATTGCTTAGGATCATAGGTCATTTTTGAATCAAAAGTAATTCGATCCATATTTAGAACGGCATCAATAATTTTATTTGGGTCATCAGCTTGTTCCAGGATTTTTTGTTGGATGACTTGTTGTACACCCAGAAGACTCGCTTCATCAGGAATCAAATCTTTGAGGGTCAATTCAGCATTTGTTTTTTCTGAAACATAGATAGAAGATTCTGTGACCGAATCTGGTTCTTGGAATTTACCAGTTTCACGGTTCCAGACATAGCTATCAGCTTGCAATGAATAAATAGATACATTGGATGAAATAGACTTGGATTTTATTTGTGCAATCGTGACCACTTCATTTTCAGAATGTTTCTTTCCCAAATCTTCAACCATCGCTGTTAATTTACTTGTGGCATCACTGATTGGGCTGGTACTGTCATCTTTTGGATGGTAGATGATCTCTTTTCGTTCCCCATTTGCTAGAGTCTGACTTTGATTGGCTAATCCGCTCTGTGCTTGTTCTTCAGAAATACTGTCGAGTAAACCACTAGCGGCTGTTTCAAATTTTGCTTTGGCTTCTTTTTCTTGTTGTTGCAGCGTATAGGCTATATAGCCTGCTGTTGCAATAATCACTATGACCAATAATGTGATCAAACCAAGAATATATTTTCCATAAGGCGTTTTCTTCTGATTTGAAGTCAAGTTTTTTGACTTATCTGAGATTGGTAATCTCTCAGGTTCTCTTGAATTTAATGCATCATGATTACTTTTTGTATGTTCAAATGATGGATCTATTTGTTTTTTATGCAAATCACTCCGGCGAGCATAAGACTCTTTATCAGACATTTGACGTACTCCCTTCATCTATCATCATAAAGTAAACTAACCGTAACATAACTGTAACATTAGCACAATGGTCACGAACTTATTCTTATTATATTTAAAGAAACGTTGCTTTTTTCTAATATATTATCTAAAAAAAACGCATGTTGTTATATAGAGCTCTTTATGAGATGGGGAAAAAGAAGAAAAAGGTCAAAAAAAACTATGACTACGCAACAGGTAGTCATAGCAAGCTTTTATGCTTTTTCGATTTTGGTCAAACCACCCATGTAAGGAACAAGCACGTCTGGGATCGTTACACTGCCATCTTCGTTTTGGTTATTTTCTAGAACAGCAGCGACGGTACGACCGACTGCTAATCCAGAACCATTCAAGGTATGCATATATTGTATTTTTCCATCAGATTCACGGTAACGGATCATGGCACGTCGTGCTTGAAAATCTTCGCAGTTTGAACAAGAACTGATTTCGCGATAAGTATCTTGTGCGGGGATCCAGACTTCTAAATCATATGTTTTCGCTGCTGAAAAACCCATATCTCCCGTGCATAATGCCATGACACGATAAGGTAAGTTTAATTTTTGGAGAATGTCCTCAGCGTTGCTGGTCATTTTTTCTAATTCTTCATAAGAATGTTGCGCGTCACTAAATTTGACCATTTCAACTTTGTTGAATTGGTGCAAACGTATCAAACCGCGCGTATCACGACCAGCACTGCCAGCCTCTGAACGGAAAGATGGGCTTAATGCTGTGAAATAAATAGGGAGATGGGCGCCATCTAATATTTCACCATTGTAATAGTTTGTCAATGGCACTTCTGCTGTTGGAATCAATGTCAAATCAGTATCTGCTAGTTGGAAAACATCTTCTTTGAATTTAGGAAATTGTCCTGTGCCAAACATTGATTGGCTATTGACGATGTAAGGCGTCATCATTTCTGTATAGCCATGTTCATATACATGTTGGTCCAACATGAAGTTGTACAATGCGCGTTCTAAGCGGGCACCCAATCCTTTATAGTAAACAAATCTGCTGCCTGAAACTTTAGCGCCTCGTTCGAAGTCTAAGATTCCCAGATCTTCAGCAATCTCCCAGTGCGGTTTAGGCTCAAAATCGTAATTTTTTGGCGTTGACCAACGACGCACTTCTACATTGTCCGCTTCATCTTTCCCAACAGGTACAGACTCATTTGGCAAATTAGGCAATGTCGTTGCAATATGTTTGATTTCTTCGTCGATCTGACCAATCGATTCATCCAATTCTTTGATTTGAGTACCGACTTCTTTCATTTGCATGATTTTATCTGCTGCATCTGCTTTGGCGCGTTTCAAAGCGGCAATCTCAGCTGAAACGTCATTGCGCATTTTTTTCAATTCTTCTGTTTTGACCAATTGCTGTCTGCGTTGTTCATCAAGTGATAAGAACTGTTCAAGCACATCTGCTTTTACACCTCTTGTTGCTAGTTTTTGTTGGACAGTTTCAAAATTTTGACGAATCATTTTTACATCTAACATGTTTGTATCCTCCTTTTTTGTATACAAAAAATGGTTATTCCTATCCCTTGTTGCTTGGGACGAAATAACCATTCGCGGTGCCACCCAAGTTCAGCTGTTGCTGCCCTTGATACTCGTATCGTGAGCCGACGATTTTTCTTTCGAAAAATACACATCAAAGAACTGGATTCTATTCATCTCATCACTGATTCTCACCAACCATCAGCTCTCTGGATAGGATATGAATATACTAGGTTCTGTGTTTTTATATTATTTATCATAGCATAACGAAAAATAGGGTTTTCGTCAACCGTAGTTCTGTGTTCCTGCAAGGTTATTACGTTTCAATGGTAAGTGAATAATGAAGGAGGTCCATTCTGGCGTTGATTTTGCATAGATATAGCCACCATGAAGCGCAACGATACTTTGTGCAATGGCCAAGCCTAAGCCAGTACCACCTGTTTCTTGGGAGCGTGATTCTTCAACTCGATAGAAGCGATCAAAAAGTGAATCTAGTGCTTGCTTAGGAATCATTTGACCATTGTTTTTTACGGTTAGAATTGCTTCGGTACCAACTTTTTCAACTTCCATACGGATCGTGTCGGCGCCTTTACCATACTTCAACGCATTGGAGAGGAGATTATTGAATACACGGACAAGCTTTTCGGTATCTCCATCCATTTCAATATGGTCTGGTCGTGTATAGGTTTCAATCTTGATTCCTTTGCGTGTGGCTTCTAACTCGAAGTCTGCTGCAAGCTGTTCGACAAATTGGGCCATATCAAAAGGAACTAAGTTAATAGGAACACTTGGTTGTCGTACCTTCGTGTACTCGAACAAGTCGTCCACCAGTGATTTCATTTGTTTGGCTTTCACATAAGCTGTATGCGTATATTTTAATAGCTCTTCCTCAGAGTGATACTGCCGATCCTCGATCAATCCCAAGTAGCCAATGATTGATGTCAGTGGTGTTCGAATATCGTGGCTCACATTCGTGATCAGTTCATCCTTTGATTGCTCAATTCGTCGTTCATCTTGAATGGCGGCTACTGTACTGTCAACGAGTACATTGATATTTGATACTACCCGATTAAGATCTCCACGCAGTTCAAAAGGGATGCGATGATCATAATTACCTTCAGCAATATAATGCAGTTCACTGATAATATGCCGCAACTGCATTTGATGGTAACGACGGATCAAGCGCCAATACAAAACGATAACATCCAATAGGAAGAACAAGGGAAGAATAAAATTTCGACCGCTTCTAAAAATATCAGTATTGAATGCATCAGTAAATGCTGTCTTCGATTCATAGATGGCTTCTACTAAAAGCGGCGAATTTTCGCGCACCGAAGTACCAACGACAATAATTGCGACATTTAATAGAAGTAAAAGAACAACAGTGATGATACCTTCAGCAAAAAGCTCGCTGATTTCTTTAGAAGTTAGTGTAATACGTTTCTTTTTTTCGACTGGTTTACTTCGCATCTATTTTGTAGCCAACTCCCCACACAGTTTGAATGACTTTTTCTCCATCAGTTGCTTCTTCGATTTTATCTCTCAGGTGACTTACATGGACCATGACGGTTTTCGCTGAAACGACGCTCTCTTGCTTCCACACGCGTTCAAAAATCTCATCAGCACTGAATACGCGGTTAGGGTGGGAGGCAAGCAAATATAAGATACCAAATTCTAATGCGGTCAGTTGGATCTCATTGCCATCGATCGTTTTGACCTCATGAGAGTCACGGTTGATGATCAGTGAACTAACTTCTAATATTTCCGGTTGGTTTGAAGGGGTCTGCATTTTGGTCCTTCTTAGTAATGATTTCACACGAGCCATGACTTCTAAAGGATTGAAGGGTTTTGTTACATAATCATCCGCACCAGCAACCAACCCGCGAATCTTATCCATGTCAGTTGTTTTGGCAGTTAACATGATAATTGGAATTTGCGATTCCTTGCGCAATTCTTTAACTACCTGCATGCCATCCATTTCTGGCATCATGATATCCAATATAAGAAGTTCGATCTCAGCAGTGGTACGAATTTTGGACAAAGCTTCTTTACCATCATACGCCTTGACCGCTTCATACCCTTCGTTGTGTAAATAAATACTCAATAGTTCAACAATCTCTTTATCATCATCTGCTACCAATATCTTCATATGTATCCTCCTAGGAACAATATTCTTTTCTCTATTTTAGCAAATAATCAACAAAATGAACAAATTCAGACTTAAATTTATAAGAATGATAGGAATTCGAGAGAAGCAGAAAAGAAAACACGAACAATGTTTGGATGAAATGAGTGATTTGAATGAATTAACGAACAAAAATAAAGAAATAAGCATCCAATACCTTTGGAAACGCACTATCTAGAAACGTTGTTCTATCAAGCGTTTTAGGGTTGACGAATGGAATGAAAGTTGGTATATTATTACATGTGCCAAATAACTAATACATTCAAAAAACTTTTTTGAAAAAAAGGTTGACGCACAACAGAACAGATGATATTATAACGAAGTCGCAAAAATAAATTGATTGATCGTTGTTGATATGACAACAAATTAATTGAAAAAAGTTGTTGACAAATAACAAATCATTTGTTATTATGATTAAGTTGCTAAGGCAGCCGACACGTTGTTGCAAAACAACGAGCCAAAAAAACTTTTATAAAAAGTGTTGACAATCACTTGTCACTCTGATATGATATAAAAGTTGCTAACGCAACACTGTAGACCTTTGAAAACTGAACAAAGCAAGCAAACGAACCAATGTGTAGGACGC
>NZ_LHOX01000016.1 GCF_001297065.1 Enterococcus sp. RIT-PI-f | reverse complement strand
TTCAATACTTTTAACAAATAAAAAACCAGAAATAAAAAAGAACATAGACATATGAAAAATATATATCCAATCTTTACTAAAAACATACCATATTGTCTCAAAATAATCGTTTGAAAATCCATTTAATGAATGTCCCAAAATAACAAAAATCGGCCCTATAAATTGTAGAAATACAATTTGATTATTTCGCTTCACAAATAATATTCTCCCTTCTAATATTAGAATAATTCCTCGAATAATTTTTTATTCATTTCAATGCCACTCTCCAAAGAACATTTTAATCTTAAATTCAAATGTTCACCGGGATATCTTATATTAGAATATTTGTTTATTGGTTTTGAAGCTTTAATATTTTCAAGGTATTCGTCCATCTTATTATAAAAATTCTCACCATATATTCTTACTGGATCTATGACTATAAACACCTGTCCTACATTCATTGAACCCTCATCAGATTCTCTATAAAACTTTTTAACTTTACTTTGAAACGCTGCTCCTGAAAGCAGCCCAGCCATAATGTCGATCATCATCGCTATTCCATAACCCTTATGTTCTCCTACTGGAAGCAAAGAACCCTTTATTGCTTCCAGTGGATCTATTGTAGGATTTCCTTGACTATCTATTGCCCAACCTTCTGGAATTTTTTTTCCTTCAATTCTAGCACTATTAATTTTTGACTTGGCAACTATTGAGGATGACATATCAAAGATAAATGGTGCATAATTATTGCTAGGGATACCAATGGAGAAAGGATTTGTTCCTAATAAATTATCTATACCACCCCAAGGAGCCATAGCAGCAGGTGAATTAGAAAATGTAATTCCTATAAGTCCAGATTGAACTGCTAGATTACAATAATAGGAAGCTGCCCCAAAAGTATTGGCATTATTACAATGTACAATATACATTCCATGATTCTTCGCTTCTTGGATGCAAATATTCATTAATTTTGTTGCAGATATCATTCCTATTGAATTATCTGAATCTGCTACTAACACACTGTCCATAACTCTCTTTGTTTGAATAACGGCATTTAAATTATATTGATTATTTTCAATTTTATTAATATGACTTTTTAAAGTTGTATATCCGTGAGTTTTAATTCCCATTGCTTCGACTCTTATAAAATAATCTGCAATAACACTGCTATCAAACTCATTTAATCCTTTTGACTTTAATAGAGAAACTGTCAAATCTCTTAATTCGTTATAAGGTATATTAATGTTTTCCATTTATTATCTCCTTTATAACTAAATCTATTTCACTTAAATTATCATTAGAATTGAAATCAATAGGAATTTCTAAAAAGTTTTCTATTGCACTGAGTTCTTCTTTAAATCCCTCTTCAAAATTAGAACATCCATATTTGTTTATTACTGATTTTTTAAAACTTCTTGAAAGAATTACAGAATTCGATCCAAGCCTAATATGCTCTTTCAATATATTTTCTGCTGGTAACATACCTGTATTTAAAGTTGAAATCCCACCAAATCCAAACGGAATATTATAGGTTTTTAGTTTATTTGATATTTTTTCAACCGTACCATCAGATATAAGTTCAAACATGAAACTCTTTTTTAAACTTAAACTCAAATCATTTAAGCCAATATGAATTCTGTCAATACCTTCAATCTTGCATATCTCATCTAATATTTCTACAGACTGTTTCGTTTCTAGAAGAAGAATAGTTTCTGCTCTCTTTCCTACAATATCTATGAATTTCTTTACTTCTTCAGTTGTTTTAAAATACGGTAACATTATTACATTTGCACCAAAATCTATAGCCTTATTAATTTCACACATTGAGTCAAAATAAATCGGATTAACTCGTACTAAAATCTTGCTTGTAGTAGCAATTTCTTTTATTGCAATTATATCTTCGATTTCGTGAGAAGATTTTACTGTATCCATATTTTTTTGTCTTTCTTCTTTCCCATTAACCTCTAAGTCAATAAAAATATGTGACACACCAGCTTTTTGAGCTATTGAAGCTTCTTGAGAATCATTCGTTATATAAAAAAAATCCATTTTTACTTCATCCTATCTCGTTTTATTTATGTTGAGATTATCTTTCATAAGAATAACATTTTTAATAGTTGTAATTAGAATTATACAATCAAATTTGAAGGATAAGTTTTCTACATAATATACATCAAATTTAAATCTATCCTCCCATAGAACATTTTTTCTACCATTGATTTGTGCCCAACCTGTTACACCAGGTCTCACTAAAAATCTTTTCTTTTCAAAATCTGAATATTCAGTAATTTTCTTTGGATGGTAAGTTAGCGTTGGTCTAGGTCCAATCAATGACATTTCACCTTTAATAATATTAAAGAATTGAGGTAATTCATCAATACTTGTTGCTCTGATTACTTTACCCACCCTTGTAACGCGTGGATCATTTGAATACGAATATTGACCCGATCCTTTAGATTCAGCTCCAACTGTCATAGAACGAAATTTATAAATATTGAATTCTTTTCCATTCTTTCCTAATCTTTTTTGCTTAAAAATTATCGGACCTCTAGAATCAACTAGTATGAATATTGAAACTAAAAGTAACACTGGACAAGTTATTAAAATACCTATTAGGGATATAAAAAAATCTAAACTTCTTTTAACATTATAGTACATAAGCCACCTCATTATTTATTCGAACTATTTGCAAAACCAACTACAAGTTTAGCTAATTCAATATCGTTCTCAGGAAGATTATTTACAAAATTCATAACATCTTCAAAAGTATAACCATTTATATTACCTACAAAAATTTTTTCGAAGATTGCATTATCATTACGCTCCTTATCTAAAAGCAATTCTTCATATAGTTTTTCTCCTGGACGTATACCTGTTTCTACAATCTCAATCTCATCTTCGCTATAACCACTTAACCGAATCATATTTTTTGCCAGATCGACGATCTTGACCGGTTCGCTCATATCCAAAATGAAGATTTCGCCACCCTTAGCCAAGGCCCCAGATTGTATTACCAATCGGCTTGCTTCAGGAATCGTCATGAAGTATCTAGTCATCCGAAAATCTGTCACAGTGATTGGCCCACCTTTGGCAATTTGTTCTCTAAAGACTGGAATCACACTCCCTCTAGAGCCCAATACATTACCGAAACGTACTGCTGAGAACTTGGTAAACCCTTCTTCATTCAAGCCTGTAACAATCATCTCCGCAATTCTCTTGGTTGCCCCCATGACGTTAGGTGGATTATTTGCTTTATCTGTAGACACCATGACAAAATTTTTCACTTGTGCTGATTTGGCTGCTTCAGCCACATTCTTCGACCCATAAATATTATTCTTGACCGCTTCTCTTGGATTATACTCCATCAATGGAACATGTTTGTGTGCAGCCGCATGATATACGATTTCTGGACGATAGCTATGCATGATCTCAAAGATTTTATCCCGATCTTGCACATCTGCAATGATAGGAATAATCTCTGTTTCACTTAATTTATAGTTATTTCTTAATTCTCGATCAATCAAATAGATGGAATTTTCACCATGGCCTACTAAGATTAGTCTCCTTGGATTAAATTCAATCACCTGCCGGCATATTTCCGAACCAATCGATCCGCCAGCTCCAGTAACTAAGATCGTTTTAGCGGTGATTTGGTCTTTAATTGAAGCAATATCTAACTGAACTTCATCTCTCCCCAGTAGATCAACAACATCAATTTTTTTCAACCGCGACATACTGATCTTACCTGAAGCCATTTCTTCCATTGACGGCATGGTATTTACTTTAACATGTAGCGGTTCGATTGCCTCAAAGATTTCTCGCAGTTTTTTCCGTGATAATGAAGGGATTGCAATCGTAATCATTTTGATCTCATATTTGTTGACTAGTTCTGGCAATTGGCTAATATTGCCGAATACTTTCTTGCCTGAAAGATAGGTATTCTTTTTGTTGGGATCATCATCCACAAAACCTATCACATTGATTTCATTCGCTGTTTTTGATCCTAGAAGACTGTTATAAAGGATCCGACCGCCTTCACCGGCACCGACAATCATGGTATTTTTCGTAGCATCAGTTGTTAAATAGCGACTATTCTTCTTTTCAATATATAATCGCCAAAGTAATCGACTGGAAATGATAGAGGACAGTGTGAGAAAGTAGGTGAAAATTGTCATACGTAGACTATAGTTTTCGTCGCCAAAAAAGAAAAAAGCAATACTTAATATTGAACTGAAAGAAAGTGCCAAGAATATAGCAATCATCTCACTCAGATTGGTATAACGATTGATTCTGGAGAACACCCGGAAAACAAATCCAAAAATCAAATAAAATGTGACAGACAGTAATACAGATAGGCGCATAAAATTCATTGGTATCGAGACAAATGGTTTCATAAAATAATATGAAGCTATATTTGCTATAATTAGCAATAAACTATCGATAATGATTAGTATTACCACTTTTTTTCTTCTTGTTAAATCTAACACCCCAAAAACCTCCTAAAATAAACCAAACTTTTTCTTTTTTACTTCTATAAAATCTGGATAATCAATTGCATCTCCATTGATCAAATCTTTTGCCACTTGTTGCATTTTTGTCACTTTGTCTGCCCCAAAATCTTTGCCAATTTGCTGATACGCCTCTTTCATATAAAAAGTACGTTTTTTCACTCCATGGGCATCAGAAGCCATCATTTGTACCAAATTGTGTTCCACCATGATTTTTGCTGTCTTTTGAATATCTTTCCCAAAGGTACCCACATAACTTGGTGCGGTCAATTGTGCCAAACAGCCCATTTCTAAAAATGGGATCAAATGATTGGGATCCTTTCTGAAATACGCATTCCGTTCTGGATGCACAATGACCGGTGTCATCCCTAAACTTTTTAATTCGAAAAAAGTCCTTTCTGCGTAAGTAGGAACCTCCATTGTAGGAAATTCTATCAAAATATACGTATCCTCTAAATCCGTGAAAAGAATCTCGTTTCTTCGTATATCCTCAATCAAACCTCCAGTAATGCGAACTTCCTGTCCTTCCAACAGGGTTAATGGTAGATGGCGTTGATCTAACTCTTCCTGTAAAGAAGACACAAGAGAAATGACACTCGCTTTAGGATTGCTATATTTCCCATTGTTATGATGGGGTGTACATAGAATATGGGTGATTCCTTGACTAATGGCTTTCTCAGCCATGGCAATACTTGCAGTCAAATCTTCGGCACCATCATCGATTCCGGGAAGTATATGGCAATGTAAGTCAATCATTTCTCTTGTCTCCAATCAGTTAGTTTCCATAATAATAGTAATAACTAGAATCTTTGCTATTTTCAGCACCGTTATAGACGACCCCTAATACTCGGGCTTGAACCATATTCAACAATTCTTTCGCCTTACTTAATGATTCTTTGCGTGAAACGTTTTCTCGTACCACAACGATCGTGCCGTCTGCTTTAGATGCCATGATTTGCGCGTCCGTCACCGCTACAACCGGCGGCATATCGAATATCACTACATCATATAAATTTTTGGCCTCTTCCATTACTTGATTCATTCTTGTCGAACCTAGCAATTCAGATGGATTTGGGGGTTTCGGTCCACTCGTTAGCACGGATAAGTTATCGATCACCGTTTTTTGAGCTACTTCTAACACGCTGGTGGAGGTACTTAATACGGTACTCAATCCAGAGGCATTGCTTAGGTTAAAGGTCTTATAGACTGTTGGTTTGCGCATATCCGCATCGACCAATAAGACTCGTTGACCAGACTTTGCGAAGACAACGGCTAAGTTGGCCGATGTCGTTGATTTGCCTTCTCCTGGTCCTGAGGAAGTGATGACGATCGTCTGAATTCGTCGGTCTGCTGAAGATGCAAACTGAATGTTGGTACGGATCGTTCGATATTGTTCTGCGATAGGAGAAGATGGATCAACTAACGTGATCAAACTCACTGCATGTGTTTGGGTTGCTTTTCTTTCTTGCTTTTTAGCCATTCATTCTCTCCTCCTACACTCTCGAACGACTGCGTCGAGATTCTTCTGACTTGTCGTTTGTCGGCTTCTTGATGGTTGGTGTTGCTGATTTTTTTTGAATGGTTGCATTCACTTCTTTTTGTGTCATTTGTGGCACAGTGCCTAAGACTGTGAATCCTAAACTGTCGGTCACGAATTTATCATCTTTCACCGTGCGATCCAACAGTTCCAATAAAAAGGCTAATCCGATTCCTACCATGATTCCTAGTACCAATCCAATGGCCAAATTCAATTGATTATTTGGTGAAACGGGGGAAGAACTTGCTACAGCACTTGATATAATCGAAATTTTGTCGACATTCATCACATCTTTGGCATTTTCTTGAAAGACCAATGAAGTCGTATTGGCGATTTGCTGTGCTCTGATTGCATTTTCATTCGTCGCTTGAATCGAAAACATTTGTGAATTTTGTGATTGATTGATCGTGATGGCATTGCTAATTTGGCTGGCTGTCATTTTGACATTGTTTTCAGTTTCTAATCGATCTTTGACTTCGTTAATGACCAAGTCACTGACGATCATATCTTTATAGGTGTTGATCATTTGGAGATTCGTATTGACATCATTGGCATTTGTAGTTTCCGATTGTGGCAATGTCACGATCAATTGAGCTTGTGAGCTATAGGATGGCGTAATAACAAAGAATGTAAAGATTCCTGCGAATGCCAATCCGGCAAACATGGAAATCAAAATCGTTGTCAGGTGTTTACGTAATATTTCAAATATCTCTTTTAAACTAATCGTCTCTTCCATTTTGTCTCAACTTTCTTATTCATTGTCGATATTTAATTGCGCTTTTAATTCTTTTTGTACTCGAGCTAATTCATCTTCACTGACTCGTTGATAGGAGATGCCGTCTTGCATGAAGCCTTCCCCTTTTAACTGGTCCTGTTTGACAGAATTAAAGGCATCGCGATAATTTAAGGCGATCGTACGCAAATCATCGAAGCTCATATCGGTTTTCATATTGCTCTCAACAGCGGTCAATATATCCTGATATTTACTGACGCCATCTAAGCTTAACACTTTTCTTGCTATTCCTTCAACAATTTTACGTTGACGTTCTTGACGCCCATAGTCGCCATTTGGATCCTCATATCGCATTCTAGAATAAGCCAATGCTTGATCGCCATCGAGGGTGATTTTTCCTATTGTAAAGTCATAGCCATCTTGTGAAAAAGTCAAATCATTATTGACTTCGATTCCACCCACTGCGTCTACTAACTCTTTCAGCCCGGCCATATTGATCGAAATATAATGGTCGATGGGGATATCTAAATAATTCTCCACCGTATTCATAGACATCGCCGGTCCACCAAATGCATAGGCATGGTTGATTTTATCTTGCGTCCCGTGACCGATGATATCCACATAAGTATCTCTGGCAATACTCACGATCGTCGTTTGTTGATCTGAAGGACTGACCGTCGCAACCATCATCGTATCCGAACGTCCCTGGTCGACCCGTCCCAAATCTCCTGTATCGATGCCCATCAGTAAGACTGAAAACGATTCTTCTTGAGACAAATCAACTTTCGTTTCTCGTTTGGTTTCATCTTGATCCCGCTCCACCGACTCATAAGTCTTCTGAATCGATCCCGAAAGATCCATATACAGCTTCGCCCCGACACCCACGATGCCGATGACGATGACTGCGACAATTCCAAAAATAATCAAAAAAATCTTTTTTCCTTTAGACATGCTTTTCCTCCAATTCATCCTAGCCGATCAGTATCCTGAATCCGTGCCGCTTTCTGTGTCGGTATACGTATCTGAATAGGTTTCTGTTGATGATGACGTTGATGCACTGCCATAGTAACCATAGCCCATTTGTGTTGAGATACTGTCTGCGAGTTTTGCATACTTCTCTTTCAACTCTTCATTACGGACTTGACTGATGCTCTCAACCACAGCTAGGTATTTTTCTAAGGTTACTTCACTAGTGACAGCGTCATCCTTCAGCATGCTTTTGAAGCTTTCATCTAGCTTGGCCACACGGTCCAGTTGCGCGTCTGCATAGCCAAGGTACTCTTTGACTAAGTCTTTCCAAGCATCATCCGCGAAGAAGCCTAAGTTCTCTCTGACATTGCCGACATCTGTATCTTTCAAATCGGCTTTGATGATGACATCATTCTCGGCTTTCTGCCAATTGGAGACGCCTTTGGTGAACAAGTCATCTGTGGCAACTTGAAGCTTGATTTTGGCTTCTGCATCTTTCAATTCATCGTCTAATGCACTTTTTTGATCTTGGATCTCTTGAGAATCGCTTGGCAAAGCATCCTCATCGATCCCATAATCATCGGCAGAAACTTTGATCGCTGCTAACTTCGCGACAAGTTTTGACACATCTTCTTGTTCCAAGTCTTTCTTCAAAATCGTTCGGTCATCATTGCTGTATAGTTCACCTATCTCTTCTGCGATCGTTGCCAAACTGGCTTTCTCCGCAGAGATGGCTGTTTTTGCATACGCGACGCGTTGCTCATATTGCTTTTGATTGTTCTGCCTATACCCTAACAAACAGATTGCTAATGCACCGATAGCAACGAACAGAACGGTCAAAGTCTTAAATAACGGCTTTCCCATGAACACACTCCCTAATTCAATTGTGCTGAAACAAAAAATCTGCCTTCACTGTCCTTAAAATAGACAAGGCAATTCTATACTATTATAAGAGAAAACGCCTTATAAGAAAAGGCAATTCGTGATATTTCTATTAAAATCATATGTTATTTGAATGAATGTTCCCTTCATTTGTCAAATATTTTGTTATCATTTCGGTCATAAATGAAGCGCCCTCATCATGTTTTCTAAATATTCACTCAATTGACCAGTGGATCAATGCTTCTAATCACTTTTACTTTTGTGATAAATTATATCCATAAAGACATAAAATATGATGAAAATCAATGTGATTTGGCGGAAATTCAACCTAATCGTTCGGAATTTTATTAATTATTCGATTTGTACAAAAAATATTAGAAGTTATTTTTAAACTATAACATAGTGAATTTTAAAAGTTTCTACCCAAGTTGTCAATGTATTTTATTATTGTGAAATATCACACGAGAAAAAAAGACCTAAATCCCGTTTGCAACAACCAAAAAAACTGCTACATAAAATGAGGTAAGCGATTCTCCCTTCTGATGTAACCGTTCTTCTTTTCGTTTTATTTTTTACAGTCAGTTATAATATGTTTTTTTGCATATCGAAGTTGGTGATCAAACGTTGATTTAACGGCAATTGTCAATGATTCTTTTTTATTTTTGCGTGAAACAAATGTGAACGTGCGTATTATTTTATCTATTTCATGCAACACATGCACAAAGCTTCAACATTTTCTCTGGTTGGTGAAAATGTTGAAGCTTTGTGCATGTTTCTTTGTTATTCGGTGGAAAAGGCCCCGAAGTTAGCAGCATTGGTATCGATCGATCTATGATCTGAATGGCGAGGCACTTTTGCCATACCTACAACCAGCATCCCAAAATCCAGTTGCTGGTTCAGGACTTGATGGATGTTTTTCTGACTGAGACAGAGGAGGCCATCCGTGAACAGATTTTGTTTGAAGCTTTCTTTACAGTCACATATATGAAGCACTTGTGACGTCTTTGATGAATTCTTAATACCCCTGAATTCCATGCTCTCCTACAAGAATCGATCCCTGATGAACGGCGTCGCTGTCAGGCGATTTTTTTGTTTTTGTACAAAAAAAGAAGACCTCGCTAAAGGTCTTCTTTCATTAATCTAAGATCGTTACTTTGACTTGGCGACGTCCCCACTGGAGACAAGCATTTTCGTTGTCAAAATGGACATCAATGATGTTGCCTTTGATTGCCCCACCTGTATCTAAGGCCAATGCAACACCATACCCTTCAACGTTGACCAGCGTGCCTAAAGGAATCACGCTTGGATCAACGGCGACGGCCATTGGATTCTTACGTAAATCAGTCCCTGTGGCTGTGAAATAGCTGGCACCGGCTTCAGCGTATGAATAGGCTGTTGATTCCATCGTCATCGTCTTACCACTGGTTGATCCTGTATTATTGGTGTTGCTCGTGTTACTGGTATTGCTGCTGGATGACTCGTTGGTGCTGCTTGACGTATTGCTTGATGTGCTGCTGCTTGAAGCACTGCTGCTGGATGATCCTGCATTGTCAGAAGAACTGCTGCTGGCAGCTTCTTGGGCTTCGGCAGCAGCTTTAGCAGCTGCCGCTTCATCTTTGGCTTTTTGTTCCGCTTCTTTGGCGGCTTTTTCTTTTGCTGCTTTTTCTGCAGCCAACCGTGATTCTTCAGCTTCTTTGCTAGAAGCGATCTGCGCCAAGGTTGATTCATTGTCTTTCAATTGTGCTTGCAAATTGCTGATTTTGCTATCTAACGCTTTGGCTTGTTCTTCCAAAGATTGTTGATCAGCAGTCAAGCTGGTTTGCGTAGCTTCGGCTTTGTCTTGCAACGATTCTAGTTTTTCTTTCTCGCTGGACAAGGACTCGATTTTTTCTTTTTCTAAGTTTTGGAGCATGGTCATCGCGTAGGCGCGATTGATAAAATCTTGCATATTGGCTGATTCCAGCAAGACTGTCCAGTCACGTGTTGCCCCGCCATTGACTTGGATATCTTTCATTCGTTCCGCAACGACAGCTTCACGCTTCTCAATGGTGTCTTGCGCGGTGGCAATATCTGATTTTGTTTGAGCCAGTGTGTCTTCGTTTTCTGCGATTTGCGCTTTTAGCGATTCTACTTCACTGTACGTTTTATTGACATCAGTTAAAGCGATTTGTACTTCCGCACTGATTGCTTGGCTTTGCTGCATAATGGTACTTTCTTGTTCTTGCAGTGATTCCAATGATTCAGCCTGCGCAAAAATCGGAGCAACGGTCCCTGCTGCCACGATGGCAACGATCATTGTTCTTAGTTTTTTGGCTTTCAAAAAATTCCCTCACTTTTCACTTTGGTTTCCAACGTTTCTATTATACAAATTAAGCAAGGGAGTTTTGTTGCAGAGATTTTACAATTTATTACAAAATCAGCTAGTGATGCGGATAAATGTAAAATTTTTATAAAGACGGTGAATGAAGCTAGGCCTCATAACATCTATTGCTTGAATACCGTTGTAACAAAATTGTAACAAACTGCTTATTTTTTGCGTAATTCTTCGATAAAGCTTTTGAGTTCTTGGAGATTTGTAATATTTTCTACTTTGAGTTGTGGAAAGTTTTTTAGCAGTCTTCTTTGTTGGAAATTGAGTTTTGGCAAGGTTTCCTTCAACTCGCGCCATTCCGCTGGCACTTTTTGCAGCCGTTCTTGCCAATTCTGGCGTTTGTCCGTCACAACTTCGATATAGTGGTCCGCTGACGCTTTTTGACGTTCGAGTTCTTGTTCCATTCGTTTGACAGCCCGTTGGAATCCAGCCATGTTGGCAAGGGTCAGGCCCAAATCAAAGGAAAGCAGCATCAACAAGGCCACCGGCAATAAAAAACCGATCGTCAACGACACATTTGCTGCCAGGTGCAAAAGTACTGGATGCACTACCCGGACGATCAACACGCAGCATGCGCCCCAAAAGATCGATATAGGCAGTGCGACGCGACCATTGATATTGAAAGGTACATCCTTATAATCCCACCAAGAGGCGTGAAAGAACCGTTCCAGCAAGTAACTTGTGACATATTCTAAGACGGTCACCAATAGTGCTGCGGCAAAGAATAAGCCAACGGTTGTACCATGGATGGGTCTCAATAAATAGACCACACCAAGAATGCCAAATCCATAGATTGGCGTGATCGGACCGATCAAAAAGCCGCGATAGACAAAATGTCCGGCTTTCAAGGAACAATAAATCGTTTCCCATAACCAGCCAATAAAGCTGTACATAAAGAACAACAAGACGATCAGATTAAATGTTTGCATGGGTGCCTCCTAAAATACGAAATCATCTGTATTGCAACAGATAGGTATAGGAGTAGTATACCTCTTCTTCGGTGAGATACCTATGTGATTCACTGTTTTCTGTCATAAAAAAGGAATCGCCGCCTTGGTCGATTCCTTTTTTTCTAGTTATGCTATTTTGCCACGACCAAGCGCTGCCCGACCATGATCAATGAACTGCTAAGATTATTCCATGACATCAATTGATTCACAGAAATGCCATTGCTGTTGGCGATTTGCCATAATGTGTCCCCTGATTTGACGGTATATGTTTTGCTGGAATTGTTGTTGCTTGTTACAGACTGCAAGTATGCACCACTGACCCAGCCATTATTGATGCGATACCAGGTAGTATTGCCATTGACACTGGTGCCGGTTTTGCGGGCGGTGGCTTGGATCGTCGCTGCCCGTGCCAGTGACCCGGTGATCCGCGCAGATGTAGAAGCGTCTGCCCGAACATTCAAGACAGCCGTCGTACGGAATTGTTGGCTGATTGCTGTTTCATTGTTGTTGCTGGTATTGTTATTCACTGCTGTTACGTAAGCACCGCTGACCCAGCCGCGTCCATTGATCCGATACCATGTGGTATTACCATTGACACTGGTACCCGTTTTACTCGCTACAGCTTGGAATGTCGCATTGCTGGCCAAAGAACCGGTGATACTGGCACTTGTCGAGGCATCACTACGGATGTTCAAGGTTGCCGTCGTGCGGAATTGTTGATTGATCGTTATTTCTTGATTGTTTTGGTTGTTGTTTTGATTGTTATTGACAGCCGTAACATACGCAGCACTGACCCAGCCGCGTCCATTGATCCGATACCACGTGGTATTGCCATTGACACTGGTACCCGTTTTGCTGGCAACAGCTTGGAACGTTGCATTATTCGCTAATGATCCGGTGATACTGGCACTTGTCGAGGCATCACTGCGGATATTCAAAGCGGCTGTGGTCCGAAATTGCTGGTTGATGGCTGTCTCCTGGTTATTGGTTGATCCATTGCCGCTGCCAGTATTGCCTCCGCCAGAACTGCCGCTGTCATATTGGGTCAAGTTGTAGGTTTCGATCAAGTTGATCAGCTTGCTGGCATAGGTTGTATCTGTAGCATACCGACCTTGGAGCCATTGGGCCGCTTCCCGATAAGAAGAGGTATTCGACCGCCAAGCACCAGAATAGAAAAACACACCTGGTGTAAAGGAGGTTGTCCGCAATACATGGGCGTTGTCTTCAAAAGACTCATGTAAGGAAGGATATTTGCGGAAGCGGGCGACGATTTCATATAAGTTGCCTTTGCCGTCATCTTCCAGTGTCTTCATCTCGACAAATTGGCCATTGTAGCTGCCTTTGATGCCGAACATGTTATTGGCTTGGAGCGTAAGCAGGGATTGGCCCCAACCAGATTCAAGAATCGCTTGCGCAATCATGATAGATGCATAGAGATCATTGGCACTGGCCACTTGCTGTGCCATCGGTCCGACTTGCTGAATAAAGGCTTGCGGATTGGCAGAACGGGCATTGGTCAAATCTTCCGCAGGCAATACTTGCCCCTGATCTGCAGCTGGCTGGTCTTGGACCATCGATTGATCTTCTTCCACTAAAGGAGGGAAATCTTCTGGCATGATCTCTGGATCTGTTGGGGGTGTATCGTCTTCCACCACTGCGGGGGTTTGATCGTCTTCTGACAGATCATCTTCGGTTTCCTCTATCTCAACGTCTTGTTCTGGCTGGCTCGGTGCTGCCTCTTCTGCTTGCAGACTGCTATCATCCGCAGCGTATTCGACCACATTGACACGAGATGCTTGGTCTGTGTCTTCATTGGCAAAAACAGTCAATGGCACCATGGGAATCGTCGTGGTGCAAATGGTTGTCAATGCCACGCTTTTCCTATATAACATGCTGTTTTTCTGTCGTCTGAGTCGTTTTTTGATTGTTTTTCTGCTTTCCATTTTTTACTCCTTTTTGTCTATGTTGATTTTAAAAAAACGACAACAGTGATTGACCGTTATCGTTTCTTATTGGTACTAGTGCACACGTACTGCAAAACTAGGTGCCCAATTGCTGGTTGAACCCACTGATATCGTTTGGCCAGGTCTTGGGGCATGGATATATTGTCCACCGCCAAGCGCAATCGCCACATGATGGGTACTGCCGGCACTGCCCCAAAACAGAAGATCCCCTGCTTGGGCTTCGCCTACCGAGATCACCCTACCAGCTGATTCCTGTGGGACAGTCCAACCGCCAATATCGCGCCCTGTCACTTGCAAGTAAACATAACGGGTAAATCCAGAACAATCGAATGCATCTGGGCCTTTGCCCCCCCAGACATAAGGCTTGCCTATATGCTTATAGGCTTCGGCAACGATTGCGGATCCATTGGCTGCAAGCGCGGGTGCCGGCGTTGGTGCTGCTGGTCTTTGGACGACCGGTTCCGGTGTCGGTGTAGGTGCTGCCGGTGCTGCCGGTGCTCCTTCAGGCGCATCAACTGGCGGTGTGTCGGCTGGTGCCGCAGGCTGCACAGCTTCTGGCGTGTCGGCAGGCCTATCACGATCTGCTCCAGCTGCGTCCCTGTCTTCCTCAACAGTCGGGTCAACTACATCAACCACGGCCAGACTAGTTTCTTGTTCTGCCTGTGCCGCTTCGATTTGGGCTTGCCTTGCGGCCGCTTGAGCGGCTTCTTCCCGGATGCGCGCTTGCTCCGCCTCAAAGACTTCTTTTTCTGCTTTGAGCTGCTGCTTTTCGTCTTCTTTTGACGACTCTTGATAAGCCAGCGTGCTGACTTCAACATTGAGGTCGGCTTGCTTCCCCTCGATTTCCCCTTTTTGCGCTTCTAAACGACTTTGCGTCGCATGGAGCACAGCCACTTTGTCTTTAGACGCGCTTTGTTTACGCGCTAAATCTTCTCGATCCAGCTTTTGCTGGGTGATCAATTGATTGTTCGCCCGAACGATCGTTGTCATGGCATGAAGCCGGCCAACAAAATCACTAATAGAATCCGCATCTAAAACAACATGCAGCAATTGATCACTTTTCCCATTGACTTGCGTTTCCCGTGCTTGTTCTTCAATATTTGCCGCACGCTTATCGATCCTGACCTGTAATTCTGCGATATCTTCTGCTAATTGATCGATCACTGTATACAAAGCTTCTTGTTCTGCCAATAACCCTTGTGCTTCTTGATTGATCGCAGCAATTTCGTTCGTGAGATCCGTGATCCGTTGCTGGACTGTTTGGCGTTGTGTCCGCAATTGATGGATCTCGTTATTTTTTCGTTGGATCATTTGATCAAAATCAGTCGCAGACACGTCTGTTGCCCCTGTAAAAAGTGTCAATGTCAAACCACACAAACAGATAGAAGTGATGATTTTTTTCTTCATTTTTCCTCCTTTAATTCAAAATAAAAGAATTTTTTAAATCATTTTGACATTCACAATTTTAACATATATTCCAAAGAAACCCAATCAGTGCTGATTAACAATTTGATTACATTATAAAATACACGTTATTTAATAAATTAAACGGTTTTTCTTCTAGTCTTTATCCTTTGATCCCTACTTGCAACTTGCTTTGCGTACAAAACGTCCAACAAATAACGTCATCAAACAATAAATAAATCATGTTCTAGATTTCACTAGGATGACAAACCCAACACAAAAAAAGCCCTATCTGTTTCTAACAGATAGCGGCATTTTTTATTTTTATTCGCGATACGGCAAGAGTCGACGCATCATAGCGATTTGGTTATCGATGGTTGTTTGACTCAAATGCCCGGTCAATGCCAGGATCCCTAGCCCTTCGATCACGAACATGTAGTTTTCAGCAATGATTTCTAGGTCTTCGTCTCGTAGAACCTCTTGGGCGACACCGACTTGGAAAATCTCATGGATCGTCCGTTTGGTTTCAGTCAATTGCGCTTCTTGCAGTGAACGCGATGCCATTGTCTTATGGGTATAGTAATATTCATACATCGCCCGCAGCATACTATCGGAGATGCTGTGAAGCAAGCGCTCACGATGATCCGCAAAATATTTGTCCAAAATCGTTTCAAAAGGCACTTGCGCCGTGATCATCTCCCGGACATCATCAAACTTGCGTTGGGAACGCTGCTCGATGACGGCCAAAAAAATTTCATCTACTGAGTTGAAATAAAGATAGATTCCTCCGCGACTAATGCCGCATTCTTCGATGATATCTTTCATAGTGGCATCAATCAGCCCTTTTTTACTGAATACGACTTTCGCGCTTTCAATGATGGCTTCGCGTTTTTGTTGTTTCTTGTCTTTCGCTTTCATCGGTTCAACATGTGTCATGCACATCTTTCTCCTTTCGCAACTTTTTTAATGACACACGTGTCATTCTATTGTATAATCACTTTACCACTAAATGACACGAGTGTCATTTATATCAAAAGGAGTGTTTCCTATAAATACAAAAAGCAAAACGTATCGGTTGGTGATTCGTGCCATTCTGACTGCAATTATTATTTTACAAACAATGGTTCCTTTTCTCGGATATATCCCGATTGGGATCACAAGCTTAACGATCATCCATGTGACGGTCATCGTAGCGGCCGTTGTCCTGGGAACCAAAGACGGCATGTTCATCGGCTTGATCTGGGGCTTATTCACGATTTTCCGTGCGTTTACTTCCCCTACGACGCCTTTGGATATCGCGGTTTTCACCAATCCGATCATTTCGGTGGTGCCACGGGTCTTGGTTGGCTTGGTCGCTGGTCTGCTCTTCACGGTCATTTATAAGAAGACCAAGAAAGTGGTGGCAGCTTCGATCGTGGCAGCGATTTTTGGCACGATCACCAATACGGTATTGGTTCTATCCCTGATGGGTCTTCTATATACCGGTTTGGTGGCCAACACATATGGTGTTGATACGTCCGCGTTGTTTGTGACTTTAGGTGGTATTGCTTTGACCAATGGGGTTTCTGAAGTGATCACTGCTGCGATTTTGACCCCGATTTTGGTCAAGGCCTTGTTCGCAGCCACAAGCTTGCGCCCAGACAACCGTTGATACTGCTATCGTATCATTTTTCTTTGTGAAAAGGTACCTTGATCATCATGATTCTTTTGCGAAACGACCTCTTTATTGGTGGTCGTTTTTTTGTCTTTCCGCTATCATTCTTGTCACATGGAATGATTTTGATTGTTTATTCGGGTTTTTCTGTTATCATTAATTTATAATCTTTAACATAATTTTTTAAACTTAAACACACCAAAGAAACGGAGGCTGTTCCGTGGCTATTACACTAAAACATGTGCGTTATTTGCGTATCACCCATTTGCTGGTTTTGTCCTTTGCGCTGTATTTGATCACTGCTGATGACTTTAGCCAAGGGATTGCGTTGGCAATGATCAGTACTTTGTTCAATTCAATTTATCCACCGGATTATGGTGGGAGCACTTGGTTGAGTGGCAAACCAGTTTATCCGATTTTTCTACAAAACAGCAGTCGTTTGGTTGAATCGTTGTGTGAAATCATAGGGATCATCGTTATGGTTGCGGCACTGTCTTTTCTCCTATGATGCCGCCAATTGTGAACGGTATCATCTATCTTTGAACAGACGTCACACTTTTAGGAGGTCCTCATGAACAATATCCTGCGCAATGTCCTTACTGCCTTGGTTTTCATCATCGTTTACTATGCCATAGACATCCTGTTTGGTACATATACATTAGGTTCATTACCAATCATCCAGATGTTCAATCAATTCTTGATGTTGCTTGCTATTTTCTTTGCGATCGATTTAGTGGTCAAATTTTATCAGCGTCTTCGGCACAAAAACTCAAATAACTAATGTTGCTTGTCTTTGACTGAGAGAGGTGTATGCTTTATGGAAAAAAAACCTTGGTACAAGAAGAAAAAGATCTATCTGCCCATCGCGGTGGTTCTCGGCTTGCTGGGTATCGTGCCTAGCCTGGTTTCCTTGTTCGGTGTATCGGTCGATGATGAATTAAATCCAGATTACTATACAGACCCAGATCAAGATGTATTCCGCAAAAAAAAATAAGCCTAGGGCTTATTTTTTTTGCTTATTTATCATCAAGATAAAACAAAATATCCTTCTTGTCTTCTTGTGCCGTGCCACGATAGACTTCAGTATCCAGGCCGCCAATCCGAAAACCCGCTTTCAGATAGAACAAACAGGCCGACACATTGTTGTCTTGCCCGATCGTATACAATCCCTGTTTGCCATGGGATTTTGCCCATATCGCAGCTTCTTCGATCAGCATCTGGGCAATACCTTGCTTCCGATAGGCTTGATCAACTTTCAGATCATACACGTAATCGTAGTTGAAAAAACCTTTCTGTACCACCGCTAATCCAATACATGCGTCCTGATCATAGGCACCGAAGAAGACGGTGTTAGATTGCATCTGCTGATAGTCATACTGTTCATCGGGAAAGCACATCTCCCTTATTTGGTCAGCTGGTAACCTCTCGATTGAATGGTCCCACGTTTCGTTGATGTACGTCGGGATCATTTTGCCCCAAATCTTGAAAGGCTGGTTTTTGAGACGGATATCTTGCTGGGTTGCTTCTGTGATTTGCTTGATTTGGATCATGGGTCACCTCAGATTCTAATTGGTAGAGAAACGATGATCATCGATAAAATAAACTGTACGTTTAACTTGGTCTCTTCCATTAAACCATCATTTCCTTCATCATTATGTCAAACTGTTTTTCACAATCCCAAATGTGTTTCCCGACTGCTGAGAAACGTCTCCATCGCTGTTGCCAGATCAATGGATTCTGCTTCTGCGATACTCGCCAGCTACCACATGGTCTCGCCGATTTTGTAGGATAAACTTGTGTCGGTTTGGCTGGTTGGCCAACTTGCTTCTTTGTCCATCACAAACCGTCCAACGAGTGCGGCGTCTGTTAGAAAAGCCAAAGCATCTTGTTCTGCAGACCATGACTGGCCATTTTGTTGGATTTCAAGTTGATGATACCGATCACGAATCGCTTTTGAACGGGCAATAACTTCCTTCATGTCCATTTTGGTTCCTCGTTTCTTTAGACTTATATTTTTTTAAACTAGAAAAAAGTCGAGACCAATGCCAAAATCGCTAAGCCGCCCTGCGTCAATATGATTTTCTTGTCACTGGTCAGACTGCCATATCCAGCCACTAGGATAATGCCCACCAAAAGCAATCGAGCGATTTCCAGCGGCGCTTGCGCGAAAGTCAGACTATAAATCAGCCCAATCCCAAGCAGGCCATTATAGACCCCTTGATTTTTGAACAAGGTTTGTACTACAGGCTGTTGGCGATCTGCTGGCTTCAGATGAAAGACTTTGGCGGTCTGCTCTGATGTGGGCATGATAGTTTCTAAATACCAAATATAGAAAAACTCGAATGCAACAAAAAGGATTAAGATGATACTAAGCAAGCTCATGTTCATTCTCCTTGATGGGTGACCGTGATTTCTGTCGGTTTGGCTGCAAATTCAGGCATTTTCTTAAATAAGTGTTGTAATTCTGCTGTTTGGTTATGGGCGTCGATCGCGGCTTGGTCTGCCCATTTTTCCACCATTACAAAGCGATTGGGTTCTTCCGTCGATTCGTAGAGATGATAGCCGTGACAGCCTGCTTCTGCTCTAGCAGAAGCCAATAAAGGTTCAACAGCTGCCATAAATGCTGCCCGTTGGTCTTCTTTGATATAAAATACGGCGTTGATGATTTCCATTGTCTATGCCTCCAATATTGATTTTATAAAAATGTGGTGATTTGTGTTGCGTCTAAACGTACGGACTCATAACCTAGTTCTTTGGCTTTCCCAACTGACAAGATCATCACTGGCACATACCGTTCTTTGTCTAAACCAAATGCTTCTGCCAATTGATCGGCTTCAAAACCACCGATTGGATTGGTTTCATAGCCATGGGCACGAGCCACCAGCATGAATTGCATCGCTGCTAAACTGGCGTCGATTTTTACGACATCATTCATTTGTGCTGTCGTTAGGTTTTGGTAATGCGGGATGATTGCTGCCAATTGCTGGTCTCTGACTTCTGCAGGCATTTTGCCTTCTGCTACAGCTTTGTTGTAGATGTCTTCGCCTAATTCATGACATTGCAGGTCGCCGAATATCAAGACCATGGCCGATGAAGTGTCATTTTGACGTACGTTGAAGCGAATCAATGGTTTTAATTTGGCTTTTTGTTCATCGCTTTCTACCACAACAAAGCGCCATGGCTGCATGTTGACTGAAGATGGGGCGGTCGTTGATTCTTGGATCATGGTCAACATTTCTTCATGGGAGATTTTGTATGTTTCATCGTATACACGAACGGATTTCCGACCGAAGGTGATATCTGCGAAATTATTATTGCTATATTCTGTCATTGCTATTGTCCTTCTTTCATTGGATAAGTTTGGTGAGTAGTCCTTGTAATTGCTGTGCTTCACTTGCTGTCAATCGGATGCCTAAGCTTTCTTGGTCTTGGGCATGCTTGTCGTTGCAAGCAGCGAGATCATCGATGGCTTTCGCCGTCAATGCGACAAAAATTTCACGATTATTGTCTTTGTTGCGGCTTCTGGTGACGAATCCTTTGTCTTCTAATATTTTTAGATGACGGGTGACTGCCGCGCTATCGATCCGCAATGCTGCTTGCAGCTGATTCTGCGTACAACGTGTTTGTGCGTGCAACACATGCAGCAGTTGATAACGGGTCAAACTAAAGCCAGTTTCTTTCTCAAAAGCGGCGGTTAGTTCTTGATTGGCGATTTTCAATTGATAAAGCATGTCGCTGAGCATCGATAAATCCATCTGTCACAGGCTCCTTCCATCATTGACTTGTCAACTGTTGACTCGTCAATGATAAGCTTTTCCAATTGATTTGTAAAGGATATTGTCATTTTTTTGGCAAAAACATCAACAAAGACGCCGCAAATACTCAATCTGCGGCGTCTTTGTTGTGGTGTTTATTTCAGTTGGAAAGCTTTCTTCAAGCCCATGACCACCAAGGTAGAGATGGCGGCGGCAATAAAGATGATTCCCCAAGTTCCTGCTTGGATTGGCATCGTCCCTAAAATTTGATTCATCACTGGCACATAGACAGCCGACAACTGTAAGCCGACAGATAACAGCATTGCACCTACAAGCACTTTGTTCTTCAAGAAAGACTTGTCTAAACCAAAGCCGCTGCTCTTGCGCACATTGAAGATATGCATCAATTGTGCGACTGCCATAAAGGTGAAGGTCGCTGTTTGGGCATACTGCAATTCATGGTTGGTATGCATCAAGTAGCTGAAGAAGCCAAAGGCGACTAGCCCGATCACGACACCACTTAAGATGATCCGTCCTAAGAATCGCTTATTGACCAAACTATCTTCTTTTGAACGTGGCTGCCGTTGCATGATCTCATCTTCTGCTGGCTCAAAAGCTAACGCCATCGCCGGCGCGATATCGATCACCAAGTTCAAGAACAGGATATGCAAAGGCTGGATCGGGATCGGCATCAAGAAAATGACACTCAAGAAAATCGTCACGATCTCGACCATATTACAAGAGAACAGGAAAGACACATATTTCTTGATATTGTCAAAAATGATCCGTCCTTCTTTGATGGCATCAACGATCGTACCAAAACGGTCATCGGTCAAAATCATATCTGACGATTCTTTGGCCACTTCAGTCCCGCGAATCCCCATGGCGATCCCGATATCGGCGCCATTGAGGGCTGGGGCATCATTGACACCGTCACCAGTCATCGATACGATATCGCCTTCTTCTCTTAACGCGTCTACCAATTGCAGTTTGTTCTCAGGTGAAACACGGGCAAAAACTGCCACTTCTTCAATGCGTTCATTGAAGCCTGGTTGACCGACAGCGTCATCGATCTCTTTACCGGTCATGGTTTTGTCATAGTCTTTCAAGCCAATTTCTTTGGCGATCATGGATGCAGTTTGCGGATGGTCCCCAGTGATCATTTTCACACGAATCCCGGCTTCTTGCGCCACTTTGACTGCTTCTTTGACATCTGTCCGGGGCGGATCGACGATGCCTGCAAACCCTTGGATCTCGATATGCTGCAAAGCTTCCCGTAAATCGGCTTCTTCGGTACCGCCTTGGTAATCATCGATTCTTCCGACTGCAATCACCCGCTGACCATGGCTAGCCAACGTACTATTGTAGTCTTCCAATTCCTTCATCTGTTCGTTATCGGCGTGGGCTAACTCGATCAAGACATCTGGCGCGCCTTTGATAATCAAGGTCCGTTGCTCGCCTTCGTAGACCGTCACCATAAATTTGTTGTCTGAATCAAAAGGCATTTCAGCGATTTTTTGCAATCCTTCTGATTCAGCTGTTTGGCGGTCAATGCCTTCTTTTTTGCCTAAGACAACAAAGGCGCCATCGGTTGGATCGCCTAATATTTCGTATTGTCCGTCATTTTCTCGTAATGAAGCTGTGGTACATAATGCACCATTGCGAATCATTTGATGCAGTGCTTGTGTCTCTTTGGCATTGATTTCCTGTTCATCTGCATCATAAAATTTACCTTCTGGCTCATAGCCGTTGCCTGATACGGTATAGGTTGATCCATCGCTTAGAATAATTTCAGCGACAGTCATTTGATTTTCCGTCAACGTGCCTGTTTTGTCACTGGCAATGATACTGGTGGCTCCTAACGTTTCAACAGCAGACAGTGATTTGACTAAGGCTTTGTGTTCTGCCATGATCCGCATGCCTCGAGACAAGGTGATCGTTGAAACAGCAGGCATGGCTTCGGGTATCGCTGCCACTGCGAGAATGATCGAAATATGGATCATTTCCACAAAAGGCTGATCGGTCAATAGCCCAGCGATCAAGACCGCTACTGCAGCAAAGAGTGCGGCAATAATGATGGCTTTGCCCAGTTTGTCCAATTCGATATCTAATGGCGTCCGGCGTTTCTTGTCGCCAGTCAGCATATCACTGATTTTGCCGACTTCTGTTTCCATTGCGGTTTCTGTGACAACGGCATAGGCATTGCCTCGGGTCGCAGCCGTACCGGCATACACCACATTCCGACGATCCCCTAAAGGCATTTCGTCGTCGTAGATTTCTTTTGCATCTTTGTCAACGGCTTCTGACTCACCGGTCAAAGCGGACTCGATCGACGCAAAATTACTGCTTTCAAGAAGACGGGCATCGGCTGCGATCGCGTCACCTTCTTCTAAGACTAAGATATCACCAGGTACGATGTGGGCCGATTCGATCTCGGTCACTTCTCCATCACGAATCACTTTTGCGGTAGTGTAAATCATGTCTTGCAAGGAATCGATTGACTTTTGCGCCCGCAATTCAGTGATGAACCCTGTCATCACAGCAATCACAACGGCGATCAGTACGGCAACTCCTTCAATGGTTTCCCCCATCGCAAAAGAGAGTAACGCGGCTGCGATCAACAAGTAAACAATCAAATTGTTCACATTGTCCCACAGCAATGCCCACACACTATGGGACTCTTGTTGCTGAATCGTGTTTTCTCCATATTTTTCTAATCGTTGGCTGGCAGTCTTCCCGCTTAGCCCTTGTTGTCGGTCACTTTCAAAGTGTTGCAAGGTATCTTCAGTCGTTTGCTGGTAAAATTTTTCCATCAAATTCCTCCTTTTATATTTGGCATGGTTGATCAGAACCGATCGTTGACTGATTTAGGCATAGCAAAAAATGGCTTCAAGTAAAGTGACGGACTTGTGCTTGGAGTCATAAGGGTCCTGCATGGACGCATCAGCTACAAAGAGAACAACAAATACTTTGTTCCTAAAAAAGACACAATCGGTTTGTGAAAAAACCATTTGGCTTACTCTTAACCTATCATGGATCAAGGGAATTGGTAAATAATTTTGCTTCACAAAACAAGTAAAAAAACATGAGTTACCAATCTGATCATTCTCTGACTCGCGAGAAGAAAGCGCACTCATTTCCGTATAGGAACAAAGAAATTGTACGGAACATGGCACCCTATCACTTATTCTCATAGGCATGTTGTGATTCATAAGGTTACATCTTACAGCCAGTGCCATTTTGTAGATAATGCAATCAGGATATCTCAATTATACCAGAAAAAAAACACCAAATAAAAATTGTTTATTTGCTGTTTTTGATGATGATTCACATATATTTGCCTTATTTTCCCAAGAATATGCACAAAAAGACGCATCCATTTACGATGCGTCATTTCTTTTACACGCGCTTGAAGAAGGTACTGCGCTTTGGTAACAACAACACGACAGCCGCAACGACAGCGACCGACAACAAACGATCCAGATAATCCGTACCCGCTTGAACCAAAATCACGCTGAGGGTTTGATTCAACCCAAGTCCGTGCAGCACTTGAACGATCATGCTGGAACCCGAAGAGGTAATTCCCCCGAATAAACGGACCGTGATAAAAGAAGCCGCCACTGTGCCTGGCAGTGACACAAGCAAGGCCAAACCTGGTAATTTCCAAGAGCCTCTTTTGATGATTTTGCCTCTCAATAATAAACCCGCCATCACCCCAGTGACGATTTGAACGGGGGCATAATACAACGAGAAGATATCTGTTGTGACACCACTAAGAACCCCACTGCTTAATCCTGTCAGCAGACCGATGATTGGTCCGCCCAGAGCACCAGCAAAAATCGTGCCGATGCTATCTAGATAGATCGGCAATCTTAACCAAAGGGCAATGGTTCCACCTAAGAAGTTGATTGCGATCGATAGTGCCATCAACGTGAGGATTCTGACGTTGAACAGTGTGTGTTTGTTTTGTTTCATTATTGATCATCCCATCTGTAGTTTTTCTAGATCTGCTTCGATCGTTTCTTTGTGTGCATTTAAGAGAACGGTCAAAAACTTCTTGAAAAACTGACGAGAATCGACGTCAGTCATTATTTTGCTATTGGCAGCTTTTTGCCAAAAATCATAGCGGTCCACCAATGTCTGTCCGCGACTGAGTCCTTTCGTTTCAACAGCTGTATAGCTGTCGAACCCTTGACATAAGGTATCATCGATAAAGTACGCGATCGCCAGCGGATCATTGATCACACAGCCGAGAATGCGTTCTTGCTGCCAATGGAAATCAACATAAAAACGGGTGATATCCCGCATGAAGCCTCCTGTATCAGGATCCATTCGACAGCAATACTCAATCAGCGTAGGCGTAAAAACGATGGCTCTCGTTACGTCAAGTCCGACCATTTCGATACAAGTACCTAACTTGTCAAAAACCAACGCAGCGGCATCGGGATCGCACCAATAATTATACTCAGCGACGGGCGAACAATTGCCATGACTTTTGTACGTGCCCCCCATGGTGACGAAGCGGTCCATATGACGACCCATGTCCGGATTCAATTGCAGGGCGGTCGCAATGTTGGTCAAGGGCCCCAGCGCAATCACTGAAATCGGCACATCTTGGGCAAATGTTTGCGCCAGAAAACTGGCTGCGCCTTGGTCTTCAATGGTTTTTCTGCTATTGATTGGCCTATTCGTTTCCCCTAAGCCGTCCATACCGTGGGTATCTTGAGCGCTGATAAAGGGCTGTTTCAAGGGTTGCTTTGCGCCTTGATAAATTGGGATATCCAAACGATCCAAGCGTTCCAAGCATTTGATCACATTTTTGGTGCCAATGTCTACCGGCGCATTGCCGCAGACAGTCGTGATCGCCACGACCTCGATCTCTGGGGCTTTGATCGCCAACATCAATGCCAGCGTATCATCAATACCAGGATCACAATCGATAATCACTTTTCGCATTTATTTCCAACCTCCAATCTTTGAGAGATACTTAGTTTTTTAACCTGGGAAGTTTTCGAACCAGTCCAAGACGATGTCTTGATTTAAATGCACGGAAATAGTATACCATGGCCACACACGTTTTCTCGACACTATTTCTAGTTTCAATCCATACAAAAACCACAGAACAACGAAAATAGCGTCATGCTGCGGTTTTGTCTGCCTTATTTTTTTATCTTTCCTCTGTTTCGATATAACAATAGATTTTCAGCTCTGGCAAGGCAGCTTTGATCTGCAAGTCGATTTGATCAATCAAATGATGCGGCTCCAACACGGCTTGTTCCCGAATCACGATATCCGCAACAATCAATAATTCATCTGAACTCAAGTGAACGGTCCGTAAATCATTGATCTGTAAAACTTCTGGTCTCTGTAAACAGGTCGTGATCTTTTGCAAGTCTGCTTGCGAGGCACTTTCTCCTATCAGCAAGCTATAAAATTCTTTACCTAAAAACAATGCTGCAGTCAACAGAAGCAACCCGCCCAATATACCGCCAATAGAGTCAAAAATGGCGTTTCCTGTCACTGATGTCAACAGAATGCCTATTAGTGCTACACTCACACTTGCCAATGCAAAAAGATTTTCTGTAAAACCCAAAAGCAAATCGGCATCGCGGCTGTCTTGCAAAAATTCTATCAATGTTTGTGTCTCGCGCTTTTGACCTTTGACTTCTTGCCAGCCGCTTTGAACAGCGACGACCTCAATGTATAAGCTAGCAAATAAAATGGCTGCGACAACCTGAATATGCATGACTTCATGGGTTGGATCAAGCAAATCACGTCCTGCTTCGATCAATGCGAATAACCCACCGCCAAAAAAGACAGTCATCGCTACAACTGTACTAAAAAAATAGACAGCCCGACCTTCTCCGAATTGGTGCAAGTCACTGCGTTCCCGCAGTGCACGTTTCTCCCCTACCACTAGCAATCCTTGATTCACGCAATCAATTAGACTGTGGATGTTTTCATTCATCAAGACTGCACTGCCACTGAAAACAAATCCCAAAAACTTGATCCCAAAGCCGATGAGATGCGTGAAAAGCACAATACTGCGTGCCCGTTGCTGCTCCATCCTATACCCTTCTTTATGGTTTATTTTGCTTAAGAATAGCATGACCAATGAAAAAAAGCCAAAGCAGGGTACTTTGGCTTTTTTTAGGCAAAACAGGCTTAAAGGACGTGTTTAAAATAATACTGCCTTCTAGATAAAGGACATCAGCTTAATCAGGTCAACGCCAATTGATCCTCGTCCATTCCTGTTGCACGTTGTTTTTCAAATTGACTATTATAGAGGTCGGCATAAAATGACTGCTGTGCCATTAAGGCGTCATGCGATCCTTGTTCTATGATTTCGCCTTCCTTCATCACAAGGATCAAGTCAGCATTTTTGATCGTTGACAAACGATGGGCAATGACAAATGAGGTTCGTCCAACCATCAATTTGTCCATGGCTTTCTGGATGACTTCTTCTGTACGCGTATCCACTGAGGAAGTCGCTTCATCTAAGATAAGCATCGGTGCATCTTTCAACAAGGCCCTAGCAATTGTCAGCAATTGTTTTTGGCCTGCAGACAATGTCAAGCTGTCATTCAAGACTGTGTCATACCCTTGCGGCAATGTTGAAATAAAATGATCGATTCCGGCAGCTTTACATGCTGCATGGATTTGGTCGTCCGAAATATCGGTTTGATTGAATCTTAGGTTGTCTTTGATGGTTCCTTCAAACAACCATGTATCTTGTAAAACCATACAAAATTGGTTGTGAACTTGGGCTCTTGAAAGGTCTTGTATAGATACATCATCGATCAATATCTTACCGCTATCTATGTCATAAAATTTCATCAAAAGATTCACGATCGTTGTTTTGCCGGCTCCTGTGGGTCCTACGATAGCGATTTTCTCCCCAGCATGCGCCACTGCACTGAAATCATGGATGATTTCTTTGTCTTTTGTATAACCAAAACTCACGTGGTCAAAAGTCACTTCCCCAACTGTACGGGCTTCAACTTGCAATTTACCTTGCTCATTGCTCATTTCTTCTTCCCTTAAGAAATCAAAGACGCGGGCCATTGCAGCAGCAGCTAGTTGTAAACTGGACATTGATTGCGCCAATTGAGACAACGGTTGAGAAAACAAGCGGACATACACCATGAACGCAACGATCACACCGAATGAAATCTGGTCATTGAGTGCCAAAATCGATCCTACCACACAGACAGTCACATAGCCAAAGTTGCCAATAAATCCCATCAAAGGCTGCATAATACCAGATAGAAATTGAGATTTCCAAATGCTGGTATACAGCTGCTGATTAAAGCCTTGAAATTGACGATGCATCGCTTCTTTCGCGTTGTATGAAATGATCACTTGGTGACCAGAATAGGCTTCTTCTACAAATCCATTGATCTCCGCTAAATGCGCTTGCTGACTTTCAAAGTGTTTTTGAGACTTCATCAAAATCAAAACCATTATCAAAAAGCCCAGAAACACGGACAACACAGCTGTCACGGTCAAAATAATATTTGTCCGGATCATCATGATCAAACAGCCAATAAACAACGTGATGGCGGGCACAAGGGAGCCCAAACTTTGATTCAATGACTGACCTACAGTATCCAAATCATTTGTCACACGACTCAATGTCTCACCTTGGCTATGGGCATCAAAGTAGCGCAAAGGAATCCGATTGATTTTGTCATTGATATTTGAGCGCAATTTCTCAGAAAACCTCTGGGTAATTGTTGCCATGACAAAACCTTGAAAATAAGACATCAACGCACCGATCGCATAAAGCACTGCAAGCGTCAGACTGATTCGGCGGATTTGTGCGACATCTATCGTTGAAAACAATCCGGCTGTGATCAAGTCAGTGATCTCGCTTAGACGATCTGGACCTAAAATGGACGTGATACTGCCTAATGTTGCCAGAATGACGGCGAAGATCAATCCAACATGGTATTCTTTGGTCTGTTCTTTTAATTGCTGATAGAACAAGGGGCCTAGTTTATTCGGTTGGTCTTTGTTCTTTTTTTGCTTCTTGCTATTTTCCATGTGCCAATTCCTCCTTGGAAAGTTGTGAATAGGCAATTTCTTGATAAATATCATTTGTTGCCAATAATGTTTCATGGGTTCCTATGCCCACCATTCGCCCTTCATCCAGCACGATGATCTGATCCGCATGCATAATTGTGCTGATTCTTTGGGCCACGATCAATTTGGTTGTTTGACGCAAATGCGTATCCAATGCATCACGCAACGTTTTGTCTGTGCGATAATCCAGCGCTGAAAAAGAATCATCAAAAATCAAGATCTCTGGTTTTCTTGCGATCACGCGCGCAATCGCCAACCTTTGCTTCTGCCCCCCTGAAAAGTTCGATCCACCTTGCGCGACTGGATCATCCAATTTCTGGGATTTGGCTTCAACAAAATCCCAAGCTTGGGCGATCGTCAACGCTTGTTTCAAATCATCGTCGCTTAATGGTGAACCCTCACTCGTCCCAAAATCTAAATTCGAGCGAATCGTGCCACTGAAGAGAACTGGTTTTTGAGGAATAAAGCCAATTCGATTATTTAACTCATCTTGTGCATAGGCTTGAACATTTTGACCATCGAATTTGACCTCGCCTGAAGTAGCATCATAAAAGCGCGGAATCAAATTGATCAGTGTGCTCTTCCCACTACCAGTTGATCCAATGAAAGCGATAGTTTGGCCTTGTTTCGCTTTAAATGAGATATCTTGGATCACTGGAACCGCGCTTTTGTCATAACCAAAAGATACATGATCAAATTCGATCTCACCTCTTTTTTCAGTCAGTACTGATTGTTCTGGCCAGACCAAAGACAGGTTGGTTTCCAAGACTTCTGTAATCCGTTTTGCCGAGACCAATGCTCTTGGTAAAATCAAAAAAATGATCGTCATTAGCATAAAACCTAGCACGACTTGCATAGCATAAGACGTGAAAACGACCATGTCACTAAAGAGTCCCAATTTTGCATCTAGTTGTGCTGCATCGATCAAATAAGCGCCAATCCAGTAGACTGCTAAAGTCAATCCGCTGGAGATGATCGTCATACCGGGATTCATGATAGCAAGCATACGGTTTGTAAATAGATTGACGGTCGTTAAATTTTCATTCGCCTGTTCAAATTTTTGGCTTTGAATATTTTCAGCATTATACGCCCGTATGACACGAATACCTGATAAATTCTCCCTAGTGATACTGTTTAATTTATCTGTTAAATTTTGTACTTTGGTAAATTTAGGTTGAACAAGCAGCAATAATGTACTTAACATGATCAACAAAAACAAAACTGCAATCGCCGTTGTCAGTGTCCATTGCCAGTTTTTATTGGCAATTTTTGTGATTGCCCAAACAGCGGTAATAGGTCCTTTGATCACGACTTGCAAGCCCATCGCTACAACCAATTGAATTTGTGTTAAATCATTCGTTGTTCTTGTGATCAAACTTGGGATCGAAAATTGTTGAATCTCCGATTGAGAAAAATGCATGATTTTACTATAGATTTGATCTCTTAACCTAGTGGAAAGACTGGCTGCAATTTTGGCTGCAAAAAAGCCTACAACGATGGATGCCAAGAAACTCAATAGTGAAAGACCGATCATCCAGATACCTGGATGGATAATCTCTTGCGTCGTCGTACCTTCTGTTTGCAGCAATGTCGTGATCTCCGACATAAAGTCCGGAATCTTTAGCTCAAGCCACACCTGCACAATGATAAATACCACACTGATTGCAGCTATGCCTCTTTCTTTTTTACTCGTTCTTTTTAGTATATCTATCATTTCTTTGCCTCCAAATAAAGTTAGCCCGCTAACTATATGTTGTTAAAACAGCTCATGATTATGGTTGATGTATCTCATGAGAGGTTTTTTTTGATTTTTTGAATGGTTTGAAAAAATTGCGCCATTTCTTCTGAAGAAAGGCCATTGGTGATTTTGGCCTCAGATGTTTCCATAAAGGAATTGATTTTTTCCATAAACAAAATACCCTTGTCTGTAATACGTAAAGCTTTCAGTCGACCATCTTTTTCTGAAGCAGCGGTGGTGATCACCCCATTCTTTACCATGCGTTTGACTAAATTGCTTGCTGTTGATTTGCGGATCGACATTTCTTTTTCAAGATCTTTTTGATAAATCGTATGGTGTTGATGCTCATATAAATACCCCAATGCCCACGCTTGCGGCCCCCGTAACATTTCCATTTCATCGTCCAAACGGTGGGCTTCCAAGTATCGACCAATCAGCAAGCTTAACTCCCTGATTTCAAAACCCACGGTTCCTTTAGGATTCATTTTATGTCCCTCCTCGCGAATTAGTTCTCCTGCTAACTAAATAGTGTACCATGATTTTATTTTTGGTCAAGAAAAAAATACTGAAGTAGCGATCCAAATAGGAAACAACTATTTTTGTGCATGTTTATGTACAATTTGTTCAAAAAATGATATTGTGAAATACGATTTTTGAACACTGAGAAACCATATATTTTCTCGGCATTTCATGATGCTTTCGATATAATTGGAAATAAAATTGTTGGACTGCTTTTTTATGGAGGTGGTAAATATGTTTGGGCTAAGTATAAATACACGGATAAAAAAAGACTTGCTTCATATTTTAGATAATCAGACAGACTTTGTCCCTACAAAAGATTTGGTTGCGCAGATTGATTATGCCAATCATTATGTGGTTAGAAAATCGCTGAATGAGCTCTTTGAAGAAATCCGTAAACATTATTTACCAGAACAACTCTCTTTAAAAATCAATAAGCATCGTGGTGTACAACTCTTTTCTGAAGACGGAAATCTCCATGATTTGATCCATCATTTTATTTCCGAAGATGTTGTTTATAAAATACTCATGACTGTCCTGGAAGAGCGATGTACACCATCAGAGAAACTGTGTGAGACTTTATTCATCAGTGAATCTTCTCTAAGAAGAAGATTGAAGGAAATCAACGTTGAATTAGCACATTATGATGTCCGTATGACGTTTTCTAAACATATCCGTATTCATGGACCAGAACATATGATTCGGATTATTCACTTTGTTCTACTTTTCTATGTGGCACGTCAATTAGACAATTTGCCTGTGTTAGTCGATAAACCGTTTTACCAAAGAATGGCGAACGAAGTGTGTGACTCACTTTCTTTAACTGCCACTACGCACCAAAAAGAAATACTGGCTTTATTTCTATTGGCCACGAATCATGCTGTACAAAAAAATCAAACATTAAATTATACCCAAGCAGAAACGGCTTTTTTTTCTAAGATCGAGATTCCACCAAAACCTGATTTCTTAACCGGATGGACACTACTAGATTGGCGCTTTTTGGTGATTGCGATTTTTTCTGCTGATTGGGCGGGCTTTGGTTTGACACTTGATTTAACAGAAGTGATGGCTTTTTCTAAGACAGAACCTGCAGATGTATGGTTGGCTTCTTTTGAACATGCATTTGAACCAATCACAATTGAATCTCGTGATTTCATTCGGGAAAAAGTGTACAAACAATTGCTATCTGACAAATTTTTCCGATTGGATAACGCGCTATTAGAAATGTTTCAATTTGTTGATTATTCCAGCATGTTATCCCTGTATCCTTTCTATATGCATCGTTTTGACATTTTTTGGCAAAGATTCATTGCAGAATACCCAGAGTATGATACCTTATTTTCTCGGCAATCTAATTTATTGCTGGCCATTTATCTGGTGCCTGTCATGACTTACTTCCCAGAAATCAAGTTATATAATTATTCCCACTTGACTGTCACCTCCAGCCACTATATCGAACAGCGGGTGACTGCTCATTTTTATAGTCGTTACAAATTGATCTTTACGGAGGATATGGCGGAAGCACAAGTGATCATCGGCACACATACGCCTGACAAAGACCTGTTACGCAGTGACCAAACAGCCATTGTCATTGGCACAAGTCTATCTAATTGCGACCTCAGCAGAATTGAAAAAGCCATTGAAACATCTATCACACAACTGATATCCTAAAAAACCGCAGATGAGAAAATCTATCTCATCTGCGGTTTCTTTATAAACATCATCGCTTGTTCGTCGTATTCAGCTTGAACATTCCCGCGATTGTCTTTTCTGATGTTGTTAATAGTTATAATCTGTTCCAGTGTCTGACGATTCAGTTCCCCACTCTTGATCTGTGCCTTGATCAGTTGTGGTGGTTTCTGTATCCGACAGCTGACCGAGTGCTCTCAACATATCATTGCGCACCTCAGTATAAGAATAATCTTGGATGTAGACAACGGATTGGCCATCATAAGAGGTGCCATCATACCATTCGTAGGTATGTTTTTCAATGTCAAATCCAGATAGCATATTCCCCGCCAATGAAACCAAGTCTTCAAACTTAAAGTTGGTATTGACATCTTCACTCACGGAATCAAGGATTTGTTGGTATTTGGTGACATTGTTGATTTTCAGCGCTTGGCTGATCGCCGCTTCAATCACTTCTTGCTGACGATTGCCGCGGTCTACGTCGGTATCCATTTTACGGATTCTGGCAAAAATCAAGGCTTGTTCCCCATTTAGCAACTGACGGCCTTCAGGAATCAATGTTTCTCCTGTATTGTCAGAGGTGTATTTTTTGTTGATATCATAAGGCACATCAACAGTCACACCGCCAATGGCATCGATGATTTTTTCAAAACTGGTAAAGTTGATATTGACGTAATAATTGATTGGTAATTGTAAATAATTTTGAACGGTTTCAATCGTTGCATCTTCTTCACCGATCGCAAAGGCGCTATTGATCTTGGCAGTACTGACGATCGTGCCATTCCCTGTACCATCATAAATATTGGTCCACACATCTCGAGGGATGCTCACCATATCGATTTTTTTGTTTTCACCATCATAGACCATATAGATCAAGCTATCCGCCCGGGTACTGTCTAAATGTTCCGTCTTCTCACGTTCCGCATCATTATCGACCCCCATCAGTAAGATGCCAAACTTGCCATCGACATCAGAAGCTTGGAGACTATTGTCTTCATTTTCTTTATTGGATGTGATCACTGCAGATTCTTTATACATTTTATCGACAGAGCTTTTGGCCGCATAATACGTATACCCTGCAAATAAAAAGACTCCTGCTAACGCAAAAAGTAGGATACCTATAATGATTCGTCGCTTATCTCGCTTTTTAGTTGCTCGTTTTCGGCTGTATTTCGTCTTTCTATCCATAGTGCCTCCTTCATTTCTCCTGAATTGCTCTCCCCGATTGTACCAGAATTTTTAGTATACGCCTATTTTTTTAAGAAGTTTTATCATTTTAACGGTGTATTTTTGAAGCGATTGTAATAAATAACGCAACCTATTTTTATATTGATCGTCTCACGGCCACAACTATCGCTGCAAATCTCGTTGAGACAGGATTTCTTTGCAGTTTTTTTCATTTGTTGCATTCTGATTTTCTTGCTATTATCAAAGTACGCTTGTTTTTTCAAGTAGATGATTGATTCAGATTCAGTTTTCCCTTTCCGGGTTATCGCTGTTTAACGTATTAAAAGATAAGGAGCGTGTTGCATGTTTTTTCTCACAAAAAAAGGGCTGCATCGCCTTGCGGCACCGTATATCACTGATGGGGAAACAATTGCATATGGCACATGGCAATCTTTCAATGCACCTTCTAGCCGGTGTTTGTGCGTATTGAATGACCAGCAATTACATATATTATCGCTGAATCTTTTTTCGACAAAAGTGCTTTATGCCCAAGTGATTCCTTTGTCAGACATGAAGGAGGTCAAATTACAGCGTCATCTTTCTACTGCCACATGGCACTTTGCCTATGCCAATCAAGGCTATCGCTTCCAATTTCCATTGACGATTTTGACGTTAGGTCAATGGCAGTCGCGGTTTCTCTCACGCTGCGAGCAGCTGTTTGTTTGATTCTTTCCATTATTTTTTAGGCGTACAGACGATACCCCCTAATCATCCAATCAAATCTTTCAATGAAGCGTTTGCTTTTGGCTGTTGTATTTTCCCTAGTCGTCGTCTGTGTTAAGATAGCTATGAAGAATAGGAGGATCCATGGATAAGATTGAAGGAACACGACTATATTTAAGAACGTTTGAGCCTAAAGATGAGGACACGCTTTTTCAACTTTACAGACAGCCTGCTGTGTGCAAGTATCTTTTGCATGAACCATGGACGCCTACCAACAGCGCTGAAGCTTTTCAGAAAAAGTACGCCCAAAAGCGCCTCAGCCATCAGACGGCGCTTTCGTTAGCGGTGGTATACGATCATCGGGTCATTGGCGATCTATCCGTCTGGCGGACAGGACAACCTGATTGTGTAGAGATTGGCTATACCTTTGATCCTGCTTATTCTGGTCAAGGCTTTGCGCAAGAAGCACTCCATCTATTGATCAATTGGCTGTTCCGCACGCAGCAGGTCCATCGTATCCAAGCAACATTAGATGCCCGTAATACCCCTTCTGCCAATTGTTGTCGACGCATTGGCATGCGGGAAGAAGCACATTTTATCCAAGATTGGTGGAGTAAAGGTCAATGGACAGATAGCTTGGTCTTTGGCCTGTTGGCCGCTGAGTGGGCGCAAAAATGAAGAATCAAAAAATAAAAAGCACCTGTGGGTGTAGAAATGAATCGTGTAGGAGGCAATTATGCTAGGTTTATTGCGTTATGCTAAGGATTATCGTAAACAAATCATCCTTGGTCCGTTTTTTAAGTTTTTAGAAGCTGTTTTTGAGCTGGTTTTGCCGTTGCAGATGGCGACATTAGTAGATGAAGGGTTACGTCAGAATAATTGGTCCAAAGTCGTAGAAATGACCTTATGGATGATTGCGATGTCAGTGATTGGGATGATCTGTGCCGTGATTTGTCAATATTATGCATCGGTAGCATCACAAGGATTTGGTACTGAGCTGCGGAATCGCTTGATGGCGAAAATCAATTCGCTGTCACATAATGAACTGAATATTTTTGGCACAGATACGCTGATTACCCGTATGACCAATGATATCAATCAGATGCAAATTGCATTGGCTATGTTGATTCGCTTAGTGGTTCGTGCACCTTTCTTGAGTATTGGCTCGGTGGTGATGGCCTTTGTCATTGACTGGCAAGCAGGTCTGATTTTCTTATTGGTGTTGCCCTTATTTTGTATTGTCTTGTTTTGGATCATTTCAAAAACGGTTCCTTTATATCAAAAAGTCCAAGTGCGACTCGATCAATTGAATGAACTAGTGAGCCAAAACTTAAGCGGTATTCGCGTGATTCGGGCGTTTGCGCGAACAAAAACCGAAACCAAACGTTTTGATGAAGCAACAGATGACCTAGGCAGTATTTATTTACGGGTCACCAATTTATCGGCATTGCTCACGCCGGCCACAACGTTCATTATGAATATTGCCATCATTGGGTTATTTTATATCGGCGGATTCAAAGTCAACGTTGGCCATTTGCAGCAAGGTCAAGTGCTGGCCTTGGTCAATTATATGAACCAAATGCTGTTGGCGTTGATCGTCGTGTCGAATCTAGTCATCATCTTTACCCGTGCCGCAGCTTCTGCTTCTCGGATCAATGAGGTATTGGATGCAGAACCTTCAATTGATGATCAACTCTCTGAAGTCTTTTTAGATCAACCGAAGAACAATGTTGGCGCGATTCGTTTTGAACATGTCGATTTTCGTTTCTCAGCAGATTACGGTCTGGCGCTGCAAAACATCGACTTCCAAGTGACACCTGGATCAACATTGGGTATCACGGGGCCAACAGGGAGCGGTAAGTCTGCTTTGACTCAATTGATTCCCCGCTTTTATGATGTGGCGGCTGGGAAAGTGATCGTGGATGGCCAAGATGTCCGAAAATGGCCATTACAACAATTGCGGCAAAAAATTGCAATGGTGCCGCAAACAGCGGTCCTATTTACTGGCACGATTCGCGAAAACTTGCAATGGGGCAAAACCGATGCCACCGATGAAGAATGTTGGCGGGCGTTAGCTATCGCTCAAAGCCGCGACTTTGTTGAAGCATTGCCTAAGCAATTAGATACCCCAATCTTTGAAGGAGGTAAAAATTTCTCAGGTGGACAAAAACAACGCTTAACGATTGCCCGAGCGTTGATCGCCCAACCAGACATTTTGATCCTTGATGATTCATTGAGTGCCTTAGATTATCAAACAGATCTTGATTTACGGATGGCCTTAAAAGAAAACTTGCGGGGCACCGTGATCATCATCTCCCAGCGGGTCCGTTCGATCCAAGATGCGCAGCAGATACTCGTGCTAGACCAAGGAAAACTTGTTGGCAAAGGAACCCACGATACCTTATTGGCTGAATCGACAGCCTACCAAGAAATCGTCGCATCTCAAGCAGAGGAGGAAGACAAATGAAAAAGAAATCCATTGATTGGTCCGCTTTGGGCCGTTACTTCCCATACTTAGGTGCTTACCATAAAGAAACTTGGACTGCTGTGGTCCTCGGGATCGCTGCCGGTGTCTCTAGTGTCTATATGACCTATTTGATTGGCCAAGGGGTGGATCAGCTGATTGGTGCTGACCAAGTCCATTTCAATGCGCTCTTCCGGATTCTGCTGCTCTTTGGCGGTGTGATGCTGGTGACCGTGATCAGTCAGTGGCTGATCCAACGGTTAGGCAATCGGGTGGCTTATCTTTCTGTCGCCGATTTGCGCAAACAAGGATTCGCCCATTTGAATACATTGCCTTTGCGCTATTACGATCAACAATCACATGGGAATATCGTCAGTCGTTTTACCAATGACATGGACAATATTTCGATTGCTGTCTCAGCTGTCTTCAACCAGCTTTTTTCGGGGATTTCTGTGGTCTTGATTGCCTTGATCGTGATGTGCCAAATGAGTATTCCGTTGACGCTGGTCGTCTTGGTATCCACACCGATCATTTTCTTGGTCAACTGGGTCGTTACAAGAACTTCCCAATCCCATTTCGCCCGGCAGCAAGAGATCGTCGGTGAGATTTCAGGCTTTGTGACTGAAATGATCGGCAACCAAAAAATCGTCAAAGCGTTCGACCGTGAAGCAATCAATCAAGCACAGTTTGAAACGATCAATCAAGACTTGAATGTCCGCGGGCAAAAAGCCCAGTTTTCTTCTTCATTGACCAATCCCCTCTCTCGCTTTGTGGATCATTTGGCTTACTTGTCGGTTGGATTCGTCGGCGGATTGTTGTTCTTTTCTGGTACGGGATCGGTTACGATCGGTGTCATCTCGAGTTTTACGATTTATTCGACACAATTTTCGAAACCCTTCATCGAATTGTCCGGGATCACTACCCAAATCCAAACAGCACTTGCAGGCTTGGCTCGAACCTTTGATTTGTTGGATCAAGAACCAGAATCTGCTGATGACCAAGAATCTCATGCTTTAACATCGATCAAAGGGAAAATCGATTTTGAAGATGTCGCATTTGCCTATGATCCAGACCAAAAATTGATCGAAGGCTTTACCTTTACCGCTCAACCAGGGGAAACCGTCGCCATCGTCGGAAAGACCGGTGCTGGGAAATCCACATTGGTCAATTTGCTGATGCGTTTCTATGATGTGGACAAAGGATCGATCCGAATCGATGGTATCGATATCCGGCAACTGAAACGAGAAGATTTACGCCAAAGTTTCGGGATGGTTTTGCAAGACACGTGGCTCTTTGATGCCTCTTTACGAGAGAATCTGCAATATGGCCGGGCGAATGCCACCGACGAAGAAATCTATGCTGCGCTGAAAAGTGCCTATATGTATGAATATGTCATGCGCTTGCCAGAGAAACTTGATACCCCGATTGGACATCAAGGCATTAAAATCTCTGACGGACAACGACAATTACTGACGATTGCCCGGACAATGATCTCAAATCCGCCGATGCTGATTTTAGATGAAGCCACTAGTTCAGTCGATACCTTGACGGAGAAAAAAATCCAAGATGCTTTCTTACGCATGATGCAAGGCAAAACCAGCTTTGTGATTGCCCATCGCTTGTCCACGATTCGGGCTGCCGATAAGATTCTAGTCATGGATGCTGGCCAAATCGTAGAACAAGGCACCCACGAAGAATTATTGGCGCTGCAAGGGTATTACTATCGCTTGTATCACGCCCAGTTTCAACATTAAAAAAATCACTCTTTGCGCCATGCAAAGAGTGATTTTTTGTACCCGCCGTCCGTATATTTCTCTTATGTTGCTTCATCTGGTAAAGTGGAATCAGAAGCTCCCTCCACCGTTGCCCAGTACTGATCACCCCATTGACAGATTTCTTCGACGATCGGTCTTAAGGACAAGCCAATCTCCGTCAAACGATAGTCGACTTTGGGTGGTACGACTGGATAAACCTGACGGGTGATGATTTGATCTCGTTCAAGTTCTCTTAATTGGCGAATGATCATCCGTTGATTGATTGCTGGCAGCAAACGATGGATCTCACTCAGCCGCAAAACCGGTTGCTGCAGCAACGCCCAAATCAGCGCAATCTTGTATTTGCCACCAATGACATACATGGCGAGGTCTTTGGTATGGACAAATTCTTTGTCATTATAGTGATACATCGTTTTCTCCTATTCTCTACATGTGATGGGTATGTGCCAATGATAGGCACTATACCATCTTTTGTCGATAGTGACAAACTCGTCAGTATTGAATCAACTGACACAACCGTTATACTGAACACAAGCATACTATTATTTGAAAGAAGGTCGATGTGATATGAAAAGCAAAGCAGCCGTAGCATTCGAAGCCGGCAAACCATTAGAAATCGTCGAGATCGACGTGGCCGATCCGAAAGCCACAGAAGTGATGATCAAAATATTATATACCTCTGTCTGCCATACGGATGCCTTTACGCTATCGGGGGATGATCCTGAGGGCGTCTTTCCCGCAGTTCTAGGCCATGAAGGCGCAGGGGTCGTAGTCAAAATAGGTTCTGACGTTACGTCGGTCGCAGTTGGCGATCACGTGATCCCTTTATATACTGCAGAATGCGGCACATGTAAATTCTGTCTATCAGGCAAAACAAATCTTTGTTCCGCGGTGCGAGAAACGCAAGGCAAAGGCTTGATGCCAGATGGAACTACCCGCTTTTCTTACCAAGGTCAACCGATTTATCATTATATGGGCACCAGCACGTTTAGCGAGTATACGGTGGTCAACGAGATCAATGTAGTCAAAATCGATGAACGTGCCCCCTTAGACAAAGTCGCTCTTTTTGGTTGCGGCGTGACCACTGGTTTAGGCGCAGTCAAAAATACTGCCAACGTTGAATCCGGTTCAATCAACGCAGTTTTCGGATTAGGCGCCATCGGTCTAGCTGTGATCCAAGGATTAAAAAAAGCCAATGCTGCACGCATCATCGCTGTTGATACCAATCCAGACAAATGGCCGCTAGCGCAAAAAATGGGTGCCACTGATTTCGTCAATCCTAAAGACGATGATCGTCCCATCCAAGAGGTCTTGGTGGAAATGACTGATGGCGGCGTCGATTACAGCTTTGAATGTATCGGCAATGTCGATGTCATGCGTTCCGCCTTGGAGGCTTGTCACAAAGGCTGGGGCGAGAGCATTATCATTGGTGTCGCTGGTGCCGGCAAAGAGATTGCTACCCGTCCTTTTCAATTGGTGACTGGTCGGGTATGGAAAGGTTCCGCTTTTGGCGGCGTCAAAGGACGTTCACAGTTGCCAGGGATGGTGCAAGATTATATGGCTGGCGACATTGATTTAGACTCTTTCATCACCCATTATCTTGACTTTGATGCGATCAATACCTCTTTTGATTTATTACATGCCGGTGAATCGATCCGTACGATCTTGACCTATGGAGGCGACGATGCATGTGTCTAAAAATGATTGAACAACACAAAAGTCACGGCGGTCTGCAGATCAAGTATCGTCATTATGCTGAAACCTTACAAACTGAAGCTACCTTCAGCTTATATTTACCCGAAGCTACAACAGCAGCTACCCCAACTGCTTTGATCTGGTGGTTGGCAGGATTGACTTGTACCGATGATAACTTCAGCCAAAAAGGCGCGTTCCAGAAATATGCCGCCCAGCAGAACCTCGCTTTTGTGATGCCGGATACCTCTCCTCGGGGCGCAGATGTTGCGGATAGTGAAGATTGGGATCTAGGCCAAGGGGCTGGGTTTTATCTGAATGCCACGGAAACGCCTTGGCAAGAACATTTCCATATGTACGATTATCTGACCAAGGAATTGCCAGCCATCGTCTATGACTTGATTCCTCATTTTTCCGGCCAAGAAAGTATCATGGGTCATTCTATGGGGGGACACGGTGCCTTGATTCTGGGATTAAAAAATCCAGCACGTTTTAAAGCCATCTCCGCTTTTGCCCCAATCAGCCATCCGTCGGTCGTTCCTTGGGGGAAAAAAGCCTTTACTGCCTATCTAGGAGAAGATCAGACCAAGTGGCAAGCATGGGATGCGACGGCATTGGTGGCCAACGTTGATGGAACGCCCCCGCCGATATTGATCACCCAAGGTACAGCGGATGATTTTTATGACACCCAACTAGTTGAGACTGATTTTCTGACAGCTGCCAAAGAAGCTGGCGCATCTGTGCGCTATGAATCAGAAGCAGGGTACGACCATAGTTATTTCACGATTGCCTCTTTTATTGAACGGCATATTGCGTTTCATAAACATTATTTTTCATAAAAAGAAAGAAGTCTTTACCTTGTTGCTGGTAAAGACTTCTTTTGTTTAGCTTCATCGATTATCGATTCCACACATCCCCATACTCGGGTTTTTGTTCAAATTCTTTCTTGGCGAATGGACACAAGGGAATGATTTTCTTGTTTTCTTTACGGGCTTTTTCTACCCCTTTGGCTACAAGTTTTTCCGCTAGTCCTTGTCCGCGATAACTAGGATCAACAAAGGTATGATCAATGATCATGCGCTCGGTTCCGGCATCTGACCAGGTCATTTCACCTATTTCTTTGTCGCCATCTTTTAAAGCAAAACGGTTTTTTTCTTCTACGATTTCCATCATGATTGCTCCTTCGTGATAAATTTTAAGGCGCCGCTTGGACAAGTATGGATCACTTGCGCTACTTGCGGTGCTTCGCCATTATCTGGCATGATCCAGGGTCTGCGTCCAACTTCGAACACAGCGGAATTTCCTCGTACACAGTTGCCACTGTGGATGCAGATTTCCTTATTATAATAGACATCGATCGCTTCGCCATGGTATTTTCGATACCCGCCGGCTAGTAATGTTTCTTCTGTGACTGGTTCACCAGCCAATGTATGACCGTCCACCTGACCGCCTCCTTCATGTTCAACCAACAACAACCATCCTTTGCTTTCATCATACGCCTATTTGGTGAAAAAAGAAAAGATTCTTTCTCCGCTTTTAGCTGTCGCAGCTCTTTTGACTTTGGCTGTATCTCATGCTACACTGCCAACATTAACGGGTACTTGCAGGCGAAACCCGCAGCCAACATTGCCGTAGATGAGAAAGGAACAACTATGCGTATCAACATTTTGCAACATACACCAAACGAAGGGCCTGGCGCGATCATGGATTGGGCAAAAACGTATGGTCATGAGGTCTTCATCTACCATCCTTACCACTTCAACGGTGTCTTGCCCCTTGCCGATGAAACAGATTTCTTAGTGATTTTGGGTGGCCCCATGAGCCCTAACGATCCACTGCCATGGATCAGCGAAGAGCGATCACTGATTTTGGCGTTGATCAAGCAAAATAAACCAATTTTTGGGGCCTGCTATGGCGCACAGCAAATCGTCAAAGCCCTCGGATATGCCGTAACGAAAGCCCCCCATAAAGAAGTAGGCTGGGCGCCAGTCTATCTTGAATCATCGGTGATCCCGCAACTGCCAGATCAAATGACCGTCTTGCATTGGCACGAAGAAATGTTTGAGATACCGAATGATGCACAGCAGCTGTTTCGCAGTGACCTGGTTGCCAATCAGGGCTTTATCCTGAACCAGCGGATCATTGGCTTGCAGTTCCACTTTGAACCATTGGCTGAGAATGTGCGGGAAATGGTCATCAACGATGGGGCTTACGCAGCGGATAGCAAGAATGCTTTGCAGCAAGACCCTGCAGCAATTTTGATGCAAGAAGTGCCTGCAGAAAACAAACGCATCCTCTATCGATTGCTGGACTTCATCACAGACAATCCCTCAGTGATCTGAAAAAAAGAACCAAAAACAAGGGCTGAAAGCTTCCTTTCAGTCCTTGTTTTGGTTATGCATATGTTTGATACTGTCTGCTCACATCTCGGGCTTATCGATCGCTTTGAAATGGTACATCTGAGAAGCATAGTCTCCTGCCAAGTGCGGATCCACGTAGAAGCCGATCTGCATCAACTCATCCCCACCCTGGATCCCCAAGTCGGACGCGTATTGTTTCTCAGCATCTAAGCCTTGCAATTTCAATGTCACCAATGGCGCGGAAGCTTCAGCTAACACACGGAAATAAAAGACCATAGCTTCCGATCGATCCTGACTGATATACATCCAGGCTGTATCGTTGCCTTCAAACGGACTCAGCAAGCGGACAAATCTGCCAAATTGCAGCAAGTGTCGATGTTCCTTATAGACATGGATTTGCTCTTTGATGGCTGTTTTCTCAGCTGTCGTCAATTGGGTCAGATCTAGTTCATACCCCAATAATCCTGACATCGCCACATGTCCTCTAATGGAGAGATCCGTGATGCGATGGGTCTGATGATTCGGCACGGCTGACACATGGGATCCCATGGTTGACGGTGGATAAACCAAGCTGGTGCCATACTGGATCTTCAGCCGAGCAATGGCATCGGTGTTGTCGCTGGTCCAAATCTGCGGCATGTAATATAAGAAACCTGGGTCAAACCGTCCCCCACCACCAGAACAACCTTCAAATAGAATCTGTGGATAGGCCGTTGTCAATTTTTCCAGAAAGTCATACAACCCTAGCATATAGCGATGGGCGACTTCTCCTTGCTGGGCTGGGTCCAGCAGCAAGGAATAGACATCGGACATATTGCGGTTCATATCCCATTTGATGTAGTCGATCGGCACACGATCAAACAGCTTTTGCAACTGTTGATAGATGTGGTCACGGACATCTTGCCGTGAAAAATCTAACACATATTGACTGCGGCTCAATGCTGGTTGGCGCTGCGGAACTTCTAAGCGCCATTCAGGGTGGCTGCGATACAATTCACTATCGCCAGAAACCATTTCTGGTTCTAACCACAACCCAAATTGCAGCCCGCGGTCTTTGACTTTCTTGGCAAATCCTGCAAGCCCTGAGGCCAATTTCCCTTCGTTTTCGAACCAATCACCAAGGGATGTCTGATCATCTTCCCGCTGACCAAACCAGCCATCATCTAACACAAAAAGTTCGATGCCTAGTGCTTTGGCTTCGTCCACTAAGTGGTCCAATTTATCTTCATCAAAATCAAAGTAAGTGGCTTCCCAATTGTTGATCAAGATTGGGCGTTCTTTGTTTTTGAAGTTGCCGCGAATCAAATGCTGGTCATAAAAGTCATGGTATACATGGGATAATTGGTTCAAGCCTTGATCACTGTACGCTAGCACAACTTCAGGCGCTTGGAAGATGTCTCCTTGATTGAGCTGCCAATTGAAATGGTCACGATTGATGCCCATGATCACTCTCGTTTGCTGATAGGGATCTCGTTCAATGACCGTTTCATGACTGCCGCTATAAATCAAGCTAAAACCAAAGCATGTGCCTTGGACTTCGTTGGTTTGCGGATCTGCTAAGATACTGAAGGGATTTTGCTGATGACTGCTGGATCCTCGTTTGCTGTCCAAGCGCTTGGTGCCGATCTGAATCGATTCACGGGTCATTTGACGTTCCCGTGCCCAAGCACCATGAAGATGAATCAAATCTAGCGGACGATTGGGAAAGTCGATCGATTGGCTGGCGAATTGTTCGATCCGCACTTGCTGCTCATGGTGGTTGATCAACTGACTAGAGCGTACGATCGCTGCGGTATCAGAAAAAATCGAGTAAGACAACTTCAGCTCCAGTTTGGCCGTTTCATCTATGAGGGACAGGCACAAAGTCTCGATTGCGTCAGCATCTCCATAGGTTTGAGGCAAGCCTGCCAACACTGGTTTGCCTTGCATGATTTCATGTCCTTGATAGACAAAATGGGTCACATGGCTGCCATTTTGATGCCCAATGTCATAGGCTGCTTCGCGGAAATCGCCAAAGCCATTGCCGGGAAACTCCATCATCAATGTGTCTAATGAAAACAAACGGTCTTTACTTCCTGGCGGATTTGGCGAAAAAGACCGATCGATGCGGGGATAACGATACCCGCCAGAATAATGGGCCAGATACTTGCCATAATAGATATGGGCAAGATTGCCGCCTTCTTCGATCTGCATCACATAACTGATCCGCCCATTGCTTAAGTGAAAAATATGATTCGTTTGATCAAATGTAATCATGGGATATCCTTTCTAGCTGTTTAGTCATGGTTATTTCACAGAACCTAGCATACCTTGTACAAATTGTTTTTGCAGAACAAAGAAAATAATGGCTGTCGGCAAAGTAGCGATCACGATCCCGCACATCATCATGCCGTAATCTGGTGTATACGAGGCACCCATTGCCGATAGAACCAATGGCACTGTCCGTTTGTCCGGTGATTGCAAAGCGACCAATGGCCACAAGTAATTGTTCCAACTATTCATAAATGTAATGATCGCCGCTGCCGCATAGGTATTTTTGGCTGTCGGCATATAGACTCTCAAGAAAATACTCAATTCGTTCAATCCATCGATCCGAGCAGCTTCCACCAATTCTTTCGGAAAAGCTTTGATATTCTGCCGGAAGAAGAAAATCAAGAACGCAGTACATACAGACGGTAAGATCACAACAGCAAAGGTGTTGATCCCGATCGGTGTGCCGCTCAGCTTACTGAACATCCGATACAAGGGAATCATCAATGCCGCAAAAGGCACCATCATCGACAAGAGCAAAATATTGAAAATACGGTCTTTGGTTTTGGTTCGATAAATTTCAAATCCATACCCTGCCATGGATGAAAAGAGCAGCGCAAAGATCGTCGTGATCACAGCGATGAAGGCGGAGTTTCCAAGGGCACGGGTAAAATTAAGATCTGAGGCAAATAAGTTTTGGAAGTTGATGACCAATTGGTCACCAATCATTATTTTCCCTGCAACGATATCAAAGGTTTGATTGGTCATGCCTAAGATCATCCACACAAAAGGGAAAATCGAGATGAAAGCCAGGATACATAAAAAGAGATATTTGAGTGTCAGTGATAAAGTTTTCAATTTTCTTTCCCTCCTATTTTGGTTTGGATGATCGACAAGATCACGATCGCAATCACGATCACAAAGGAAACCGCTGCGGCATAGCCAAAGTTTGGCGTAAACTTGTAACTCAAGTTATAGATATACTGCGACAATGTCGTCGTCGCGTTTGCAGGGCCGCCGCCTGTGATGTTTTGGACTTCGTCAAATAATTGCAAGGTACCGATCGTTGAAGTGATGGTCGTGAAAAGAATAATTGGTCGCAAATTGGGAATCGTAATCTTGAAAAATTGGTCCCATTTTGAGGCACCGTCGATTTCGGCAGCTTCATAGATACTAGGTTCAATATTTTGCATACCAGAAATGAAGAAAATCATGTTGTAACCGGTCCAGCGCCAAGTAATGGCAAAAATGATCAAGACTTTGGCCCAAAATGGATCGGTCAACCATTGGATCGGTGTATCGATCACATTGATCTGCGTCAAGAAATTATTGACCAAGCCATTAGCTGAGAACAAGCTTTTCATGATCAATGAATACGAAACCAACGAGGTGATACAAGGCAAGAACAAGGCTGTTCTGAATAATCCTTTGAACTTTAATTTTTTGTCATTTAGTATGTTCGACACGACCAATGCCAAAAAGAGCATGATAGGTACTTGGATCAATAAGTATAAAAACGTATTGCCAAAGGCTTTTTTAAAGGTAGAATCCGTCAGCATTCGCTGATAATTCCCCAACCCATTGAAGGTCATGGCCGTTGGTGTACCTGATTGAAAAGATGTAAATAACGCTGAGATCATTGGGATAAAGACCAATGCTGAGATCAAAATAACCGGTAATGTGATAAATGCATTGCCATTGGCAAACCAATTTTTTGATTTATTTTTCATGGTGTTTCCTCCTTAACACAGAAACTCGCGATTGCTCACGAGTTTCTGCAAAGTTGTTCGATTAGTTTGCAATCTGTGCTTCTACTTGTGTTTGTGCATCTTCTAATACTTTATCGATATCTTCGCCATTGATGACCCGTTGCAAGCTTTCAGTCAAGACAGACTCGATGGCATAGGTATGGTTGCCGTAGTTTACAGCTGGGATTTCTTGTGACCATTGAGAGAAATCTTGGAAGACTTTTTGACCGCCGTAGAAGTCCAAACCGGATGTATATTCTTCTGTTTCTTCAGCGGCATTCATTGTCGATACTAACCCAATCTCAGTTGCCAACGTACCCATCAATTCTTTGTTCGATGCAAATGTTTTATCTAAGAAGTCTTTGGCATTGTCTTCGCCATCCACACCTTTGATGACATACCAGCCGGCACCGCCGATACTAGATGCATTGACCGAGTTGCTGTTGCCTGCAATAGATGGAATTGGTGCAATCGCCCATTTGCCGCTTTGATCTTCAGCACCTTGGATCGTGCTTGAGTACCACGCGCCTGTTGGTGCAGAAGCGGTATTCCCTGATTGTACCGCGTTGACGCCGCCATCCCAATCAGATACTTGCTCAACCAAACCTTCATTCAATAGTGTCGCCAACACATTCAATCCTGCTTTGAAGGATTCATTGTCTTTGATCGTTACTGTTGTTCCATCTTCACCGGTATACCATTCACCAGCAGACTGCATAATGATCCGTGCCAAGCCTAAGTCACTTGGATCCAGCGACATCATTGGATGGCCAGTTTTTTGTTTGACATCTTTGGCGATTTGGATGAAATCATCCCAGGTAATATCTTCTAAGTCAGCTGCTTCGTACCCAGCATCTGCTAAGTAATCTGTGCGGTAGAATAATCCAGCCACACCACTGTCAAACGGCACGCCATAAATCACATCATCAACTTTATTGACCGCAAATTTATAGCTGGAAAAATCATCTTCATTGACGATGTCCGTCAAGTCACTAAATGCATCTGGATAAGAGGATAGATACCCTTGGATACGGTAATCTTCAATTAAAACGATATTTGGCAAGCCATCCGTATTCCCTGAAGCCAAGCTGGTATTTAGTTTTTGCACGATATCATCTTGTGACATCGTCACGACTTCAACATCGACATCATCATTCTCATATACTTTGATGGCTTCATTTACTGCTTTGATATTAAAGGTTTCATCCCAAGCCCAAACAGTCACTTTATCAGAAGAACCACCCGAATCTCCAGAACTAGATCCACTGCTGCCACAAGCCGCCAAAGTCAAAAGCGCTGCTGCCGTTACAATAGAAGTTATCAATTTTTTCATTTCTATCCCTCTTTCCTTATTTATTACATCCTTACTATACATCGAATCTGTAACCGCATTCAATAACCTTGAAAGAGCTTACTAAAATTGTCCAAAAAAAGAAAAAATTTACCAATAGCTATCTTTTTTGAAAGCGTTTATATTAAAATAGAAGAAATAGGGGGTATTTTTGATGGCTAATTTACATACAGTATTAATCGTCGATGATGAGGCGACGATCCGTGATGGATTGAAACATATGATTCGTTGGGAACAAGAAGGTTTCCGTTTGCTGGGGGATGCGGCAAACGGGGAAGAAGCTTTACATCAGATTCAAACGTTGCAACCTGACATTGTGATCACCGACTTGAAAATGCCGCAAATGGACGGCATTCAGTTGACCACAGTGATACAACAGCAATACCCGGAGGTCCATTTTCTGGTTTTGAGCAGCTATGATGATTTTCAGTATGTGAGTCAAGCATTTAAGAATGGTGCTCTTGATTACTTATTGAAGCCAACCTTGACGCCGGCATCTTTATTGCAGACACTCGGCAAAATTGCCAAAAAAATCAGTCACAGTCAAGGATCGATTTCCGAAGAAACACAATTACAGGAGGCGTTGAACCGTTATTTGGCCGGCTATGAAGAATCACTCCAACCGATAGATGCTTATTTGAACCCAACCCTTACACCGGCAGATTATCAGCTGCTTTATACAAACTTGCGCCATTTCCAATCAAATCAGCAACTGTTTCATGCCCTGAATGAATTCGCGCAATCTGAGCCAAAATTACGGACATTGCCCTTTCGCACAAGCAACAACGATGCTGGGTTATTGATATGTGGGCCACAGCATCTTGACATTGGCACATCTTTAAAACAATGTTTGCTGCAGTTGACCTATACCGAACCAGACGCATTTTTTACTTTAGGCAATGCTTTTCACAAAATTGATCAATTGCGGACATCCTACCTACAATTGAAAGAAAAAAGCCGCGGTCAATATTTTTTTTATAAGCGCCAGCGCTTGGTATTTGAGCATGAATTATTCCCATACCTGACAAGTGAACGATTTGATACAAAGAAATTCTTGCGGGCATTACTAGATAACAATTTCTTGTTGGGTATCGCCCGCATCGAAGAATTTTTTAATGAGATGATCATTTCAAATGTTGAACCCGGTGTCTTAAAACAACAAGCCGGCAGTATTTTTTACACATTGCTTTCTCGCTTGGAAGAAGAATTTCCGAATGAAGCGGCTTTTAGTCAGATCAAGCATCAATTCTTGCGGGAAGTTGCCACAGTTAGGTACTTAGAAGATTTCTCTGATTTATTGCTAAAGACCATCGAAGCGATCCGGGAACAACTGACCCCATTGTCGCCATTAGATGAAGACGATCTATTGGTATCGATCCAAAGATTCATCCATGACAATTATATGAAAAGTTTGTCTTTGTCGGAATTGGCGGACACGTTTCATTTCAGTTACACATATTTGTCTGCGTTCTTGTCTTCGAAATTAACCATGAGTTTTTCAGATTATTTGAAAAACATTCGTCTAGAAAAAGCCAAAGAACTGCTAGTCAAATCTGATTTGAACTTATCAGAAATCAGTCAGGCAATCGGTTATTCTGATATCAGTTATTTCTCTCGTATCTTTAAAAAAGAATTCCAAATGACGCCTTCCAAATACCGTAGGATGAATCAACTATGAAATGGCGCAATTGGATCAAAGAAAATGAGTTGTTTGCCCGAATCTTTCTTTTTGTTGTCGTTGGCGTGATCAGTGTCTGTCTATTAACCGTCGCTGTGATCTACGGTCGTTCCAAAGATGCCTATGTCGCTTCTTACCAAAGTTCCAACGAACTTCTTTTAGAAAAGATCCAAGAAGATTATGAACGTTTGAATGACAATATCAATCGAATCTTTGATATCGTGGACGAAAGCAAAGCCGTAGAAAGCTATTTGAAAGGGGAATTAAATCAAGGACGCACCATTTTGGAATTAAATGATCAACTACAAGACACCCGCTCCCTGTTTCAAGATATTCCCTCCAATTTAGTGCTGATTGGGGTCAATGGCCGAACGTTCTTTCAAAATGATGCGGTACGAAATCAATCAGTCGAAGATTTTTTGTCTAGTAGCTTCGTGGAACAGATCAATACTGATCCCGCGATCAGTCAATACTATTATTTAGAAGCGGGTCTGAGTACCTCGACTGCCGATTATCCTGGGCTCATGTATGTACGGAAGTTGATCAAAAACAACACCATTTTTGGCTATGCCATGATTTTCTTGAAAGAGGTAGATTTCGCGTCGATTTACAGTCAGTTACTCAATATCCAGCTTCATGCCGTCTATATCGTCAACAGTGACAACCAAGTGCTCTCCAGTTCTGAAAAACAATATTTAGGCGAAAGCTTTGATCCTGCTTTGGTGGCTAAAAAAACGGCAACCAGCGTCAATCAATTGCCGCTATATTCTTATCAATTTACGTTTTATGATGTGTTGGATGAAACCCATTTGGTTCGGAATATGAAACTGATCCAACCAGCCGTCATGATTTCTTTTATCAGTATTTTACTTTTTAGCTTATTTGCTTTTTGGATCATCCGCAAAATCACCAAGCCGATTTATCAGCTGATCGATAAGATTCCCGCAGTTACGCAAGGTGATTTTAGCGAAAAAGTGACCTTATCTGGTACTTATGAGACCCGTGCCCTCGGTCGCGCCTATAATCTGATGTTGGAAGACCTCGCTTCTTATGTCGATCACTTAATGGTGACCGAAGCGGATAAACGCAAATTTGAAATTCGTTCGCTGCAAATGCAGATCCAACCGCATTTTGTCTATAATACTTTGACAGCGATCAAATTTTTGATTTGGCAAAATGAACAAGAAAAGGCAACCCAAGCGATCGACAGCTTTGTTCAGTTGCTGCGGCATACGTTTAAACGAGAAGAAATCGTGCCATTGAAAGATGAATTGGCGATTGTGACAGACTATTTTGTACTGATGAATGTGCGTTACGGCGATCGAATCAAGTCTACGGTCTTTACAGATGAAGGCGCGGAGCAAAGTCTGGTACCGAAGATGATCTTACAACCCATCATCGAAAATGCCTATCTCCATGCCTTTCCGGCTGAAGTGATGGGCTATATCCAAATCTTTTCTCGTCTAACCAAAGAAGGATTGCAGATCGAGGTGATCGATAATGGTATTGGTTTTAATGAAGCTGATACACAACAGAAAAATCAAACATTCGACCATTATTCCGGCATCGGATTAGACAATATCGACCAACGAATCAAACTGTTGTATGGCCCGAAATTCGGCTTAACCGTCCACTCTCGTTTAAATGAAGGAACCTCCGTGGTCTTGTTGCTGCCAATCAAGCAGCATATGGCTGATGAACAAGGCAACCATGATCCAGCCCTTTAACAACAAGACTCCCGCTACCTATTCGTAGTGGGAGTCTTGTTGTTCTCTTCATCGAACGATTATTCTTTTTGTGCGAGGTCTTCCCCATTGGTTGCGATAACTTGTTTATACCAATAAAAAGATTTCTTTTTTGAACGCTTAAGTGTACCATGGCCTTCGTTGTCAAGATCGACATAAATATAGCCATATCGTTTTTTCATTTCACCGGTTCCTGCCGACACCAAATCGATACAGCCCCATGAAGTGTACCCTAGTAATGGAACACCATCTTCATCGATGGCATCTTTCATTGCTTTGATGTGGGCACTTAGATAAGCAATTCGGTAATCATCTTCCACAAAACCATTTTCGTCAGGGCTATCCACAGCCCCTAATCCATTCTCAACGATAAACAAGGGTTTTTGGTATCGATCATATAAATCGTTCATTGTGATTCTGAGACCAAGAGGATCAATTTGCCAGCCCCATTCAGATGCTTCTAGATATGGATTTTTGATGGTTGGGAAAAGATTGCCTTCAGTTTTTTGAACATCAGAATCTTCGGAAGCAGCCACTCTCGATGCATAGTAGGAAAATGAAATGAAATCGACTGTATGCGCCTTAAGCAACGCTTTATCTTCTTTCGACTGTTCAATCGTAATGCCTTTTTTGGCAAGCATTTTCAAAGCATACGTAGGGTATGCGCCTCTTGATTGGACATCAATGAAAAAGTAATTGCCGCGATCGCTTTGCTTGCTCTCCCAAACGTCTTTAGGATTGCAGCTATATGAATAATAACTAGCAGCCGCGAGCATGCACCCTACTTGGTTATCGGGATCGATTTCATGTGCAATTTTAGTGGCTAGCGCACTAGCCACCAACTCGTGATGCGCAGCTTGATATTTGATTTGCTCTTCATTTTCACCTGCTTCAAAAGTTAACCCAGCACCTAAAAAAGGTGCATGTAAAATCATATTGATTTCATTAAAAGTCAGCCAATACTTGACTAATCCTTGATAACGTTCAAAAATGACCCGACATAATTTTTCATAAAAATCGATCATTTTTCGGTTGCGCCACCCACCATATTCTTTAATCAAATGGATTGGACAATCAAAATGAGTGATGGTCACAAGTGGTTCAATAGCATATTTTTGACACTCCTGAAACAAATCTTGGTAAAATTGCAGTCCTTCTTCATTCGGTGTCTCTTCATCACCTTTGGGAAAAATTCTCGTCCATGCAATTGAAAGCCGGTAGGTCTTGAAACCCATTTCGGCAAAAAGTGCAATATCTTCCTTAAAATGCGTGTACATATCTATTGCTTCTTTTGCCGGATAAAAATATTCTGTTTCAAAGCTGAGCATATTTCTTTTACCAGTAATCACCGCGCGGCGATCAGGTCCGGTTGGAATGACATCTACATTGGCTAATCCTCGGCCGCCTTTATCATAGCCGCCTTCACATTGATTGGCAGCTGTCGCGCCACCCCATAAAAAATTATCTGGAAATCCCATGGTTCACCCTCCTACTCGACTATCAGCCGATGACCTTAATGATTTGCTGTCCGCTGACGATTGGTCCCTCGTTGGCAGCTAAAACATCTCCGACTTCTGCACTATTGGTAATCACGATTGGTGTAATCACTTGATATCCTTGGGCTTGAATAAACGCGCGATCAAAATTGATCAATGTTTCGCCTACCTGAACTTCTTGTCCTTTCACCACTTGATACTGATACCCTTGGCCATTTAACTTCACAGTGTCGATGCCTACATGGATCAACAATTCTATCCCATCTTTACTCGTCAATCCAATTGCATGCTTTGTATCAAAGATTGCAGTCACAACGCCATCAAATGGTGCCACGACAGTATCTTCTGTTGGTTCGATGGCAACGCCCTGTCCCAAAATCTCTTCGGAAAACATGCCATCATTTACTTCTTTTAAACTTTTTAACGCACCAGTCATAGGTGCTTTGATTTCAGCACTACTAAAGTTGTGTGTTGGTTTTTCATTTGGCACTGTATTCTTTTCTTCGGTTTTTTCTGCTGGATCTTTATATAGCACCAGGGTAACTACGAGGGTAATCACTATACTGATGGCAGCGCCAATCCCCGCATTGATCAAATGTGAAAGTGTGTCATCCCCGATATAACTTGGTAAAGTAAGCAAGCCGGGAGATCCACCTGAAAAGTTTTTTACACGCATGATCCCCATAAACAATCCACCAAAACCGCCACCGATCATTGCTGCATACAAAGGCGTTTTGAATCGAAGATTGACACCATAAAGCGCAGGCTCAGTAATCCCAAATAGTCCTGTTAGACCTGCTGAAAAGGCCAGTTGTTTGATTGTTGAATCTTTAGATTTGATCCCTACACCAATCGCAGCTGCACCTTGACTCACGTTAGAAGCCAGCATGCCCGGATAAATCACCGTATCGTATCCTGTGGTCATACGATTGTTGATGCCGATCGGTACCAAGCCATAATGGGTTCCGGTTGCAACAAATAAAGGTGAAAAGGCGCCAATCAATAAAGGAACGACCCACGGACTTACGTTTTCCAACGCTTGGATCCCGCTAGAAATCGTTTCGCTAATGATATAGCCTAAAGGTCCTAACGCCACAAGTGCCACTGTACCGACTACAAAAATCGTTATCAATGGTTTGCTAAAAAACTTGATTGCTTTTGGAGAAATTCGATCTGCGATTGGTTCAACATAAGACATGAACCACACGCTCAAAATGATCGGAATAACGGAAGAAGAATAGGTTACTGGTGAAATCGGCAAGCCAAATAAGAAGATCCCTTCTCCACTTTCTTTTACAGCAGTGACCATCCCGACGAAATTAGGGTGTAATAAGATTCCCCCGAGCATCATCGCAAGATACATGTTCGTTTTAAATTTCTGCGCAGAAGAAGCCGCTAAAAGGATAGGCAAGAAATAAAATGCAGCATCTGCCATGAAGTTCAAAATTTGATAACTTTGACTTTCAGCAGTTAATACATTGAAAACCACAAGCAATGATAAGACCGCTTTTAACATTCCTGCAGCTGTAATAGCTGGTAGAATCGGTGTAAAGATGCCAGTGATCGTGTCAATGATTTTGGCAACTCTGCCTCGATCATCTTCTTCGTTTGGCTGCTCATTTGTTAGTTGGGTTTGATTGGTGATTTCTTTATAGACGTTTCCAACATCGCTCCCAATGATGATTTGATACTGGCCGCCTTTGTTGACAACCCCCATGATACCAGGTGTACTTTTTAAAATTTCTTCAGAAGGTTTTTGATCATCCTTTAAATTGAACCGTAATCTAGTTGCACAATGGGTCAACCCTTGGATATTGTCTTCTCCACCCACTTGATTGATAATCGTTTGGGCTAAATCTTTGTAATTCATTCTTTTTCCTCCAATTCGTTGTATGTTTCCTGTGTGAAAAACATAAAAAAATACCTAAATAAACTCTTACAAGAGTTTATTTAGGTATAGCCTGGCAAGCCAGTAACAATCCTATTCGCTAGTTATTCGTTTGATATGAATGGTTAAATAAATCAATTCATCTTCTTCTAACGGACGCCCAAATTCTTTTTGGATATACTCGCTGATCTTTAACGCGCATGCATATTCTTTCATGTAGCGATCTTTTAGCATGAAAATGAAACTGCCAGTCCCTGCATCATCTAATTTTGTTCCGCTGAATAATCGTTGGACGAAAAACTTAAGATGTGTGACAAAGCGTTCATAATTCAATGAATACTCATCAAGTTCCATCGAAAAATGATATTTGACGATATTTAAAATATGTTGAATGATTTTTGCCATCTCTGACACTTGACTCACTTGTCCCATATCAAGCTCTGCATTCACGATATGCAAGGCGATGAATCCGGCTTCATCTTCCGGTAAATCAACGAATAAGCGGTTTTTTATGATCGATAACGCTTCTTTTCCAATCAAAAATTCATGGTTATAAAATCGTTTGATTTCCCACAGAAGCGCATTCTTGATCTCCATTCCATTTTGATAGCGCTCAATCGCATAATTGATATGGTCGGTCAGCGTGAGAAACAAATTTTCGCTCAATTTTTTCCCTAAAGAAACTTTGGCAAAGCTAATGATTTCATTCGCAACCTGTATTTGCTCGATCGGTATTGACGAAAGTAACTGCGTTAGTTTTGTGACATTCCATTCTTGTGTACTGAGATACACTTTTTCGATTTTGGCTTCATCGATCAAATCACCCGGTTTTTGCTTAAAACCTAAGCCTTTGCCCATGACAACCAATTCTTGCTGGTCATCGTTCTCAGAGATCACAATGTTGTTATTGATCACTTTTGTTACATTCATACTTACAATCCTATTCTTTTTTAGATTTATTCACACAAAAAATAGGTATAGCCCACATAAAGCGGTAACAATCCTCAGAGCCAGTGTAGCATGAGAGTTCTTACCAGTCAATAAGGCTTTTCTCTCAAGTGAATAAAAAAACATCAATGTAGCGCAAGACCAAACGGTCTGTTACATTGATGTTCCTATCAAGATCTTCCGCTAATAAGACGAACGAAACAAGTGGTTAGATCCGATTCTCATGATCAGCTGTTTTTACCAAGTTGGCACCAATCATTCCACCGAATGAGGTCAAGGCTAACCCTAGAACCATTGCTACAAAGCCCCAGATAGATGCTTGTGCGGTTGTATCACTTGCTTCATCTGCTGCTTGTCTAGCATCTTCGATTGCTTGATCAATCTCTTGTTTGGCTTGTTCAAGATTTTGTTGCGCTGTTTCGATTTGTTGTTGCGCTTCATCTGATGCTGTTTGTAAACCATCGACGATATTTTGTGTCGCTTCATCTGCTTCTTGTTGGCTTAAATCAGTATTTTGCGCGACTGCATTTGAAATGGCGTCTTCATCAACTGCATCGCCAATCGTTGTCGCACGATCTTGTAATTTGGTAGATAGATCATCAATGATTTGGTCTGCATTCTCAGGATTTGTGGCAATTTCTTTGCCTGCTTCCGTGATGTCATCTGTTGCATCTGACAATTGGTTTTGCAAGTAATCAGGTTGCAGCTCCGCCACATCGGTATCTTCTAAAACATCATTGACATTGGCTTGCAATTCATCTGTATTGATGTCTTCCATATTTCCAGTGATCTCATCAAAGGCTTTAGAAGCGACATCTGCAGTTCCACCAGCGACGGTTTCTACTGTACTGCCTACTGCTGAGCCGATATTGCCCAATAATGAGCCAACCAATGAAAACGCACCTACAGTTAAGTAAGACAACATGACCACCATGACGATCATACTCGTTGCCCATGTCAAGAAACCGTGCACCAATCCAATACGTCGTGCAGAAACACCTGACACGAAGCCGGCACCAAATAATGCCAAGACAAACGTCACGATCGTCCAAATGATCAATCCGGTTCCTACCCCATCTAACGGATCATTTGATGTGGGTTCCACCATACCAAAGCCGATTGCTGACCCAATCAGTGACAATGTCATAAATAATGCAATAAACGTCACAACACCTGCAAAAATAGATCCCCAAGACAAATTATAGCCTGCCTCACGCTCATCTGCGCCTAAATAATTTCTAAATCCTCTTTTCATTCTTCCATCCTCCTGTTCTTTATGATAGTTATAGTTTAACAACAGGTTGTTTTTTTATCAATTAATCTGCTTGATACAGTTCGGTTCGAAAAAACAGCAAAACAATATCTACTTAAAATTTTTAGTGCCAAATACCTAATTCATAGGTTTTTATGACCAAACAAACGGCATATATTAGCGCCAATCATCTGCCGTTATTTTTGCTCGTCACTTTGTTCAAGGTATTTGTTGTTTTTTTATAAGTCGTATTGCTTTACATTTATAGATTTTTAGCTTTGACACCAAATGAGTTGATCCGACGATATACATGTCTGCCCCTTCGCTTCCATTCAATGGTCATGCATCATAAAAACATGTTGTGATTGTCCTCTTCTGCCATTCCAGCGACAAGTTTTCTCATATGACCAGATAACCAAAAAAGGCCACATAAGCCATAGACCAATTGGTCGTGTGCTTATGCGCCTGATTTTTGGGCTCAATCATTCCTGTTTGAAAGAAAACCAATGATTGCGCAAGTAAATTATTTGATGAAACCAATGGATCCCCAAACGTTAGATCCATTTCACTATAAGTCAATCAAACCTGATAACGAAAGGCTTCTATCACTGCACCCAATTACGCCTGCTTTTTTCTTGACTTCCCAACCAAGAAAATGAAGGGAATGATCGACAGTTATAGATGATTGACTTACTACTATTTTATAGCGAAAATAAAAGAGAAACATAATTGGACTATTTTTCCGTCCACTTTACTTTTGACGAGGAGGCAATCAGGTGGAAGCAAATCAACTATTGAAACAATTGCGTAAAGAACGCAATCTTTCCCAACGCAAATTGGCCGAAGGCATCTCTGAACGCAGTACGTTAGCAACCTTTGAGCAAAAAGGACATCGTATTGCATTCGATACATTAAAGGCTTACTTAGACCGAATGAATGTCACTTTGGAGGAATTTGATTATCAACTGAACGATCAAGCACTTTCAGATAAAATAAAGTTGTCACGCCGTATGCAGCAAGTCTACTATCAACATGACCATGCAACCTTAACTTCATTGATCGATACTGCCAAACAAGCCTATGCGGCAAGTGATGATTTTATGTATTATATATTATCTAGTCAATATACCTTGATTTTGAACAATGAATTTCAGAAACAAGACACAACTGAAAGATATGAGATTGAACAGAAGGTCAAAGACTATTTGAACCGCATCGATACGTGGGGGAAATTTGAATTATCGACGTTTACAAATCTTTTATTTTTGTTCGATGATACCTTTATTCTCTTTCAAATCGAAAAATTAAGCCAAAAAAAATATTTTCACAATACTTTAAATCAACAATATCAAATTTATACGAAGTTGCTGACAAACGCAGCCTACTTATTTATCGATCGCAAAAATCCCACAGCCTTGTCTACTATTTTGTCTTATCTATCAAGTGACCTCCCGCCGGATAACGATCGTATTCGGGTCATGATCCGTTTCTTTGAGGGGGTGTTGGCCATTTTTCACAACGACAAAGAACATGGGCAGGAAACCATTGATGGGGCATTAGCGGTCTTGCAGTTTATTCGACAAGACCGGTTGGCTGAACAATTAAAGAAAGTAGCGGATACTGTACAGCCTTATCATGCCGAAGCGATCACTAATCCAAAAACAAAATAAGCATAAATAAAGCCAACGAACAGTTCGTTGGCTTTACTGGATGTTGGTTCATTCGTTGTGGCAGTTAGATAAATCGTCGGGTCAATCGTTTATAGGGTACAGCCCGACCGACGAGATAGATCATCGCTGTTTGGATTGGGAACATGATCAGGGCTTTGAGTAAACGCACAGACCAGATTGCCCAGCTTGTTAGTGGAATATTCAGCATCATCGATAGCCAAATGGGTGTCAAGATCAGTGTGATCAACACTGTGTTCAGCAAGACCACCAACGCGGCTCTTTTGAGGGTCACTTCTTTACGGTAGAAAAAGAACCCGTAAATCAACCCACCGACAAAGGCGTTGATCGTAAAACCGAAAAAGTATGCTGATTTTGGAAATAACACCATTCCTGCGATATCCGCCAATGAGGAACCTATGGCTGTCCAAAATGGACCGAATAACATCCCCATGATCATTTGGGGCACGAAGGAAAAAGTGAGTTTGATATAGGCTGTTTCAAAGCCCAAAATTTGCGACAAGACTACCATCAAGGCAATCAAAAGTCCCATGATCGCGATCATGTGTGCATCGACTTTTCTTTTCATAACGAGCATCTCCTTTTAGAGTTGCTACAAGTACATGCAGCGAATGCGAAAATAAAACCGCGGACAACCGTCCTTCGTCCGAAAGGCAACATCCCATCCTTTCAGCACTTAACGCTTTATTTCCTACTCTGATTTTTATTAGGTATTTCTACCCAGACACACTATAGCACACAACGGAAGCTGTCGACAATTTTTCCCACTTATTTTTCTGAATATTTTCATTGATCGTTCGCATTTACAAAAAAACCTTTCTCGCAAAAGAATTGACTGATGAACGCAATCAGATCTTTTACGGGAAAGGTTTATTTTGTCTCAGCTTATCACATCACCCAATCAAATTGTCGTTGATCAAGACTGATTTGATGTCGCGTAATTGGTGATCGATCTCGACTTGCTCGATCGTCATACTCGTGGTGACTTGTTTCATCGCATGCATTTCTTCATTAAGTTCATTGACATTCATCACTAATTTGTTCAAGGCTTCAATAATCAACTGATTGCTATCCATGGTTGGCAACTCCCTTTTCCACTCATTTTTATTTTGATTGTTTGACTTGCTGTTCTAAGATACTTGCATTTTCAACAACATTTTTTGTTTTATAAAACAATTTGTACAAGACGATGACGACGACTGGAATCAATCCGCACACGATATAAATTTGTGCATAGCTCAATAATCCGTGCAAACTACCTAATACATATGGACCGACCCCTAAGCCTAGATCCAAACCAATGAAGTAGGTTGATAAGGCCACCCCAATCCGATGAGGATCCACTTCTTTCAAACACACTGCTTGTCCATTTGACATAAATGTACCGTAGCCTAATCCAACGAAACAACCAGCGATCAATAACATGGCGCTATTGCCTGTGATACTCAACAAAAACAAACCGAGTGTCAAAAAGATGAAACTTGGATACATCACAGCATCTGCCCCGTGACGGTCAAACAATTTCCCAGTTGCTGGCCGTGTGAATGTGACAGACAAAGCATAGACCACAAAGAAGAATGCCCCAGCAGTTTCTAGCCCTAGATCACTGGCGTAGATCGATAAGAAGCTCAGGACACTTGAGTAAGCAAAGCCGATCAAAAAGCCGATCGCCGATATAAAGAGAACTTTGGTTTCCACGAAAGATTTTAATGACCATTTCTTTAATTCTGCGGCGTGTTCCGGCGTCAACGTAATATTCTCAACTGGAAAGGCGAAACAAGCAATCGCTGTGGCAATCGATAAGATCGTTGCCAGCCAGATGATAAATTGAAAGCCTAACGTTGGCAACAATAGCATCCCGATAAATGGACCGACAGCGGCTGCCAAGCTCGTACTCAAGCCATAATAGTTGATCCCTTCTCCATGTTTAGACGCAGGGATATATGCTGTAACGATTGCGTTGGCGGCAGTAGACACTGTACCATAAGCAAATCCATTCAAAAAGCGAACCCCTTCTAAAATAAAGATATTTGATGAGATCAAATACGCAGCTGTCGTGATGACATAAAAAATAATTCCCCAGCGCAAAATCGCTTTGCGTCCTACCAATTCCAAAATTTTCCCAATATACAAACGGGCAATCAATGTCCCAATAATATAAATGCCGGCTGCCAATCCCGCTTGTGCAGTCGTTGCCCCTAATTCCTGCGTGGCGAATTTTGCCGTGATCACGACAAAACAATAATACACAAGAAATACAATAAAATTAATGATGGTAATCGTCACAAATCCCTTGTTAAATAATTTTTCGTTTTGACTTTCTTGCATGTGCTGCTTTCTCCTCCTTCGTTTTTGACCCGTATCCAGTAAAGATTTGATCCCTCCCATTACCCATTTGAATGACTTAAATATACTGAATATGAAATTTTCTGAAAATCGCATTTGTTGCTGTAAAAGCACAATAACAAGAAACATTAACATTTGTTATTGCTTTTTCGTCTGAAATGTCTTTTAATTAAGCGAGAATATTTGAACTTTCAGATTTTTTTCAGAAAAAAGTCAATGATAGATGAGGAGCAGTTTGGGTGGATAAACAAATACTTAGTAGGTATCTTGAGAAAAAATCAATACCAGTTGTCATGCGCAAGAAAAAAAGCTATTTGACTTATGAAGGTATTCCTGACCGTTATGTCTATATCTTGAAAAAAGGCATTATCAAGACGAGTGTCGTGACCCATGAAGGCAGAGAATTCAATTTGCGCTATCTCAATGACTTCGAGATCGTTTCTCTTTTCAAGGATGAGTACTCGCAAGAAGTCGAAGCCCCCTTCAATGTCCGTGTAGAGTCGGAGGAAGCTGCATTATACAAAATCGTTCGCGATCAGTTTTGGACCGATGTCAACCATGATCGGCAGCTGCAAGATTATGTCAAAGAGTATTACCGCAAAAATTTGATGGATACGATGAAGAAAATGCAGCAAATGCTGATGAATGGTAAATATGGGGCTGTTTGTACGCAAATCAATGAACTATACGAAACCTTTGGCGTGAAAACGGCGGATGGGGTTTTGATCGACTTTGAAGTCACCAATGAAGAAATTGCCCGTTTTTGCGGCATTACTTCGGCCAGTAGTGTCAATCGCATGATGCAGCGTTTGCGGGAAGCCGGCGCCTTGCAAAGTGTTGATCGCAAATTACTCGTGAAGAACATTGAGATGATTCGCGAAAACATTATTTACTGATGATAAGCGTCAATTGATTAAACTGTTTCCCTAGAAAAAATGAAGCAGGTCTGGATAATGCGATCATAAAATATGCATTTTTCTGAGGCAGTTTCTTTTTTAAAGAAGAAATTCTTTTCACAAATTGATTCTTCCCGCAATTTTTCGTAAATGTATGAACAATATCATACTTCTTGCATATATCTTTTGTTAGGTACATTGCTTCATGGCTAATAGCCTCTGTATATACAACAACAATATCTGCTGACTTAATTTTAGCCACCATTGTTGGTCGTTTTTCATATCCTCTTAATCTTATAAAATTGCCTGACCGTTTTTCAATTTCTTCTTTGAGATAATCCGTTAAAGATGGATTTCCACCAACGGTCAGAATGTTTAATCCTTCAAAGATTGGCAAGAAAGCTCTCCTTGCCTTCTTCGGAGATATTCGTTTACTCGCTACTTTTTGGCTTTGTTCTTCGATAATAGGAAAGGGATCTACTCTATGTTTCCACAAGACACACCCTAACATCACATCATCAGGATGACACACATAGTCAATTATGTCTCCCTCTTTCAAGTTAAACTGATCAATGTCATTATCTTTTAATAAAATAGTTGTTGGAAAATCTTCTTGTGGTCTCGATAGTTCGATATAAAGTCTTTTAAGATCGTGATGTTTTTTGATGGCAATACCAGTAATTTCTTCTCTTTGTTCGATTGACTGAGTCGGATTTTTTTTTAGCAATCGATAGGTATAATAAGGTTTATTTTTGACAATTTTCAAATACGTTGCTTCTATTAAGTCATCATTATGGAAGTCCATTTGACGACAGATGGATTCCGGTACGTATAATTCTTTTTTTGTGTGAACCGTTCCTCCGCGGAGCATTCTGTGAAAAATACCATGAATAATATTCCCATCATCTAGTATTTTTTCTTGGAATCGCTCTTTGGTCTTTTTTATGACAGATTGTTCTGGTTCAGACTTTTTTGTTTGTTCAATCTTCTTATTAGCGAACGTTTCATCTTTCTCTTCTTTTTTGTAGCGCTTTCAAAAAAGGCACCTTTGCTTACTGCTTTTAAGATATTTATTTGACTTTCAAGAACCTCAGAAACATGTAACAGATTTTTTGAATCCAGATTTTTCAAGACCTCTATCATTTCTTCTTTTATTAATGCTATCATTGTCTCTTTTCTCACGCTTTCTCCTCCAATCAGGCCGTAACTTGTTTATTCAGGTAAACGACTCATTTGTTAAAATCCAAAAAAATGTCATAAAAACAAACATATTTAGACGCAAAGTACTTTATTTTAACTATATTTTACCTAATTTCAATTTTTACGCAAGTAACAAAATACGAAATTATCATAATAGGGCTGATGACATATGTAAAAAAAGACGGCACCAATTTCCATACTTTAGGAATTTGATGTCGCCTTTTACATGTATAAAAACTTCTCATTTAGGACAAAAATGAATCCCATTTAAAATTTAGCAAACAATCAACACTTTTGTTGCTGCTTTTTCGAGTATCGAGCTGCTAAAACGTCTCGTGTCATCAGCCGCTACCCATGCATATTTAAGACTTAAATAAACGCCACAGTTTCCGTCACTGTGATTGTGGGGTCCAACGATTGGATCACCGGGCAATTGGGTGAAATCAATTTCAAGCAGCGAATGGCTTTTTCTTGGTCCGCTTCTGCAACTTTAGCTGTAAACTTGATTTGGATGGCACTGACTGGTTCAGCTTTTTTCTCAGGATCTCGGTCATAGCTGACTTCGATTTTGCTGATTTGCGCCTCAACTTTAGAGTTTTCCAACACAGAGCGGTAGACATAACCGCCACAAGCTGCTACAGCGCTGACCAGCATTTGCACTGGAGAATAGCCTTGTTCTCTGGCTAGGATCCAGTTGCCAGTAGGCGTCTGCATTTCAAATTTGTCGTTTTCATTTCTACCATCATGAATCGTTAATGTTTCGACTGTCATTGTTTTTCTCTCCTAACATAGTGTCCCTCTGCGACTTCGATCCATTCGAAATGCGCAGACAACTGAATACTTTGATTGATTTCTGGTTGAATCATCGCAGCCCGTGCCAACACTGGATCTGCGATTGGTGCTGCCGCTAATAATTTCTTGGTATACGGATGTTGTGGATTTTCAAACAGTTGCGCTGTTGGTGCCAGCTCGACCAATTTTCCTTGATACATGACTGCTGTCCGGTCACTGATATGACGAATCACAGATAAGTCATGGGAAATAAACAGATAGGACAAAGAAAATTCTTTTTGCAGCTGCAGCAATAGCTGAATGATCTGGGCTTGAATCGAAACATCTAACGCAGATGTAGGTTCATCACATAAGACAAATGCCGGTCGATTGACGACTGCTCGTGCAATCCCAATGCGTTGCCGTTGTCCGCCACTAAAACTTCTTGGCAGCTTATGCACATCTTCTCCTGTGATGCCTACGATTGCAAGAATTTCTTTGGCTTTCGCCGTTGCGGCTTCCTTGCTGTCGGTCAACAAAGGCTCCATCACCAACTCCAAAGCTGTCATCCGTGGATTCAAGGATGAATAAGGATCTTGAAAAATGACTTGCATGGCTTGATACGCTGCTTTCTGTTCACTTTTCGACAACGTAGCAAGATCCTTGCCTTCGAAATAGACTTTACCTGATGTGAGCTGTTCCAAATGAAGCATACTGCGCCCCAATGTTGTTTTGCCACTACCAGACTCTCCCACCAAACCTAATGTTTCACCACGATGGATCGTCAATGACACATCCTCTACGGCACGGACTTCTTGAAGGACTCCGCGCCAATTTTTGCTGCGAAAGGTTTTACTGGCATGTTCTACGCGAATCAATTCTTCCATTTTGCTGCCTCCTGACTCAACCACACCCGATGTGTTGCACTCAATTCTTGTTTGATCAAGGTTTCTGGTAAGACCTCATGATAATCAAAGATTTTCAACTCTGCCTGTTTGTCCCCTAAATGCGCAGCCTGCAGCAATTGTTTGGTATAGGGATGGGCAGGTTGATAAAAAATATCTTCAGTCGTGCCTTCTTCCACTACGCGTCCTTGATACATCACTTTGATATAATCACACATCCCAGCAACAACGCCAAAATCATGGGTGACCAAGACTACAGACAATTGATTTTCTTTTTGCAGGTTTTTGATCAGCGCCAAGATTTGGGCTTGGATCGTTACATCTAACGCCGTCGTTGGTTCATCCGCAATCAGCAATTCTGGTTGGGCCAGCAATGCCATCGCGATCATCACCCGCTGCCGCATTCCGCCAGACAATTCATGGGGATATTGTTTCATTCGTTGTGCGGGTGATGGAATCCCCACTTTGGTCAATTCTTGGATTGCTGCAGTTTGGGCCGCTTTCTTACTGATCGATCGATTGCGGCGAATAACTTCTACTAAATGATAGCCAATCGTTCGCAGCGGGTTCAAGGAGGTCATCGGATCTTGAAAAATCATCGCGATCGGCAACTTCCGACGATTGCTGATGGCTTGTCCATCAAATTCATAATGGTCAAACTGATCACTGACATGTTCAGGCAAGAGGTCCATCACACTTTTCATGGTCATACTCTTGCCACTGCCTGATTCTCCCACGATCCCCACCACTTGTCCTTTGGGGATCGACAGGTCAACATCTTTGACCAACTGTTTTTGGCCGTGCTTATTACTGAAGGTGACCGAAAGGCCTTTGATCGATAATAATTCCTTTGTCATGGTCACACCTCTCTTTGAAGGACATGTTTGATCATGTCGCCAATATTATTGAAAGAATAAATGGTAAAAATCACGAATAACCCTGGTAAGATCGCCATATATGGCGCCCGTTGCAAGCTGTTTTGAGCGTTTTGCAACAGACTGCCCCACGAGGCCATAGGCTGCTGAATCCCCAGACCAAGGAAACTTAAGGCAGATTCAGTCATGATGGCACTGGAAATACTGGCAGAAGCCGCCACGATCAGGGTTGGTAAGACTGCCGGGAAAATATGTTTAAATATAATACTGATGGCGGAACGACCGATAAATTTGCCATAGGCAACATACTCTCGCTCTTTGGCCGCCAATGTTTCGCCACGGATCAAGCGGGCGATGCTCATCCATGAAAAACCGCCGATCACAATGATGATCGTGGTCAAACCAGGACGCAAGAAGACACTCAATACGATCACAAGAACCAACCATGGAATTGAGGAAAGAACATCCACGATCCGCATCAATAGACTATCGATCCAGCCACCGAAATACCCTGCTGTGAGTCCTACCAGCGTTCCGATACACGTCGCAGTGATCATCGCCAAAACCCCAACGAATAAGGAGACACGGCCGCCATAGACCACACGGATAAAGTAATCTCTCCCCACTTCATCGGTACCAAATAAGTGAGTCCAACTTGGGGGTTGTGACATATTGCTGACATCCGTAGCATTGGGATCAATGGGAATCAACGGTGCCGCCAAGGATAGGATGATCAGTAATGTCAAAAAGATCACTGAAAAAAGATAGACAGGAGAAGACAGGATCGTTCTTCTCATTGCTTTTAATCGTTGCATTATTTGCTGCCCCCTTTACGGATCCGAGGATCAACCACCGAGTATAATACATCGGCCAGCAAATTCCCCATGATGACCAGGGTAGCAGATAGCAGCATGATGGCCATGATCACAGGATAATCTAAACTTTTGGTCGCACTCATCAAGTATGGCCCAACACCTGGCCAGCCATAAATCGTTTCGGTAATAATCGCACCAGTGACCAGCATCGGCAATGCCAAGCCAATCTGTGTCACGACTGGAATCAAGATATTACGGCTGATATGCCGGCTGAAAATCTGCCATTTACTGGCATGAAAAGCTTGCTGAACCATGACGTAATCTTCTGAAACTTGTTGTGTTGCTGAAGCGCGAATATATCTCGTCAAGTCAGGGAAAAAAGCCACTGTCAATGTGACATAAGGCAAGATAAAGTGCTGAATAAAATCACCAAAATCTCCTTCTTTGCCCACCGTATGCATCCCGATGATCGGAAACATATTTAGCAGATAACCGAACACATAAATCAAAATCATGGCAAACCAAAAAGTTGGTACCGCAATGCCTAGCGAAGCAATGGCATCAATGATCCGATCCCAGATTTTCCCTTTATTGGCTGCTGCCAATAAACCTAAAAGAATGGCTAAGATCAATGCAGTCAAATAAGCCGGCAAGACCAGACGAATCGTGTTCGGGATCCGCGTAGCCAATTCGGAAGAGATACTATTTTGAGAAACCAAGGAAAATCCTAGATTTCCGGTGAAGATATTTTTGATCCATAAAAAATATTGGACCAAGAATGGTTGATCCAACCCATAACGTTGACGCAGCAAGTCGACTTGCTCTTGCGTCATATTGGGCGTCGTGATCGAGTCGATCACGTCATACGGTGCGATATGTATGAGAGAAAACACAATAAACGATATCACGAAAAGCAAGGGGATCGCTTGCAAGATTCGTTTGGCAATATACTGGAACATGACAGACCTACTTTCTTGTTCATCAAAAAAAGGCTGTGATAAACACGCTTTATCACAGCCAATGGATTACTTGATCGTCAATTTAGACATATCTTCGAAAGTGTAGATTGGGATCAAAGATGCATCCTCTACATTTCCGATTCGGTTATTGACCGCTAAAATTTTCTTGTTGTCGACGATTGGATAAATGATGGCTTCATCTGCAATGACTTGTTGTAATTCATCATATAGATCCGCCCGTTTGTCAGCATCTAGCTCTACAGCAGCTTCTGCAAACAACGTATCGATCGATTCAATGTTGGCTTGGAAGTAGTTAGAACCACCACCTGTCGTAAATAGACGCGCATACAAATCAGGATCATTCCCCATGATATAACCGCCAAGGAATAGATTGTATTTGGTTGAGTCCGCTTTTTTCAATTCAGTGAAAATCGCTGTGCCATCGCCACCTTCAAGATTGACGGTGATGCCAGCTTGTTGCAACTGTTGTTGGATCAATGTCGCCTGGATCGTTTGTGCTGGATCTGTCGATGTGAAGGCGATGTTCAGTGTTAAATCTGATACGCCTGCTTCTTGTAACAGTTCTTTGGCTTTATCGACATTGGTGTCATATTTTTCCACATCTTCTGTGACATATGGATTATTTGGCGGTAAGAATGAGTATGGTGTGGCATAATACTCGTCACTCAAATACGCCCCTTGATTCAATTCATCTTTGTTCAAGGCATATAAAACGGCTTGACGGACTTTGACATCTTTCAATTCATCAGTATTGGTGTTCAAGCCTAAGTAACCGATACGGTTTTCGGTGTATGGATAGACAGTGATTTGAGAATCGTCTAAATCTTCAATATCAGAAGGCAAGACAACCGCTGCATCAACTTCGCCTTTTTGCAACGCCACTTTTGCTGTATCGGTACTTTCAATGATTCGCAACGTCACATTTTTGATCGATGGCGCACCTTCAAAGTAGTTTTCATTGGCTTCAAACGTGAAGTACTCGCCGCGTTTGTATTCTTTTAATTTATATGGACCGGTACCTACTGGTGATTCAGGCAATTCTGCCACTGAAAAATCCGTTACATCTTTATAGATATGTTCAGGAATAATGTATGTTTCAGTCGCGATATTGCTGACTGCGGAAGCGCTTGGTGAAGGCAATACAAATTTCACCGTGTAGTCATCGACTTTTTCAATCGAGATCGGCTGATCGTCAACCCATAATGAATCCGCATTGCCGTTCTCTTTTTTGACTTTTTGTTCGTAGGTGAAGACCACATCATCTGCGGTAAAGTCTTCGCCATCAGACCATTTGATGTCTTGTTTCAATTTAACAGTCACAGATAGACCATCATCAGCAGCTTCAACCGAATCTGCCAAAACATTCTTCGTTGTACCATCTGCTTCAACTGCAACTAAAGGTGAATAAATCATGTTCGTTACAGTCAATCCCCAGCGGTCACTGGTATTGATTGGGTTTGTTGATGAAGGATCGCCACTGATTGCATAAGTGAATGTTGAATCATCTGCTGCTGCAGTGGTTGAACTATTTGTCGTTTCATCCGTACTATTTGAAGAACCACAAGCTGCGAGCGCGAATCCCAACCCGATCACAGCGATACTTGCTAAACCTTTTTTCCAATTTTTCATATCCATCCTACTTCCTATTCCCATACAGGTATACTCGATTTTTTTGTTACATCCTCTATAATTGCTTTGACTTCATCCGTCTGATAATACTTGACGACCGTTTGATAGACTTCGTTGTCTTTTTCATCCGCCCGCGCGGCGATCACATTGTAATATGGTTGAGAAGAATCTGCCACTGGTTCCAGATAAATCGCATCTTCTGTCGGGATTAAGCCGGCATCTACTGCCATACCATTGTTGATCAGTGAAATATCGACATCCGTCAATGCCCGAGCGGTTTGATTGGCATCCAACAATTCGAAATTCAGTTGTTTCGGATTATCCGTCACATCGCTGGTTGTAGGCAATAACCCTTTGTCTGCATCTAAAGTGATCAAGCCAGCTGTTTGCAGCAACAAGAGCGCGCGGCTTTCGTTGGATACATCATTGGGCAATGCCACAGTGGCGCCATCCGCTAATGCACTGATATCGCTGATTTTCTCCGAATAAATCCCCAACGGATTCAATGTAGTATAAGCAATAGTCGTATTTGAATAGCCGCTTTCTTCATTGACATTGTCCATGAAAATCTCTGTCAAGGCTGCATGCAAATCGATGGAGCCATCTTCTAGCGCCACGATGGGCTGCCGATAATCGGTAAATTTAACGAGTTGCAAATCAATATGTTCTTTTTCTTTCAATTCTTCTTGAACATGTTCCCACGCTTCATTTTGCTCTCCGACAACACCCAATTTGACCACTGTTGCTTCCTCTGCTGCATTGCTGTTGCCGCAGGCCGCCAGTGCCCCGATCGTCAATAAGCTAACCAAGCCGATCGACAAATGAACCAAATATTTTTTCATTTTCCTTTTATCCCCTTTTGTTCCCTCCTCAGATCAGCCAATTGCCTTGAACGAATGTCGCAATGGCAACTAGACCAATTGCCGACATCCGCATCTATTCGCCTTGCCTTTCTTCAAACAATCGATTGAAGAGCCAAAGTACGTACGCAAAGACATCGGAATGACCATTCATATGTAGTGTAACTTTATCCTATACAACTGAAACTGTCAATAAAATCACTTCATATAAATGGACCTTTTTTTGGCATATACCGAACTGATCTTTGATCGGTTTATTGAAACACGTGCAACGCTTGTTCTAAATCATTGATCAAGTCTTGCGGATTTTCGATCCCGATTGAAATCCGCAACAAATCCGGTGTCAGACCATATGATTCCCGTAATTCTTTCGGGATATCAGCATGGGTCTGGGTCGTTGGATAGGTGATCAGACTTTCTACACCTCCTAAACTTTCAGCAAATGTAAATACCGTTAATGCCCGCAAAAAGGCACTGATTTTCTCCGCATCATGGACACGGATACTGATCATGGCACCAGCTTCTGGATAAAGCACATCTTTGACCAGTGGATGGTCTTTCAAGTAATCGACGATCGCCTTGGCATTGGTTTCTTGTTTTTCAAAACGCAGCGGCAAGGTCTTTAAACTGCGGATGAATAACCACGTATCGAAACTGCTCAATGTAGGTCCTGACGTATTGGCAAGAAAATAGAGTCTTTCCCCTAATGTCTGCGTCTTCGCCACGACGACGCCCGCCAAAATATCATTGTGTCCAGACAAAAACTTGGTGCCGGAATGGATCACGATATCCGCCCCTTCTGTTAAAGGTAGCTGTCGTAAAGGCGTCAAAAAGGTATTATCGACGATCAGAAGTGCCTCATATCGGTGGGCAATCTCCGCCGTTGCTGCAATATCTGTGATCGTCATCAATGGATTGGTCGGTGTTTCCAGAAACACTGCTGTTAAACCAGGCGCGGCTTTTGCAGCCAATTCTTCGATTGAACTGAAGGTATCAAACGTGGCGATTTGGCGTTTCTCCAATTCATCAAAGTAACGAAAGCTCCCTCCGTAAAGATCACGGGAAACCAAGAAGCGACTACCACCAGGAAACAAGTCAAAGATCAAGGCAATCGCGCTCATGCCTGAACTGGTCACCACCGCTTTCGCCCCTTTTTCCAACTTGGCAAGGCCGTCTTCCAAAATATCCCGTGTAGGATTTTTGGTGCGGGTGTAGTCATACCCCGTACTTTGACCAAGTTCTGGATGGGCAAACGTCGTAGATAAATAGATGGGGGCACTGATTGCGCCGGTTTGTTTGTCTGAACGATTGCCTAGCTGTGCAAGAAATGTTGCTGTATCAATTGTCATGGATATCCTCCTCAAATGTCTGCTGTTTGTATGTGTTGATAGATCGAATCAATTGATCTAACGCTGCTGCAATGATCGTCGGTGTTGTCGCAAGATTCAGACGAATAAAACCAGCATATGCTTGTGAGAACCACGCCCCATAATCAACGGCCAATCCTGCCTCGTCTTGCACCAGTTGTTTGAGATTGTCTATGCCTAATCCGCGCATGTCGATCCATAACAAGTATGTTCCTTCAAGTGGCGCTGTCCGCACTTCTGGTACAGCTTGTCGCAAACCATGTGCCACAGTCTCCGCATTTTGTGCCACGACGGCCAAAATATGTTCAAGCCATTCATCTCCATGTTGATAGGCGGCTTTGGCGGCGGTCAACCCAAAGATATTGACTTCTGTCTGTTTGTATTGTTTGGCCCATGCATCGTATCGCTGCTGGAGTGTTTCACTTGGCAACCAGATGTGCGAGAGCAGCAAACCGGCTAAATTAAAAGTTTTTGATGGCGAATTGACCACGATCACGCCTTCAAAATCTAGGGATGCCGCAACGGTCACTGCAGATACAAATCGATGGCCCGGTAGAATCAAATCACCATGGATCTCATCTGCGATCACCAGCACCTGGTATTTTTGGCAGATCGCCAGCAACTGTTTGATCTCATCTGCATACCAGACCCGCCCTGCCGGATTATGGGGCGAACAAAAGATAAATAGTTTCACCGATTCTTCTTTGATTTTGCGTTCAAAGGCGTCAAAATCAATTTGGTATGTATCGCCTTGTGCTAGTAATGGTGCTTCAATGATTCGCCGTTTGGTATCTTTGATACTATCGAAAAACGGATAGTACACAGGCGGCTGGATCAAAATCGCATCTCCCGCTTTTGTGAAACAATGAAGCAAATCATACAATGATTGGACCACTCCTGTGGAAAACCTTAGCCAATCCTCCTGGAACGACGTTTGCCAATGTCGCTCTTGCCAGCCTTGATATGCGGCGACGTAATCCTTGGGCACGATGCTGTATCCAAATACCCCTTGTGCGACACGGCGATGCAATGCCTCGGTCACAGCAGCAGGTACTGCAAAGTCCATATCTGCCACCCACAATGGCAGCAAATCTTTGCCGTCAAATCGTTGGTCCACCAGATCCCATTTCAATGAATCGGTCTGCGTACGTTGACGTGCATAATCTGAAATAAAGCTGTCAGTCGTCATTGATATGTGCTCTCCCCTCCAATTCACTGCCAATCCGATAGCCTTCTTTGGTCGGTTTGATGGTCAGATCGTATGGTGTCCGTTGATAGGTTTCATTGATCCAATTGCTAAAGAACAGTGAGGCGTGTCCACGCCAGCGATTGGTGATCTTACCGCCTAAATGATCGTTCGCAAAATAGTGGCTAGGTAACGCTGTATCTAATCCCCGTTCCATGTCTCGCAAATATTCTTCATTCAACGTGGTGGTATGATATTCAAAATGCCCCAGCAAAAAAACATTTTTATGATTCTCAGAAACAAACATGGTCGGTCCTGTTTCTCGGCCAGCTGCCAATACTTCTAGTGGTAGTTGTGCAAGCTTGGTTTCATCAATTCCCGTATAACGCGAGTGGGGTGTGTAGAAAACATCGTCAAACCCGCGAACCAATGGATGAAAATGGGTGACTTCTTGTTCAAAGACACCAAATAGTTTTTGCGGATACCTGACTTTATCGATGCCATAATGGTAATAAAGTCCAGCTTGTGCACCCCAGCAAATATGCAAGACTGACGTACAGTTGGTTTGGCTCCAGGCCATGATTTCTTGTAATTCTTGCCAATAATCAATGGCTTCAAAAGGCATTTTTTCTACAGGCGCCCCAGTGATGATCAAGCCATCGAAGCGTTGCTGCTGGATCACAGAAAATGCTTCATAGAATTTTTCCATATGGTTCAAGGAGGTATTCTTGCTTTCATGGTCGGCCATTTTTAATAACGTGACCTCTATTTGCAACGGGCTTTGGGAAAGCAGGCGCAACAGTTGGTTTTCAGTAGCGATTTTTTGCGGCATCAAATTGACGATGGCGATTTTTAAAGGACGTATCTCTTGCTGCGCTGCTTTGTGCTGCAACAAAGCGAAGACATTCTCTTTTTGCAGGACCGTCGCGGCTGGCAACTCTTTGGGAATAATGATCGGCATTTCTTTCTCTCCTTTTGCTTTGATGGTGCATTTCTTATGGGGGAGATATATTGATCGATCGCGCGAACAAAACACAAAAAAGCCGCCCCTTTTGCCTTACGGCAAAAGGGACGACTGACGCGCGTTACCACCCTCATTCGTGTTATTCTCACAAATAACACCTCAACAGTACACTATGATACTTGGCGCGGTAACGGGCGCATTCCGTTTGTTTGGCGTGAACCAAATAAAAAACTCGGAGTTCATCTTCACAAATCGCCTCATTCTCCTTTCTCACCAACCGGAGTCTCTGTACCTTCGTCGATCTGCTACTCTTCTCTTCAACGTTCATCAAATTCTATACGTAATTTTCAAAAATTATAATTGTTTTTTCATCTACTGTCAACGAGAACTTTCAGCATTTTTTCATTTTTGCAAATAAAGATACTGTTGCCCCATCTTCTCGTAAATTTCAGCAAGATCCGTTTTACTGACCGCACGGTCTTTGTAGCCATAGGGATCATTGACGTACATTGTCTCTTCATCGATGCCAGTGATGACGACGCTATGGATCAACGCAGTCACATAGATGGGCCCATTTTGGGTTTCCCAACTGAAAAAATCATCGTTTGTCGGCACCTGCAGCTCCAACGTTGCGATCATCCAGATAGGTGTTCCGGATGCTAAGACCGTCAAAAGCTCAGAAAAGCTGCGATCACGACCGCTGACAACTTGAACATCTTCTGGTACGACTTGTTTTGCCACTTCAGCGATTGGTTCAACATCCACCCCCATCGCCGCATCGCCCCCATAAATATTCCCGACAAAGCCTTCTCGGGGATCACCTCGATAGCCGCCCTCTTCATAGACAGGCACATAGTTGAGGATTGAGGCTAAGGTGTTTTTATCAGTATCGATAGCATAATAATTCAACAGCATCGACAATGCGGTGACTTCACATCCATTGCCCAATGCCACTTCATCAAACTGGTTTTCAAGTGGCACATCTAAACGAATTGCTTCTGCTGGTTCCTCGTTCCTTGATGATGAGGCACTCGTTCCTGCTTCATCCACTATCTGATCTCGCTGAAGGATGAAAGGGGACGCACCTTGCTCGCTGTCAAAGAAACACCAAAAGAAGACTGCACCAAGGCTCAAACATGAAACAATAGATATAACTGTTTTTTTCTTCATTGGTCCCCTCCTTGCATGCCTTTTATTCATTATACCGAAAACAAATGGACCCGCCTATTCAGATGGATTGTCATTGTATACTATAGGTCAAACGCGGTCGAATATCTTAATGTGCCTTGAACTGACTGGAGCGCTTGCGCATACAATGGTTTGATCATAAATGCCTCATCAGGCACTTCATCAGAAGAAAAAATCTGATACTTGCTTGCCCGAACATAATGAAATCTAGCATAGTAGGTTGGATCACCTAATATACTGACAAATCGGTCATTCCCTTTTTGTGCTCTTTTTTCAAGTTCATTGACTATTTCTCCACCAATGCCCTTCCTTTGATAGGAAACTGAGACACTCAAGGGCGCCAGCACCAAACCTAAAAAACGTTCTCCTTTTTCATTGATTACTTCACATGGACTCATCAGTCCATGTCCAACTATTTTCCCGCTTTCAGTTACTGCCACAACTTCTAAATCCTGCACGTAACCTGAGCTGTTGCGAATATTCGTTACTAATTTTCCTTCATCATTGTATCCGTGATCTGATTGTTCAAAGGCTTCGCGAATCAACTGTTCAATTTCTTCCTCATCTTGTGTTTGAATGGTTCGAATGTCCATGCCTCTTTTCTCTCCTTCATGTGCGCTACAATCATATTATATCCTAGAACTAGTTATCTAAAACACGCTTTTTTTATTTCCTTTACCTTGCTTTCTCCTAAGCAACACGTACGATAAAAAAGGCAGAAATGAACGATTGCCCGTCCTCTCTGCCTTTTTGATGCAAGAAAATATCTTATAGCCCTAACCCCACGCTTTTATGAAACCAGCTCTTTTTGTTTTTTCAAAAAACGCTGCTTCGCTTGTTTGAATGCGTTGATTTCAAATTGTTTGCTAAGTGCGCCAGCCACAAAATAGGCCAGATTGAAGTCAATCAAACTATGGATCAATCCGCCAATGCCCATCAAGACAAAGAGGAAATAGTAAAAATTGCCATCAAAAGAAGTCCCTGGGACATTCCCTGTAAAGTAAAAGAGTGCAACCACACCCATCTCGATCACGGAATGGATCAGCCCAATCACCAAATTAAACAATTGTAATCTTCCGTTAAACAACGTCGGCTTGCCTTTTTTTAGCAAAATACCTGGATGATTTTGCAAATAAAGGGCACCAATCACGGCAAAAATCACATGGGACAACGCCCGCAACGCAATGATTGGCGGTAATGATAAAAAGAACCCAAATGTCGTCCCTAACGCGACGGCAATTGCCATCGCTGGTGAGAAAAACATCGCAACAAATACTGGTACATGGCTGGCCAATGTAAATGACGCCGGTCCAATCACGATTTTGGGCATGACCATCGGTATCACGATCCCCATCCCGATCAGTAAAGCAGCAATGGTCAAATGACGAATAGAATGATTTTTCATTTTTTACAAACTCCTTCAATGTGTCTTGACACGTTTAATGAGCTTATTCTACCTGTCTTTACACCAGGTGTCAAGACACAAGAGGCACAACACTAGATTCTATGCGTCATTGTCTAAAGTCTATAAAAAAAGGAAACGAATCACTCGTTTCCCTCAAAAAAATATGTGCGTCAAGCAGATTATTTCCGCGCCAACATCTCGTTACTCAAACGAGCAAACTCTGCCAAGGATAGCGTTTCTCCGCGACGTGTCGGATCGATGCCGCTGGCTTCAAGGCTATTTCGCAACAATGCTTTAGTGTCTTCATCTTTGCCATAAGTATTTTGCAGATTGTTCCACAATGTTTTGCGACGCAATTGAAAGGCTGATTTGGTCAACTTGAAAAATTCTTTTTCGTCCGTTACTGCCACTGCAGGGGTTTCACGCCGGGTTAATTTCAAGATTGCGGAATCAACATTAGGCTGTGGCACGAAGACAGTCTTGGGAACGATGAAAGCCAATTTGGCTTCCATGTAGTATTGGACTGCAATCGACAATGAGCCATACGCTTTGGTGCCAGGTTCTGCTGAAATACGATCAGCAACTTCTTTTTGCATCATGACAACCATTTCTTGCACAGGCACATTGGATTCTAGAAAGTGCATCATGATCGGTGTCGTGATGTAATAAGGCAAATTGGCCACTACTTTCAACGGTAGATTTTGATCGAATGCTGTGCTGATGGTCGTTGCCAAGTCTGCTTGCAAGACATCTTGATGAATGACTTTGACGTTTGGATAAGGAAGCATCGTATCAGCCAATACTGGGATCAGCCGATCATCGATCTCAAATGCCACGACTTGTTTGGCATGTTTGGCTAATTGCTCGGTCAGTGCACCAATGCCCGGTCCAACTTCAATGACATTGGTGTCTTGATCGATTCCAGCTGTATCCACGATTTTGCGCAAAATGTTCGGTTCTGTCAAAAAATTTTGCCCTAAGCTTTTCTTAAAGGTAAATCCATGTTTTGCTAAAATTTCTTTGGTTCTCGAGGGGGTAGCAATATCTCGTTCTTCCATTATTGTTCATCCTCCACTATTTTCATCGCAGCGGCAAATTCAGCTTCTGTGATCCGAAACATTGCCAGCCTTTTTTCTAATTGTTTGCCATTCGTATAACCGATGCGCAAAATATCGCCAAGCCGCTCTCGCTTCTCTTTCGCCCCAGGTCCGGCAATCAAGCCAAAAGCCAACAGCAATTGGCGGTCGATCGGCTGGTTCTCTGCAGCGTCTTGGTCATTGATTGGTGTCACGACTTTTTGCAAAGCTTCTTTCAAAGCCTGATGGCTCGCATGTTCTACGCCTAAGCTGCCTTTGCCTTTTGGTGCTGCTTGACTGCGGGGCAAAAAAGCATGTTTGGCATCAGGAACAGCTTCCATGATTATTTTACGGATTTTTTCTCCTGAAAAATCTGGATCGGTAAAAACGATCACTCCCCGTGTTTCTTGTGCCAATTCAATTTGATCTAAAATACCTTGATCGATCGCTGAACCAATGGTTTCAATGGTGTCGACATCGAATACTTCTTGGAGTCTGCGGGTATCGTCTTTGCCTTCGACGACAATGATTTCTTCGATCTTTGGCTTAGTTGCCATTGATGTTGAACAGCCGATGGGCATTTTCTCTGGTATAGTCAGCGACTTGTTGCGGTGTCTGATCCCGCAAAGCAGCAATTTGATTCACGACATAATGGGTGTAGCCAGGTTCGTTGCGTTTGCCACGATAAGGAACAGGTGCAAGATACGGCGCATCCGTTTCAACGAGCAAACGATCTTGCGGCACGATTTTGGCTGCCGCTTGTACATCTAATGCTTTCTTGAACGTGACGACGCCGCTAAAAGAAATGTGCATACCTAGGTCAAGAAACTTCTTGGCCCATTCATCATCGCCGCTGAAACTATGCATAATGCCGCCGATATCTTGAACTTTCTCCTCTTTCAAAATTGCATAGGTGTCTTCGATCGCGTCACGGGTATGGATACTGATCGGTAAGCCCCGTTCTCTTGCGATAGCGATTTGTCGGCGAAAAACCCGCGCTTGCACATCTTTAGGATCTTCCATCCAATGATAATCCAATCCAATTTCACCTAAAGCCACAACTTTTGGCACGTCCAGTCGTTCTTCTAGGAATGCTTCAACAGCTGGCGTATAACCGCCTGCTTCAGTAGGGTGCCAGCCGATAATACTATAAATGAATGGATATTCCTTGCTCAACGCAAGTGACTTTTCCACTGTAGGATGATCAAACCCTACCACAGCCATCTCAGTCACACCAAGTTCTTGGGCGTGGGCAATCGTTTCTGGAATATCTTCATTGAATTGTTCTGCATTTAAATGAGTATGTGTATCAAAAATCATGATTAGCCTCCTTAGTTCTCCTATACTCTAGCATATTTTGCGACTTTAAGAAACGAATCATGGTTGCTTTTTTCACTGACTTTAGGAAACTTTCAGCAAGTGGTAAAAAATCCGCCTCAGGTTGGAGGAAGTTCCCCCTGGATTCTCCTATACTGAGTAGTAGATAAACCTATGGAGGTGTAAACATGGAAAAATCAAAAGTTGTTGGCAGCCGCTTTTTTTCAACGGATTCGGATTTCCGAAGCAAATCAACGATGAAAAAACGCTATCAATATTATCGACAGCAAAATGCCCACCAACAATTTGGGCCAGATTTCAAACGGGAATTCCAGCACGACTTTCCAAATTTTGCCACTTGGTTGAAATTGCAGCAGCAAGTGCCGCAAACCAATCAAACAAATACCTTTTCCCATTGGCTGATACTCGGCACGTTCACCCTTTTCACTGCAGCGACATTTTCTCAACAGCTCTTATTCCTTTTTGTTCTATTGATCGTTGCCGCATTGATCAAAGGTCCTGGCATGATCCTGTGGGGGATCCTCTATTCATTTTTAGTCAGCTTGTTTCCGCCTTTAGGTTTGTTGCTTTCAGCCATATTCTTTTTATTGACGATTCGCCAATTGACCAAGAACATGACTTTTGTCCTATCGGCTCTTTATTTCTACAGCTATCCTATCTTGATCACCGCATTGCATCAGTTTACAACATGGAATGACCAATGGTTGTTTTACGGTAGTATCGCATGTGCTTTGATAAGCGGCCATCTGATTTTGAAACGTAATTATCTGTTTGCTTCAAGCAAAGGTGTGGCTTGGGCGTTGATGACGGTGCCCTATGATTGTATCATGGCGCTCGTACCGAAAAAACATAAGGGACGTTTATTTAAATCTCCTAAAATGAAGTAACAACGATTTGTTCCGAAGCGCTGGCTTGATTGCCGTTCTTCGGTTTTTTTATGCTTATTGACCAGCCCAAGTTGGGCATCTTTTATTTAGATTTATACGCACTGTTAGATTGCTTTTTGTGCGAGAATCTACTATGCTAGATAAGAGAAAAATCAAAAAAGGAGCCTCGCCATGCTGACCCTTATTATCCTTGCATTCCTCGTCATAGGCGTGCTGCTATACTCCTTTATCATAGAACCCCATCGGTTGACTCAGCGCCATTATTTGATCAAAAAAGACAAGCAGACCGTGCTGGATATTTCGAAAGCGTATGATATGTATCAAGAGAATGAAACGATCGTGATCGCCCATATCAGTGACTTGCATGTTTCTCGCTGGTATAAACCGCGACGCCTGAATCGCATCATCCGTTCAACGATCCAGCAACAACCGGACTTGATCGTTATCACGGGTGATTTGATCGACAATTACAAAAAATGGCCCCATCGTTCCACCAATCGATTAGTCGAAAAACTCAAAAAATTACAGGCACCGATGGGCAAATTGGCTGTCTTGGGTAATCATGATCATCTCCATGATGGTCATTACTTTGTAGCAGAAGTTTTTCGAAATGCAGGTTTCACCCTATTGGACAATGAATCGGTCTTCGGCTCCGACGAAAAAACATCGATGTCGATCACTGGCATTGATATCGACAGTCCGAAAGTCAACTTTTCATATGAATCAACCTTAGCAGAATGGCAGATTTTGTTGTTGCACGAGCCTGACTACATCACGCGCCTCACCAATCTCCACAGTTATGATTTGATTTTATCTGGACATAGCCACGGCGGACAGATTCGCTTGCCCTTTTACTATGCGAAAACCAAAGGCGCGCTCACCTATACGGATGGTCTATATATTTTCGGGAAAGAGACACTTCTCAGTGTGTCAAGCGGTATTGGGATGACAAAAATTCCCGCCCGCTTAGGGGTGCCTCCGGAAATGATTTATTATCACTTGGTACCGCAAAAAGACGACCAATAAGTCAAAAAGAAAACCAGCAAGTACAACATTGCCCATGGAGGCGTGCTGTATTTGCTGGTTTTTTTAGGTAATAAGATGGGGCCGGTGTTTATTCTTGCGTCAGACCTGCATAAATAGTCTCTAAGTTCCATTGCATCATTCGATAATAACTATCCCCCTCTTCACCAGGTTCGGCGATCGAATCGGTAAAGACTGTATCATAGATCGGAATACCTGAATCTCGGGACACACTTTGCATTGGTCTTGTATTGACGCTGCTTTCGACAAACAAGGAAGCCACTTCAGATGAATGCAACTGATCGACCAAATCTTTGATCTGTGCAGGTGTTCCTTCTTCTTCCGTATTGATTTCCCAAATATAGGCAGAAGGCACACCATAGGCTTTAGAAAAGTATTTAAAGGCGCCTTCACTGGTAACGATCAATTTTTTCTCATCCGGGATCGAAGCAAAGTTGGCTTTGGCTTTCTCGTCCAGAGCCGTTAAATCTGCTAAATAATTGTTGAGATTTTCTTCATAGTAGGCTTGGTTATCAGGATCTTTTTCAATTAATCGCTGCGCGATATTTCGCGCATAGATCATGCCATTCTCCAAATTCAGCCAGGCATGAGGATCTGCTTTGCTGTGGTCTTCATCGTCAGAAAGGTATAACACATCTACGCCATCGCTGACGGCAAAATAATCTTGATCTGCAACTTTGTTGGCATTTTCCATCAATTTGGTAAACCAGCCATTTCCCCCTGTTTCCAAATTCAATCCATTATACAAAAGCAAGTCTGCATCCGTCGCCAATCGGACGTCTTCTGCTAACGGTTCGTACTCATGAGGATCTCTGCCTACTGGAACAATACTGTGCAGATCGATTTTGTCACCAGCGATGTTCTCAGTGATATCTGCAATGATCGAATTGGTGACCACAACAGACAGTTTGCCTTCCGTTTGACTAGATGGATGATTGCTTTCTGCCAAGAAGAAACCGCCAGCTATCACTGCCACGGCCAAAGCAGCAGTTGCTGACCACCGTTTGACTGGACTGTTTTTTTGTTTTGGTGAAAAAAGAAAGCCGAATACAAAGAAAGCACCTGCTGTCAGGACAATACTTGAACCTGCTGCAATATTAAAGGTGTAGCCGATAAACAGACCAACAAATGATGCCAAACCACCTAACGCACCAGCTATCAACATCATCTTTTTCAATTCCTTCGTAAACAAATACGCGGTGGCAGCTGGTGTCACCAATAAGGCCACGATCAAAATCGTACCGACACTTTGCATCGCTGTCACAGCGACTAATGTCAAAAGAAACATCAGCAAGTAGTGATATCGCTGCACTTTCATCCCAAAAGCTTTGGCCATCATTGGATCAAATGAGGTGATCAACAAAGGACGGAAAAAGACAATAATGACTGCCAACACCACCAAAGCAATGACGATCGTCAACCATTTGTCACTATCCTGCACCGCCAAAACGTTCCCAAAAAGAATATGAAAGAGATCCGTAGAACTATTGGCCACCCCGATCAAAATAACCCCTAATGCCAAGAAAGAACTAAAGGTGATGCCAATGGCGGTATCACTCTTGATCAAACTATTATTAGAAATATACGTAATGATCATCGAAGCCAATAGGCCGAATAAAATCGCGCCGACAAAAAAATGGATCCCAAAAATATATGACAAGGCAACACCTGGCAAAACTGCATGGGAAATCGCATCTCCCATCAATGACATGCCCCGCAAAATAATAAAGCAACCAATCACACCCGCCACGATGCCAATCGCTACTGCTGTGATCAACGCATTCTGCAGAAAATGATAGGTGCCTAAACTAGTAAAAAAAGTTGTGACCATTCTACATCCCGCCTTTCACAATGATCGTATCGCCAAACGTACGTGTTAGATTGGCGTCCGTAAACACATCTGCCACAGACCCGTAGGCAATCAGGCGTTGGTTCAACATCACCAGCGCATCAAAGTATTCTGTGATTTTCCCTAGATCATGATGGACAATAAAAATCGTCTTGCCTGCCTCACGCAATTGTCTGAGTAATGCCACAATAATCGCTTCACTCGCAGCATCGATACCAGCAAAAGGTTCATCTAGAAAAATGAAATCGGCCTCTTGCACCAAAGTCCGTGCAATTAAGACCCGTTGAAATTGCCCACCGGACAACTCGCCAATTTGGCGATCCGCAAAATCGGTCATCTCCACTGCAGCTAAAGCTGTGTTGACTTGCGCCCATTGAGTGGGACGAATCCGCTGCAACAAGCGCATATTCGGATACAACCCAAGGGATACCACTTCTTTGACAGTAATTGGAAACGTATAATCAATCGCTGATTTTTGTTCTACATACGCAATACGCCTTTGAAATGCTGCTAAAGGCTGATCATCCGCTGTGACAGACCCGGTGGACGGGATCAATTGCAAGGCCGCTTTGATAAATGTCGATTTCCCTGCCCCATTCGGTCCAATAATCCCCACGATCGATGGCTTTTCTGTCACAAAAGAAACCGACTCGACTGCTTGATGTATGCCATCATATGTAGCAGATATCGATGAAAAAGTAATCATATTCTCACTCCATTTCTATAGTTAAGGTTTATTTATTTTATTTTTTAGGCTAACCTAACTTATCTCTATTATACAAAACTGATTTGGTTTTGCAAGAGGGATTTTATTTTCAGATTGATAGAAAATAAAAATATTCTCATTTACATGTGATATATTGAACAAAATCTAAAAATATCCACCGTTTTATGGTACCCTATTAGTTGGAAAAAAGTTTTTAGGAGGAATAAAATGAAGAAATTGGGCAAAACATTCGCAATTGTCGGGGCACTTACGCTGTTAAGCGCTTGTGGTGCTGATTCACAAACAAGCAGTACAGCTGTCAGCAGTGAAGAAACGGATGCAAATTCAGCTGCATCTGGTCAGGAGTACACGGATCCTAGCGAGTTGGCAGACAGCTATGATGTCGTGATCGTTGGGGCTGGCGGTGCAGGAATGGCGGCAGCCATCCAAGCCAAAGACGCCGGTGCCAATCCAGTCATTTTAGAGAAAATGCCGATTGCTGGCGGCAATACCTTAAAGTCTTCTGCAGGTATGAATGCTTCAGAAACCAAGTTCCAAGAAGCTGAGGGAATTGAAGATTCAAACGACTTATTTTATGAAGAAACATTAGCTGGTGGTAAAGGAACAAATGACAAAGAATTATTGCGCTACTTTGTTGATCACTCAGCAGAAGCCATCGATTGGCTTGATTCAATGGGAATCACACTGGATAACTTGACTGTCACAGGCGGGATGAGCGAAAAAAGAACCCACCGCCCAACAGACGGTTCAGCGGTAGGCGAGTATTTAGTCGACGGCTTGATGCGCAATATCCATGAGAACGAAATTCCGATTTTCGTGAATGCAGATGTCAAAGAAATCAATGAAGTTGATGGCCAAGTCAATGGCGTAACCGTTAATGTCGAAGGCAGTGAAAAAACAATCGATGCCAAAGCAGTCGTTGTCACTACCGGCGGATTTGGTGCCAATATGGATATGATCGAAGAATATGATCCAGAGCTAAAAGACTATGTGACGACAAACCAAGAAGGCTCTACTGGTGACGGCATCAAAATGATCGAGGCACTAGGTGGTCAAACCGTTGATTTGGACAAGATCCAAATTCACCCAACCGTCGATCAATCGAAATCATTGTTGATCACTGAAGCTGTTCGCGGTGAAGGTGCGATTCTGGTCAACGCTGACGGCCAACGCTTCTATAATGAAATGGACACTCGTGATAAAGTCTCGGCAGCCATTATTGCATTGCCAGAAAAATCGGCCACATTGGTGTTTGATGCAGGCGTCAAAGAACGGGTGACAGCGATTGACTTTTATGCCTCTCAAGGCCTGGTCAAATCTGCGGATACCATTGAAGCTTTGGCTGAAGAATTATCAATGCCCGAAGAGACATTAGCAGAAACAGTTGCCACTTGGAATGACAGCGTGGCTGCTGGCAAAGATGAGGCTTTTGGCAGAGAAACAGGAATGGACCATGACCTGTCTACTGGCCCTTACTACGCCATCGCGATTGCCCCTGGTATCCACCATACAATGGGTGGCGTCAAGATCAATACCAATACGGAAGTCATCTCAACAGATGATCAAACGATCCCTGGTTTATTCGCAGCAGGAGAAGTCACAGGCGGTCTTCACGGTGATAATCGGATTGGCGGAAATGCCGTTGCAGATATCATTATTTTCGGCCGTCAAGCAGGAACAAAATCTGCGGCATATGCAGCAGAACAAGAGTAAGCAATAAGAAAAACAGCAATGTAAAAGCGCCCCTCGCCTTTTACATTGCTGTTTCTTTTTGAAGAAAATATCCTACCATCTCTAACGCTAAATAGACTACCGCCTCAGCCATAGATCATTTGCTTTTTAGGAAACCACATTTTGCGGCGTTTCATTGACAAATGCTGCCAAGTTGCCAACAGCGATCGCCATCAAACGCTGTCTTGTTTCTGTTGGGGCCCAAGCGATATGAGGTGTGAGGTAACAATTCGGTGCTTGCAGCAATGGATTATCCGCTGCTATCGGTTCTTTCGACACCACATCTGCTGCCAACGCTGCGAGTTTCCCCTCTGACAAGGCTTGTGCCACAGCGGCTTCATCCAGCAAGCCACCACGGGCAGTGTTGACCAAGATCGCTGTATCTTTCATTTGGACTAACGCCGTCTGATCAATCATTCCCTCTGTTTCAGGAAATTGCGGGACATGCAGACTGATGATATCTGCTTCTTGATATAGGGTTTCTAATGTGACTTGTTTGGCCCACTCAGCTTGTGGAGCTTTTGGCCGATGGTTATAGTAAATGACCTGCATCTGAAAGGCATGGGCGATCGTTGCAACTGCCTGAGCAATTGCGCCATAACCAATCAAGCCTAACGTTTTGCCTGCCAATTCCGTCAATGGTGTCTGCCAATAAGAAAAGTCCTTGCTTTGCTGCCAATCCCCCTGATGGACGGATCGATTGTGGTGGCCGACTTGATTGGTCACTTCTAACAATAGTGCAAAGGTCGCTTGCGCCACAGCATTCGTACTGTAACTCGGAATATTGGTCACAATGATTCCTTGTGCTTTGGCTGCTTTTAGATCAACCACATTATAACCAGTGGCCAGTACGCCGATATACCGTAGTTCCGGACACGCCTGTATGACGTCTTCGGTCAATGGCGTTTTGTTGGTGAAGACCGCTGTTGCCTCCCCGATCCGTGTGATGATTTCTGAAGGATCCGTATAGGAGGTTCGATCGTATACCGTCAAATCGCCAAGTGCTTCCATTTCTCGCCAATCCAAATCTCCTGGATTCAGCGCATAGCCATCTAGTACAACAATCTTCATTTGATTGCTCCTTTCGCTTTTGCATAATAGATTGGGATCCCCAATGCTGTCACACCTATCCCAATGATCGCGAGTCCTGGGGTCGTGATCATAGTCATCACCAAAATAAAGCAACCGCCAAGTAACGCGATCAATGGCGTGATTGGATACAACGGGACACGGTAAGGTCGGTTCATGTGGGGATCGCGTTTGCGCAATAATAGCACACCTATAAACAATAATACACTAAAGAACCACATCACGAAAACCAACATATCTGTCAATAAATCGAAGGTACCTAAGAAAATCATGATGCAGGCAATACTGACTTGCAAGATAGCCGCCGCATATGGGGCATTGGTGCGCTTGCTTAAAGTCGCAAATGTCCGGCTAAAGGGAATCTCGTCGGCCAAAGCCATCGCATAAGGCACCCGCAGACCAGTCATGGTGTAGCCGTTCAAAGCCCCATAGACAGAAATCAATATCCCAATCGTCACCAATTTGCCGCCAAAGCCGCCAAATAAAGCCATCGCTGTTTCTGAAGCACTATTCAAGTTCCCTGCGATTTGATCGATCGGCAAAGTTTTGAGAAAAGCCACATTGATCAACACATAGACCAGTGTCACAAAGCTCAAACCAAAAATAATTGCTTTCGGCAAGTCTTTTTCCGGCTGTTTCATCTCTCCTGCCACATTTCCGACACCTAACCAACCGTCATAGGCAAAGAGCGTGGCCAATAAAGCACTGCTAATCCCTGCCAATACCGAATCTTGATTGTTTGAAGAAAAATCAACAAGGGAAACTTCTACCTGACCCGGCAAAATCAATCCAGCCACAATGATCAACGCAATCGGGATCAATTTGATGGCCAAGGTAAAAGATTGGACCCTTGCAGCTGCTTTCGTACCCAGCAAATTGATACATGTCACACTGATTGCAGTCACGATCGACAATGGCATCAAATAAGGGCTTGATAAATGAAATAAGTTGATGCATTGCGTCGCGAAAATAATACTTAAAGCCGCGACATTGGCAGGAAAGTAGATGATACTTTGCGCCCAACCAAGCAAAAATGAGGGCAGCTTGCCATAAATTTTTTCAATATAGCGAATAGCCCCACCCGTCTCAGGAATCGCTGTCGCCAACTCAGCCACGGTCAATCCACCGCAAATCGTTAGAAAACCAGCAAGCAGCCAAACCAATAACGTCAAACCGGTTGACTGGGTCTGTTGCACAACTGCGGCGGATTTAAAGAAAACACCCGCACCAATCACAGTCCCCATCACGGTCGATAATGCCCCAAAAAAACTGATTTCTTTTTTTAATTGACTTTTCACACCTTCACTTCCTTCACCTTGAATTAGTCAAAGTATAGCGGATAGCTGTAAGCTTGACTAGCACTTTTTGACAAATAAAAAAAGCAAATGCTTTCATCTGATCAGCACTTGCTTCACTCAATTAATCTTGATTTGACAGTATTTCTAGGGGAACTTGTTCTGTTCTGCTGGTTCGGTGCAAGAAGGTCAAAGCGACCAATAACAAGAGCGGAAATACAACTGCCGCTAAAATCCCCAGTTGCAGGCTGGCACCGGACCACTCTACGACATTGCCGACAACAGCTGGGCCTAATGAACAGCCTAGATCACCAGCTAAAGCCAAGTAAGCAAACAAAGCTGTGCCGCCATTGCGAATATACTGTGCCGAAAAGCTGAAAATACCTGGCCACAAAATCCCAACTGCAAAACCGCTGATCCCGCAGCCTAAGAAACCAATCAACGGCATCTTCGCTAAACCGATCATGCCATAGGCAATCACGCACAGGCTTAAACTAAAGACCATAAAGCGCTTGAGGTCGATCCGTTCGCCAAAACGGCCATAAAGCAATCGAGAAGCGCCCATCATGAGGGCGAAAACCATCGGGCCAGATAAATCACCCACCGTTTTTGACACCCCTAAGCCTTGTTCGGCAAACGTTGAGGCCCACTGGCTGACTGCTTGTTCAGACGCACCCGCACAGACCATCATCACAAGCAGCAGCCAAAACGTTTTTAATTTAAATAATCCGCGCGTAGATAAGCCCTGCTCTCCTTCTGCTACTATTGGCGCCAAGGGTACTTTCAAAAAAACAAATAAATTGGCTATCGGCAACAATGACCAAATCATCGCCAACAGCTGCCAGCGAGCGATCCCGAAAACCGCAAAGAAAAGCGTTGACAACAAGACAACCCCCACATAGCCCCAGCAATAGAAAGAATGCAGCAGACTCATCGCCTTTTCCTTATGGTCAGTTGGACTGGCTTCAACGATTGGACTCACCAACACTTCTAAAAGCCCCCCGCCAATTGCATACAGAACCACTGCTGCTAACAATCCACTGAAAGGGGAGGGAAATATGGCTGGAAAAACGGCCAAACCAATCAAACCAGCAGCAGCAAAGCCATGCGCCGCCACGATCGATGGACGATACCCGATGCGGTCGACAAAGAAAATCGCCGCAAAATCAACCAACAATTGGGTCAAAAAATTGATACTCACCAAAAGGGTGATTTGAGTGATTGGTAATTGATACTGAGATTGAAAGGTCAAAAAAAGCAATGGTGCAAAATTGTTGATGATTGCTTGAACAATATACCCCACAAAGCAAGCGGTCAACGTTGCTTGGAAATTTTTCATTTTGTTCCTCCTTTATACCCTCAGTATACGCAATGTTTAGCCGATTCAACCATGGAAAAAACACGCTTTTATGCTAGATTATCTTCTTTTCATGCACAGGCAACCCTTTTAACAAAAAAAAAACGTTCCTTTACAGGAACATTCTTTTCTGATGGATAGAGAATCACACATCATTAATAGTGAATATCAAATCGCTTCTTGTTCTTTTTAAGTTACTGTACAAAAAAGCCAGAAGGTGCATCACTGGTGTCGATCATAATGTTTTTTGTTTGTGAATAGGCGTCAAGCATCGATTTGTACGTTTCCCGACCAATGCCGGATTGCTTATACCCGCCAAATGGTGCACCTGCGGGAATTTGATTGTAGGTGTTGACCCAGACACGCCCAGTTTCTAAACGTTTGGCTACATCGAGGGCCGTATTCAGATTCTGGGTCCACACGCCGCCACCTAGTCCATAAATGGAATCATTGGCCATCTCTACAACTTCATCGATTGTGTCAAACTTGATCACCACTGCCACAGGGCCAAAGATTTCTTCTTGGGCAATGCGCATATCGTTGGTCACATTGATCAGCAATGTTGGTTCCATGAAACAGCCACTGGCCAATTGATCACGAGAGATGATCGCTCCTCCAGCTTTGACGATCGCCCCTTCACGCTTACCGATGTCAACATATTCAAGGATCGACTGGACTTGTTTTTCGTTGACCTGTGCCCCCATTTGGGTGTCTTCCTCCCAAGGCAAGCCAACGCGCACACGCTTGAAACGATCCGCCAGCATTTCAACAAATTTGTCATAAATACCAGATTGGACGAATATTCTCGAACCCGCACAGCAGACCTGTCCTTGGTTAAAGAGGATGCCCAACTGCGCCCCGTCCAATGCTTTTTCTAACGGCATATCGTTAAAGAAAATATTCGCCGACTTGCCGCCTAATTCCAATGTGGCAGGAATCAATCGTGCTGCAGCTGATTTTGCCACATTGTTGCCAACCTCGGTCGAGCCAGTAAAGGCCAACTTCGCGATGCCTTCATGGTGCAGCATGTATTCACCAGACTTGCTGCCTTTTCCTGTAATGACATTCAGGACTCCTTTTGGCAGTACATCTTGAATCAAACGGGTAAATTCTAAAATACTTAATGAGGTCGAGGATGACGGATGGATGACGATGGTATTACCGGCAGCCAAAGCTGGCGCAATTTTCCACGCAGCCATCAAAAAAGGAAAGTTCCATGGAATGATCTGACCGACCACACCGATTGGTTCCTTTAAATTGATACTTAGTGTATGTTCGCCAAGAAGCTGCGCCGTTCCTTCTTCCGCTCGAATCACACCGGCAAAATAGCGGAAATGATCCGCACTAAATGGCACATCGATGGCTTTGGTTTCCCGGATCGGTTTGCCATTATCCAATGTTTCGATCAATGCCAAGCGCGCTGTGTTTTCTTCAATGATATCGGCAATTTTCAACAATAAGCGCGAACGTTCTTCGAGGGAAGTTTTTCGCCAAGACGTTAATGCTTGATTGGCTGCCGCAACGGCTCGGTCAACGTCCGTATCTGTTGCATCCACAAATTCCGCCAAGACTTCGCCAGTTGCTGGATTGATGGCGTCGAGGGTACTTCCTTCCGATCCCGATGTCCATTCGCCATCGATAAATAAGTCAAAATGCTTTTTCTCTTTGGACCAATCTTTCACTAATGCTAAACTGTTCATATCATTCCGCCTTTCTCTTTTGTGAAAATAGTTTCAATATAATTATAGCGCTTACATTCAGAATTATCAAAAAAATTTCTAATATAAAACAAAAGCATGATGGCCGCGCAATACAGCCATCATGCTTTTGTTTTTGTTTCCAATGCTGGTGCGCATTTTTTATCCCTCAGCTGGTGCATGGGCAGCCAGAAATTTCAATGTTGCTTCAAAAATCGGACCAATGAAGACGATGCAAAGCAATGTTCCTAGCCCCACACTTGCCCCCAAAGCAAAACCGATCAAGACCATAGCAGCATCTAAGCCGATACGAATCGTTTTTTGGGTCAATTTTGTCCGTTTATAAATCAAGGCAGTCAGCGCCTCTAAGGCCGCAGAGCCTTTGTTGGAAGATACATAGATGCCTGCGCCGATCCCAAATAAAATCGGTGCGGCAATAATTGCCAACCAAGAATAAAACGGCAGGTGGACTGAGATTTTATCCAATATAGGTTCAAAAATCCCAATCAGCAATCCTAGACCGATTCCGTTGATGATACTGCCGATCCCCAATTCTTCACGGCCCAGCAAGGCAACGATCAATAAAACAATACAGTTGAAACAAAGACTAGCGATCCAAAATGGGCTCTCTACAAAGTTTAAGATACCTAACAAAAAGGTACTGATCGTATCATAGCCTTGATGCGCAGTGATCAACAAAGATACCGCCAATGCAATCATCCCTGTGCCTAAAAAAACTTGTCCTATTTTTTTTGATTCTTTCACGACATCACACTCTTTTCATCTCATAATCATTCAAATCACTTATTTCAGTTTACCTTGAAAGCGGTCAAATTACTATCTTTTCTGAAGTATTCAGTCATTTTTTTCTATAAAAATCTAATTCTCACACTTACTAATTTCCACGATTCACTTTTTGATTATTTTGATGATTGATCTATTTGCGTATGAATTCGAGAAGAGCCTCCTTTAAGGAAGAACTTATCTATTCAGAACTTCGATTTAGCTGGATATATGCCATATGATTTAATCAAGGGCTTCACAGTAGGACATCAATTTTAGGTATTAGTTATTCTTCATCTTCGACCTCTCCTAAAATAAAATTATTTTAAATCATCACAAGTATATTCTCGAAATTAATACTGCTCTTTATGACGCAAAACATCTTTAATAAATATATCTTGCTTTTTTCTATACTCAAGAGGGCTTTTACCAAAGACAACTTGATCCGTTGATAAACTATTTCATGCCTTAATTTTCCAATACTGCTTTCGCAGACAGATTTACATGGGATGTACACTTTTTAAAATGAAACAAGTTTATTTTGATCATTCTTTCTATCCGATTCAGTCGTCTATAGTAAATACACAATCAGATTAAAAAGATTGATCCAATAGTCCATCTAATATTAGCCACATCGATTCATTTTTTCGTTTCATGATTATTTTCGCACCCTATTTTTCAAATGTTATCACGAAAAATTTATTATTACACAGTAACTAGATGGTTAACAGACAGTGGGATAATTATGACTGAATCACTCCGCTGCGTATTTCGAAGACATTAACTTTTGAAAAATCACTTAAAATTAAAATGAAATTAATACTTATTTTTATTCCTCACCCCATCCTCTTAAATCTATCTGAAAAAAATTTCAAATGAAATATTCAGTAGTGACAGATTTTTAAAAGCTATAGATTAAAAAAAGTCTCTATGTGATTTATTTTATCTATAGCTTACAAACAAAAACAATTTCAAAAGATTTTCAAAAAATGCCAAAACCCGATGAATGTAATTGTTGAGTAATTTAACAAAAGAGAATTTACCTTCCTTAGTTTGACTAATTGGAACTCATAAAAAATAAAAAAAGAATTAAATTCTACAGTTTTGATTCCATATCTTATAATAATAGTTCTTCCCCTTTAATAAATCCTGATGTTTGCCTTGTTCAACTAATTTCATTTCTTTCAAAACTAAAATTTTGTCAAATATTTTTGCCATTTGCAAACGATGAGTAATTAGGATAACAGTCATTTCGCATTCATTTAATAAATACTCAATTATCCTCCTTTCTGACAAATAATCCAAATTACTAGTAGATTCATCTAAAATTAAAATATCAGGATTACGTAAAAGAGCTCTTGCAACGGCAATTCTTTGTTTTTCACCTGTAGAGAAATTACTCGCATCAATATCTATACGAGTATTAAATTTTAATGGTAACTTTTCAATTACTTCCATTAATCCAATTTTCCCACAAATTTCTTCTACTTTAGAAATATCACAACTGTTAAAACCAAACTTAATATTGTCCAATACAGTCCCAGAAAAAAAATACGACTCTTGAGGTAAATAAATGACATGATCACGTATACTATCATTCTTTATATTTGCAAAATTTTCGTTTCCGTTGTAAATATTTCCTTTGGTCGGTTCAAAAAACTTCACTAGCATTTTTGCTAATGTTGATTTTCCAGATCCGCTTGCACCTACTATTAAAACCTTTTCATTAAATTTAATTTCAAAATCCATATGATCCAATATTGTAAGATCATCATCATAAGAAAAACATAAATCTGAAACTTTTAGTGATTCTCTACAAAGATAATCCTCTTTTTTTTCATAATTATCAGATTTTTCATTATGTATTGAGGTAATTTCCTGAATTCTTTCATTAGCTACTAAGGCAGACTGAATTTTTATTTGTAAATTAAAAATATTTTGAATAGGAGTTATTAAAAAAGCTATTAGTGCATTGTATGTAACTAACTCTCCTAAAGAAAGTGTTTCAATCATAATAAAATAAGATCCAATCCACATTACTAACACACTATTAATAAGTTGAATACAATTTTTCAAAAAACTCTGTACGTCATCCAGTAGTAAAACTTTCAAAGAGTTTTTTTGTAATAAATAGAATTTTCTTTTTATCTTATTATATATATTTGTTTCATTATTAAAAGATTTAATCGTTTCTATCCCATTAAATACTTCTAGAATGTCAGAAGTTACTTCAGCCTTATTAACAACCTCAATACTACTAGCTTTTCTATATCGACCTGAAAAGAAAAAAATAATAAAAGCATATAAAGGAACCGTTGATAACGTGATAAAAAACAAGACTTTATTCTGGAACATTAAAGTTATACCAATTATTAAAACCATTCCAAAATCTAAAAAAATAGATAAAATAGCATTTGATAGAGCATCTACAATAAAGTTTGCATCTGAAAATCTTGAAAATATATCACCCGTATTTCGTGTTGAAAAAAATTTGACAGGTAACGATAGCACGTGCTTTATATACCTCAACATAATTTCTGCACTTAAATGTTGTCCTAAAATAATTACCATATAATTTCTTATCAACTCTAATAAGCTGCTAAAAACATATGCTACTATTAAAAAAAGTGATAAATAACTTAGATACTCAAAATCTTTATATGGTAAAAAATAATCTATAATTGTTTGAAAAAAAAACGAACTTGCAACACTAAAGAATATGATAAAAATTGATGAAAATATAATTAAAGAAACTAAACTTGAATCCTTCAAAAATATATTAAATATGCGATTTATTTCAAACTTTCTTGATTTTATGATTTCATAATGATTAGAAGGTTCTACTATAAAGAGTATCCCTGTCCATATATTTTCAAATTGCTCGTAGCTTAGTTTCCGTTTACCTTGAGCTGGATCCATTACATATATATATTTTGATGTTACTTTTTTTATTACCACATAATGATGGAATTTATGTTCATCAACTGTATGGGCAATACTTGGTAGTTTTATTAAGTTAATTTTCGAAAATGTATTTTCATATTTTAAAACATCACATTCAAAACCCAAAGTTTGAAAGGCTTGTTTAATTCCATAAGCTGTAGTTCCACTTTTTTGTGTTCCGCAAAGCTCTCTTAATTGGAAAATATGAACAGAGCTTTTATAGTAATCTAGAATTGAAGCAACGCAAGCTGGACCACAGTCCTCTGAATCGTGTTGTAAAAATGTTTTTACCATGGTGGTATCTTCCCTTCATTAATTTTTAGATAAGAACAGTTTCATTCTTCATTTCCAAAAAAATCCTTTAAGTCATCCTTTTCATCATTGTATTTAATTTTCGAATTGCCATTTATTTTGATTAAAGTGGGAACAAATTCAAGTTGAAACATATTGATTATCTCTTCTTTGATTTCAAGATTTTTATTTGTATCATAATAAAAAACTTGTTTTTCATTAAAATTCAACAAATAATCGGAAAGAATCGGTAGAAACTCTTGACAATATTGACAATTATTTCTACCAAAATAGATGAAATATTCCTCTTCATGATAGGACTCAAAATATTCTATATTATCCTTCAAGTTGCCATTAATCAATTTACCTTCTATAAAAAGATTTGTAATATTTTGATTATAAATTTCTGAACTTTTAAAAAACGCATCTTCTTCGTTTTGTTTTTCAATCCCCTCACTTGTATTGTTGATAATACTAAAAATTACATAACAAAAAAGAGAAATTATAATGATTGACAAAATAATTAATATGTATACTACTTTCTTTTTATAATTTTTCACAATTGCTAACCTCAATTCATATAATCATTTTTACTTTTTTATATAAATACAACTTGCTAATAATTCTATCAGCAAGTTGTATTTGTACTTTATTTAAATAGTTTCACATTTGTACCTTCCACCACCAATATATGCTATTATCCTAGCTGGTAACCCTAATCTGTTCGAACAATTATTATCGCTTATATAAACTTGACGTCCTTTCCCTATAGAACCTCCAGGATTTGAAAAGGCTCCAGAACCGTAGCTTGCCCCTCCTTTAACATTCTTTAATTCTTCTAAAGATAACGCTCTCATTTTTTCCATAGAAATTTCTCCTTCATAATTTATTTTTACAGTATAATTGTATCTCTTTGAAAGCGCTTGTCAATACGTTTTATCATATTTTTTTACTAAATTATATTTTTTTAATCCCCCTCTTTCTTTTATCACTATGTGTAATGATTTGTACACAGTTATTCAATTAACAGTCCTTTTTATTAATCGATCGTACACACGCTTTGTGTTTCTCACTTACTTAATCGAGCAGATTCTTGCAATTGTTTCGTGATATCTTCTATTGTTTCCGAATGTATGGTCGAATAGTTCTTTTCGACCATACATTTAGTCTTATGATTTTTTTCTCTCATTGATTTCAAAATAGTTTATTCAATTATCCATCAGTAGTTTATCTATTTGAACAAAACTTATACAATTCTACCACGATTATATTTTATAATTATTTCTACTTTCTTCTTCATAATATGTTGACATATTTAAATATTTTTCTTTTGGGGTACAATTGAATACCAAAGAAATTTACATTACAAAGAGCTTTCAACTGAACATACCTCTTATTTGACAAGTAGCTGGATCGTAATTTAAATCAAATTAATTGCGATGCTCGTTACTATATTTATTCGCTCTTACTTTTGATATCAGTATTACAGTCATTTGCATAGCGAACAAACTGGAGCCATTTTACTCGATCCATCTGTCAAATCCGTTGATATATATTATTCGTAGGCTTAGCTGATCTACATCAAACTTATATTCATTTTCTGTTCAGAACGTTTTGCTTGCCATCTTGACTTTCCTAAAAATCTATATACTTAAACATGTGATATCCTTCACCACCAAGTTGTTTATTCATAATAAGTACAAAAAAGCTACCCGCAGTGAGGCTTGCGGATAGTTGCACTGTTGATGAAGGGCAATTAAAACCCATTTTCTTGAATCACTTCTTTAAACCAGTAACCAGACTGCTTGATCGTGCGTTCTTGGGTCTCTAAATCGATGGAAATAAAGCCATAACGATTCTTGAAGGCGTTCAACCAAGACCAATTGTCCGTAGCCGCCCACATATGATACCCCAGGCAATGCGCACCTTCTTCGATTGCTTGATGGACATAACGTAAGTGGTCTTTGACAAATTGAATACGATAATCGTCTTCGATCATGCCTGATGCATTTTTGAAACGCCCTTCATCTTCTACGCCCATCCCATTCTCTGAAATAAAGCAAGGGATATTGCCATAGTTGTCTCGCAGATTGATCAAGGTATCATAAATGCCTTTTTCGTAGATTTCCCAACCACGATACGGATTGATCTTTTTGTCTGGCCAGTCATAATAATCGAAGTAATCTTCTGGCATTGGCTGCTGTTCCTGTTTCGGCGATCGTTTCTGTTGGACGCGCCGAGGTTGATAGTAGTTGACACCTAACAAATCCACTGTATTGTCGCGGATCACTGTCAAATCTGCGGCTTCAGTGACTGGACGGATACCTAAATCATCGAGGATCGCCACCAATTCCTTAGGAAAAGTCCCTTTGACGGCTGGATCTAAAAATGACCGGTTAAAAAAGGCATCCGCAAGCACTGCGGCTTGTTGGTCAGCAGGATCCTGCGGGTCTTTGGGATAGGTGGGGGTAAGATTTAAAATAATGCCGATTTGCCCATCACATGCAGATTGGCGGAACTTTTGGATCGCCAAAGCACTAGCCAGCGCTTCATGATAGCCCACTTGTACAGCCATTGATAAATCCACCACTGCTGGATAATGTTGCTGGTACAAATACCCCATTTCGACGGGAACGATGGGTTCATTTTGTGTGAACCAGTGTTTGACTTTATCACCAAACAAATCAAAACATATTTTGGCATAGTCGCCAAAAGCCGTGACTGTTTCTCGATTGAGCCAACCCCCTTCATTTTGCAGCGTCATCGGCATATCAAAATGATAAAGATTAACAAAAGGTTCGATTCCTCGTGCCAGCATCTCATCAAAATACTGGTGATAAAAAGCCACCGCTTCTGGATCAACTTTGCCTCGACCTTTTGGAATCAATCGGCTCCACTGGATCGATGTCCGAAACGAATTGAAGCCGATTTCTTCCATGCAACGCAAATCTTCTTGAAAATGCGTCAGTACTTGGGTGGTTTGTCCTGGGCCTTGACCTTGGAAAAATTTTTCAGGATTGGTTGTATACCAATGGTCCCAGATGGACGTTCCTTTGTTGTCATTTGTCAAACGGCCTTCTGTTTGCGGACCGCTGGCAGCGGCTCCCCACCAGAATCCTTCTGGAAAGTGGATCGTCATTTCTGCCCCACCTTTTCTTGCGCCAACAGCAGACAACCTGTGATGCCGCTTTGATTCGGTAAAGCCCATGCGGCAATATAATCATCCACAGGTGGTGTTTCCATGTAACCCGCCATTTGCTGCACAAATGCGTCTTTGATTTTTGTCAATAAATGCGGTTGGTTCATCACGCCCCCGCCAATGATAATTTTCTCTGGTGCCAAGGTTAATGTGATATTGACCAACGCTTGGCCGATATAGAAGGCTTGCAGGTCCCATACAGCGTGATCTGCTGGCAGATCTTGTCCTTTGATCCCCGTTCGACCTTCCAATGACGGACCTGCAGCCAGACCCTCCAAGCAGTCATGGTGATAAGGACATGTCCCTTGATAGTGATCTTCTGGATGCCGTTTGACAAAGGTATGCCCAATTTCTGGATGGCCGATTCCTTGGAATAACGCCCCTTCTCTGACAACTCCTGCGCCGATCCCTGTACCCACCGTCATATAGACACAGCTGTTTTTGCCTTGGGCTGCCCCTAAGCGTAATTCTCCGTAAGCAGCGGCGTTGACATCGGTCGTCCAAATGATTGCCGTATCCGGCCATTGGCTGGACAATGCACCGACCAAATCTATTTGCTGCCAGCCAGCTTTGGGTGTTGCCAAAATATGTCCATAATTGGCCTGTTGCGGATCAATACCGATTGGCCCAAATGACCCAACCCCCACCGCTTTCATAGGATAGGGCGCAAAAAAGTCAAAAATGGCTGTCAACGTTTCTGTTGGTGTGGTCGTAGGAATGGATATTTGGTCAACGACCATCATCGCTTCATCTGCGACGGCACAAATCATTTTTGTGCCGCCAGCTTCAATCCCGCCAATATACATCTGCTATCTCTCCTTTAACCCAATCGTTCGAATCTCATAAGGTTTGATTGTCTGTGTTGGCATGCTGTCAGTGCCATCTTCTAAGAGATTCAACACTTCTAAGTTCATTTGGTCTTTTTGTACGTGAAACGCTGTTTCTTGGTCGGCCAGATTATACCCGCGCAAGACGATTTGGTCTTGGTTGCGGCTGCGTTTGAATGCGGTGATTGCTGTCGTATCACCTTGTGCGTTGATATAGTGCACAGCAGGTGCCAATGTACCTGTTTGATGGGCAATTTGTGCCGCGGTCCATGGAATTTGTGCTGCCTGGGCTTGTTTATATGTGGCATATCTTTCTTCTGGCGTGCCATGGAAAGCAATGCCATAGTCAAAAGTATGTTGACCTAAACATTGCGCTTCTGGTGTTGGGAAATAGCCCCAATCGCCAAGTTCACCAGTACAACGCAATAGCGTTAAACAAATGGTATCATCCACGATCTCATATTCGTTCAAACCAAAGTTGGACACAGTCACCCCTTTATGGTCATCATGCAAATTGGCAAAAGCATGCTGATGTTGAGGATTCGTTAGATTCTCCCAATGACTAGAGACTTTATTGGGCCGTTTGACCACTTCATAAATACTGTCTGCCTCATGGAAATCAACATGGATTCCAGTTGGGAACAATGCCCGCAAACGATGGTCTTTGCTCTGGTTATTGACTGTCGTCTGAAATGCTACTCGCTGACTATCCCGCTCTAAACGTACTTGCGTTGTCAGTGTGAATGGCACCAACTCTTGATTTCGCTGCGCTTTGCGGAATCGAAAATCAACGACCGCTTTTTGTTCTTCTGCTAAACGTTCATCTGCCGCAGATGGAATCATCAACTTTTGACGAATCTCGACCACACCTACTAGGTCAGTATTTTCGATCACGTTGATTTGATGAGGGAAAGCAGTGGAGAGAATCGCTTGATCTCCTTCTGGTTGTTTAAAGATATATTCATTGGCAATATCACCGACATTTTCAAAGACCAATAGATTTTCAAATGTATCGCCAGTCTGATGATTGGTGACTGCCAAACTGCCATTGTCAGCAATATCGATTGTCAAATGCCCATTCGCCAGTTGCCGCCCCTCTTCTTTCACGATCAAGTCTGCCATTGAGCCGGCTACTTCGGATTCCACTAAGGCATAGGTTTGCCAAGAAAATTCAGCCATCTCTTGAACGGCCACTTGAAGCGTCACAAAGCGTTTCATATAAGGGATCCGGAAAGCATCTTTTGGCAAGTCATAATCAAATAGTACTTCTTCCTCATGAATGATTGCTTCAACCTGGTTTCCAGCGGCATCAATCACCTTGTAATTGCTTTTCGGCTTATCTTTCAGTTCATGATATAGTTTGCTGGGCATGCCTTCTCTAAAGGTCTTTCGCTCCAGTTCAACAGTGACTGGCACAAGACCAGAACGCGCTGTTCCAGCTGTATTGAAGACCACAAAAGGACGGCTGTTTTCTGGAAACACAGATGTATCGATTGCTTCTGTCAACTGACGCAATGCCTCTTCAGCCACGTATTTGCCAATTTCATTGGCTTTTTCGAATCGCGGCATCATTTCTCGGTGGACTTCATCCACTGAGCAGCCGCAAATACTGTCATGGGGATGATTCTGCATCAGGGTCTTCCAACCAAAATCCAAGACATCATGCGGATAGTCTTGTGTTAGGTCATAGGCCATCGTTGCTAATGGTTCAGCGACATTTTCTAGTTGCCGCGAGACGCGGGTGTTCCATTGTTTCAAGTAGACCCGCGCAGAAGCCGTATTGGCTAAAGTATACCAGCCGTCCGTTTCTTGACTGGTTAATTCGCCAGTAATGGTACCAAGATCGTCGGGTAGATCTTCTTGGACAGCTGCCAAATATTCGGTAAAGCTGGCATGTTTGAATTCATATTCTGGATATAATTCATTGGCCAATCGAATCGCCGCTGAGATATCTTTTTGCACTGGCTGATGATCCACGCCGTTCATCATCAAGTAATGATTGGTCGCGCCAAATTTCTCTACATCCGCCAATTTTTGATCCCAAAAGGCTTTGGCCGCTTGTTTTTCTGCAGGGATCTCATTGCCGTTCGAGTACCAATTGGCAAACAGCAAGCCGAAAATTTTACTGCCGTCTGGTCCTTCCCAATGCATTTCCGAATACTGCGAGGTAAATTGATCGTCTGGCAAGACTTCATTGTCAAAACCAATCGGTTTGACACCGCGGCCAAATGCCGCACTTTCAAGATTTGCTTGCAACATCATTTGCGGCGTTTGGCCCATGTTGCCAAAGGTATCCGGGAAGTAGCCCAACATCACTGGCGTGCCCCATTTTTTGCTTTCTGCCATGCCAATCAACATATTGCGGGTATTGGATTCTGCACTGATCAAGAAATCATCTTGCAAAATATAGAATGGACCGATCTGCAGTTTGCCTTGTTGGATCGCCGCTTGAACGGCCGCTCTTTTTTCTGGCCGCACTTCTAAATAATCATCTAAGATAATGGTTTGTCCATCTAAGTGGAAACTATGGAAATCAGGATCGGTGTCGATCAAGTTCAATAGATCGTCCATCAGTTCGACCAAACGCATATGGTGCTGTTCATAAGGCATGTACCATTCTCGATCCCAATGACTGTGGGAAATGATATAGACTTGTTTTTTCATCACTCAAACTCCTTGTACTTTTTCTGCTATTTATTTTTCTACCCGAATATCGAAATAGTCCATGACCAATTCGCAAAACATCATATTGGCCCACGAGAACCATTCTCTTGTATATTGGTTTGGATCATCGACATCAAATCCTTCGTGCATCAAATTGGTTCCGGCATCCGTGGCCACCAATTGATCGAGGATCCGTTTTTTCTCTGCTTTATCCTCTGTCGTCATCCCTTCCATCGCCATTGCGATCGGCCAGACATAATTTTCTGGTGTATGAGAACTACCAATTCCTTTGGCAAATTTCCCTTCATAGAAGTATGGATTTTCTGCACTTAACAGTGTCTTTCGGGTGGCCAGATACGTTGGGTCATCCATGGCGCCATACCCAAGATACGGTGCTGCAATCAAGTTCGGCACATTACTGTCATCCATAAGGGATGCGCCACCAAGACCGTCCACTTCATAGGCATAGACCTGTTCACCTGCTTGATTAGTCGTTAGGCCATAGGTATCGATACCTGCTTGGATCTCTGTTTGCAAAGTTTTGGCTTGGGCAACGATCGTTTCATCTGTCAGAACACTTGAAAATAGTTCTTGGATATAGCCCAGAACGACCACGGCAAACATATTAGATGGTACCAAGTAGCCATATTTGCACGCATCATCACTCGGCCGAAATCCTGACCAAGTCATTCCTGTCGGCTTCACCGGCGTACCTTTGCCTTCATGCGTCAAGGTATCTTCTTTGCGCCAAGTATCACGTTCAAATAGATACGGAGATGCGTCATGGTCTTGCTCCGTTTTGAAAATCGTTAGGACTTTCTTGATACCGCTGACAAAATCCTCGTTGAATTGATCGGTTCTACCGGTATTTTTGTAAAGCAGATAGGCCAGCTGAACGGGATAGCACAATGAGTCGATCTCATACTTGCGTTCCCAGATCCAATCATTCATTTCCGTATGGTCCGTTTGATGACCAGCGCCATTGGCTGTTTCATTGAAGGCATTCGCATAGGGATCGATATTGATATAATAAAACTGTTTCTTCACTAGACCGCTGATCATGGCAGCCAAATCTTCATCTTCTTTTGCGATCACTAAATATGGACGTACTTGCGCAGTTGAATCCCGCAGCCACATAGCAGGAATATCACCAGTTAATAAAAATGTCGTGCCATCTTCGTGACGTTTGACAGTTGTTAGTAAAGTATTGGCAAATGCAGCATTGAAATTTTTTGCCCAGTCAGCGTGTTCTTCTCCGCATTTTTCCGTAATCGTTTCCATAAATGTTGCGACTGATTGTGGTATTTGTTTGTAGACCATGAAGTCACCATCCTTAAATTTGATATATCATTTCACGAGTTCAGTATAACCATCTTTAATCTTGATGTCTAGCTAAATTTTATAAAAATTAAAGGGTTTTCATTTTTGTTTTTTTATGCTATTCTGTTGAATATGATATATCAAAAAGGAGCATGTGTATGAAAGAGCCTCTCTATAAACAAATTTACGATGCGTTGCACGATGCCATTTTGACCGGCACACTGGCTCCTGGCAGTCGTGTCCCGACTGAAAAAGAGCTGTCTGAAACCTATCAAGTCAGTCGGATCACCTCAAAGCGGGCTTTAACAGAACTTGAGCAGAATCAATTGATTTATCGCGTACAAGGTAGCGGCAGTTTCGTTCGGCAAAAAACAAGTCGTGTCGCTACAGGCAAGATCCTCTTTGTTTTGCCATTTGCCAATGACCTTTCTCTAGGGAACTTTACTGAAGGCATCTATCCAATTATGCAAGCGTATGGCTATGAATTACTGATGACGCCGGCAGATTATTTAGAGAAGACCTCTCCGCAGGAATTGATGCAGGAATTTGACGGGATGATTTATTATGCCAGCAACACAAGTTCTTACTATGATCTGCTGTTTACTTGTCAGCAGCATGGCTTTCCTGTCGTGACCTTAGACAAACAACTCCATGATTTTGACTTTCCAGCAATCTTGCCTGATAACTTTGAGGGCGGTCAATTAGCCGCTGCGCACCTGCTTTCATTAGGGCATCAGCGGATTGCCTATATTTTTGGCAGTCGCCATCATCCGCAATCTGTGCGCAAACGTTATTTGGGTTATGTTGAAACAATGCAACGATCTGTCGATTTTTTGACAAAATTGGATGACGGTCGTGCAGTTTTAACGGAAGCAGTGACGTATATCCAAGACCAGCAAATCACAGCCGCTATCTGTGAAAATGATTTAGTCGCCATCGAGCTCATGCGGCATATCCGCCAACATCCACAGATACCCGCTGATTTTTCGATCATTGGCTTCGACAATATCCAAGCAGCTGCATTGGTCGATCCAGCTTTGACCACTATCGGACAGAATTTTGCCGAAATGGGTCGTTTGGCTGGTTTGAAGGTCATTGAGCAAATCAATCAATCCGCAGATACTGCTCAGGAAAAAAATCACGTATCAACAGAACCGGCTGCCCAATTAGTAGCGGTATCTTTGATCATAAGAGAATCTACCCAACCAAAGGAGTGACTGAAGTGAACGTTTCAATGATCGATACAAGACATGGCACTGACAATCAATATAGTTTTTCTCATGGCAATTGTTTGCCTTATACAGGGGTCCCATTTGGGATGAATTTTTTCGCCCCGCAAACCAGCAATCAGCGGGGAAGCTGGTGGTTCCATCCTGAGGACCGGACGTTTCAAGGTTTCCGGATCACCCATCAACCAAGCCCATGGATGGGTGATTTCAGCCACATGACACTGCTGCCGTTGAACGGTGCAGTCAGTGAGATGAGTCTCTTCCACGCACAAAGTTCATACCGACCAGAAGAAAGCTGCTTCAATCCAGCCTACCTGAACATCAAGACCCAACGCTATCAATCTACAGGCACCCTCGTTCCAAGTATGTACGGCGGCCTGCTGGCTATCGAAAACTGCGGGGTGAATCCTGGCTTAGGCATATCCTTCCCTGGTACCTTTACAGTCAAGCAAATCGATGCGCAGACGATCGCTGCGACGCTGATCGTTTTCTCAGGTTGTGAAGATGATCAATTTACCTTCCATTTTGTCTGTAAATTTGCCAGTTCGATCGTTGCGCTAGAAGGACCTTTAAGCGGTGAGGAAGGCTTCGTCATCGTTCGCTTTAAAGATGAAATACAAGAAGACGTGCATTTTGCCACATCCTTTATTAGCGAAGAACAAGCTTTTGTCAACTTGCAGCGAGAAGCGAATTGGACTTTGGCGGATTACAAAGCTTCCGCAACTGACCAATGGAATGATTACTTGTCACGGATCGAATTGACCCATCATGATCAAAAACAAGTCAGCACCTTTTATCATAATTTTTACCGTTTATTTTTATTTCCGCAGACTTTCTATGAAATTGATGCAGATGGCCGCAAAGTCCACTGGGATACATTGGCAAAAACGGTTAAATCAGGCCCGCTTTATACGAACAACGGATTTTGGGATACCTATAAAACCGTTTATCCACTGTTCTCACTGATTGCGGTTGAAAAACTGGAAGAAATGTTGGAAGGTTTCTTGAACAGCTATCGAGAAAGTGGCTTTCTGCCTAAATGGTTATCACCAGATGAACGAGGCCTCATGCCAGGGACGTTGATCGATGCAGTGATTGCTGATGCGGCTGTCAAAGGCATTCGTCCTGACTTGATGCCTGAATTGCTGACAGCCATGAAAAAGGCAGCGACACAGCAAAGCGAGAACAGCAACTATGGTCGACAAGGAACCCTTGACTATTTGACTTATGGCTATGTCCCTCTTGATTACCATGAATCTGTCAATCACACGTTGGACTATTGCTATAGTGATTTTTGTATCAGCCAGGTAGGCAAACAAGTGGCTGACAACGAGATTGCCCATTATCAAAAACAAAGTCTGAACTATCAGCATATATTCGATCCAGAAACTGGCTTTATGCGGGCCAAAGACAAAGAAGGCCGCTTCCGTCCAGATTTCAACCAGCATCGCTGGGGCAAAGACTATGCAGAAGGCAGTGCATGGCAAAGCAGTTTTGCTGTCTATCATGACTTTGCAGGATTGATCAATGCCCATGGCGGCAAAGAACGATTTGAAGCAAAATTGATCGACCTGTGCAACCAAGACCCGCAATATACGACTGAAGGTTATGGCTTTGAGATCCATGAAATGAGTGAAATGGCTGCGATCGACTTTGGACAGTTGGCGATCTCAAATCAGCCAAGTTTCCACTATCCTTATTTATTCAGCTATATCGGCAAACCTGAAATGGCACAGCCATTGATCAAACAATTGTTGACCCGGTGCTTTGACGACAGCCCCAAAGGTTTCCCAGGAGACGAAGACAACGGCAGCATGGCAGGCTGGTATCTCTTCAATGCACTAGGCTTTTATCCTGTCACACCAGGCAGCGGGGAATATGTCATTGGTATGCCTTTATTTGATCAAGCAACCATCAAATTGTCTTCAGGCAAGACCTTAACGATCCAAAGTACACCAAACAAACCGCAACAATTATTTGTCGATGCGGTCACGCTCAATCATGCACCCGTAGACAAAATGTTCTTTACCCACCAAGAGTTGATTGCTGGAGGTAGCATTGATTTTAAATTAGGTGTTGTGCCTCGCAGCCGCACCTGGTCAAAAGATGCGTATCCATTCAGCCTAAGCAACAGGTCATAAAAAACAGCATAATGAAGCTGAAGCGCCTCTCAAAGTGAGTTGATCCTTCTCACTTTGAGAGGTGCTTCATTTTCTTACACGCATTGGCTGATTCATTCCCTACTGCAGATGCAAGACACATTGAACCTTTCTTCTTTCTTCTTTCTTCTTTCTTCTTTCCTCTCCCCTCTTCTCATCTTGCTTTACTTTGATGCCTTCCCTCGCTATACTTAACGCTATCAAATACGCTTGAAGGGTGGTGTTTTACTTGCAAATCGTGATCATCGGTGCCGGCCCCCGGGGATTATCTTTATGCGAGCGGTTGATTGCCCATGGAAAACAACAGCAGAAATCTGCTTCCATCATTTTGATCGATCCTGATCTCCCCGGTGCTGTGTGGCGAACCACACAAAACCAAGACTTGCTGATCAACTCTGTCACAAATCAAGTGACCCTTTTTACAGATGATTCCCTGACTAGCGGTGGACCAGTCGTCAATGGACCAACTCTTTACGAATGGGCTGACAGCATCGGAAAATCATTTGCCCAACAACATGCGCCATGGTTACTGGCTTTCTTTGACAACATCGATCCAAATGGCCACTGCCCCCGGGCTGTCTATGGCTTATACCAACAATGGTTTTATCAACAATTGGTCGGCAGCTGCCCTACGATTCAATTGACCTATGTCGCCGCCAAAGTACACGCTGTGACAAAAGAAACAGACGGCTATCTTGTCCAAACAAAGGACCAAATGTGGACAGCGGACAAAGTCATTCTGGCAACTGGACATGGCGCTGTCCGCTTATCACTGGAAGAAGCAGAACTGGCAGCTTTCGCCCAGCAAAACCATCTATTCTATTCTCCCCCTGCTAATGCAGCAGATGTCGATTTCTCCAAAGCAGCCCCTGGGACGCCTTTGATTTTACGCGGACTGGGGTTGGCTTTCTTTGATTATGTGACCTTACTGACCCAAGGACGAGGCGGGATATTTAGTGAAACAGAAGGCCGCTGCCATTATCAGCCTTCTGGGGAAGAACCACTGATCATCGCCGGTTCTCACCGCGGCGTGCCTTATCATCCACGAGGGAGAAACCAAAAAGGGCCCACCCAACAACGGCTGCCGCACTTTTTGACTGATCAGCGATTGACCGCATGGATCAATGAAAAACAAGTGTCTGCTGACATCGTCTTGTATTATTTGGCTAAAGAAGTTGAACTGGTCTACTATCAGCAGTACCTTAAGGAAAAACAACATCGATCACCTGCAGATATCGATTCCTTCACGACAGCCTTTATCCACCAAGATGGGCAGACTTCTGTCCTCCACGATTTTGGCATTCCGTCTGCTGCTATATGGGATTGGACCTTTTTCGAACAGCCATTCAGCAGAAAAACGGCCGCAGAATCTGTCCAATCTTTCTTGCTGGATTATTTAAAATGGGATCTTCAAGAAGCTGAACTGGGTAATTTGACCGGTCCTGTCAGCAGTGCGCTAGAAGTATTAAAAGATCTTCGCGAACCATTGCGGGTGGTCTTGCGCCATCAATTGCTGTCGCCGCAAGACCTAAAAGCATCATTTTGGCAATCATTTTTGCCGTTGAACAGCTTTTTGTCTATCGGGCCGCCCTTGCAGCGGACGCGAGAGCTGATTGCCTTGATGGAAGCTGGGATCGTGACCTTATTAGGCCCAGAAATGATCGTGGAAACAACCGATGTTTTCTTGACCTATGCCAAAGGGTTTCCACAGCATACGTATCAAGCGTCCCAAATGATGGAAGCTCGGATTCCAACAACAGCGATCGAAGCCACGGCCAATCCGCTGCTCACTTCTTTGTTGGCACAAAAACTGATCCATCCAGCGATCCTTCGTTTGCCAAATGACGCTGATTTCCATACTGGCGCCGTCGCCATTGACCCTTTGACCAACCTATGTTTGGATCTACAAGAACACCCCCAAGAGGGGCTCTATTGCTTTGGTATTCCGACTGAAGGCATCCACTGGCTGACAGCCGCAACTGCCCAGCCCGGTACCGATGCTTGGAACTTGCGGCAAGCCGATCAAATGGCTGCCCATATTTATGGCCATGGCAAACGGAAATAAGGCACTGATTCTTTTGCAAGAAAATTGCGTAAGCTTTTGAAAACCGATACAATAAAAGAAAAGCTTACTAGGAGGTTGTTGCATGACCGCTGAATTACAAAAAATCAATGCCTTGATCGCTGAAGTCGAAAAGGTGATTCTGGGCAAGCATGACGTGATCCAGTTGACCGTTGCCGCTTTATTGGCTGGCGGACACGTTTTATTTGAAGATATTCCCGGTGTAGGCAAGACGATGCTGGTCAAATCATTGGCCAAAGCCATCCAAAGCGACTACAAACGGGTTCAGTTCACGCCTGATCTATTGCCAAATGATATTTTGGGGGTGTCGATTTTTAATGCCCAAAGCCAGCAATTTGAATTTCGACCGGGACCGATCTTCACATCGGTTTTACTCGCTGATGAAATCAACCGAACCACGCCCAGAACCCAAGCCTCCCTGTTAGAAGCCATGTCAGAAAATCATGTGACGATCGACAACCAAACCTACCCACTCAGCCCGCATTTCTTTGTTTTGGCAACTCAAAATCCTAATGAATATGAAGGCACCTACCCATTGCCAGAAGCCCAATTGGACCGTTTTCTATTCCGATTGCATATCGGTTACCCTGATTTCCAAGATGAACTGGATCTTTTGACCGGCCAGCGTCAACAAAGTTTAGAACAGATCCAAACGATTTTGCATGCAGAAGAACTCACCGCCCTCAAATCGCTGGTAGATGATGTCTATGTCGATGATCAAGTCGCGCGTTATGCCTTGCAATTGGTCCAAGCCAGTCGCCAGCATCATGGCATTGAATTGGGCATCAGCCCTCGTGGCGGGATTGCCTTCTTGAAAGGCGCCAAAGCCTTAGCGCTGACTGAGGGGCGTACGTATGTCACACCGCAAGATCTGCAGCGGATACTGCCGGCTGTTTTTGGGCATCGTCTGTTAGTCAAGGGTGGCATCCATGCCAATGCCGATACACTGGCAGAATTGATGAAACAAATGATCCAGCGGGTACCTGTCCCCACGAGGAAATGACTATGGGCAGACAACTAGTAAAACGAATCCTGCGTTTGTCCGTTTTTGTCGCTGCCTACGTGATTTTATTGGCTTATTGTTTCATCTTCAACAACGATGCTGGTTGGAGCTTATGGTTTTTGCTTACCCTGATTTTGCTTTTCGATCTTATGACCCTCATGCCTTCTCTGAAAAAAGTACACGTCACGATTGAGGAATCTTTACAAGTTGCGCAAGGCACATCGCTCTCGCTGCCAATCGAGATTTATTGCTATCGGCCGTTGTTTTTCCCGTTTGTCGCGCTATCCTTGTCCTTCGACGAAGGTTTTCACCAGCAAACCTTGCCTTTTTACAGAGGTACAACCATTCGGACCCAAGCCCAATGGCTTCCACCAAGCAGAGGCGTCTATGATAAATGTTCAGTAACTTTGCGCACTCGGGATCTATTCGGCTTCTTTGAAAAAAAACGTTCCCTCACGATTGATCAATCCTTACTGGTATTGCCTGCGTATCAGGCAGAGGCCACCGCATTGCTGCCTTTGATCACTGAACAATCCCAACGTTACACCTATGGTGAACCAAGCTTCACGATCAAGCAATTTCGTTCCTATCGACCAGGTGATTCTTTGAAGCATATCGATTGGAAGTTATCCAGCAAGCAGCAAGCATTGATCTTCCGCGAACCTGAAAACCACAAGACCCAAACACTTGTCTTGATTTTCTGGGGTGAAGCAGATGCGCATTTTGAAGCGACCTTGTCCCTTTTTTTCTCTCTGCATCAACTGGTTCAGCAGCAACATGATGTACAAACGCTGTTGTTTGGCGCAGACATCCCTTCTCCCTACCATCCAGATGCGTTGGCTTATGCGCAGATCGCGCCTTTTGACCACTTGCCAGCCGGGATCCCCGCCCTTGCCAGTAAGCAGATCCTTGTGATCGCCCCTGCTGCAACGGAGCAAGTCCAGCGCTATATTGACCAGTCGCAGCGCCACAACAACTGCCAACTCTTGACCTATGCAGACTTGATGGGGTATATCGCAGAGGAGGAACGTATATGAAAGCGTCCTTGATCAAAAAAAGCTTACTCGGTCTACTGACGTTTATCAGCTTGACCTTGATGATCCTGCCTTTTGTCGCGGTCTATGATTTGGGGAATGAAGCGACATTGCTGGCCTATGCCGCTTCTGTCTGTCTCTTCTTAGTGTTCATCCCGAAAGTGCGCTATAGTTTGCCTTTGCTGCTGCTTGGCTGGTTTGTTGTCTTGTACCGTATTTTCCCCTATGGTACCAGCTTTTCACTCGATTGGCTGACACGCTTTGGCTACGACTTTTTGCGGGCTGTTAGGGAAATCATTGTGGGGGATGTTGGGTATATCACTGAACTGGCCGCCGTGACGTTGATCGTTACCTGGGTACTGTTTTTAGCGATTCTGCCAATAATCTTTCGCTGGTTCTTTTTCACCTATGCCATGATGCTGTCTTATTTGCTGACAGTCGTCATTTTCAATCGCTTTGATTTGACTTGGCATATCACAGGTATTCTAATCTGCGGCCTTGCCTCATCCCTCATTGCCCACATGCAGATACAGCACACACGCAAGCTAGGGGAATGGACGCTAATATTGTCAACGTTGCTCCTTCTGATGGTTGCTGCTGTCTATTTGCCAAAAACAGTGATCAGAGCGCAATTGGTCAGCCAATCGACCATGATCCGTACCAGTTTGAATCAAATCGGCTTCTATCGATTTATCGAAGAACATGGGACCCCGTCAGGTTCCCGAACTGGTTTTAGCGAAAACGACCGCCAGTTAGGTGGACCTTTGCTGGATGACACCACTGTTTTATTCGAAGCGCAGCAAAACACACGCCATTATTGGCGCGTGGAAAGTAAAGACTTTTATTCTGGCAAAGGCTGGATCAGCACGATCCGAGAGGAAGACTTCCGAACAGATCCCGTGTCGCTGACAGTCGCAGATGATCAATACCGGCAACCTTATACCGATACCGAAGACATCGCCATCGACTTCATGAACCACGGTGACTATGTCCCATTGCCTTACGGTCGCAGCCAACTAACTGTGATGGCTGGCGCCCAAGGCCTGCAAGTGGACGACTCGATCCGCAGAGTGGACTTGCTATCTCCTGAATCTGTGCCACAAGTAACGATTAAGTGGGATCAGCCAGATTATACAGCTGAGAATCTGCAAAACCTCTCCTTGCAGCAGCCAGACACCACTGTCAACTATACGCAATTACCGGACACACTGCCAGAAAGGATCCCAGCATTGGCACAGGAGATCACTGCCGGATCAGACTCACTTTTTGATCAAGTGACAGCGATCGAAAGTTATTTGAAAAATACCATCAATTTTCGCTATTCGAAAACAGATGCGGTTTATCCGGAAGATGATCAAGACTATGTCGATCAATTTCTCTTTGAGAGCCAAGTCGGCTACTGCGACAATTTTTCCAGTTCCATGGTAGTCTTGTTGCGCACACTGGATATTCCTGCACGCTGGGCCAAGGGCTTTTCTCCGGGTGATCCGGTCACTTCTGACGGAACGACCACCTATACAGTCCGCAACCAGAATGCCCATTCCTGGGTAGAAGTCTATTTTGCAGGCTATGGCTGGATTCCATTTGAACCAACGCCAAGTTTCCAAAATCCCGATCGGCCGGTATTGCAAACAGATACCACCACCGATGAAACGACACCAAGCGAAACCACTGCCGAAACAAGCGAAAGCAGTGTCAGCAGTTCATCAAGCGAAACCACCGCCAGCACCAGCAGTGCTGTAACGGAAGCGTCAAATGATCCATGGCTGACGACTGAATTGAAACAGCTTTTACGCAATGGCCTGATGTGGATGAGCGGTTTGCTTGTGGTGGGCTTGTTCTACATCTATCGGCATCGCCTATTTCGGATTCAGATTTGGGTGATTTGCCGCTGGTCAAAAACACCGCTGACACAAGCCTATCCACGCTTATTAAAACAAACCACCCGGGTCTTGTATCGACATGATGCCGAAACATTGCCGGATTATGCACAGCGGTTAGAATCAATGTATCCTTTGTTCCACGGTAGTTTTATCCAACTGACTGCTGCCTACGAGGCGTATCTATATGGCGGAAGTCAAGATCAAGGCTATCATCAATTGATCCTGCACACTGCTGAACAGATCAGTCAGTTGAAGGCACTGAAATGAAATGCGTACTGCTGACTCGCTTTAGACATATAGCAAGAAAAAAATCCACGCGATCCCATATTTAATGGCATCGCGTGGATTTGATTTTATTTTGCTTGACGATTTTGCACAGCAATAATGATCAGTTTGGTCATTTCCATTAACAAAACGGCACCGGCTGCCATGGCCATTGAAAGACCCACATGACTAAGGGTAAAGGTCGTTGGGATCGCAAAGACTTCACGAACACCTGGTACCAACGTGATACTGTACAACCCACCACAAACCACAATGGCCAACCAGACCATTTTGTTGGCGAATAAACCCGCTTGCCATGCTGTTTCCGTATTTGAACGGGCAGGCAATGTTTGCAGTGTCCGGCTCCAGATCAATGTTGAGAATGCCATGGCTACACCCAATTCAGGCGATTGATTCATACCTAGCCATTGCGCCAAGATCACAACTGCAGCAATCAAGATTCCTCGATACGTCACAGAAATCAATGTTTTTCCAGTAAAGATACCAGCATTTGGATCCCGTGGTGCCCGTTCCATAATGGTCGGCTCCGCTTTTTCCATACCTAGCGCGATCGCTGGCAATGAATCATTGACCAAGTTGATGAACAACAACTGCAACGCGGTGAAAGGATTGTCCCATCCCATCACTAAGGCAAAGACAATCGCAATGATTGCGCCTAAATTTCCAGCAAACAAATAAGAAATAGCCTTTTTGATGTTGTCAAACACATTTCTCCCCACTTCAACAGCGCGGATGATCGAGGCAAAGTTGTCATCGGTCAAGACCATCGCTGCTGCATCTTTGGCGACATCGGTCCCTGTTCCCATAGCAATCCCGATATCTGCTTGCTTCAGAGCCGGAGCGTCATTGACACCATCCCCAGTCATGGCAGAAATTTTGCCTTTGTCTTGCCATGCGCGGACGATCCGAATTTTGTTCTCTGGAGAAACACGGGCATACACCGTGATTTTTTCTAATTGATCTGCCAATTCGCTTTCTGACAAACGATCCAATTCTGTTCCTGTCAAAGCCAGATCGCCTTCAGCAGCAATCCCGATTTCCTGCGCAATCGCTACGGCCGTTGTTTTGTGGTCACCAGTGATCATCACTGTCTTGATCCCTGCTGATTTGGCATCAGCCACTGCTTGTTTGACTTCTTTACGCGGTGGATCGATCATTGCCATCAAACCAACTAAAATCAATTCTTCTTCATCTGCCAGTGTCAATTCCCGTTCTTTGCCATCAGTCATCGGGCGATACGCGAAGGCTAAAACACGTAGCGCACGTTTCGAAAATTCTTCATTTTGATGTTGTAATTTTTCTTTGATGTCATCTGTCAATGGCACCACTTGATCATCGATCAAGACTTTGGTACTGCGTCCAAAGACGATGTCTGGCCCACCTTTGGTCAACAGCAGCTGCTCACCGTCGATCTCATGGAGCGTCGACATCAATTTTCGATCAGAATCGAAAGGCAGTTCTTGCAAACGCGGGTATTGTTGACGAATACTGCGGTAAGGCTGCTGCAATGTTTCGCTGTAATCAAGGAAGGCGATCTCTGTCGGATCTCCTAATTTGGTGCCATCTTCACTGATCGCCGCATCATTGGCTAAGACACTGATAGCGATCAGCCGCTTTTCAGGCATAGTCCAGTGCGCTGGGTCATTCGAAAAGTCCCCTGTTTGACCATTTGGCAAATAGTAATCCACTACTGTCATTTTGTTTTGCGTCAACGTACCTGTTTTGTCTGTACAAACAATACTTGTTGAGCCCAATGTTTCCACTGCAGGTAATTTGCGAATGATCGCATGACGTTTGGCCATCTGTTTGGTCCCAATCGACAACACGATCGTCACGATCGATTGCAATGCTTCTGGAATTGCTGCAACAGCGACTGCCACGGCAAACATGAAGGCATTGACCAAGTCTTCTGTCATGTCGCCAGTACCGTCGCCTAAGAATAGACGCGCCACTTGCACACCAAGAATGATCAACGAGAGGACCAAAATGGCTACACTCAATTTCTTGCTAAATGAATCTAAACCCCGTTGCAACGGCGTTTTGTGTTCCACCGTATTTTCTAACAACCCAGCAACTTGACCGATTTCTGTGACATTCCCTGTGGCCGTAACGATAAAACGTCCACGACCATAAGTCACGATCGTACCACTAAAAACCATGTTGTCCCGGTCGCCGATCGGCGCTGTCCGGTCAATGATGCCTAGCTCTTTTTCAGCAGGTGTCGATTCCCCTGTCAGCATTCCCTCATCGACTTTCAGCGATCCTTCTTCGATCAAACGGCCATCCGCAGGCACATAATCACCCGCTTCTAAAATCACAATGTCCCCCACGACCAATTCTTTGGCCAAGACACTTTGTTCTTTGCCGTCACGAATGACTGTTGCATCAGGTGCCGACAAGCTTTTTAATGCATCCAAAGATCCTTCGGCTTTTTTTGTTTGGATCACGCTGACCACAGAATTCAGCAGCAATACCGCAAAAATAACGATTGATTCAACGTGGGCACCCATGATCATCTGAATGATGGCCACGATCAACAGCACGATCACCATCGCATCTTTGAAGGTGTCAAGAAACAACGCCCAACTGGATTTCTTCGGTGCTTCTTTCAACTGATTCAAGCCATTTTCTAAACGCTTCGCTGCTTCTTGCTGCGTCAAACCTTCCGGCTGACTCTGAACCTCTGCCATGATTTCTGTGATGTCCTTTTGATACATTTCTTTTGCCAATGTGTTTGCCCCTTTATCTGTATTTTTACCCGCTTAGGCATTTTTTTTTTTTGAAAAAAAAGAGACCTAAGACAAGTTTATGCTTGTCTTAGGTCTCACCGTTTAAAATAATACCAGAAAGCTGCTGCCAGCTTACTTACTGTTGATATTACCGCGGCTTGCGCCACCAGTTACTCCCCTAAGGAATATTGATAATGTACAATCATCATAACGGAAAAACAGCCCATTGGCAACTGTAAAATCTCAAAGATGAAATTTTTTTGAAAACATTCTTTTTGGAATCGTCCCTTTTTTTCTGCTACACTATGGATAGACCAGAAAACTGAATCATCTATTTTCCCACTGGAGGTACGCATATGGACGTATTCAATCAATTTATCAACCACACATCCGTCAGAAATTTCACAGGAGAACCATTGTCTGACAACCTGAAAGCACAATTGATCCAGGTCGCCCAGAGTGGCGCTAGTTCAAACTTCGTCCAAGCTTATTCGATCATTGAAATCAAAGATCCGCAAAAATTGGCCACCATCGAAGAGATTGCTGGCGCACCAAACTACATCACCAAAACCGGTGTCTTCTACTTGTTTGTGGCAGACCTGTATAAACACCAGCAACTATTGGAACAAGCTGAATTGTCCAATCACGCATTGACGACCATGGAGCCTTTTATCGTTTCTGTCGTTGATACGACCATCGCAGCCCAGAATATGGTCGCGTATGCAGAATCACAAGGATTGGGCATTTGTTATATTGGCGGCATTCGGAATGACCTTTCCGCGATTGCCAAATTGGTCAGCCTGCCGAAACTGACCTTCCCCCTCTTTGGGTTGACCATCGGTTATCCTGAAAGCCGCAACGACGTCAAAGTCCGGTTACCTCAATCAGCGATCCTAAGTACCGATCACTACCAGCCATTGACCAAACAACTCGTCGATCAATATAACCAAACAACAGCCGCCTATTACGCCCAACGCGGCAGCAATCAGCAGGAAACCAATTGGCAAACCAAAATGACGGCGTTCTTCCGTGAACCGCGACGTCCAGATGTCGCTGACTTCATGAAACGTCAAGGTTTTACCGGCGATTTCAACTTATAGCAAACAGACAAAAGATCCATCTTTTTGGCAGCAAACGATGGATCTTTTATTTGTGAGCCTATTGTTGACTCTCTGGCTTTGCTGTGGCCGGACTTACTGGCAGCTCACAGTAAAATGTATCGATCAACTTTGCGAAGGCCTGATCCAACGCTTGTGCATCGCTGGCACTACTGCGTTGCAGATAGTTCATTGGTTGTGCAGCAACATCAAATAAATAATAGGGAATCGCCCTATTTTCTTCACGACGCAGCTTGATCAGCGGTTGATACAGTGATTCTCCACAAGGCCCCGTCTTTGAGAATGACAATTGAAAAACCGTTTCGTCCTCTTTGCTTATACGATAATACCCACCGTTTTTGGCTATCTTTTCTGCACCGAGTGTCTCATTCAGCGCTTCTACCTCACACCATCTCATCCCTTTTCACCTGCTCACTGGTTTGATTCAATATTATCTGAGCTCAGTTTATCATAAGAGAGGAACGATTTGTGCCTTTCTCTGGCGGTTTAAAAAAATATACCCATAAAAGAAAACAGCGAACCTGAATATTTAAATATAAATATCGCTTTACAAATAGAACAAACGTTCGTATACTTTCAATGAGGAGTGATTGTTATGACCGCTGCACAAATCGCTTATGCAACGCAAGAAACCTATGCTTTAGAGAAGCACTATTATGAGTTGGTCACCTTGCCAACCCCTGTTCATTTTCTATTCGACAGTTTTGCCCGTACCATGGAAAAAACCGGCAAAAATTATATCCTGATTCCTGCTGCTTATTCTACACTCCACGTACCGTTGTTTTTTGTCTTCCGCATCGAAGAAAATGAGGTACCCATCTATCATTATCAGCATATTGTAGCGAATCGCAAAATCGTTCGCCGTTACGATCCACAGCGGGAATACTGGCCGGATGGTCGGTAAGGTAAACAAATATGTTTCATAAATACCCATCCTCTGTAAATGTATAGGTCAATACATCCTGACCGATACAGATCTGATACTGGATGACGGGGTTAGATGCATCCACGTTATCAGCAGGAATAAAGAAACCGGCGGTCCATTCATTGAAACCTTCTTGGGTACTTCGCTGTTTGACTGTGCCTTCTGCAACATGGATGTCTTTGTTATTGACACGCACCGTCAAGTCAGAGGGATCGATCGCTATCTCCTCAGGAACAAATAAGGTGATCATATAGAAATAGGTGCCTGTTTCTGCTACGTCAAATACCAAGTCTGGCTTGGTGACGATGGTTTGAACGATCCCGTCGTCTAGCGTTTCACTGGTACTATTTTCTTCCGTAACGTCTTTGGTGAATGATGTACCCCCAATTAGAGTCACTGTATCTGTGACATAGATCATTTGATCAGCAATAGTGCCCATGAATACAATCGGCGCTTTTTCCATAGATTGAATGCCACGGTCATAAAGCAAGTCAGGTAATTGCGTGTAGATTTTATCGTACGTGACGATCGGTGTGACGGATAACGAATGTCCATCAAGTGCTGAAACTGTGTTTCTTTGCCAATGATGATCATTTTGGGAAAGATGATAAAAAACGCCAATACATAAACCAAAAAGCAGAATGACAAAGAATAATTTATTTTTTCGCATCATGTCCTCACTCTTTCATCTAATTTTATGCAATAAGCTTGTCTCTATAGGTCATCCATTCGCTCGAAATGGGCAATCCACCAGTGTTGTATATCTTTTATTCTATCAGTGCAAATCGCAAAATCCAATAAAATAGTCAAAAAAAATAAAATAAATCATTTTTACGCGTTTTTAATGAGCTTAAATCAACAAAAAAAGTCTACATTTCTCCCATTAGACAAATGTAGACTCATTATATTTAGTATTTTTTCAATCAATGAATGCAGATAGATCCCTGATCAACTACATTGATTTTTCCAAAATTCTCATTTCTCGTCCAAACCGGTCAGGTGCCTGATCTATCTGCTGGTAGCCGGATTTTTCATACAGTCCTTGGTGCTGGGTCGCGATGTAGACTTTTTCGAATCCGTTTTTTGCCAATTGTTCTTCAGCGATGCGCACCAATTGTTGACTGATGTGTTTTCCTCGATACGTTGGATCAACGTAAACGATGGCAATATACGGTGTATAAGGGACATTGTCGACGATATCCTTTTCGACGAAAGAGCAAAAACCGACAATTTTGCCATTATCTATTGCTGATACAACACCTTCCCATGCCAAAAATTCATTGTTTTTCATTTTATTTGCTAAGTACTTTGCCGCTTTCCAATCTGCTTCCTCAATTTGATCTGCAGCTGACAACCAATCAGTGTCGCCTTTTTTCAAGATTTGATAGTCCATTTGTCACCGCCATTTTATTTTTTACTTTATCCACAACTTCCATTTATTTATGATAAATATATGTTAAAAAAACTGTATGATTCCAGATTGGATGTCGATCAAACATCCAATCTGAATCACACAGCTTCATTTATAGTTTCAACGCAACAATCAAACTTATTTCGCTAAACGATAAATCGCATCTGCATAAATGACAGCTGCATTGAATAGATCGTCTAAGCTCATGAATTCGTTGGCTTGGTGCATGGTGTCCACATAACCTGGGAACATTGCGCCATATGCCACACCGCGTTTTAATAAGCGGCCATAGGTTCCGCCACCGATGATTTGTTCGAAGCCTTTTTCGCCAGTATGTTCTTCATAGACAGCCAATAGTGTTTCCACCAATGGATCATCAACGGGTACATAATGGGGTTCCATGTTGCGTTCGTTGCGGGTCACTGTCGCACCATCCATGCCAACAGTTTTTTCGATCCCGATTTCTAAGCTTTCTGCTGTCACACCTTTAGGGTAACGGAAGTTTAACGCGATGAAGTTATCTGCTTGGGTACCTGCTTGGTTGGCTTTGAAAGCAAACAAGCCAGCATTCATGGTCAACTTGCCCATTTTTTCGTCTTCATACGCTACACCTAGTTTTTCGCCATAGAAATCTTCATGGACGTAAGCTGCTGCAGCATGGATAAATTGTTTTGCACCGCCGCCGAAAGCAAAGTTATCAAGAAAGACTGCTAAGAAAGTCCCTGCATTGATCCCTGATTGTGGGCTTGCACCATGGGCGCCTTTGCCGACCAATTCAATCTTCACTTGTTCGTTTTCTGTTTCGATCGTGCCGGTCACAGGTTGTGCTTCGACATAATCGAAGAAGGCTTTTTCTAAGGCCAATGCGGCATCTGTTGATGGCGCAATGAAACTTGCTGTTGCTGTGCCGGGTACCATATTTTCTCTTAAACCAGCAGTAAATTGTTGTAATTGGTAGTCCCCTTCGTTGTTGCCTTGGAAATGCAAACCTAAAGTGACATTTCCTTTTTCACCGTTGATGATTGGGAAATTGGCATCTGGTGAGAAACCAAAATCAGGTTTTTCTTCATGTTCGAAATAGTAATCCATGTCTGCCCAGCCGCTTTCTTCGTCTGAACCGACAACGAAACGGATTTTTTTCGATAATGGCAAGCCTAATTCTTTGATGATCTTCATGCCGTAATACGCAGCCATTGAAGGACCTTTGTCATCTGAGGAGCCGCGGGCATAGATTTTGTTGTCATTGATCACTGGATCGTACGGATCGGTTGACCAGCCATCTCCAGCAGGCACAACGTCCATATGACCGAAGATCCCTAAAGTTTCATCGCCTTCTCCAAATTCAATATGACCTGCATAATTGTCCACGTTTTTGACAGTAAAACCGTCACGTTCGCCATAAGCTAACATATGCAGCAATGCATCGCGAGGTCCGGGTCCGAAAGGTGCATCTGCAGTGACTTTATCGTCTTCCCGTTCGCTTTTTACTTTTAATAGATCGATCAAGTCGTTCAGCAAATCATCTTTGCGGTCTTCGACTTCTTTTTTCCAATCGATTGTCATTTGATTCCCTCCATTTCTTTTCTCGCCTTTTATGATAACACTCTTAGCACCAAAATGGAAAAAAATTTGGTCTTCCTAGTCGGTCTTTTTGAGATTAATAGGTATAATAGAATCAACAAATCCCCGATTCCGATCAAGGAAGGAAAGGAGTTCAACAATGGAACCATTAAAAGAATCTATTTTGACACAGATCATCCGAAAAAGGCCTGAGGAAAGCCACAAAGGGACTTTCGGACGCGCCGTCCTCGTTGGGGGCAATCAGCAATTTGGCGGGGCGATCTTGATGGCTGCCCAAGCCTGTGTCTATGGCGGAACAGGTTTGACCACTGTCATCTCAGATCCGGTCAACCGTTCAGCACTTCATGCCCGCGTGCCAGAAGCCATGTTTGTTGATTGGCACCGATCAGATTGGATCGATTCGGTCACTGAATCAGCCGACGTCATCTTGGTTGGTCCCGGCCTTGGCGAAAGCAAGGACAATTTCGATTTGCTGCAGCGGATCGTCACCAATCAAAAAGAACATCAGTGGTTGGTGATCGACGGATCAGCGATCACCTTGACCGCCAAATACCCAATGACATTTCCATATCCTGATCAAGTTGTGTTTACCCCGCATCAAATGGAGTGGCAGCGCCTGAGCGGCTTGCCGATCGCTGAACAAAGCGAAGCACATAATCAGCAAGCGCGGGAAAAGTTAGGTAGTATCGTTGTTCTAAAAAGCCATCGTACGCAAGTTTACGGCGCGCAAAGCGTTGAAAACCCATTAGGTACGCCAGCCATGGCAACTGGCGGCATGGGCGATACCTTGGCCGGGATCATCACCAGCTTTTTGGCTCAATTCGAGCGTTCTGAAGAAACGGTGCATGCCGCAGTCTATCTCCATAGTCTAATAGGCGAGTCACTGGCTAAAGACCAATACGTGGTCTTGCCGACCCAGATCAGTGAAGCGTTGCCCCGATTTATGAAACAATATAGCCAAAATAATAGACAGTAAAGGAAGTTTGACTGACTTCCTTTGCTGTCTATTTTTGATAAATGAATAAATTGCCTAGGACCCAGCCGCTCATACCCAACACCAACAAATATACCGGACCAAAAAGGGCCAGTACAAAAGCGAAACAGAACGTCCATAAGACATGTGCCAATACCTTTTTAGGCTGCTTGCCAAACAGATAAAAACTGACCCAAAGTTGTGGCAATGGCCCTCCTGTTTGCCAACCGGCCATTGTCTGATAAAACAACACCAAAACACACAAGACAAAAATCACCAATAAGCCTGCTGAAAGCATTTGAGAAATAGGCAGTTGGATACGACCTAGAATCAAAGAATCGATCACAAGCAAGTCCATCAGACCACTGAAAAACCAGTCTGATTTACGCTTACGCAGGTGTCTGATTCGTTGGCGAAACAGTTGTCCACACCTTACTTCTTGCTGATCATTGCCGCGCAGTAAGATCAAGACCTCGATCAAGGCCCTTGTGGCAGCAACGCTCGTCACAAGAGGGATTGTATACAAAAGCCACCACCCTTGCAAAGCCACCAATAGCGGTATCCATTGGATTCCACGAATCACGCCTTGGTTGAAGCGTTGCGGTGCTGTCCGTAATCTCATCCTTTTGATCCTCCTGTTAGATCCATTCCCTCAATAAAGTAGCGTTGGGCAACAAAGAACAATAGAATCGTTGGCAACAAGACCAATGTGGCGCCTGCCATCAAGTAATTCCATTGGGTCGTCGATTGATTTTGAAACACTTGCAATCCAATCTGCAATGTATACTGCTCTTGATTTTGGATATAGAGTAATGGGCCAAGAAAATCGTTCCAAGCGCCATTGAAAGCATTGATCGCAATCGTGATCAGTGCTGGTTTGGTCAAAGGAATCATTAGCCGGCTCCAAATGTATAAATGGTTGGCACCATCCATCTTGGCGGCTTCAATCAATTCATTATTGACAGACAAATAAAATTGCCGCATCAAAAAGATATTAAAGGCACTGCCAAAGAACGCTGGTACGATCAACGGCAAATAAGTACCCACCCATCCAATTTTTGAAAATAATACATATTGTGGAATCATCGTCACAAAACCAGGGATCATCATCGTAGACAAAACCAATGCAAACATCAGATTTTTAGCTGGAAAAGCCAATTTGGCAAATCCGTATGCAATAAATGAATTAGACAGTACATTGCCCATCACCACCAAAATGGTAATAAACAATGTATTTTTCGCGTATTGCCAGAAAGGAAACGCATTGATGGTTTCCCAATAATTGGCAATATTGATTTCCTCTGGAAAAAAAGTTGGTGGATAACGAACGATCTCCTCCATTGGCTTCAGGGAAGTAAAAACCATCCAGAGTAAGGGCATCAATAAGACAAGACCAATCAGACTCATCACCAGATAACTGATCATTTTTTTGAACCGTATTTGGCTTGATTGACTTCTTTGTTGCATTTGCATTAGTTTCCCCCCCCTGTATAATGAACCCACCTAGGGGCCAACTTCAAATTAATAAAGGTCAATATCAAGACGATCAAGAATAGAATCATCGACATAGCCATTGCATACCCCATATCAAAGGCAACAAAAGCTTTATTCCACATATGCAAATTATAAAACAGTAAGGAATTAGCTGGTCCCCCTGTCCCGTTCTTCGTCATGACATAGGCTTCTTGGAAAATTTGAAACGAGCCGATGGTTGACGTAATCACGTCATAGAAAATAATTGGTGTGATCAAGGGCACGGTAACATGTCTAAATTTCGACCAAATCCCGGCCCCATCAATCTCTGCGGATTCATATAATGCAGGAGAAATATTTTGTAATGTTGCTAAATAAAGCAGCATTGCCCCGCCAGAACTCCAGATTTTCATCAAAATCAATGCAGGTTTAGTCCACTCCGGATCAAAGAGCCAAGCCGGACCTTCAATATTGAACCAACTCAAAAAGGTATTGACCAACCCTGCCGATGGCGACAATAGCTGCATCCACAAGACATAGACTGCCACACCAGATAAAATAGCTGGCAAATAAAAGGTGGTACGGAAGAAACTGATACCACGTATTTTTTGGTTCAATAAAGTAGCCAAAAAGACACTGAACACAGTCGTCAATGGTACATTGAACAAGACAAAGTACGTCGTATTGTATAATGATTTCCAAAATAACGAATCTTGGGTAAACATTCTAGCAAAGTTGCGCAATCCAATAAAATTCATTCTTGAGGTTAAATTATAATCCGTGAAACTACCAATGAATGAAAACAACATTGGCCCTAACATAAACACGACAAAGCCAATCAAAAACGGGGCAATGAAGAAGTATCCCCATAGCGCTTCTTGTCGTTTGCTTTTCGACATTGTTTTTGCCATTGCTCATACTCCATTCGCATAAAATTATGCCATTCATCTGGCCTCGTTTAGTAAAAGGAACGCCCTATCTATGGCTAGCCTAAGACGTTTCCCCTTGCTCCTTTTGATTTACAGCAAAATTGGTATTTATTTGTTTTGTTCTACGAGATCTTCAACAGCTTGTTGGGCATCGGCCAAACCATCGGCTGGCGATTTATTGCCAAGAAGGATTTGATCAATTTGCTCATTGACCAAACTATTGTAGTCAGGCGCCGTCAATGGTACAGGGGTAATGACTGTGTTGGAAAAATTTTCATCTGCCATTTGATAGATCATTTGTCCTTTTTCATCCAAATTGCTATTGTTGACTAAGTTTTCATTGGCAGTTTTATTTGCCATGATATCAAAACTTTTCTCACCAAATTTTTCTTGCACTTCTGGTGTCGACAGATATTTGATAAATTCGTAGGAGGCTTCAGGATCTTTGGCGCCTTGAGGTACTTCTAAGACAAAGCCGCCGCCCCATGACCAGTGGCCGGATCCGGTTTCTTTTTCAGGAATTTGAATCACCCCAAAGTCGAAGTCCTCCGGTGCATTTTCCATCAAACTGGAATAATAATTGATATTCTGGGCTCGCATCGCAACCAAACCAGAGATGAATGGATCTGCTACGCCGGAGCCAAATTCAGCTTCTAAACGATTGATTGTATCTTGACCATAATAGTCTTGCCATTCTAAGATCCAGTCTAATGCGTCCACTTTATTATCTGTGTCGATCGTGACATTTTCTTGATCATCAAACCAACTCATCCCCTCATCGGCATTCAGTGCCCACACGTCCGCACCAAGATTCCATAATGGGTAAAACCCGATCCGTTCGAAATCATCGCCATCTTTGATGTCCAATTGATGGGCAACCGTTTCCAACTCTTCCCACGTTTGCGGCAAATCCTCTTCCCCGATACCCGCTTCTTCAAAAATTTGCTTATTGTAAAAAATCACTTGCGTATCTGTATTGAAAGGCACGGCATAAGGTTTGTCCTCATACTCGACTGTTTCCCATAATTGCGGATAAAATTCATCTGAAAAACCGGCTTCCACATATTCACTCAAATCAGTAGCTTGTTGCGCTTCGGCTCGTTGTGCTACTGAATTGATATCTTGCACGATCACATCTGGCGGATTCCCTGCGGTGATTGCAGACAATGATTTCGTCCAAATATCCCCCCATGGTTGGTAACTGTATTTGACCTCAATCTCATCTTGCGAAGCATTGAAGTCAGCAATGATCTCTTCAATCACTTCTTGTCGCGCCCCCGAACCCCAAAATGACCAAAAATCTAACGTTGTTTTGCCAGCGGCTGATTCGTTATCCGATGAATCGGTGTTGTTGCCACAGCCTGCTGCCAATAAACCAACAGAGAAAAGCAGTGTCCCCATATAAAAAACTTTTTTCATTTTATTCCAACCTACTCTCCTATATTTTACTGTTACAACTAGAACCTACCATGTGAAAAATGAATCAGCAAATATAATGACTTCAATTTTGTAATAAAAAACTATCGTTGTTCAAAAACGTAAATAAAAGAGCGTTATCTTTGATTCAAGTCGCTTTTTCCTTCATCATAGAGCATGAAGAACATCGATTCGAATTAGAAAGGGATGATGACAAATGTTAGTCATTATTGATATGCAAAATCAGATTTTAGATCCAACTTCTGATGCCTATGTGCCCGACAGTCACAGTCTGATTGCGCGCATTACCCAGCGACTAAAAATTGCCCGCGAAAACCAAGAATATATCCTGCATACACGGGATATCCCTATTGATTTAAAAGATACACCTGAAGAAGAAAGCAATCTGCTACAGATTGTCCCTGAACTTGCGCCAATAAATAATGAAAAAGTTGTCAAAAAATATTACTACAGTATACCGCCTGAAGTACTAATCGAAATCAAAGACACTATTTTTCAAGACAAGGAAGAAAAATATATCGAGATTACAGGCGTTGAAACCAATATCTGTGTCCTCTCTAATACTATTGAGATTCAGAGTGCCTTCCCGGATGCCAATTTTTTTATTCAAAAAAATTTGGTGGCAGGAAAAAAACATGAATCGGAAGGTCTTGATATTCTAAAAGACTTTAACGTGAAAATCATTGAAGAAGACAATAAAACAGGAACTGCTTGATTGCAGTTCCTGTTGGACAACTTGTGCCTATTACAGCGGTGCATCGAGAATTTCTGCTGGTATTTCAATACGCACATCATTTTCTGCTTGACAGTTTGGACAAGTAAATGTGCCATCAATGCCATCAATCACTGGTCCATATTGGTAATGGATCGCAATTTCCTCTTCTTGCAGCTCGTTTGTTTCTAGCGGTGGCACTGTTTTAAACGTTCCATCCAGATCTTCCTGTAAATGAATGATCAGCTTTCCTTCGAAATGTTGATGACACTGTTTACAAGAAGCTTCTCCGCGAATCGTTAAATCCATGATCACTCCTCCTTCTTGGCTCTCGCCTTTTACTGTGCAAGTGATTCACTAGCAAGCTTTACTTCTACTCTATACTGTCATGAAACTTTTGATAGCGCAAATCTTTTGTTCTTATTATAAATCTTATACGTGATTGCCCCTCTTCTTAGACTAAATGAGCATTATCGTTGTCAAATCTGCAAAAGCACTGCACTATTAAAGTATAGATAATCAATTTTTTCACAAAAAACAACGCAATGACTTGTTTCAGCAGCCAAGTGTTTGTCCATTCGCCAGAAATCAAAAGGAGGAACCAATATGCAAGCAGTAACATGGCAAGGAAATCAAAAAATGGAAGTCCGTCGTGTGGATGACCCTATCATTCAAGAACCGACAGACGCAATTATCCGCATCACGGCAACCGCCATTTGCGGGTCTGATTTACATCTTTACCACCATGGTGGGCCTGTACTTGAAGATGGTTATGTCGTTGGCCATGAGCCAATGGGCATCGTTGAAGAAGTCGGCAGTCAAGTACGCAACTTGAAAAAAGGCGACCGTGTCGTTATCCCGTTTAATATCGGTTGTGGCCACTGTCATTTTTGTCAACATGAGATGGAAAGCCAATGTGACAATTCTTCAACAGAATCCCTGTATGGCGGCTTGTTTGGCTTCGGAAAACTAAATGGGAATCATTGGGGCGGCCAAGCTGAATTCTTACGGGTACCGTTTGCGGATTTCACGTCGTTTATCGTACCTGAGTCTTCTATCCCAGATGAAAAAGTTTTGTTCCTATCAGACATTTTACCTACCGCTTATTGGAGCGTCCAAAATGCCGGTGTCAAAAACGGCGACACAGTGATTATTTTAGGCTCAGGACCAGTGGGACTTTTCGCCCAAAAATTTGCTGTGATGGCAGGTGCAAAACGTGTGATTGCTGTCGATCCTGTCCCTCACCGATTAAATAAAGCGCAAAGTTACAATCAAGTCGAAACATTCCAACTAGAGGATGTAGCAACCAGCGGAGATGCGCTCTATGAACTGACCAAAGGCGGCGCCGATGTGATCATCGACTGTGTGGGCATGGATGGCTTAGAACCTGTGAAAGAAAAAGCCAAAAACCTAGTCAGCTTGCAAAGCGGCACCATCTCACCTATTCAAATGGCGGCAAAAGCGGTCAAAAAATTCGGCACGGTCCAAATCACGGGTGTTTATATGACACCAGTATCTTCTTATCCTTTACAAGAATTTTTCATGCGCAATGTGGCTGTCAAACACGGACAAGCCCCTGTGATACACCTCATGCCGAAAATTTATGAGATGATTGCGAACAATGAAATTGATCCTACGCAAATCATTACCCACACCATGCCCTTATCGGAAGCTGCCAAAGCTTATGAGATTTTTGATCAAAAAGCAGACAACAATATCAAGGTCGTTTTGAAACCTGAATAGGTAAAGGATGGGTGAAAGAATGTGCCTAAAATCGATCGAAGCGAACATCAATTTGATCCAGGAAAGGAAGAAGATGTGGTCATCAAGGGCGGACGCTTTCGCATCTACTTTGAGAACCGGTACATGTTGATTTCTTTAACAAACGATATTTTAACAGGTCTATTCTATATTTTTGGCAGTATCGTTTCATTCACAAAATTGCCAGCAGTTTATGGTACGGTTGCTTACTTGATTGGCGGCATTTTCTTGACGATTCGTCCGCTGATCAAAATCGTTCGCCATGTATTTATCTACGATGATCGCAACCCCTCCGGCGATAAGCAAAAAGAAGTGGCGATCAGTGACGATGAAAGATAAACCAATTCCGCTGCCTATTGATTTAGAAAGGAGAACAAGATGTTAAAAACATTTGATGGTATTGCCCTAGCAATCTTGATTATCGGTGGCATCAATTGGCTGCTTGTCGGACTGTTTGAATTTGACTTGATCGCTATGATCACTGGCAGCAGTACGTCGATCGCAGCCAAAGTGATTTATGTGATCGTTGGTATCAGTGCCCTTTATTGTCTCAAATTTTTCCCAGCTATCGCGCAGCAACAAACCCTTGATTAAGTTCTAACCCCGACTTGTATCTTTTGATACAGGTCTTTTTTTACATATTACATAATCATTGAAAAATCACATCAATTGTACTACCCTTAATGAAAGAATATGTGAACCCTCAGGAAAAAATGAATGCCATTGGAGGTGCGAAATGGAAAAAAAGAAGCCTTTAGGAAAACGTCGTTCTGCAGTGATAAGACGCATCATATCGATTTCACTAGTTCTCCTGCTCCTTGTGATCATCGGCGCTTTGATTGTTTTGAATGATTTAACGATTGCAGAAAACTGGTTTGGGCTGTCTGAGTATGATGTAGTCAAAACCAGACATCAGTGGTTGCGAACCATCCCTTACTTCCTCATTGCTGGTATCGTGATCTGGATGATCGGCAATTTGATTCTCGGCATCAAAAAAAGAAGAAAATCAGTCTTCTATTGGGTGGGAACAATGGTTTTGGTTCCATTGATCGTTGTTTTTGTCGGTATAATAAGTACTTGGCTGCCAGCAGATCGTCAACTGTTTCGCGCGGCTGACAGTACCGAATCCATCATGGCCGCACTCCCAGCCCAGTCGGCATTCAAAGACCAAGAAATCCAGCTTATCAGTTTTAGTTTTCATATTCGCAATGTCCCGCTGAAAAGCGGTGTCTATGCTGTGACGCGGGTCATCAATCCTGTTACCAATCTCCAGGATGAATATTGGTACTACCCTACCAACATCCTGACCAAGTGGAAAAAAGCCAGCAACACCATTGAACTGTCACAAGATGAGACCATCGACTATACGGCCATTGATTGGGCCGTCATACCACAGATCATTAAAGATGCGGAAAAACGTGCGGCACTATTGGATCATTATGTGCCTGGCGTTAGTATCGTGATTCTCAATGGCAGTCAAGGAGAATGGCATTGGACAGTTGGCTTGAATGGGATTAGAAATCGGACTGAAATCAATTACGTCTATTCTTTGGCAGGAGATTATTTGTCTGAATGGGAATAAACAAAGAGGCACACTTTCTATAACCATTGTTCAAGTGGTTACAAAAAGTGTGCCTGTTCACTATGCGTATTTCTCTATAGCCATTGAAAGCCATTGTAAATGTTAACCAGCAAAACAAGAAGAATAACAAACTGAAAAATGACTGTGACGCGCTCGGTCGATAGCATGCGACTTGCTTTTGCACCTAGAAAACCGCCAATAACGGCTGCTGGAATGATAAACCAAAGCATCGATAAATCGTATCGCAGAAAACCTGTGCCTAAAGCCATTGAAGTAATTTTCGCCATCTGAGAAAAGAATATCGTACAGATTGAATAAACAGTCGCTTCTTTGATAGGCAAGCCGAAAAGCAGCATCAATAAAGAGACATTGATAGGACCACCACCGATACCCAATAAACTGGCTAAAAAACCAAGGATCAATCCACACAGAAGATACCACAGGACATGTTTCAAATGAAAGCCCTGCCAGTGATTCATTGTATAGAAGAAAGCGAAGAGCAATGTAAATATCGTGAGCACGATTTGAATCAACTGAACAACATCGTCATTCTTTAAATCGTTCAATAAAAACTCAAATGCAGCATTCCCGAAAACACCACCGATCACCGCACCAATCGATACCCAGGAAACGATCTGCCAATCAAATTTTTGACCGCTTCTCAATTGCTTAGTCGTAGAAACGATTGACATGGTCAATACTGCGGTTGCTGAGTAAAAAGAAATAGCGGCAACCGAATGCGCACCGATAAAGTCAAATATTGGTTTGATCAGTACACCGCCACCCATTCCCGAAACTGCCCCTAAAGTATTGGCCAGTACAATGACTATAAAATATAAGAAGCCTATCATGTGTCATCCTCCAATCCATCATAAAAAAGTCACCGACTTTTCATTCCTCATTAGATTATAACAAGGTTTGGTAAAAGGAGAAATAGGTTCGCACCGCAATCAAAATCCAGACATTCAGTCCAACAACCGACTCTGGCCCTCAATCTTCTGGATTTCTGTAATATCTTGCGTGACCTCTAAACAGCCGAGATAAGCGCCGGTCTCATCTTTCAAGGCGAAATAACGAATATAGATTTTCCTAGGCCCCATATTGATCCAAAAATCAGCGGTTTCTCTGGTTCCTTCTCGAAAGTCATCCAAGATTTGCTGCACGATATGCATGCTTTTCGGTGGATGACAGTTGACAACTTCACGCCCTAATACCGAATTGGTTCGCGGAAAAACACGATGCTTGCCTTCAGAATAAAAACGCACGCGCTCTTCATGATCAACAAACGTCAAATCAACAGGCAACGTTTGAAAAATTGCCAACAACTGATTGAATTGTAAATGACCTGTTGGCAGATTGATCATTTGCTGGCTATCTGGCGTATGGACGCTTTCTTCTTCAATAAATTCCTCAAAACCTAAGCCAGCTGCAATACCCGTAGTGGTTTCCTGCGCTTGCTTGATCGCTGCCAATCGTGCAGGTTCAGCTTCTTTTTCTTTTGCGAAAGATGCGTCACTTGGCTTCCATGTCATTGGTTCCGGAATAAATGCAAACCCGATATCAAAGCTATCCGCTGCGATTTGCTGCCAATCCGCTAGACAAAAAACATCAAGTGTCATTGGCACCATGATTTCTTCTTCTTTGAAAATCATTTCTTCAATTTCAGTCTTTAACGCCTGCCATTTTTCACTCAATGGGTTATATGCTGCCTTTTCTAAGGAAAGATAATGATTGATATCTTGAATTGCCTCGCGAATGTCGTCATCCACCCCCCACATGACTTTTGGCGGTGCCGTGAGGCCATATTTTTCCATGTAAGAAAAAATCAGTGTTTCCTTACGGGCATAATGCTTATCGATTTGCCCTAAATCTTTGAAAGCCGCTTGCAGACGCGCTTTCTGTTGCCAATCGCCTTTTTCAATCTGTAACAATAGGTGATCGATTTCATCTGTCAATAAAGATTGCAGCACTTGATTTTCGAGCTTTAATGTATGGACGGGGTGGCCAGGTTGTCCATATTCTTCATTGGAATGATGGATTGCATTGATGGATCCCTTAAATACGGCTGCATGTATATTGCACAATCGCTGAATTTCTGAAGGCGCCAAGCCACTTTGGATCAGCGCCTTTTCTGCAGCAGTGATTTCTGTCACATCGACACCTTCGAATTCTTCATTGAACAAACGCTTGGCTTCTTCGAAAGAACCTCCTTGATGCAGCAAGCCCAAAATCTCAACGATCCGTGTTTGTCTTTCTAATTTCGTCGTCATTTAACCATCCCTTTCACAAGAAAACCTGCTTCTTCAAGTACGTTTATGATGGTCGCCAGTTGGATTTTTTTCATTTGTGCACCTTTAGGAATCGTCATATACCGACCAGCAGTTTGCAGCATCCCCGGCTGATTGATTGCTGCAAATCCATTGTCAGCCATGATCTCTCTCAACTCAGGATATTGTTGCACCAAATCATAGAGGCATCGAGATAAATCTAATTCTTTCATCTAATCTCTCCTTCCAATGAGAATGATTCTCATTGATATGCGTCTAGTATAGATCATTTTGTGCCAAAAATCACGAAGAAAAACACTTTGTTTATGTTATCCTCGTCCTCGAACCACTTTCTTCTCCAGCCAATCGATCATAGCAAATAAGCCATACCCCATCAGCGCAATGATCAGCACCCCAACCATCATTTGCCGATAATCCATTTTGGCCCAGGCACTTAAAATAAGATACCCAACACCATAAGAAGTATTATAATTTTCGGCGAAAAACAATGAAGCCAATGCAATGCCAATACTGACTCTAAGACTGCCAAATAAGGCAGGCAGCAAAGCTGGCCAAATCACATAATACAGGCGATGACGAAATGTCGTTGTATAGTTCCTCAGTACTTCCTCATACATTGCCGGAATCTCTTTCATCGCATCACGAATCGACACGATCACTTGAATCACGATCACCGAAAATATCAGTAACACTTTTGATTGGTTGCCTAAGCCGAAAAAGAGCATAAAAATCGGTAGAAAAGCGACTTTAGGAATCGGATATAGAAAATAGATCAATGGACTGAAAAATTGCCCGCCATGCCGCGACTTTCCTAAGAAAATCCCCAGCGGAACCCCGACGATCAGTGCCAGCAGCAATGCAGCAAAGACACGCATGAAACTGGCGCCGGCATGCAGCAATACCACATGCCTCAATGTCCACAAACGTTCGAGTGTTTCTAAAGGATCCGGCAGTGAGCGATTGTTCGTTAGAAGACTCAAGCACCACCAGCACACAACAAAATGAATCAATCCCCCAATAAAACGTCGCCAAGATTTCATTGGGCACCTCCTCTTAGCTTGCGCTTCAATGTAAGAACGAACTGATCAAATGCTACAGTATCACGTCGATTTTCTGAAAACGCAATTGGATTGTCAATAAAGGATATGCCCTCACTGGTCATCAATAAAATCGTTTTGCCTAAATAGGCTGCTTCTTCTGCATCATGGGTCACCACGATCAGCCCATTTTGATTGTGTTGATGTGCTTCGTAGATCAATGCTTGTGCCTGCTCTTTGGTTTCTTGGTCCAGAGAAGAAGTTGGTTCATCCAACAACAGAAAATCTGGCTGGGTGATCAACCCTCGAGCCATCGCAACCCGTTGCTTTTGCCCGCCGCTCAATTGTGCAGGATAGTGATTTTTAAGATTCGTCAACGAAAGGTCTGCTAAACAGTCCTTCACTTGTTGGCGGCGCAGGGTTTTCGTGATTCTTTGGATTTTTAAGGGCATCTCGACTGCTTGATAGACCGTTTGCCAGGGGAACAGCCGATCGTCCTGATAGACCAACTCAATGACGGCATCCTTACTAAGTATGACCGAGCCTTCTTGCGGCTGCTGATTGCCTTTGATCAGTGTGAGCAATGTGCTTTTGCCAATACCGGACTTCCCCAATATCACATAAGAGCGCCCTTGCTCAAATACGAGCGATACCTGGTCAAAAATACGTGTATTCTGATAACCAAAGCTGACAGAATCAAATATTACTGCCATCATGAAGCCTTCTTTCTATTAAAAATATTTGTGTTATTTTTCACATTTCATGCTATACTATTTGTTGTTTGATTTACCTAAGAAAGGAAGGATTTATATGTTTCGGACCCTTGTATTTCACGAAATACGTCCTGAAGAAGAACTGCTTGATCAGCCACGACCGATTGCGGTTGCTGATGGCTATCAGGATGCTATGCCTTTGCCATTATTCAACAGTACATCTCATTTTAAACAACAATTGGCCTTTTTGAAAGCAGAAAATTATCATACATTGACATTGTCTGAGGTGAAAGCCTATCTGTTTGCGCAACAGCCAATCCCTGAAAAGTCAGTATTGCTGACCTTCGATGATTGTTACCAGTCAATGAAGGAATATGCATATCCTTTATTAAAAGAAGCTGGCTTTAACGCCAGTGTTTTTGTGGTCACAGGCTGGCTTTACGACCAGCCACATGCCTATACACCTGCTGTCTCTCGTGTCTTGAGTCAATCTGAACTATTGGCGATGACCGATGTCTTCGAATATGCCAATCATACCGATCATTTTCATGCCCGTAATGGCCTGAAAAGCCGTTCGATGTGGGAAACTACAGCTGATTTCGCAGCTGACCTTGCCGCATGCAATCAATGGGTACCGATAAAAGATGTCTTTGCTTATCCATTTGGTTTTTATGACCAAAGAACGATCGACACGTTGACTGAAGAAGGGTTCACGTTAGCCTTCACGACTAAATCTGGCATCAACACGAGAAATACCCCCCCGCTAGAACTGCAGCGCGATGTGATCCCTTTTAATATGCCGCTTCAGGCATTTAAAGAACTATTTCATAGCTGAGGATGTGTAAAAAATGAAAAAAATACTTCAAGCTAGTTTATTGGTATGCATCACGATAGGTTTGGCTGCTTGCGGGAATGACACTGCAACCACCACAACATCAGAAACAGCGTCAGCGCATAGCGACGCACAGGTGACCGACGAAACATTGACGATCGGTGTCTTGCCTGCTGAATCTGCGATTCCCATCATTTTGGCGCAAGAAGAAGGCTACTTTGCTGACAGAGGATTAACTGTTGCCATCAAATCTTTCACTTCACCGAATGATCGTAATGTAGCGATTCAAGCAGGAGAATTACAAGGGACGATCAGTGACGTCATGACCGAAGCAACCTTCAAGCAAAACGGCATCGATATGATGATCACCTCTGATATCCTGGAAGATTTCAAAATTTTGGCATCGCCACATTCAGGCATCACTGATATCAGCGGATTAGCCGACAAAAAAGTCACATTGGTCCCGAATTTCATTCTGGAATATATCATGGATCAGTTTGCTGATACACATGATTTCAGCTACGATATCGTGGATATTTCCTCATTTTCTGCCCGTTCGGAAGCCTTGCTGAGTGACCAAGTAGACGGGGCTGTCTATACAGAACCGCAAGCCAGTATGCTGGCTGCGCAAGGGGCGGTCATTCTCGGCAGCTCGAAAGAAGCAGGGATCAAAGGTGGCACACTCCAATTCATGACGGACGTCATTGACAACCGGCCACAAGATATCACTGCATTCTATGAAGCCTATAACCAAGGGATCGATTATATGAATACCCATAGTGCCAAAGACTATGCCGATATTCTTGCTGATTACCAGTTTCCAGACGCGATGAGTGCGTATCTAGATAGCCAAACAGAAGACTATCCTTATGCACAAGCCGTGCCTAAAGACCAATTTGAAGCTATTATTGATTGGACCAAAGACAACGGACAAATCGATCAAATATATACTTATGACGAATTGGTCAACAATGATTTTCTGACAAATAAATAAAAAAGCCGTTGCTGCCAACGACTTTAAAATGTAAGACAAAGGACGATCCTACGTGCTTTGTCTTTTTTTTAGATGCGCAATGATTGGTCACAGCAAGACTTCTTGCTTGCCCTTATGACAACCAAATCATCATTGATGCCCTAGAAATCGAACGCTTCAATCACTCTCTATTTTCTATTCAGTTGCAGATTGTGTATTTTCGGTGCTTTCTTCTTGCAGCAGACGTTCACTGATTTTGAAGAAAGGATAATAGATCGCCACACTGATTCCTAAAGAGACTACACTCCAGATCACGGCTGGCAAATTACCGCCAGTAGCTAAATACGTATTGATGATCGGCGGAGTCGTCCAAGGTGGATTGAACATGATTCGCCCAATGATATTGGTGACAGACAGCAGATACGTGCCTGTACATAATACCAGCGGAGTCAAAATGAATGGGATCATCATGATTGGATTCATCACAATTGGAAATCCAAAGATTATAGGTTCATTGATACAGAAAATCGCTGAGGGTAATGCCATTTTTCCTAGAGAGCGGTACGCTTTTTTCTTAGAAAATAGCATATTGATGATCAAGCCCATAGTAGAACCCGTTCCACCATAACACAAAAACATAATATAAAAACCGCCGGCGAAGATATTTGGCAAAGGTTCTCCTGCAGTATAGGCTTCCGTATTTGCGGCTAATAATGCCAAGAAAATGGGATCACCGATACTGCCCATCACATTGCTGCCATGAATCCCTAGACACCATAACAATAAAATCAAAAATGTATACAGCAGCATACCAGGCAAAGTATTCAAGCCCACAGCCAATGGCGAAAACAGCAATTGTACAAAATGATTGACATTGAAAGCCAATAAAATACGAATCACCCATGCCCCAGTAATGATCACAGCCCCTGGAATCAATGTCGCAAAACTTTTCGCCACCGCTGGCGGCACCCCTGCTGGCATCCGAATCACCAAGCGATGTTTGAGGAAAAAGCGATGAATCAAGACCGTCAAAATAGCGGTCACGATACCAGTGAATAATCCAGTAGCGCCCAATGAAGCCACATCGATCCCCCAGTCATCTCCCGCCTGCAATAGCAAGAAAGCACATACGGACAAGACGATCGAACCAATCGTATCAATTTCGTAAGATAACGCTAAATAATACGCAATCCCAATACAGGCGACCAAGCCCAAAATACCAAAAGTAAAATTGCTGACGGCGCCTAATTGAAGACCAAAATCACCGATAAAGTCATTCCAACCACTGAATGGCAAATTGGCTAAGATCAAAAACAAACTGCCAATGATTGTCAATGGCATGGTCACAGCAACCCCATTTCGTACCGCCACCAAAAAACGATTTTCACTGATTGCCAATAACTTAGGTGCAAACTTCTCTTGAAATACGTGCAGTATTTGATTCATCCTGTAAAACCTCCCAACAAATTTTTTATGAAAAACCCCTTTCTTATAGCGTAGCGTAAAATCGGCATTCTGGCATTTCTAAAGCCTTCCTTACGAACGATTTTTCTTCTCAGCGCTTTGTGTGTCAATGTTCTGATTCCCCACACCAACAAGAATCAAGCTGTGTTCCTTCGACCATGCAATTGCAGCCGATAACAAAAAGAAACTAATGATCGTGCCTTCGCGAATCACAAGCGGTAGTTGAAAGACTATCGCCAAACTAAAAGCAGCAACAATACAGACAAAATCAATGCTATACCGAATCTGCTTAAACGACCAACGGCATTGCCCTGCCATCAGCTGACAAAAATGTTCAATGGGAAATTTCAATAAATGCAGCCGCAGAACCTGTCCAGTCCCTATCCCCGATAACGTCGTTCCCAAGACGAAAAACAATAAACGCAAACTGTAATTGGTCAATTGAATGGATCCAAATACCGTATAAACGAAACCATTGATCAAATAGCCAAAAAGCAGCAACGAACTCCCCATCACAAGATATTCTTGCCTTTTCTCTCTGGCAGCTCTTTGATTGCCTTCCATCGTCCAACATAGATACAAAAACAATAAATTCATGATCGTGGTGACCGTACCTGCTTTGATCATGAATGCAGAACCAAGTGTGACATTGAATGCATTGAAACTGCTGACGCCAATATTGGCCTTGATCGTCATACTAATACCTAATGCGCTTAGGCTATAAAACAAGAGTGAAGCGAGGACCTTATTCGGTTTCATTTGTCATTCCTACTTTCTTTTTCTGGCCTCATTATGTGCTATACTGAATGCACATCGATAGGAGAAATAGCCTATACAGGAGAAAAAAATGAATAAAACAGCGTATCATAATCAACTAAACAGCCAACTCTTTGATTATTTGCCCCTCACGTCAGACGTGTTAGCTAAAAGTGTCTACATCACCTTCAATAACAATGAAATGATCCAGCAAGAAGCCGTACCGATGACCTATTTTTATCTTTTGCTTGCAGGTAAAGCAAAAATCATTAAAGATCAGGCCAACGGCAAACGCGCACTGCTTCACTTTTTACACCCTGGTGATTCCATTGGAGACCTCACCCTCGTTGGTGCAGAAACAGAACCAAAGACCGTGATCGCTTTAGGAAAAACCAGCTGCATTGGCATCCCTATACAATTGGCCAAACAAGAATTGATGCAAAATCCATTGTTTGTCCAAGCATTGGCCAAAGAGATTGGTGAAAAACTGTTGCTGCGCATGGACTACTATATGTTGCAACAAACCTATCCATTGGATCTGCGCCTCGCTTTGCTCCTATTAGAAACAGCGGTTGACGATCACTATCAAGAAAAAATGACCGAGACAGCCGAGTTCTTAGGTGTCAGCTACCGCCACCTGACCTTCACCCTCAAACGTTTTAAAGAACAAGGATTGATCGAAAAACAAGCCTACGGTTACCATATCCATGCAAAAGCGCTACAAGACTACGTAAACCAAAAACACAAAGGATCATCAGCATAAATACCTGATGATCCTCTGTTTATATCGTCTATTTTCTATTCATTGATGAGGGGCCAATAGTCGATCAACGCCTGATTGACACCAGTCATTGCAACAGTTGGTTTTCGATTGGTTGGATAGACCCTCGAGGTGATACAGGCTGCACCATGGTTCAAAAAAACTTCAATGGCTGATGTGTCCACATACATATGCAGATGTTTCAAATGATCAATCTTTAGCCTGCGGTGTTTGCGTCCATATCCCGAAGGTCCATGGGTCATGGTCAACGTAGTGCCATCATACTGCAACAAGGTATCTTCCAACAACGCGATCTGCCACTTCGATTCACTCTTATCAAGAGTGATCGCCATTTCATAGGCAGTCGTTGCAGTCTGATAAGTGATTTCACCAACCGATGACTGTATGTGCCTTTGTTGATGAACACCCCGCAATCGTTGCAGCTCGGTGATGGGTTGCTGCACAAGTTTCTGATCACGGACCTTTAATTCTCTCGGTAATGTTGCGGCATGTTGCCAACCACGGGCAACCGTTGGATTGCTATATTCTGGCATGGTATCGCCAAGCCCCATCCAGCCCCATAAAATACGACGTTCTTGTTCATCCGAGAAGGTCTGAGGTGCATAAAAGTCAAACCCATGATCCAACTCGCGAAAAGGCGTGGCATGCTTAAATCTCAATGTTTCCCAATCCACTGTCCCCAATATATAGCCTGAATGGTATCTATTTTGAAAAGCGTCTCTTTGATTGAGGATCCCTTGCGGCGAAAACAACAATACATCTTGTCCATCGATCTGAAAATAATCGGGACACTCCCACATATACCCAAAGTCATCATCTACGCCAAAAAATATACCGCGATAACGCCATTCAGACAGATTATCCGATTCATAGATCAAAATCTTGCCTTGATTGTCTACTGTTCTTGCACCCAAGATCATATAATACACATCCCCTCGCTTAAACACTTTGGGATCGCGGATATGATCAGTAAAACCTGCCGGATAGGCATCATGGGGAATCACAACTTCTTGTTTGATCACAGTAAATCCATCATCACTCACCACATGGACTGTATTTTGTTCTCTTCCACTGTAGGTATAGTCGTGATCGCCGGGATGCTTGACATTTCCAGTATAGAAAAAATGAATCTGATTTCCCTCAACAAATGCTGAACCAGAATATACGCCGTCGCGATCATATGCGTGATTTGGCGAAAGAAACAACGGTTCCTCTTGAAACGAAACAAAATTTGTTGATGTCTTATGCCCCCAATGCGGTGCTAGTCCACCAGCAGCTTCTTGCGGCACATATTGATGATAAAAATGGATGGTGCCGTTAAATTGACACAAGCCATTGGGATCATTCATCCAGCCAGTTTCAGGCATGAGATGGTACACTAATCGCCAAGGATCTTGCGCAATTTTTTGTTTTAAATAGGCTTGTTTCTGGTGCAGCACTTCCCAGTACTCTTTTTCCAACATAGTGAACCTCCTTGTGACATGATCTGTTTATTGATTGATTTCTTTGATAATTCGTCCCCGTTGGACTTGCACACAGACAAAACCAACCACAAAGGCCACAATAATTACTGCGACATATTTCAGCATTGCTGTTAGGTCACCTGTATATAAAAGCAAACCTGGAATAAATGTGATCCCCATCCCAGTTGCTGCTAGTTGAAAGACATAGGTCATAAAACCGCCAACTGCACCACCAATCACGCCAGAAACAAAAATACGCATTGATCGTAAATTGACACCAAAAAGCAAAGGTTCAGTAATCCCAAACAGCGTAGGAATTGCTGCACTGATCGCATTCGACCGTTTGACTTGATCTCGATACAAAAAAGCGCCTGCAATCGCTGCACCAAATTGACCAGCCATACTTGCCGTGCCCAACACCTGCAAAACATTCTCACCCGTCGTATTTAACAAGCCCAATTCAACAATACTCAATGAATGATGCAAGCCAGTTATCACAATTAGCTGCTGCAACCCGCCATATAGCATATAGCCTATGCCAAAAGGCGCTTGCACCACATAAACAATGCTATTGATAACTGCTTTTTCGGCAACTTGCAAGATAGGACCTAAAGCAAAAAGCACCAGTGTCAACGTCACCACAATCGTTAAAAAAGGTGTGACGATCAAGTCCATCATTTGCGGTACAAACTTTCGGAACCAATGCTCTAACTTAGATACCAGCCACCCAACGATAATAGCAGGAAAAATTGATCCTTGATAACCAGAAATAGACAAACCGAACAGATGTAATGGACTGGCATCACCACTGGCTACTGCCCACGCATTGGGCAATTGCGGCGACACCATCATCAGTCCAACGACAATTCCGATAATCGGATTTCCGCCAAATTTTTTCGTCGCACTATATGCAATCAAGACTGGCAAGAAGGCAAACGCCGTATCCGTCAACATTTCAAACATCACATACCAATCTGCGCTGATAGGCACACCCAGTTCAACCAATAAACCGCGAATCCCCATCAGCAATCCTGTTGTGACCAATGCAGGAATCAAAGGAACTAAGACATCCGATAATGTACGAACGACTTTTTGCACAGGGGACAAATTGGTGTACGCATCTTCTTTAAATGCTTGCTGACTGCCCGTTTCAGTTTGATCCATTTCTTTTGCAAATGCTTCATAGACTTGATTGACCTTGCCCGTACCAAAAATAAACTGATGCTGTCCTGTATGAAAGAAATACCCTTTGCTTCCTGTGACACGCTCTGCTTTTGCTTTATCTACCAATTGATCATCTTTCAAAATCAAACGTAAACGTGTCGCACAATGCTCATAGTTTTTAACATTTGACATTCCTCCCACTGCGTCGATGACGTCATTGATCGTCTGCTGTTCATTCATTTTTACCACTCCTCGTTTTTCATCTTCGTTTTGTGGAACCGGTTCTATATTTGTAGATTATCAGAAATCGTTTACAAAAGCAAGGGTAAATAAAAATAACGTTGAATCCTTGACTATGCCCTAAATCCACAGTCAATGGTTCAACGTTATTCTCATCTTGTATGGTAAATCTGAAACATTGATCATTCACCCAGTCTAGCCGTTGACTGTTTGATCACTAAATGATTGGGCAATTCAATAATCTCCGGTACTGTCTCCCCTTGAATGATTTGTTGGAGTGCATGGACTGCATCGACGCCTAACTGCGTATAAGGAAAGGCTGCAGTGGTGATTGTTGGATAAACATAATCTGTTGAATCATACCCGCCAAACCCATTCAAAGAAAAATTCTCCGGCACCTTTTGTCCTAGCTCATGGGCTGCTTTTAAGACAGCGATAGCGATATTGTCTGTGGCGCAGGCCACATAGGTAGCTTGCCGACTGGGAAGAAATACCAGCGCTTTTTGATAGGTTTCTCGACGTGAAAAAGAAGTCTCAACATAAGTTACAGTCGTTCCAGCGACTTTTTCAACCGTATCAACAAACCCTTGCTTTCTCAAACTACCCACAGCTTCATCTTTTTCGCTGACGCCTACAAACAAAAAGTCCCGATGACCATTTGTTAGCGCATAGTTGGCCATTTCCTCTCCGGCTTGATAATCTTGATGAACGATCGCATGAACGCCTGCTAATCGTTGACCGATCAAAATCACTGGCATCGGAATCGTCGGCAATACCTCTTTCAACTGTGGCGTCATTTCTCGCGCAAAGATGATCATTCCGGCTACTTTTTGTTTGACCAATGTCTGGATATTCTCTAACTCCCTTGCCTCACTTTGGTCAGAATTGGTAATCAATAGTTGATAGCCATTTTGCCGGGCAGTTCGATCGATGCCTTTCAACACATCATTGGCAGAAGGCGAATTAAGACGAGGAATGATGACCCCTAATAGTTTTGAGTCTTGTGCTTTGAGGGAACGTGCTAAAGTATTCGGCCGATAGCCAGTTTCAGCGATGATTTGATCAATTTTTTTGCGCTTTTCTTCACTGATATAGCCATTATTCAAATAGCGGGAAACGGTACTTTTTGCGACGCCTGCTTTTTCTGCAATATCTTTAATGGTCGTCATAAGCTGCCACCTTTTTTTCTTTTTATTATACCAATTTTGAGGAGAAATAGCGCTTATAAAAAAAGACTGACCAAAAACATGTCGTTTTGGTCAGTCGCTTATTTAACGATCACACATTCAAAATCCACATAAAACCAATAAAGACAAAGAATAAGATATACATGATCGGTGACACTTCTTTGCCTCTTTTGGCAGCGATCATCGTGATTGGGTAGAAGATAAAGCCTAAAGCAATCCCGTCTGAAATACTATACGTCAACGGCATACCCAGCAAAATCAAGAAAGAAGGAATCGCGATCTCCATTTCGTGCCATTTGATTTCCTTCAAGGATTGTGCCATCAAGACACCTACTACGATCAAAGCCGGTGCTGTCACTTGTGATGTCACCACGGATAACAGCGGCGAAAAGAACAAGCCAAACAAGAAAAAGATGCCTGTCGTTACCGCGGTTAGTCCAGAGCGTCCGCCTACAGCGATCCCAGCGGATGATTCAACATAGGCCCCTACAGGTGATGTCCCTAAAAGTGATCCAGCCAACATAGCCGTTGAGTCTGAAGCCAAAGCTTTGCCCACTCGCGGCATTTTGTTGTCCTTCATAAACCCTGCTTGATTGGCTAGACCAACCAATGTCCCGGCTGTATCAAAGAAAGTCACCAACAAGAATGTCAGGACAACGACCCACATTTGCAGAGAATTGATGTCTCCCACATGGTGTAAGGCCACTAAAAAGGTAGAAGACATACTCGGTGCGGCAGAAACAATACTCGTTGGTGCTTGGATCAAACCGGTCAATAAACCGAGAATCGTTGTCGCAGCCATCCCAATGAAAATACCGCCAGGTACGCGTCGCACCATCAAAATAGCTGTCACAACGAGACCAAAGATCGTGAGCCAAGTTGTGCCAACACTTAAAGACCCTAAAGCGACCAATGTCGAGTCATCTGATACAATGATCCCACCTTCACTCAATCCCAAAAAGGCAATAAACAGACCAATCCCACCGGAGATCGCATATTTTAAATCAGATGGAATCGCATCGATGATCAACTCCCGCAGTTTAAAAATAGTGATCACAATAAAAATCAGTGAAGCCACAAAAACACCCGCCAAAGCCGTTTGCCAAGGAACGCCCATCCCAATACAAACCGAGTAAGAAAAGAATGCGTTGATCCCAAGGGCGGGTGCAGTGGCGATTGGATATTTAGCCAAGACCCCCATCAAGATACAGCCTAGTGCACTGGCTAAGGCCGTAGCAGTAAAGACCGCACCTTCATCCATTCCAGAAGCGCCTAACACCGTTGGATTTACGAACAAAATATAGGCCATAGAGATAAATGTGGTAAAGCCAGCCAAAATCTCCCGTTTGACTGTCGTTTGCAAAGCATCCAGCCCAAAAAAGGCATTGATTTGATTTTTCATTTTAGTACTCCTCCGTCAATCAAGCAGCTGTGAAATACTACACTTGATCTAAATAATGAAAACAACGAAATCAATGATAAACCAAGTTTCACAGCAAGTAAATAACATTCGAATGAAAATACGAATTAAAACGTTTTTTTTGACAAACATGCAGACTTATTCTACATATAGCTGATTGTCTTGTACCAACTGAACCAGTTGTTCTTTTGTGGTTCGCTTCATGGACAATGTTGGTAAATCCTCCAGTTCAAAATAATGACTCTGAACCGTTTCACTATTTGCGGCAAATGCACCCGAAATCACCTCACACGCAAACACCAATTTGTAATATTGGAACAATTGAGGAATATCTTCTCGCAAATTGGTATCGAAAATAGCCCGTAGTGGTCCAACCGCCACGTGCAATCCTGTTTCTTCCAATACTTCTTTTTGGATATTTTCTTTTGGTGTCAAACCAACCTCTGCATATCCTCCAGGCAATGACCATTCCTTGGTAGCACGGTCTTGGACCAGCAAAACCTTATCCTCTTGCCGGATCAAGGCCCGTACATCGACTTTGGGTGTTGGGTAACCATCTTGCTTATCAAGATATAGTTTTAAGACTGAAGTTTCTTGGTCTACTGCCTCGCTCAACAAGGTCAGCGCAATGTCTTTTACCTCTTGGAATCGTTCAATGTCATAAACATCTTTCCCATAAAATAAACCGGCTTCTGCGATCGACAGCATCCTTTGATACTGCCTTAATTGGTCAATCATTTGTATTCCCCTCTCCCTTCTCTTAGTTCATGATACCTAAATCAAACGAGTTTGAACACGATAAGCCATTCATTCAATCTATCTTTTCTTCAACAAAAAACTATTGAAGCCACCCTCACATAGATGGCTTCAATAGTTCTAATTAAGAATCAACTTCAATTTTTTGCGCGATTTCCTCGATTATTGGCTCATAATCGATCAGGCTGAAATCTTCCACATCCACTTCAAACAGTTCACCCATTGCAAATGCTTGGTACTGTCGCTCTTGAATGATCTGACGAAAGGCTTCTTTCGTAATATGATTGGTTGCCGATTCTCGGTCGATCAACACGTCGCCATAATGATAAGATGACATAATAAAACTTAAATGACGGTCCTGGGCACGATCACGTTGATGCCGACGTGCCCAAAGGGTATCAAATGAGGCATCTAATCTGATCGTAATAAATTGGTAGCCATAACTTTCACCCAAAAAAGTCAAAAACGGTTTTTGTTTATCGCTGAATGGATACTCAGAAACGATCAGGCGTTTCCCTAATGACATATACATCCCCAATGCCTGGTAGTAAAATGGCCACACGTACCGCTTTTCGATCTGATCTTTTTCTGCTAATGAGTCAAACCCCAATGTCTCCGCAAAGTTTTCCTTGATTTCATCTGGGGTGACCGCATAAAGATCTGGAAAACGGTCTTGCAGCATACGCATCAAAAAAGTTTTTCCCGTTCCTGGGCTACCCGCTAGCAAGATCACATACTTTTGGCGTTTCATACTATTTCCCTATATGAGTTGGTTCTTTGGTATTCATGAATAGGCCAATTTTGTGTTTGACGATCTCCTTGATTGCATCGTTGGCAGGAATCACGTTGTGCCGCAATGATTTATTGACTTCCGTCTCGCCAAAACTATCTTTTGCAATGCGCGTCCAATTGACCAATAATTCCGTCCCAACATTGAACTTGCGAATGCCATGATTGATCAATTCCGGATAATCTTCTTCCTTCACACCCGTTCCACCATGAATGACTAAGGGCACGTCAACAACCGCATCGATTTCTTTTAGCAATGGGAGATTGACTTCTGTTTTAGAACGAAATTGGCCATGATTGGTACCAATGGCAATAGCCAAAGCATCCACGCCGGTTTCTTTGACAAACTCAATGGCATCTTCAGGACGTGTATAGACTTTATCCTCCTCATCAACATGGATGCCTTCCTCTGTCCCACCAATCGTTCCTAATTCCCCTTCGACTGAGACACCACGTAGATGCGCATATTCCACCACGGCTTTCGTTTTCAAAATATTTTCTTTAAAGGGCAAATGAGACCCATCATACATCACAGAGGTATAACCGCTATCGATCGCTGCCTTGATTTCATCAAAGTCACGTGCATGATCTAGATGAAGCACGGCATCAACCATTTCTTGGTCCGCAATTGCTTTAACAACATGGACCAATACATCATAGCCAATATATTTGGCCGTATCGATACTGGTTTGGATGATGATAGGTGCCCCCATCTCTTTTGCCGCCCGCAACATACCTGGCAGCATTTCTAAATTGTGTGTATTAAAAGCGCCCACTGTAAAATTCAATTCTTCTGCTGTTTTCGTAACTTCTTTTAATGTTGTATACATATCTGATCCCACCTATTTTTATTTAATTCCCACTGATCGTGATTTGTTTGGCGATTTGACGCATGTCATCCATTTTATTCATATAATACTCAATGCCCGCATCATCGCCGCTTTTTGCAGCGGCAGCACGCTTCGCATTGTATAAAGAAATCAGCGTTTTATATCCGTCCCCAATGGATTTCTTGATGCCTAAACTCTTTTCTAAAGAGGCGATCGCATGGTCTGTATCTGACAATTTTGCCTGTGCAAGGCCCAACTTTTCATATAAAGCAGCCAATGCATCTGATGTTTGATCCGTATCTTCTAATGCAGCTTGCGTTTCAGCTATTACAGCTTCAGCAGCTGTTTTTTCGGCTGGCGACAAGACTGCTTCTTCTTTCACTGGCTTATCTTTTTTAAAAAATGAAAACATCTTGACCCCTCATTTCTAATTAAAAGTTTTTTAATAATGGTCCAATGATCCATGCATAAAGCAAGGCTGCCGTCACTGTATCGACATCAGTTGCTGTCGCATTAATAAAGCCCATTTGGTTGAAAATCGTCACCAATAATGCAGGTAGTAAAGTGATAAAGAAGCCGTGGAAGATCCCACCAATGATTGCGCCACGTCGTCCACCAACCGCATTGCCAAAGATCCCTGCAGTCCCACCAGCAAAAAAGTTCGTCAGCATGCCTGGCAGAATCATGGCCAAACCAAAGACCGGTAACACAAACATCGCAATCACAGTCCCAATCGTTGTCGTAATAAAGCCTAAAATCACGGCATTTGGACTATATGGAAAGAAGACTGGACAGTCCAATGCGGGCTTGGCATCTGGTACCAATTTCATCGCAATCCCTCGGAAAGCTGGAACGATCTCTCCCAACAACAATCGAACACCGGCTAGTAAAACATAGACACCAACAACAAATTGAATCGCTTGTAGGAACGCAAACATGATGTAGTTTTGACCACCAGATAATGTAGCCGCAAATGTTTCTCCTGCAAATAGTACAGTGATAATGTATAAAGGCACCATCACAACCATCACTGAAAGATAGGTGTCTTGTAAGAATTCGAATGCGCGCGGCAATTTAATGTCTTCAATCGACTTTTTGTTTTCGCCCCGTTCTCCAAAGATATACGCGACTCCAGCTTCAAACAAATAACCGATCGTACAAAAATGACCCAATGCAATGTCATCTGAACCCGTCACTTTCCGAATGATTGGTTGTGCCAACGCAGGCATCGCAATAGCAAAGACCGCCCCGATAAATCCACCAACCAAAATCAACACGATCCCTCTTAACCCTGCAAAGTAGCCGAACACAGTTGTCATAGTTGCCATCCATAAAATGGCTTGGCCCGTTAGAAAAATATATTTCCATTTGGTAAAGCGTGCCAAAATGATATTGAATACAAATATCGCTAAGAAGGTTAAGGCAATATCACGTCCTAAGCCTAATTCATTCATCGCCTGACCATTTATGGCTTCGATAGACGGAATGATTCCTTGCATGTTGAATCCTTCAGTAAAAATTTGTCCAAAGTAGGTTAAACTGCCTACGATAATGCTCGATCCAGCACTAAGCACTTGGAATCCGAGTAATGTTTTCAAACTCCCTGAGATCACTTGTCCTGCTGATTTTTTTTGCAATAGTAAGCCGAGCATCGCAATCAATGCAATCGTGATTGACGCTTGTGTAAGAATATTATCAATAATAAAGTTAATGACACCCATTTTTCTTGCTCCCCTCGTGTTATCCTATGGTTACATTACGCCCTTAGCTGTTAATACTGGTGTGATTTTTTCTTCAATTTCCGGTTTCGAGACGATGTTGCGCAAATAAATAATATCAGTAGAAGAATCAAGCGAAAATTTTTCGAATTGACTACGGAAATTCTCTGCGGTGATAATAATATCTGGTTTCATTGAAACAGCTGAAGAAATGTCTACGTGATCAAGTTTGGCCTCCACTCCTAATTTATTTAAAACATCTTCTGTAGACATTTGGGCCGCAAAACTACTGCCTAATCCAGCCCCACATACGAATAAAATATTGAGTTTGTTCATTATCATTTCCTCTTTTCTTTTTATGAGAATAATAAAGCTTTAAACGAAGCAACATCTGGACAAGCGATCAATTTTGTCAGTTTTGCCTCATCATTGATGAGTTCAATCAGTTCTTTCATAATCGCCAAATGTGAATAGGAATCAACTGCTGCCAAACAAAAAATAATTTTTACCGGATCCATTTCCTGGTTCCCGAAGTTGATTGGCGGGGCTAACGTGATCACGCTGACACCCAACCGCTGCGCACCATCTTCTGGACGTGCATGGGCAAGGGCCAAGTGTTTGCCAATCACAATATAAGGTCCGTATTCGTTGACTGTATCGATCATGGCATCGATATAACGTTTTTCGATTGTTTTTTCTTTCAGTAATGGAACTGCTGAAATTTCAATTGCTTCTTCCCAGTTTTGAACAGGTACATTTAATTGAATATGGTTGTCTGATAGAATATCTTTTAACATAGGCTGAATCTCCCTTGCATTGATCGTTAATTTATTATGTTCAAACAGCTGGGTCATTTGATGATAGATTGCGGCGTCCACCGTACCACCACTTTCTTCAATCAATTGTATGAATTGATTAAAAAGATGCGTGGCGTTTGTAGGATCGATGACGATCCGTTTGACTGACTCATTTCTTGTCAGGAACTGATGGATGACCTGATTGTTTTCTTCATTGATGATTGGCGGAATGATCAAGGTAGGTTTATCTTTAAACTGAATATCATACGTAGCAAATACAAGGTCGATATCAAATTTATTGATGGAATTGACTTCTTGCGAGTTTAATACCGCTGCTACTTCTACCTCAGGAAATTTTTCTTTCAAACTTGCAGCCAATAAATTGCCTGTCGCCATGCCATGATTGCATACGACAACTGCTTTATAAATATAGTTGATTTCATGATTCAACGAACTGAGTGCAGTGGAGAAATGGATAACCAAAAACGCCAATTCATCTTCGCTTAAACATTGGCCAATGACCTCCTCGATGGTAGGAGCGAAAGCTTTCACTGCATCGTAGATCTGTCCGTAGGTCTTACGAATCGTTTCCTTTATAGGATTTGGTACCTGAATACCACTTTTGCTTCGAACAACCAACGAAGCCATATGTTTATAAAGTCCTTCTAACAAGTCTTCTTCTTTTTTGCTAAAAGGAATTTTTGTTTCTAACTCAACAAATTGAATCAATTGCAAAGAGAGGAGTTGGGCATTGACCCATTCGATTGAATTAGTTAAATCTTTGAAATTCAATGACTCAATCACAAAGCGTAAATAATTGACTTCAACCTCTGGTGGATCTAAATCATAGCTTGATAACAAAGCCCCTATAATAGAAGAACTATCTTGATCACGAAAATCTGCTGGCAACCAATTGACCCTAGTAATAAACGCATTCATCTTTAGCCTTTTTATCCAAATAGCGGCAAAAAGCAAGATTTGGCTGCTATATAAATCATTTTGTTTCTGCCCCATTGTTTGTTTCATCAATTGGTTGATTGTATCGAATACACTCTCATCTAAGTAACTGAACAGTAGTTGATACAAAATGGCATCTTGATGGTCATTGATCAAATCGATGATACCGATTCGTTGATTGATAATATCAAAAATCATCGTACGTATTGCTCTTTCGGATCCGTTCAACTGCAAACCTTTCTTGCCCAAACTAATGATCTCAAGTCCATATTTATTGATCTCTAAACGTAAGCGCCGCATATCTTCGTCCATACTGCTTTTTGAGATTTGATATTCGACTTCCTTTTTGTTCAAAAAAAGCGGCGCTGTAGAAAAGGTTAAATGTAACAAAAGATCAAAACTGCGTTCTTCCCGTGTGTAATAATGCGAGCGGCTCTCTTTAAGTTGCGTGATCACCTGTTGTTTAGCCTCTGGCGGCAATTTTAAGAGAATGCCTTTGCCCCGAATAGTTTGAACCGTTTCAATGCCCAAGTTTGTTAAAAAACTATTGATTTCATTTAAGTCATTACGTACCGTCCTGACACTCGTTGACATATCTAGTGCCAATTGGTCTATTGATATAGGATAATCGATCGTTAACAGACGATGAATCAAATCCGTAATTCTTGTTCTCACATGTCTCTCTCCTTCACTGACTTGAGTATATGATTTCGCTTACAATAAAAAAAGTAGATGTTTTTACCAAAAGAAATGGCAAGAATGTAAACGCTTCTTTTTACAGCCGTATTTCCAGATTATTCCATAAGAGGTCTGCTTTTGCTTCTGTTATGCTCATTTTCTTCATTGTTACTTCAAAAAATCGCAACGATTTGTCACAGAAAGTCTATGGTTTAAGCGCAAAAAAAAGCGCATTGTCAAAGTGGATATGATCCATCTTTGACAATGCACGATACGATTTATTATTTACACCAATTTGACTGTCATTTGTGTGTAGGTATCACAAAAACAATAGAAAAAATAGCCAATACGCAAAACAATACATTGGTCAATAGCCCCGCTGTTGCGCCAGCAGTGATCGAAATCGATTGACTGAATCCATTATAGATACTTGCTGAGATCGCGATGCCCATTGCTCCCCCTAGTGAACTAGCCATTTTGTATATCCCTGAAGCTACACCGGCTTTTTCCAATGGGACACTGGACACAGCTGTATCGGTGGAAGGTGTCGCATACATGCCTAAGCCAATCCCAAATAATGTATACCCGATGAATACAAGCACCAAATAGGCAACCCCTTGAACCATCGTCAAGGCCATCATTGCCACACCAATTCCAGATATCAATGCACCAAGCAGCATTGGTTTTCTTGCACCCATACGTTGCAGCATTTTTTCTCCGATTCGAATGGTGATCAAGACAAGCGCCAAATAGCCCAATGATAAAATACCTGTGCTTCCAGCAGAAAGCCCCCGACCTTGCTGCACATAAGAATTGATGACGATCATCGTGCCAGCGACAGCATTCAATAAAAAATTCGAGATCGTTGCGCCTAGATAGCCTTTGTTTTCAAATAAGCCAAAATCAACAAACCCAGAATCAGTATGGGTTTCCAGCCAATAGAACAACGCCAAACCTACAACGACAACAAGCAGCAACCCGAGTGATTTCAAACTAACCCAGCCAAAACTGCCTCCATTTGACACAAGTAGATTTAATGCCAACATCGATACGACGAATAAAATCAGACCTACTGTATCAAAGCGGCCCTCTTTTTTTGTCCCAGCAACGGATTCAGGTGTGCCTAATAATAAAATGGCACTAACCAATGAGGCTGCGATTGAAAAAACAAAGACATAACGCCAACCGAAGTTACTATCGATCGCCCCACCGAAGAAAGAACAAAATCCTGAGCCGCCCCATGACCCAATCGACCAATAACTTAGTGCCCGTTGGCGGTCTTTTCCTTGAAAATACGTTTTGACCAAAGCCATGGTCGCCGGCATGATACATGCTGCCGAAACACCTTGAAGAATACGGCCAACAATAAACAAGCCAGCCCCGCTGGCAAAAACCAACGCTGCCGAACCGATAATATTAAATAAAATACCAATATAGGTTAATTTGACCCGACCGAATGTATCTGCGAATCCGCCAGCGATCACGATCAAAATCCCTGAGAATAAACCTGTGATCGACACACCTGTACTCAGCACACCTGAGGAGATGCCCAAATCTGTTTGGACATCTGGTGCCATATTCAACAATGATTGCGCAAACAACCAATAACTCAAAACACTTAAAACGATCCCAATCAACAATCGATTGTTTCCTTGATAGGAACCTTCATTGATAGCGGTAGAACTTTTCATTTCCTTAAACCTCACTTTTCATATATCCAGCGTACAAAAAAGAAGATACTGATCCACTGCTTTGTCCGCTTTTTTGCAGGGAAATCTTTTATCCATCCAAAGATGCTTCATGTAATCAATCTTGATGCAAATAAGCTAAAACAACACTGGCCATTGATTTTGCAGCAATCATTAGACAATCTTCATCAATCGTAAATTTGGGATTGTGATGCGGATAAATTGGTGTACCAGGTGTATGTGCACCGACAAAGAAGAAACAACTAGGCCGTTCCAATGCATAGTAAGAAAAATCTTCTGAAGCTGTTTGCGGACCGCAAGCTTCCACGCCTGCCACTTCGGGAATTGCAGCATGTTCTACTGCTTGCGCCACCAATTGCGTCATTTCAGGGTCGTTCATGCAGACAGGATAATCATTTTGATAATCCAATACGTAGGTTATTCCAAATGCTTCACAAATCCCTGCCAATAAACGGCGAAATTCCTGTTCAATGATTGGCCGCAATGCTTCATCCATCATTCGGACGTCTCCAGCCAACTCGACGGTTTCATTGATCACATTCGCTGAACCTTTTCCATCAAAAGACCCAATCGTCACAGTAGCAGAATCAAATGGACTAATGCGACGGCTAATAATGGTTTGGACACTTGAAACAAATTGTGCAGCTGCAACGATCGCGTCATTGGCATCTTGCGGTGCTGATCCATGTCCTCCCTTACCAGTCATTTTGACCTTGAAAGTTGCGCGACCTGTATGGACCGCTCCTGGATGAACATAGACTTTCCCAACTTCCATCGTGCTCATCACATGAATACCGAATACATTGTCGATGTCAGCCAAACAGCCTGCTTCAATCATTGCTTTAGAACCGCCAGGCGCTACTTCTTCAGCAGGTTGATGAAGCACTCTGATTGAACCAGCAATTTGGTCTTTAAACTGGATCAAGGTATCTGCCAAGATCATCATATAAGCCGTATGCCCATCATGTCCGCAAGCATGCATGACCCCTGGTACCTCAGAAGCAAATGGCACCTCTGCTTCTTCTTGGATCGGCAGTGCATCAAAATCTGCTCTAATGGCGATATGCTTGCCAGGTTTGCCTCCTTGAATATCAACTACAATGCCATTTCCTCCCCCAACATGCGTGGTGACAGTACAATCCTTTCCCTCATAGAATGCAGCGATCTTTTTGGCTGTTTCTGTTTCTTGAAAAGACAATTCAGGATGTTGATGAAAGTCTCTCCTTAACGCAATCATCTCAGCTTTGCGTTCGTTCAATACATGATAAACATCTTCTAATACAGATTCCATCTCAATTCCTCCCTTATATCTCTATTGTAAGATTTTTTTTATGCCCAACAATCCCATTCATTTCTCATTCAGATACATAAAACAAAGCCAATACAATTCAGGAAAAATTCACACCTATAAAAGAACGATATTTTCACACATCCTGCTTCGGTGTATAATAGAAGAGAGAAAAGAGGGAAAAAAATGGAGCAACAGGCATGTCAAATCAATTATTATCCTATTGACCGTCCATTCCGATTGTTTGCGGAAGACTTAACGATTCTGTTGGTCTTAAAAGGACAGGTAACGGTCCAGCATGACACACATGCACGCACATTACGCAGCAACGACTTGTATTGTCTGAATGGACATCAATTAGCCACTTTATCACCAGTCAATAGCGGCGATTGTGTGGTGTTGTCATTGCAGATCGATTCACTCTTTTTTGCAGCGCAATTTCCAGCTTTTTATACTGTACACTTTCATATACCAGCAGAAAATGCTGCTGCCAACGGTGAACTCCTGCACACGATCACTGAACTCTGTCTGAATGAATTCAATCAAACGGCGGAGCAAAAAACGTATCGCCTCATGAAACTTGAAGCAATCATTTACTTATTGATTCAGCGCTACCAAACCAAACGGCATCATCCCATTCAAATCAGCGGGTATCAGCAATTACCGGAGATCTTGGACTATATTGATAGCCATATCCAGCAAGGCCTGAAAGTCAAAGATATTGCCGAAACATTTTATTTGTCGGAATCTGCTTTATCCAAACTATTCAAAAAAGAAACTGGTGAACAAATTTCCCACTATATCAAAAAAATACAGATTCATAAAAGTCTTCCCGCTTTGACATATTCCAAAAAAAGCATTGAGCAAATTGCATTAGAAGCTGGTTTTGCTAGTGTCAAAGTCTATCGTGAACAGTTCAAAAAGCTGATCAAAATGACCCCCACAGCCTATCGTCAATCACAGTTGACCAGCGAAGAACAAGCAACACAAACAAACAATGCCGGCCATCAATCAGCCACGGCAAAAGACATGTTGCATTTGCTTTATCAAACGGTGCAAAATCAACCAGATGTACGCCCACCTTTGATTGATCGGCGCAATCGACATGTGGTGATCGATGAAATGATGGATAAAGGACCATTTCACACGGGGGAAACGATCATTCAAGTACGCGCTTTGACTGATTTAGCCAACGTGAAAGTCCAAAATGAGCTGGTTGAACTGATTGACCAAGGCTTGATTGATCGGCTTTATTGCCAGCATTTACTCAGCACGACAGATATCAGTACAACATTGGCCAATTTGCTGCAGTTGAATTCATTTCCTGCATTTGAAAAATTAGCTCCTGCACTGGCTTTTTTGAATAAGCATCAGTTACCATTGATGCTTGCCTATACGTTGCCTGAACCTACGAAAACACAGAACCCTGCTGACACATCGTTTTCTGTGATCCAACAATTTTTGACCCATTTGACACGGGTAACAGAACCAACATGGGCGCAAACGTTACGTCTCTCGATCCGAATACCCGATGCACCTTCCCGGCATCTTCAACAACACTATCAACAAGTGAAGGCGCAAATCCGTCATCTCTTGCCGACCGTTTCAATCGGCGTCCATTTGACGATCCCAGATCCTGCTACCAATTATGGAAGCGAACAGTATCTGCTGGCGTTCGCGCCATTACTTGATGATGATTGTGACTTTATCAGTTTCGACGGCGATCCAAACTTTGTTTTTCAAAAAACAGCGGCTGCATATAGTCCCATCACTTCTTCGCATCATTATTTGCAAGAAAAAATCACAGGGATCAAACAACGCTTGCATGAACGGGGAATCAATCGCCCACTTTATTTGTTGAACTGGAATACCTTAACGGGTGCAACCGTCGACTACAACGGATTATTTTTTCGCGGTGCGATTATTTTACAAGAAATGCTGGGTCTATCTGCCCAACTCGAAGGGTATGGTTTTTGGTTGAACAACGAACTGCATGAGCAGCATGCAGTTGATCAAGCAGATCCCCATGTATATAGCACTGGCTTAGATCTCTATCATTTCCAGAGCAAGAAACGGCCCTCATATTTTTGTTTAACATTGATGCGTCGAATGCGGGGACACGTGATCGTCAAAGGTGAAGACTATCTGCTGACCAAAGAGGGACCCATTTATCAACTATTGCTTTGGAATACCAACTACTTTGATCCTCACTTGTCTTCTGAAGACGCATTTCTTGAGAGTCAAGCGTTAGACATCTCTCTTGAGGTTTCATTATTCCCAGTCGGCACCTATCAAATCAAACAACTAGATTTGGATCGACACCATGGCGCGGTCTTTTATATCTATAGACGCTTTCAAACAGCTGCCCATTTGGATCGTGAAACAGAAGCCTATATCGATCAGATGAACAGAATGAAATTGCACGTCTTTGACCAGAAGATCACAGATACCTTTCGCCATTTTTCGACAATCGATACGAATGGTGTCCAGTTGTTGGAATTCACCGCTATCTAAAGAAAAAGTCTGCCGTCAATGGCAGACTTTTTTTATTCTTCTTGACTTTGCTTCGCATGGATCATACTTTGTTCCATTTGTTTCAACGACCAATCCATCACAAAAATCAATACCATCGCCAATAGGCTGCCAATCAAAGCGCCTGAAAAGCGTAACGGAATCAATTGCAGTGGCGTGAAACTGCTGCCTATCGTCATCAGCAATAAAACTTGAGGATTGGTAAAAAAATTCGCAACAGTATAATTGAGGGGCATATACCATTCAGTGAGTATATTTAAAAGAATCAAGACCAATGCCAATAATGGCAATGAGAGATGTAAGGACATCAACAAAAAACCTAATAGTAAGCCAACGATCCCGCCCAGCACACGACCAATTGTCCGACTTTTGATTTTATCCATATGTTCACCTGCTAAAACTGCGGCGGCTGAAATAAGAATCCAATACCCGTTGCTCTCACGAAGCAAAAAAGCCACATACGTAGCAACAAATAAAATAATCGAAAAATGCAGTGCTTTTAAGACCATTTCTGGTTGGCGATATAGTGCTAAATCATATTTTTCCTTAAATGACAGTTTTTGAAACGCTGTTGGTTTACTATGTAACGGCAAATGCTCGATCAATGATATCAGCAGTCCAGAAAGAACTGAGCCAGCCAATCCATAAAGCAAATACAAACTGTGTTGGAAAATATCACCCACGGCAGCTGCATGGAAATTGAATCCTGTCGCATAAAGCATCAAGATAAAGAAATAATCTGGCTTTGGAATCCGATAGATTTTTGACAACAAGAATGCGGAATAAGACATGCAGCCAATCATAAAAGGCGCACTCCACGGAACCAACGCCGTCAATGCCCCCAAAATAAACGCGCCGATCAGCGCCGCTCCATGGATCAAAATCGCTTTGACATTGTAGGTAATCGAAATATGTTGAAAGGCCAAATAAGAAAAAGCCCCCATCGCGCCTACAGAACTAATACTGCTATCATTCATCACGATGCCCAAAATCAACGGTACCCCCATCGCAAAGCCTGAACCTAAGGGCCGTAATATCGTCCGTTTGTCTTTCATCTCCCCACTCCTTTCGCAATAAACACATGTTAATTCTATGTACAAACGACAGACGATCCTTATCCAGTATACGGAGCAGAAAATTATTTTGCAAATTTATTTTCTGAAAATAAAGATTTCATCCAAAAAAAATCTATGCCAATAGCCTTCATCATCGCATTCTCAACAAATTTGCTGCACAATCAGCTTGACACACCCAATTGATTATTGTATCGGAGGAACCCCAATGACTTTCTATGGTTTGCATTACTTGCAAGAACAATCTGCGCTGAACGATTACGTCAAATACTTCTTTATTTTTGCTTCTTTATTCGTTTTGCTCATTGTCTTCAGCTTGTACATGCGACATCGAATGAAAACCAAATACCGTGATCTCAGTATTATCGCACTCCTCTTTTTGCTGTTCGTATCCGGTGTCCAGTATGCCGATTACACGCAAAGCGAAAACCGGCTGTCACAGTCTTCACAATTGGTCAACTTTGTTCAGCGTTTAGCCGCCGATCAACAAGTCGAGGAAGACGCAGTCTACGTCAACGCACTGCAACTGGCAGACGGGGTATTGGTCGCATTCAATGACCACTATTATCGGGTCTCACTCAATGCCGACTTCAGTGCCTATACATTGGAAGAAGCGTACTTGACAACTACAGATATCACAAAGATAGAGGAGTGATATGATGCAATTATATACACCGATCATCATCAAATTTGCGTTAGGGATCATCTGTTTGATTCTTCAAATCAACCTAATGGGCAAAGGCAATCTGGCCCCGTCTTCCTCCAGCGATCAAGTTCAAAATTATGTACTAGGCGGTATTATTGGTGGTGTCATCTACAATGATTCGATCACCGTTTTGCAATTCATCCTTGTACTGATCATTTGGACCTTACTGATTTTCATATTGAAATTTGCCAAAGAACACAATCACTTCGTCAAACGCTTAGTAGATGGACGCCCCATTTCATTAGTTGAAAATGGCAAGGTCAACGTCAAAGAATGTTTAAAAAATGGTTTGTCAGCCAATGAACTCATGTTCAAACTGCGGTCTGCCGGCATTTACGAGGTCGAAAAAGTCAAACGGGCTGTTCTCGAGCAAAATGGACAGTTGACGATCATAGAGTTTGGTGATGAGAATATCCGCTATCCTATTATTGTAGACGGCTTGCCTAATTTTGACGTGCTTGAATTGATTGATCAAGATATCGATTGGTTAGAAAAGCAAGTCCAAGCGCAAGGTTTTGAACGGATCTCTGCAATCTATTTAGGGGAGTATTTATCCGGTTCACTGAAACTGTATAGTTATGAAAATACCTGATCGCTTTTGATCGACAAAAGACACGCAGACCTCAAACTGGTCTGCGTGTCTCTTCTCATACGATTCATACGATTTAAGCTTTATTCTTCAATTGTTTACGATTGTTTCCTCAGAAAAATCGCCTTTTGCCAATGCATGATCTGTGCAATAGCGGCCAGCTTGCTTTTCGGTTCGGAGTGCAGCCAATTTTTCTTGGATCATCTCTAAAATGACGGATAGATTCTCTTCATTGTCCACAAAATCCAATTGATCCCCATCAATTTGCATTTTAGGACAAACATCAAATGCTTCATACCAAGCATCATAACGTTGATTGAGTTCTTTATAATACGCATAGAGTGTTGGGTCATTCGCCACTTGTTCATACGCGCGGCCTCGTTTGTTGATCCGCGCAATCATAGTATCTAAAGAAACCTTGATATGCACCATCAAATCTGGATGTTTTTTAGGAGAAGATTCTTCTAATTCTTTCAGCATGGTATTCAATAAGTTATCATACTGCTCCACTTCCAGCGGGGCGATGCGTCCTAGATCGGCATTTAAATGGAACATCAAACTATCCTCATAAATTGAACGATCGATCACGTTGTCATCATTGGATAACGCTTCTCGCATCCCCAAAAAACTTTTGTTCAAGAAGAAAATCTGCAACAAAAAGGCATACCGTTCCGGATTCGAGTAAAATAACGGCAATACATCATTGTCTTCCACATTTTCATAAAAGGGTTTTGACGCCATTTTCTTTGATAAGAAATCGGTCAAACTACTTTTCCCTGCACCTATCGTACCTGCAATCAATAACACACGCATCCATCCTTCGTCCATATTCGCTTCTATCTGATGATTTGGTTCTATTCTGCTAAACCTCACATGCTATTTTACACGTTATATGAAAAAAGTAAACACTACATATAGTAAGTAAAAAGAAGATTATGAGTAATCATTCACTATATCTTGTATAAAAATGACCTACAAATGTTTTTCAAAGACAAAAGCGGTTGCTTCAAGTTCATAACTTTTTTCGCCAATTTGTTTAAATCCTAACTTTATATAAAAATGATGGTTTCTTAGTGAAAAAGCTGGCGTTTCCAGTTGCCAAACACCAGTTTTATTTCTCTCAAATGTTTCCCAAATGCGGGTACCTAGTCCTTTTCCTATAAAAACTGGATCTAAACAAAAGTAATGGATGATAGATGGATCACCATCTTCATAAACCAATATACCGCAGCGTTCTTTCCCATAGGATATTACCAACTTTTTCAATGCATGATTGCTCATAATTTTTTTGCATAATGTACCGTCATCATATCCCGGCGGCCCTAGCCTTGTTCCTTTTCCAAAAGCCATTTCACTGTCTGAATCAAAAGATTTTTTTAATACATTCGCCAAAAATAGCGCATCAGATTGTGTACAGGCGCTGAAAGTCATACTCATGATTTCCCCACTCCTATATCTACGATTGACTTATAAAGTAACAGATATTTGATTATTCATCCAGCGATTGTTTGATTTTATCCAAATCATTTTGCTCGACAAAGAAAACAACCTCTCCCGTTTCCATATCCACATTTGCCTTTACCTCGACTCCTCGCGGGAAAAACTTCGTGGCATCTGTTTCGATTTTCAAGCGCATCGTACCATCTTTGATACCGGCACCATAGGTCATTGTTCGAAAAGTTTTTTTCATTTTTTTCCTATCTCCTTTCACTAAATCATCGATCGTGCATCCGTAGATCGTACTCAACTTCATAATATTGACAATATCTGGAAATGTTTTACCCGTTTCCCAATTAGAGATAGAGGTTCTGGTCACCATCATCTTTTGGGCAATCATTTCTTGCGGCCAATGATTGGCTTGCCGATACTCCTTCAATGTCTCTCCAAGCGTCATACGTACTTATTCCTCCTTTGTCTTCACCATAGCGCAAAGGTTTGCGCCTGTCTGTTCAATCTCGTTGATATTGCCCCATTGTCAAAGGGTTTTGACAAGTCAAATCAGTTTTACTTATACGAAAAAAACGATTTGAGCCTTGCTGTCCATCGCTTAAACTGTTGCAGCTGTTGACGGGTACGTTTGATTTGTCGATAGCGCTTTGGTTGTTTCAAATAAAATTGTTGATACCGATTTTCCGCAGGCCAAAATGTTGTCGCCGGAAGAATTTCGGTCACGATCGGTTGCGCATACTTGATTTTATGTTGCAGTGCATCCTTCGATGCGATCGCTTCATCCATTTGTTTTTTTGTCGAGGCAAAAATAATCGGACGATAATGATTGCCGCGATCTTGAAACTGTCCGAAAGCATCCGTTGGATCAGTCACGCCCCAATAAATTGCCAACAATTCCCGATAAGAGATGATCGCAGGATCAAAAATAATCTCCACAGCCTCCACGTGCCCCGTACTGCCAGTCAATACTTGATCATACGTCGGATGCGTCACACTTCCGCCGGTATAACCAGATAACACGGAAATGATCCCTGGATGATTTTCAAAAGGTTCCACCATACACCAAAAACAGCCACCAGCAAAAATAGCCGTTTCTCCATCAATTAAGCGGCTATTGCGTTGCGCCTCTTGTGTTGCATGTTGCCTAGTTGCTGATTTGCGATCCGTGAGTGCTTGATAAAAATCCATCACATCAGGTGTAAGATTGTCCCGCAAGGCCAATGGCCGCAAGGCAGCCTCAAGCTGAGCCAACCCCTGTTGTACCTGATCGGCTTCCAGGGCATTTTTGGCTTGGATCAACTGCTTGCGTTCCCATTCACGTGTCCCTGTAGCCAAAATCAAATTATATAAAGCGGCCAAAACAGCTTGATTCGTTTCCACATTTGACACCTCCGCCTTTTGTCCAACACGTTTCTTTCTAGAAAAACTTTATCATATAATCGTTTATTCGCCTATTGAAGCGCCTAAAAAAAAGACAGCAGGCTGCTGTCTTTTCTTGATCGTTATAACGAAATATTTCAGATCATTCCGTTTCTGGCTTTTGTTGTGTCATGATCACTGGCCCCGCTTCTGTAATGGCAATTGAATGCTCATATTGGGCACAGAAACCACCATCGATGGTTCTTGCAGTCCAACCATTCTCGTCCATTTGCATCCGCCAAGCGCCGGTCGTGATCATGGGTTCGATCGTGATCGTCATCCCTGGTTTCAAGCGCAGTCCTTTGCCTGGCAATCCAAAGTGTGGAAAGAAGGGTTCTTCATGAATCGTTGGTCCAATGCCATGGGCAATAAAATCCCGGACGACCCCAAACCCTTGTGCTTCTGCATAGCTTTGGATCGCATGACCGATATCACCCACCCGGTTCCCCACTTGGGCTTGTTCGATCCCTAGACGCAAAGCTTCTTTAGTGACAGCCATCAATTTTTGATGTTCTGGTGAAACCTCGCCGACAGCATAGGTCCAGCAACTATCCGAAATGGCCCCATGGTAATCGACACAAAAATCAACTTTCACGATATCCCCCGATGTCACCACATAGTCTGAAGGAAAGCCATGGCAGATCTCTTCGTTGACGCTAATACATGTCGCATATTCGTATCCTTCAAAACCAATTTGCGCTGCCGTTGCACCCGCAGCTTCAATTTCTTTGTGCACAAAATCATTGATTTGATTGGTGGTGATACCGGCTGTGATAAATGTCCGTAATTTCTCATGGATACTTGCCAAAATACGGCCAGATGTGTTCATTTGTTCGATTTCTCTTTGTGATTTTAAGGTAATCATACGCTACCCCGCTTTCTGCATATTTTGCGTATCATGCGTATCGTGTGAATCAATAGTACACTTCATCCAAAAACAGACCATGAGACGGTACTGTTTCACCAGCTGCTTGCCTGATTTTTTCATTCAACACTTGATCAATGATCGTTTCATCCAATTCCCCTGCCCCAATTGCCAACAGCGTACCGGTCAGGATACGTACCATTTTATGCAAAAAACCGTTCCCATTAAATGCAAAATGGATCATACTGCCTTCTTGCGTGATGGTGATTGATTCAATGGTTCTAGTCGTTGATTTCTTTGACTTTTTTAATGCCGAGAAGCCGATAAAATCATGGGTACCGATCAATTTTTCTGCGGCTTGCTGCATTTTTTCTAGATCCACCGCTTGAGGAAAGTGGAAGCTGCGGTTTCGTTCGAAGACCGTTGGTACTGGATTCGACCAGACATAATAACTATATTGCTTGCCTACTGCGTGGTATCTTGCATGGAATCTTTCTGGCACTTCTTCAATGTGATTGACCACAATGTCTTGCGGCAAATAGCGATTGAAAAATTGCTGCATTTCGGCTAACGGCATGGTGACAGTTGTCTTGAAATTTGCGACTTGTCCGCGGGCATGGGTGCCTGCATCCGTCCGTCCAGAACCAATGATCTCAATGTCTTCATTGGTAAGCAGCTTGATGACTCCTTCGATTTTTTCTTGGATCGTTTTGTCATTGTCGCCTAAACGTTGCCAACCTAAATAGCGTTTGCCATCGTATTCAATCGTTAATTTGATATTGCGCATAGATGCTGTTCTCCTTTTAGTCAAAACTATTCTCTTGATTGTCATGTTCCATCATAAGTCATTCCCTTGAGGTTGTAAACGCCCTTGACTCATTTACGATAGATACAACTTTCAATGATCGCATGACTTGACATCGGGATCAAAAAAGTGGATTATGTACCCCATAGGGGTATGAAGAAAGGAAGATGTATGATGTCACACACGATCGATCATCAACAAGATGCACTGATTAACCGATTGAATCGGATCGAAGGTCAAATCAAAGGAATCAAAAAAATGGTGCTTGAGGAAAAGGAGACTGCTGCAATCATGATCCAATTGAATGCAGCAAGAGCCGCCCTGCAAAAAATCAGTCAGATATTGTTGGAGGCACAAGCTGACCACTCGTTGATGCATGTCAACGAAGGGGCCGACTTAACAGCGGAGATGGAGAACTTGCGGCGTGTCATTACCCAATACAACAAACTCAATTAAGGAGTCCCTTTGATGACCCAGAATCAAGCAACAAGATCAACGAAAGAAATTGATCATACACTATTGAAAATGGCATTCCCGGCGATGATCGAAAATGTCTTAGAAACAGCTGTCGGCTTTATTGATGCTTTGATGATCGCCCAAATCGGCATTATAGCGGTAGCCGGCGTAGGCGTCGCCAACGCGCTGATCAATGTTTATTTAGCCGTATTTATCGCCCTTGGCGTAGGCACATCCTCATTGATCGCGCGACATATTGGTGCTGGAACAAATGATAAAGCTAGTCAAGTTGCACAGCAATCTTTGCTGTTGACACTCGCCGTTGGTGTATTATTTGGCTTGTGCAGTGTTTTTTTTGCTACACCGTTGCTGCGTATGATGGGGGCAGACACGGCTACCCTTGCTGCAGCAAAACCATTTTTTCAACTGGTGGGGGGTGCAGCCCTGCTGATAGGGACAATGACTTCCTTTGGCAGTATGTTACGCGCAACTGGAGATACTAAAACGCCCATGTACGTTGGCTTGATCACAAATGTCCTGAATATTGTCGTAGACTTTCTCTTGATTTTCGGCTGGGGTCCTTTTCCCGCTTTGGGGGTGGTTGGGACAGCAATTGGAACAATCGTGGCGCGCTTGATAGGCTCCCTTCTGTTGTATCGCAAAGTACAACAATCAACCATTGCTTTTTCTTTTAAAGAGATTTTGCGTATTTCTGACTACGCACCATTGATTCATTTGACTATCCCCGCCGCTTTGGAACGATTAGCTATGCGGTTGGGTCAAGTCTTGTACTTTGGTTTGATCGTAGCGATTGGTACCAAAACATATGCTGCCCATTCGATTGCTGGGAGTATCGAAAGCTTTGTTTATATGCCAGCCTATGGAATCGCTACAGCGACCGCCACAATGATTGGGATGAGTGTCGGGCAGAAAAACGATGCCGAAACCAAAAAAATCATTGTTGCTGCTTGTAAGTATGCGGTGCTTATTCTCAGCCTATTGGGCATCTGTTTATTTGTCGGTGCTCCTTTATTTGCAGGTTGGTTTACAAGTGATCCATCTGCGATTATACAAGTCGTCACCGCTTTGCGTATAGACGCCTTTAACCAACCTGGACTTGCCATCAGTTTGATTCTCACCGCAGTATTACAAGGAATGGGGGATACGAAGACACCGCTTTATAGTACATTGTTTGGGATGTGGGGCATTCGTGTGATTGGGGTCTTGGTTTTAGGCCTCTCGCTTCAGCTGGGGATTGCAGGTGTTTGGCTGGCAATTGGTCTCGATCTATATGCGCGAAGCTGCTTCTTGGGTTGGCGCTTGAAAAAGACCCTGCAAAACCAAATAGTCATCCACTAAACGCAAAAGACATATTGGCTCACCTCAACGGGTGAGCCAATATGTCTTTTATCTAAAACGCAGGAATGAAGCACTCATGAATGATTTCCGTCTTTTCGGTAAACCAATCCTAGACCTTTTAAAAAGTTCCGCGCGTATTTATCCCCGCAAGGTTTGAAGTTTCGGTGTCCTTCTTTACGTAAAATCGCCCCTAATTCTCCTTTGGTCGGATAGATCCCCGCTTCAGCAAAGATCGCCAGCATGTCTTCACTGGTTAAAAACAAGGCGATTTTGATTTTTTTCAACAACACATTGTTGATATGCTTGATTTCTTTGCTTTTTTGTTGCGGGATGTCTTTTTGTTCTTTTTGCGGCCCGCGTTTCAAAGTGATATAGCCATTCAAAAAAACATCAAGTACTTGGTTGTTGACGGCTTTCAAGTAAACATTCTCTTTGTCCTCTGTGGATTGGGCTTCGTGGTTTCGCGTCAACATCTCCCGTACTTCTTCTCGGCTGACGGGATGTCCACCTAATTCAAAAGCTTTGACCATATCGCTATCTTTGATATCTACAGCATAGCGCAAGCGAAGTAATCGGTCGTTATTGTTCATGTTGTATCCTCCTAATAGGGTATCTTCTTTCTATTGTAATGCACAACGGCTAATCAATCAAAGGTCTATTTATGATACGGTGCATTGGTATTGATTCGATACGCCCGATAAATCTGTTCAACCAAGATCAGTTTCATTAACTGATGCGGGAAAGTCATTTTCCCAAACGAGATCTGGGCATCACTACGTTGCATCACAGCATCACTTAGGCCCAATGAACCACCAATCACAAAGACCAATTGGCTTTTTCCTTGAATGCCTAACTGATCGATCTGTTTGGCAAAAGCTTCACTGGTAGGATTTTGTCCTTCAATGGCTAATGCATAGACATATTCAGTGTCTTTGATTTTCGCTAGAATCCGTTGCCCTTCTTTTTCTTTGATTTGCAGCATTTGGGCGTCGCTCAAATGTTCAGGCGCTTTTTCATCTGGCACTTCGACAAAGGTCAACTTGGCATAGGCCCCGATTCTCTTGGCATATTCACTGATTCCTTGCACGAGATATTTTTCCTTCAATTTACCGACAGTCACGATTTTGATATTCATGGACATTTCCTTTCTGAAATCTGCAAAAATCAATACAGATATTTTTTCATTATTTGATGAATAAAAAAGCGAAAGTTCATCATTTAAAACAAATTCTTCCCCAACTTCTTCATATATTTTTCAAAGTCTCTTAGTAGACTAATGTCAGATAGAAAGAATATACTAATTATAGCGAAATAATTAGTAAGGGGGAAATCAAAATGGCACGAAAAGATGTCACACCAGAGAAAAAACCTTCTTCTGGATTACTCAAAAAATTAGGGATTGGTATTTTAGGCGGCGTTGTCGGCGGTCTATTGACTTTTGGTGGCCTATATTTAGCAATGGGCACGTCACTCACGAATTCTAACTCAAGTACAACAACGACCGGCGTCCAAAACTCCAGCGGAGAAACGACCGTGTCAAATGTCAAATTAGATGTCACCAGTGATGTTACAGAAGCAGTTGAAAAAGTTCAAGGTGCGGTTGTGTCGATCATCAACTTGCAACAAAGTCAAACCAGTGATTTTGGCAGCATCTTTGGCCAACAAAGCGGACAAGATGGACAAACCGAAGACAATACCAGTGATGACAGTACATTAGAAGCCGCTTCAGAAGGGAGTGGCGTCATTTACAAAGTCGATGGAGATACAGCCTATGTCGTGACCAACAACCACGTTGTTGAAGGTCAATCAGGCTTAGAAGTCGTCCTTTCAGATGGCACGAAAGTCACTGGCGAATTGGTCGGAACCGATGCTTATACCGACTTAGCTGTCATCAAAATCGCCTCAGATAAAGTTGAGACAGTTGCAACCTTTGGTGATTCCAGCGCGTTGAAAGTCGGCGAACCTGCCATTGCCATTGGTTCTCCATTAGGATCAGATTATGCAAACTCAGTGACACAAGGGATCATCTCTTCTTTGAATCGCCAAGTCACTAGTCAAAACGATTCAGGTGAAACAGTCAGCATCAATGCCATTCAAACAGATGCAGCCATCAACCCTGGGAATTCTGGTGGTCCACTGATCAACGTCGATGGACAAGTCGTTGGGATCAACTCGAGCAAAATCGCCAGCACTTCAGAATCAACATCCAGCGTCAGCGTTGAAGGTATGGGCTTTGCCATTCCTAGTAACGATGTTGTTGAAATCATCAATCAATTAGAATCCGATGGCAAAGTGGTTCGTCCAGCATTGGGGATTCGTACGATTGATCTAAGTTCGATCACTTCTCAACAACAAGAACAGATCTTGAAAGTACCATCCTCTGTGACAGCCGGCGTTGTCGTCTACTCAGTCAATAATGCGACACCTGCTGAACAAGCTGGTTTGCAACAATATGATGTCATCACCAAAGTTGATGATACAGAGATTAGTTCAACCACTGATTTACAATCTGCACTCTACAAACATAAAGTTGGCGATACCATTACGTTGACCTTCTATCGTGGAGATGAAGAAAAAACAGCAACAGTCGAATTGTCCGTTGATACGTCGATCAACGATACAACAGAAAGCAGCAATTAACCGATCAAAGAGGCACCGCCACAACAACAGGAAGTGGCGGTGCCTCTTTTTTAGGCTTTTCCAGTGGGAAAGGCACTGCCGACAACTGCATCTTGCGGCAATTCCAGAATTCCTTTTTTCAATGGTGCATCAGGCAAAGCTAATTCTTTGGCTGAACAAACCATACCGAAGCTTTCAACGCCTCGCAATGTACCCGGCCAGATCAACAAGCCATCGGGCATCATGGCCCCAGGTTTGGCAACAACCACTTTCAATCCTTTGCGGATATTGGCTGCACCACAGACAATCTGCAATACTTCTTCGTTACCCACATCAATTTGAGTAAGCGACAAGTGATCACTATCTGGATGTTCTTCGCAGGTCTGTACATAGCCAACGACGATTTTCGGGGTATGATCAACGGCTAGCTTTTCAGCAAAACCAGCAGCTGCAATGCGGTCATTCAACTGTGCCACTTGTGCATCAGTCAATTCGACCTGACCTCTACCATCAATGGTCATGATCTCTGAAATAGCAAAAAAGTTCCAACCAACGATTGTGTCCTCTTCATTTTTGATTTGCGCAACATTATCGACACGAGAAACAGTTTGCGCTAACCCTTTGTCATTCTCAGTGATCACCATCAACGTATCACTGACATATTCTTTATTATAAGCAAAAATCACGTTATTTTCCTCCTTCAATCATTCCGCCCATAATCTTAACAAATTTTTGCGGATTCGTCATCGTATTTCGGCTATTCTCTTTGATTTCTATCCAAAGCACGACAAAATAGCCGCAAGACCAACCGGATTGATCTTGCGGCTATCCTTTACACTTTAAGCCTCTTTGTCTTGCGGCGAAACGATCAGGACATCGCAACGGGCTTCGCGGATAACGAAACTAGCAACACTGCCCATCATGAATCGTTCAACAGCATTCAGACCAGATTGACCCACCATGATCAAGTCGATGGCATATTCTTCAGGTAACTGCGTAGCCAAAGCATCTTTGATCGAGCCATAAGCAATGATGCCCTCCACTAAATGAAAATCTACAGAGTCTGCATAGGCCTTGCATTCGTCGATCATTTTTTGTGCAGTATCCTTTTCTTGTTCTAAAATAGAACTATCCAATGGCGCATAGCCCATCATCGTTGGCATTTGCTGATCAATGATCGTCGCTGCATACACTTTCCCTTGATTGCGTCGTGCCACTTCAACTGCTTTTTTGAAGGCGTCTTTGGCTTGTTCTGACCCATCGATGCCCACTAAAATATTTTGATATCTTTGTGCATCCATCTTAAATCCCTCCACTCTTTATTGCACACTTGTTAAGAAAGCTTCGATTTCTTCTTTGGTTTTACGGTCTTTATTCACCAGACGACCTCGCTCTTTGCCATCCTCGATCACCACTAAGCTGGGAATCCCGAAAATCGACCATTCGACTGCGACATCCATAAACTTGTCGCGATCCACTTCGATAAATTGATAATTTGGAAAATCCGCTTCGATCTCTGGCAATTGCGGTTTGATATATCGACAATCCCCACACCAATCGGCGGTAAAAAAGAACACATTTTTTCCTTGTTCTACATAAGTCGCTAATTCTTCTAAATCTTTTGGAATAATCACACACTCACCACTTTCTTTTGATATCTAAAGTATACACCTTTCTGCATAGGAAAACCAAATGCAACGCGCATACGTCCGCGACCTAAAAAAACACGCCGAATCGACGTGTTTTCCTCCTGATTATTTACCAGCAATGATCGTATCGACAGTTGATTTGTCTAAAGCTTTCAATACTTGGATCACCATTTCACGGGCTGCTTCATAATCCGCAATGCTGAATAGTGTTTGATGCGTATGGATATAACGGCCCGGAACACCGATCACTGAGCTAGGGATCCCTTCATTCGACATATGTGCTGCTCCCGCATCGGTACCGCCTTTTGATACAAAGTACTGATAAGGGATATGATGGGTTTCTGCAGTATCCAGCAAGAATTCTTTCATTGCTGGCAGCATGATCAACCCTGGATCAAAAATACGTAACAATGTCCCTTCACCTAAGTGACCGAAGGTGCCGTTTTTGGTTACCGTATCATCGGCAGGTGAACAATCCACTGCAAAAAATAAATCCGGTTTGAATTTTGTTACTGATGGACGCGAGCCGCGCAAGCCAACTTCTTCTTGTACATTGGCACCGGCAATGAGCGTGTGCCCCAATGTTTCATCTTGCAATGCTTCCAGCGCATCCAACACTACCGTACAACCATAGCGGTTGTCCCAGGCTTTGGAAATAATGTGTTTTCCATTGGCTGTTTTGATAGTTTCTACTTGAGGAACGATCGTATCCCCAGGACGAACACCAAAACTTTCCGCTTCTTCTTTCGACTCAAAACCGGCATCAAAAAGAATATCGGTGACTTCCACCGCTTTTTGACCATCAGTTCCACGCAATAAATGCGGTGGAACGGAAGAAGAAACACATGGATAATCACCTTTTGCTGTTTTCAATGTAAAGCGTTGGGCAGAAACCACATATGGATTCCATCCGCCTAATGGTGTTACTTTGAATAAGCCGCGGTCTGTTACAGTCGTCACTAAGAAGCCGACCTCATCCATATGGGCTGCCAACATGATACGGGGCGCATGTGCATCTGAATGATGACGGATCCCAAAAATACCGCCTAGACCATCTTGCTGTACCTCGTCCACCAAAGGTGTCATCGCTTTACGCATATACGCACGCACGTCTTGCTCAAAGCCGCTGGTCCCTTGAATTTCTGTTAATTCTTTGATGCGTTGAAATGTTTTATCTTCCATTATTTGTTTGCTTGTTTAGGAACAAGCCTATCCCCCTTTAAGAACTATTATTGATTTATTATAACGCAAATTGGTCGATCTGGTTATTTTTCTTATAGAAAAATTCTAAACTATGTTACACTTATGATAATTATAATTGTGTTTTCATGCTATCGCAGCAAGATAGGGAACATTGATTGAAGGAGGACAAACATATGCATGATCATCGCCCACTACACTATTTTAAAAATGGCTTGACGGTCGGTTTAGGACTAGGTTTTGCTGGAGGGATCTTTTCCACTATTTGGTTGAAAAACAAACAAAATCTCCATGCAGATGATGTGCTGGAATTAGTCAAATCAGCTTTTGTCAAAGAAGGACCGATCGAAGGATCGTGGATCAACTTTGAAAAACAACCTTTGCGTAAATTTGCCATTACCTCCCAAGGCTATACAGGCGGGATCACTCGGACTGAGGATGGCCAATTGGTCACCTATGAATTTTTGGCAGATGCCCGAACAGGCACCGTGTTGGATATCCAACGCAGCATTGTAGAATAATTGCTCATGATTTGATGCGCCGGTTTCTTTTGAAGCCGGTTTTTTTGTGGAGCAGCGTGAACAGATCCAAAACCAAAACCGTATCGATTGGCCAATTGGTTTTATGCCGATAAGCAGCTGCACCACTTTCAAAAAGGCAATATAGCCGTTGATCCTCTACCACGATTTGCTCTAAATAAGGCGGAAATCTAAAACGAAATGCGGCGCTGTTGCGCTTCAGATTCGCGGTTGTTTTCGGATAGACCAAAAGTTCACTTGCGCCTGGACCGAAGGAACGGGCAATCAGCAGCCAATCTTTTGCATATGCAACACTTTGGACTTTGGTCAACGTGCTATTGGTCTCATTTGGCAACATTTGACTTTTTTGTGTGGAATCATCTGCCATCGCATCCTGCAGAAACTGTCGAGAATAGGCAGCATATTCTCCTGCCCCTCTTAAAGAAAACGATCCTGCCACGACTTTTTCTTGATCCATCGTTAAGTATGACGCACGGGCTATCCCCAATAGTTCAAGCCTGCGATCAAATCGGATCGGTTGACCGGTCTGAGCAGATGTATCCGCCAAAAGTGTCGCCAAAGGAATGCCGCCAATCCGACCACTGTCTGAGCCAGTGATCGTTACCCATAGGACTTCTTGCTGTTCATCATACACCAAGCCTCCGACATGGGGCTTTTTAGGTAAAATGACGGATTTGCTATAGGCACCTGTATGACGATCAAAAAGCAAAATCTGTGAATGATGCTGGTGATCGTTGCAATACATCGAGATAAATACCCAATCCTTAGAAAGCGCCAACCCTTGCGGCGTCATTTGTCCGCACATATCTACAGTATGCGCGTCTGCCAAGCTTGCCTTGATCCCTGTTGCTAGCCCCGGGATCTCAATCACTGGATCGCCGTCTTCAAGCGCGGCGGCCCATGCATGTTGGACAGCAGGGTATCTTTTTAATTGTGCTAAGATCATTCGCTGTTCTTGCTTTGTCTTATGATAATGACGCCATAACAAAAAGAGACAAATCCCGAACACAACGATTGTAAACCCCAATGTTCTGTTCATCTCTGCCTCTCCTTTACTATAATCCCTACTGAGCATTGATTGCGGGACATGTCGATCATCCATTGAAAATTATGCCACAACTTCCACTTCAACGTCGATATTGCCGCGTGTTGCACGAGAATATGGACAAAAATCATGTGCTTCTTCCGCGATTTTTTCTGCCTGTGCTTTCTCAACACCAGGCAATGATACTTCTAAAATCACGCCGATTTGGTAGCTGCCGTCCTCATGCTGATAGAGTGAAACCCTTGCTTTGACTTCAGATTCGGATTCGATCTGATGTTCTTTCAACATGTGCTGTACCGCTCCATTGAAACAAGAGGCATAACCAGCTGCGAATAATTGCTCCGGATTCGTGCCCTCGCTATGGATTCCCGGTTTATCGATTTTCAAGTGCATCGTGCCATTAGGCGCTTCTACTTCGCCGACCCGACCGCCGCGATTGATCATAGCTGTTTCGTATTGTTTTTTCATAGATTGCTCTTCCTCTCTCTTTTTAGGTTACTTTAAGTGTAACGAGTAAAGGCAGATCTGACAAAAGGATTGCTCAAAGCAAAGAAAGACAGATCTGATATCTATCAGATCTGCCTTCTTAACGTATACACGGTATACGTGATCAATAAATGTAAACAATAGCGGAATAATTAGGCTTTAGAGCGTCCTAAGAAAAATGACACAACAGCAACCACGATCACTGCACCAATGATTGAAGGAATCAATGCCATTCCAGCTAATGATGGTCCCCAAGAACCTAATAATCCTTGACCAATTGCAGCGCCGACTAAACCAGCAACAATGTTCGCGATCCAGCCCATTGATCCACCTTTATTTGTAATTGCACCGGCGATCAAACCGATAATAGCACCTACGATTAATGTCCATAACCAACCCATGTTTTTCTCCTTCTTTCTTTTTGATATTTATTACACTGTTTATGTTACGCTTCTTTGCGCGATTAGACAAAAGATTTGCTCTCAATTCAAATAAAACATTAAAAAAGCTTGTTATATTAAGGTTTTTCAACGTGACATATTTCTGGATAAACGTCTTTTCTCCCGTTGTTTTAAGTTAGTAGGTAAAAATGAAATCGTTTTATTTTGTATTTTTCTCTTTTTCAGCTAAACTATGGTAGAACAACAGCTGTTTCGTATCAATCAAATAACACTGCTTCTCAGTCTCTCTCACTGTCTTTCTTTCCGTCCGCACTGTGTCTCATTTAGTTTTCACTTGTATCTTTTACACGCCCACGTTTTCGGTTGCGATTGATTATGAGGGTTTTTTTGAACTTTCTAAACAGAATACTCAATAAGGGGAGCGAATGAACATGAATAAAAAGTTGGGGTTATCCATAGCAGGTCTGTCTGCATTACTATTTGTTGCGGCTGGTTGCGGCAACAATGATAGCAGCAGTGATGCCAAAGAAATTCGTATGTTTGTATCAGGAGATACCAGCGAAGGCGGCGCCTATACAAAAATGGCCGAAAAATATCAAGAAGAAACTGGCGTAACCGTTGAAGTCACAGACGTACCTTATGATGATTTGCTCACGAAAATCACAAAAGCCGTACAAGCTGATGATGCGCCCGAAGTGGTACGTGTCTCTACCGTTTTACCAGACTGGAATGACTATTTGCTTGATCTGACCGCTGTTGCTGAAGACGCCAACACGCTGGAATCAATGACAATCAGAAACGAAGATGACGTGGTCAAAGCCTTGCCTTCAGATGTAACCGCTACCGGTTTGTTTCTAAATACTGATTTGTTCGATGAAGCTGGTGTCTCTTATCCACAATCTGAAGATGATATCTGGACTTGGGATGAATTTCTTGATGCGATCAATCAAGTCGTAGATAAAACCGATGCCAAATATGGCATGGTCATGGATGCTTCCGATCACCGCTTACGGGCATTCACCTATCAATATGGCGGGCAGGATTTCTTCCTAAATGACAGCGGAGACGCTTATACGACGGACGATGCTACAAAAGAAGCCTTGCAAAAATTTATTGACCTCAATAATGATGGGGTCATGCCTAAATCTGTCTGGACTTCAGGAGAAGATGCCTCTGCGATGTTCAAAAGCGGACGTGTCCCTGCCTATTTTTCCGGCAGTTGGCAAATTGTCGATTTTTCAAATAATATCAGCAATTTTAAATGGCAATCCGTCTATTCTCCTGCACAAGAAACCCGGGCAGTGAATATGGGTGGGAATTTCATCGCTGGCTTCAACAACAGCAAGAATAGCGAAGAAGGGCAAAAATTCATCGAATGGCTTTATGAAGAAGATAATTATAAACAGTTATGCACGTATGCAGGTTACTTACCCGCAGTAGAAGGGATGACAGTAGACTATGAACAAGGTCAAGATGCCTACGAAGTCTATAATCAAGAGATTGCTGCGGCAGCACAGCCAATCAGTGGTAAGCAAACCAATGATCAAGTGACCATGAGTATGAAAGGCTATACTGGACTGACTGGCGCTTACAAAGATGCCATCGTCCAAGTGTTAAATGATGAGATTTCATTAGATGACGCCATTGAAAAAACGATTCAAGATTATAACGATGGCTTTCTAAAAAAATAATCTATACAGGCACAGAAAGAACCTAAACAAGTGCTGCTGCGGTTTAGATTGCAGCAGCTACTTGGAAGGTTCTTTTCCATAAGTGATTTGATTGGAAGGGTTGGTGAGAAAAATTATGCGCACGTTAAATAAACATAAATGGCCCCTGCTTTTTACGGGCACAAGTATCATTCTATTCATCTTATTCTTTTTGATACCAGCCGTTTTAGGCTTATATTATTCATTGACAGATTATAAAGGATTTGCGGAAGCACAATTTATTGGTCTAGCCAATTACCAAGAATTGTTTCGGGATGATAGTTTTTATAAAGCCTTGTTTCGTACATTTCGCTATGTCATTGTTCTAGTTCCCAGTATCTACGTCATTTCCTTGGCTATAGCCCTTATGTTGAATAGTACATTCGCAAAAGGTCGTTTTCTAGCAAAAATCATTTTCTTTTTGCCATGGACGATCTCAGGCATTATCGCCGGGGTGATTTGGAAATGGTTGTTCGGTGAAAATTTTGGCTTTATCAACTTTTTACTCGAACAAGGCGGTCAGCAAACTGTGCCATGGTTTACTGACTCTAACGCGGCTTTTGCCGTGATCGTGTTAGCCGCTATTTGGGGAGGGACTGCATTTAACATGCTGCAGTTTACCGCTGCCTTAAAAAACATCCCCCACTCTTATTATGAGGCAGCAGAAATCGATGGCGCAAGCTTTTGGCACAAATTGCGTTTCATCACGATACCGATGCTAAAACCGACCTCCTTTATGGTCATCTTATTGGCTTCAATAGGTTCAATGAAAGAATTTGCATTGGTTCAATCATTGACCAATGGTGGGCCCGGAACAGACAATATGTTCATCGTACAATACATCTATACGACTGGTTTCGATAAAATGCGTGTCGGCTATGCCAGTGCCGCCTCCATGGTTCTTTTCTTTATTTTACTATTACTAGGTTTGGCACAAATGAAGTTAGGTGGTGGGAAAAACGATGTCTAAAAGAGAACAGAAACTGCGAAAAGCGCCAACCAAGAAATCTGCGATGTTTTTCTTAACCTTGGCATTGATCATCACTTCCCTGTTATATTTGTTCCCGCTCCTTTGGTTTTTACTGAGTGCATTCAAACCTGGAACAGAATTGTTTGCGTATCCGTTAAACATATTTCCCGAAAATCCTACAGTTCAAAACTTTATTGACGCATGGACAACACTGGATTTTTTTCGCTATTTTAGCAATACCCTGATTTCAGCGGTCACGACGACAGTTTTAACCATTATAGCCAGTGCCGCCTGTGGTTATGCCTTCGCAAAGTATGACGCCAAATGGCTCAGTTTTTTCTTTATTTGTATTATCGCCACCACGATGCTGCCAACAGAAGTGATCATGAATCCAACCTTTTCTGTTATTCGCGCCCTTGGACTATACGATAATTTATTAGGGATCATTATCCCCTCAATCAATACAGCTACTGGGATTTTTATGTTCCGCACTTTTTTTGTCTCTGTACCGAATGATTTGATCGAATCTGCACGCATAGACGGTGCTTCAGATGGGATGATTTTCTTGAAGATTATGTTGCCGATCGCTAGCCCCATTATTATGACACTGGGGATATTTTCTTTCCAATGGCGGTGGAATGACTATATTTGGCCTTTGATCGTCTTGAATGACCCGAAGAAATATACCCTGCAAGTAGCCATTCGCAGTTTGGTTGGTGCCGAAAATATCAATTGGACCATACTGATCGCGGCGTCTGTCATTTCGATCCTGCCCTTACTTTTGGTGTTTCTCGCTTTCCAACGCTGGATCTTAGATAGTAATTTAGATAGTGGAATCAAATAAAAAAGCCCAACGCCACAGATCTTCTGTGGCGTTGTTGCTATTTAGAAAAGTCTTTTCGTGATAAGTAAAGTGCCGTTAACGCACCAACCAGGATCGCCAGTCCAAAAACTAAAATCGTTCCGATGGTATTGTCTTTACCCGGCAACCCTCCGGTATTGATTCCCCACAGTCCTGCAATCAGCGAAGGAATTGCTACCACAAGAGCAGCAGAGTCCAAATACTTCATCAAATGATTGAGATTATTGTCCATCATATCAGAGAACAATCCACCAATCGTCTCCAATAAATCTCGATAGATCGTCACCATCTTGTTGGCAAATTTCTGTCGCAGTTTGATATCATAGACCAACGGTTCGTTGTCCAAACGTTCAAGAAATTCTTTCCGTTCCATCAAGTGATTGACGATCTGATCCTGATCTCTCAAGGTATGATCTAAGTACACCATATCTCTTTCTGTATCTGCTAAATTGAACAATTCATTGTTTTCTGTGGTTTTGCGCGCCGCAGCATCCAACGCATCGATTGTTTTCTTGATATCTTTCAATCCTTTGATGAAATGTGTATAGATCATCAATGTGGCATAGGCCATGATATCTTCAAAACGGTTGATGTCTTGTTCATGTTTTTCGATTAATCGATCGATCAAGGTAGAACGAGCAGAAGCATAGGTGATCAAGAGATCCTTTGCGCAGATAAAAGTGATTGGTTCTAATCGATCTTCGATCCGCTCATTCGTGGCCTCGGATAAATCGATCAATGTATACAAAATTGGATGATTTAACTTCGTATTGCGCAAATGTTCCAAGCGCGACACTTCTTCCGGTTCATTTGATCCTATGAATATATCTTCGGGTAATTGATAACGGTCAAGCAATTCTCGTTGTTCACTGGTATCGTTACCTGTAAAGACAAGCCAATTGTAATCCTCTTCGCTTGTTTTTGTGACTTTTTTTTCTTCAATTTTATAATATCGAAACATTTTACTCGCTCCTTTTATAAAATACTCTACTAATTCAACTATCTTATGTGCTGGCGATTTTGTCAAAATAAATGGCTTTTCCTGATGTTTTTGACGAACTATTTTTTATATGATCCGAATAAAAAGCGAAGCAAGCAAGTTGATTTACAGAAAGGGTCCAAAAATTGTACAGTAAATATACAATAAAAAGGAGGAGTTATTTTATGAAAGCACCATTGATCACCTTGAATGACGGCAATTTACGTCCTGCTATTGGGATGGGTACATTTCAGATCCGCGGCGGTGAAGGATTAAACCAGCTCCAAGCAGCAATTGCGGATGGGTACCGCTTGATTGATTCTTCAACCAATTATGACAATGAAGGCATCGTCGGTGAAGCCATTCGCCGGTCTGGCGTGCCACGATCCGAATTTTATATATCCTCAAAACTTCCTGGAAAATATCATGCCTATGACGAAGCGTTGACGAGTATCCAAGAATCGCTTGCTCGGATGGGTCTTGATTATTTTGATGCATTTTTGATCCATTGGCCTTTGCCAAAACGTGGAAAATACGTGGAAGCATGGAAAGCCCTGATCACTGCACAAAAATTAGGTTTGATCCGAACGATTGGTGTCTCCAACTTCGAACCTGAGCATTTAGATACGATCATCGAAGAAACTGGTGTGACACCTGCACTGAACCAAATTGAAATCCATCCTTATTGGGTCCAAGAAGACAAGGTTGCAGAAAATGAAAAACGGGGGATCCAAACTGAAGCTTGGAGTCCATTAGGTCGCGGAAGTGATGCGATCAAAGAAGACATCATTCAAACACTAGCAGACAAATATCAAAAATCTGCTGGCCAAATCATTCTGAGATGGCACGTTGAGCGTGGCATCTTGCCTTTGCCAAAATCACGCAACTTAGCACATCAACGTGAAAATCTAGCTATTTTTGATTTTGCCTTAACAGAAGATGAAGTCAAACAAATCAACGGCTTGAACAAAGCCGATGGCCGAATCGACGGACAAGATCCGAATGAGTATGAAGAGTTTGAATAGACGATGAAATCATGATTCGAAGCGTAGGCGACTGCCTATGCTTCTTTGCTTTCCAAAACAAGAAGAATTCCCCCCTGAGATTCTACCAAAGCAAATCAAATGAATGTGCCTATTCAAAGCCGCTTCTTTTCCCTTCATCCGCTATATCTTTTATAATAGAATCAACAGAACCTGTAGGAGGAGATCGAGATGAAATGGCGCGGGGGAAAACAAAGTACCAACATCGATGACCGAACGGGACGGTCATCAGGGGCTGGTGGAAAGCTGGTTGCTGGCGGTGGGATCGGTACAGTAATCATTGCAGTACTGTTCTTTTTATTTAGCGGTGGGGACATCAGTTCTTTGCCCGATGTATTAGGCGGCAGCGAACAAGCTGCCAATTATCAAACAGAAAATGTTGCCGCCAATGACTACACCGAAGAAAAAGAATTTTCTGCGGTCGTCTTTGGTCATCTAGAAGATTATTGGCAAGCTGTTTTCCAAGAAAGGCAAGAGTCGTATCAAGACCCAACACTGGTACTATTTACAGATAGCGTGCAATCGGCATGCGGCTATGCTACTTCGCAAGTTGGCCCTTTTTATTGTCCAGCAGATGAGCATGTATATCTCGATTTGAGCTTTGCCAATGAATTGGCAAATACCTATGGTGCCAGTGGTGACTTTGCAATGGCCTATGTCATTGCCCATGAAGTAGGCCATCATGTCCAAAATGAATTGGGCATCACCCAGCAATTAGAGAAGATTCGGCAACAAGTTTCAGATACTGAATATAACGCCTACAGTGTCCGACTAGAATTGCAAGCAGACTATCTGGCAGGTACCTTTGCCAAGTATTTGGCTGGAGAGACCTATCAAGGGCAACCTATCTTAGAAGCTGGAGATATTGAAGAGGCCATCACTGCTGCCAATGCAATTGGCGATGACACTTTACAAAAAGAATATCAAGGCTACGTGGTCCCTGACAGTTTTACCCATGGTACTTCAGCGCAACGGGTCGCTTGGTTCAACCGAGGCTATCAATATGGCGACCTCAGTCATGGGGACACCTTCAACGAGTCGACACTCGATTTGACCGATCAATAAATCAAAGACAGCCATATCCCATGTACCCAATCAACAATGGATAAAGGGATAGAGCTGTCTTTATTTTTTCTTAATCTTTGTTCCACAAATCGTGGCGGGTTCGTCATACTTTATTCACATTTACGGGCTATTATATACACATACCAACAAACAACCCTAACACTTTTTCATTTTTACTCCTTGCCTGTCAGTCCCCGCTGACAGGCCCTTTTTTATTACAAAAAAGACTTCTTAAGCTGCATAAAAAAAATTTACATTCATTCTTCAACTATTTATAACACCTTTGACCATTTTTTTTCACATGTTCAAGCTATGATATATACATACCAACAAACAAACCCTAACACTTTTTCATTTTTACTCCTACCCCGCCAGTCCCCGCTGACGGGGCTCCTTTTTGTCTTTTGCGCGAAGACATGCACATATTCAGTTGCTTGTCTATTTGCATGATACATCGTGGTCATGATGTGGATAGGGGCAGTTGTAGAAAAGTCGTCTATGATTCTTCATTTTTTTGTACGATCTTTGACCATTTTTTTTCACATTTACAGGCTATTATATACATATACCAACAAACAACCCCTAACACTTTTTCATTTTTCCCCCTACCCCGCCAGTCCCCGCTGGCGGGGCTCCTTTTTTGCCCAAAAAAAGATGTATCCTTTACAGAATACAACTTTCATTTTCATTGAAATGGATTATAGAACCGCCCACCATTGACAAAAAACAAACTGACACCGATCAACACAATACAGATCGTACAGGATATGGCTGCACTGTCAGCCTTTTTCATGGGTCTTGCTTTCAACCATGTCCGCGTCTTGTGTTTGCCAAAGCGCCTTAATTCCATAGCTGCGGAAATATGATCGATCCGTTCTAAGCTTGAAAAAATCAGTGGGATCGCAATTGCTAGGTTGCCCGCCACTCTCTTTTTCAGAGGGGCTTTTTTGGATAATTCGATGCCTCTTGCTTGTTGTGCTTTAGCGATCGTGCGAAAATCATCCTGGATATCCGGGATATAGCGCAATGCCAAGGCCACTGCATAGGCAATTTTATACGAAATACCAATTCGGTTGATACTTGCTGCCAATTCGCTGGGATTCGTTGTGAAGAGAAAAATCAGTCCAGGCGGAATGGTAACGATGTATTTGATCAGCAAGTTGAACTCATAAAAAAGTTGTTCTTGTGTCAGGGTATATCTACCGATGCCTTCGATCAGTACATGTCGCGTACCATATATCGTTACCCCATATTCTGGGGCAAAGAGATAGACCGCCAATAAGTTCAGCACAGAAAAGAAGACAATAAATTTAATAACCAATGAAATGTCACGATAATGGATACCTGCTGCAGAAAAAAGGTAAAGTGAAAATCCCCCTAAAGCGACTAAGAATCGCGTATCATAGGTCATCATACCAATCACTGACAACAACAAAAAACAGATCAATTTGGTCGTACCCGTCAGTCGATGGATCCAAGTATCTCGTTCTAAATAGCCAATTAGATGATTATCCATGGGCCACCTCTTTCTCGCTAGCGATAAAGGCCGCAGTGAAGCCAGTGGGGTTAGGTAATTGATTGACTCTGGCTAAGGTATACAAGCTTGTTTCTTCAAGATTGGCTGCTTTCGTCACCACGGGATCACCTAAGATGATTGCGGGTGAAGCATCAGCTAAAATGCTGCCATCAGCCAAAACGATTGTCCGTTGGGTATATTCCAACATCAAATGCATGTCATGGGTGATCATGATGATCGTTAATCCCAATTGATTCAGAGAGTGGATGAAGGTCATCATCTCATGATAGTGTTGGTAGTCTTGACCCGCTGTTGGTTCATCTAGCAGGATCAATTCTGGTTCCAAAACCAGGATCGCTGCAATAGCCGCCCTACGCTTTTGACCATAACTTAAGGCAGACAATGGCCAGGAACGATAAGGGTACAAACCACAAATTTTCAACGTTTCATGGACTTTTTCTTTGATTTCATCTTCTGGTACGAAGCGATTGCGCAAACCTGAAGCGACTTCATCAAAGAGAAAATTTTTAGATAACATCTGATTGCTATTTTGCAATACATACCCGATTTTCTCTGCGCGTTCTTTGATCGAATCGGTTGCCATATCTTTCCCATCCCAGAATAATTGACCAGACGTCGGCTTTAAAAAACCTGTGATCAAGTGAGATAAAGTTGATTTTCCGGCACCATTATGACCTACCAGACTGATCATTTCACCACGATGCACTGTAAAGTTGAGACCGGACAAAATTGGTTTGCCGACTTCATACGCAAAAGAGAGATTGGCCGCTTCAAGGATCGGTTCAGTAGCTGGTGCAGGTGCTGACGCAGCGTATGTAGCTTGGTATTTACTGAGGGCCGCCTTGATTTCTGGCGAGCGAAAATGCTGAATATTTGTCAGGTCAGCTTCTGGCAGCTGCAGACCAATTTTTTTGACTGCTTTCACATACAGGGGTTCACGAATGCCGACTTCTTGCAACAAATCGCTGCGCAATAAAGTATCAGGTGTTGTATCCGCGACGATCACCCCTTCATCCATGACAATGACCCGATCGACAGGCGCCGCCAGCACTTCCTCCAACCGATGTTCAATCATAATCGAAGTAAAAGCTCTGTCTTGATGCAATTGATCGATCATCTTGATCGCTGCCAAACTTGTTTTCGGGTCTAAATTCGCCAAAGGTTCATCAAAGAGCAAAATAGGTGTTTCATCGATCAACACCCCGGCCATTGATACCCGTTGCTTTTGCCCGCCGGATAAATCTTGCGGTTTTTTGTTCAAGTGTTTGGTCAAAGCTGTCTTTTCAGCCCAATTCTGCAAGGCACTGGCCATCACGGATTGACTTTGCTGCTCATTTTCCAATGAAAATACGATATCTTCTGCGACCGTCAAGCCAACAAATTGACTATCGGTATCTTGCAGCACCGTGCCAACTTGCAGAGATAAGTCATAAATCGAGGCATGGGGAAATGTCTCTGTGCCGATCATCAGGGTTCCCGTCGCTTTTCCAGGATCATTTTGAGGAATCAGTCCGTTCAAACATTTTCCCAACGTGCTTTTCCCTGAGCCACTAGGACCAATGATCAAAACTTTTTCTCCAGCATAAATGGTTAGATCAATATGCTTCAATGTTGGTTCTGATTGGGCATCATATTGAAATGAAAAATCGTTGAATTGAATGATTTTTTGTTTCATTTTTTTGTTCACACATTTCTATAGATTAAGATTCCTTGCTTAAGCTGCCTTTTTTGGTTTTTGTTTGGGCATAAGCTTTCAGTAGGATCACTCCGATTATCCCAGTTACGATGGCATTGGTCAATCCCGCAATAATTCCTTGTGTAAATACTTTATTGGCGGCTTCCGCATAGATCAGAATATCACCTACGGGAGCGATGATCACCCAGACGATCAGATTCGCAATCGTTTCTCCTATCAAAAATGTTTTGATTTCTTTTGCGCCAAAAACGCCATTTTCAATTGGGATCCAACGTGTCAATAAACCGAAGAATACCCCCAATATGCCAGATGCAATGATCCATGACCACCAAGCGCCATAGGTCGTTAAATCACCTAATGCGTGACCAATAAAACCTGCCAGTCCGGCGACGATTGGGCCATATACGACCCCTAGCAATGCTAAAAATGGATAGGCGGTAGCTATATCTGTATTGGGGAAACCTGTTGGAATGGTGACGAAGCGTTTAAGTATAAAGAATACAGCAGCACCAATCCCGATCGCAACGATATGTTTGACTGTAAATGTTGATTTTTTCATCTCTCATTTCTCCTTTTTGATTGTGATTTTCCATTCTGTACCAGTACCTATGTTAAATGTTTCCGCAAATGAAGCTAAGTTCAAGCCAAGTCCGACATGTAATAATGAATTGATATAAAGGACAGGTGCCAAAGGGTCGACTTGTGCAAACGAACGTCCAAATACGACAGTTTCTTGATAACGGACTGCTTGTTCATATTCGATGGTCACTAACAGCGTTTGACCGTATGCGATTTGCCATTCTTTGAAAAATGACGAGGGAATGTTGGTCCATAAAGAACCAAAGCGAATATCCAGAATATCGATCGTTCCACTAATTGTTGTTGCATCTTGCGTGGGTCTTTCAAGAAAAAAGCGGGTCACAGTTTTAGGATCAGCTGGCTGACCGATTGTTTCGAAGGTCTGTTGACCGCTTGCAAGACGTGCGCCGTTATACACATAGACATCGCGACCGTGAAATGTATGACTTTCAGATGAGCCTGCTAACCGCTCTGTGTCTTCATCTATCACCCGTAGAGCCTCGATCCCGATATAATCTGCGGCATAAGTCAAGGTGCCATTATCCGGTGTAATAATCAATTGCCCCGTCTTCAATTTGGCCACCACACTTCGGCGATTTGAGCCCACGCCCGGATCGACCACCGAAACGAAAACAGTCCCTGCAGGCCAATAGGCTGCACTTTGTAACAAGCGGTAACTCGCGTCGTGAATATGATAAGGGGCAATTTCATGGGTCAAATCATTGATACTCAATTCCGGTTCAACTTTATAGGCCACGCCATACATCGCATTGACTGCACCATCTTGTAAACCAAAGTCTGTTTGTAACACTAATTTATGCATAGGGTTCCTCCTTTCGCCGTCAACATAAAACAAATCTATACCCGCGATGCCACTTTCTGAAATTTCGAGTAAAAAAAAATACCCTTAGCTTTCACTAAGGGCATTGGACTGCGGTACCACCTTACATTGTAGAATGACGTCATTCTACCTCTATCAGTACCCGACACAGCGTTCGGAGACTGGTGCTTGTTAACGGGGCTGCCGTATTTTCCTCATTTAAGTCAGAAAATCCGCTCCAAAGTCATGTTCAAATCATTCATTGTCGTTCCTTCTCAGCTGCCGGAACTCTCTGCAAGACAATTACCTTGATTTTACTTTCTTTTTCATCGCGTTTACATTTTGTTTCATTAAAATTACCAAAGACACTCTCATTTGTCAATCATTATTTTATCCCAATTTCATCTGCGATTTTTGCTTGCATTTCCCCAGCAAAAGAGGTATCGTTTTGTTAGGCGGAAGTGGCGGAATGGCAGACGCGCACGCTTCAGGCGCGTGTGAGATTATCTCGTGTGGGTTCAACTCCCATCTTCCGCATTTTACCCACCAAATGATTTGGTGGGCTTTTTTTGTGCCCTTTTCTATTATTCGGACAAAAGGGGCTGTATGTTGTACTTACTCACTAACAGACGCTGTTCGGAAAAAGAAGTATGCGCCATAGGCGGGATATTGGATGTCTTTGATTTTTGATTTGATCAAGTAATTCGACGCGCTTTGATACAAAGGTACTTGAGCGGCATCTTGATCCAATAGGATTTCTTCAGCTGCTTGATAATCTTCAAAGACTTTATCCGGGTCATTGGCGTCAACGGTGCGGGCATTTTCAGTCAATGTTGTATATTCTTCACTATCGTATCCGCCATAATTGTATGAAGAGCCATTCTTATACAGATTAAAGTAGGAATCTAAATCACTGCTGCCGGCGATCCAACCAGAAACAGACAATTCATAATCCCCATCAGAACGGGATTGATTCAAATTGGTTCTAGGTTGTTTATTGATGGTGATCGTCAGACCAGGCAGATTTTCTTGCAATTGACTTTGTAAGTATTCACCAATTTTTTGCCCATTGTCATCATCTGTAACCAATAGTTTCAGTTCTAGCTGATCCCCAATCTCTGCTTGGGCTTTCTCCCATTCTTCTTGGGCAGCTGTTTGATCAAATTGGTTGTACTCGCCGCTATAGGCGCGGAAATCTTCGTTGGTATTCGGATTGGCATACAAACCGCTTGGGATCAATCCATTCAATGGTTTTGCGCCGTCATTCAGCACATCATTTGCTAAACTATCTTTATCGATAGCTAAGGAAATAGCCTTGCGCACATGCACGTTGGCCAATGCATCATTGGCTTTTTTGTTGAAATCAAGGAAATAATTGGCGATATCATTGTGGGTCACCAATTGATCGTTGCCTTGATATTGCTGCACATATAAGCCGCTGACCTTTTGGATATCTAATTCATCACTTTCAAACAATTGGATACCTGTATTTTCTTCTTTGATCGTTGATCCGTTGATTTCATCTAATTTGACGACATCTTGATCATAGTATTGGTCATTTTTGACCATCGTCCATTCAGCCCCGGTCTGTTGCCAATCGGTTAGTGCAAAAGGACCAGAGTAAAGCAAGTCTTCACTGGTTTTCGCATAATCATCGCCTTCTTCTTCCACGAAGGCCTCATTTTGTGGTGCTAGCCAACCAATCGATACGACAGACAAGAATGACGCTTGTGGTTGGTCGAGTTGGACGACAAAGGTTTGGTCATCCGGTGTGTCTAAACCAATCGTATCGATGGAAGCATTGCCTTCGCGGATGTCTTTGCTGTTCACTACGTTGTCTAATAAGTACGCATTAGGTCCCATTGTGGCTGGGTCAACTAACTTTTTCCATGCATAGGCAAAATCTGCGGAAGTGATTGCTTCGCCATTGCTCCATTTGGCATCATCGCGAATCGTAAATGTATAGGTTTTGCCATCTTCGCTGATGTCTACCCCTTCAGCCAAGCCGGGTACTGGCTGACTGTCTTCATCAAAGCGATACAAGCCTTCGAACAAATGCTGAATCACTGTAAACGTCACTTTATCCGTTGTTTGGGTCGTGTCTAATGTAGTCAGCTCTGCTGGCAAACTGACAGAAATCGTTTGTGCCACCTCTGACTGATCACCCGCTGCGGTGGTATTCTCTGTCGACCCCGTCGTTGAACACCCTGCTAATGTGATTGCCAGTATACCTGTTGAAACCAATAGTCCTTTTTTCCACTTCATCTTTCTTTTTCCTCCTCTGATCGTACCCTTTTTCGGGCAAGTGCTTCTCATGAATGACCAACGCTTGATTCTCTTATAAAACAAAAAAAATCCCCATCCCTTTGCTCATCAAAACTGACAAACAAAGGGACGAGAATTTCGTGTTACCACCCTTCTTCGTGTTATATTCTATAACACCTCAACGGTACGTATGCATACCCGGCAAGATAACGGCTGCTTTCCGTTTGATCGGCGTGAACCAGTCAAATCACTCAGAGTTCATCTTCACTTCTTTGCCCGCTCCCCTTTCTCACCATCCGGGGTCTCTTAAAGCAAGCGCCAAAGTTACTCTTCTCTTCAACGTGTAAGATCTTCAATTTCTTGTTCATTTCATGATTGATTAAAAGTATACTATTGCCGTTTCGTGAAGTCAATGCGATTTAAGAAAATTCTGATAGTTTCTCTTCTCGATCATCTTTCTTGCCTATTTGTTGTCGATTGCATAGGATAAAGGAAAGAGCTTATGACAACGGGAGGTTTCTTTGATGAAATTAGCTGAAGCATTATTATTGCGTCGGGATTTAGAAAATCGGTTACAGTTGTTGCGTTCGGAAATCACAGGCAGCGTCTTGGTTCAAGAAGGAGATGCATTAGATCGCAGTGTGACTGATTTATTGTCAGACTATCAACAAACAAGTGAACAGTTAGATGAAGTCGCGCGCCAAATCAATCATACCAATGCCCACAACACAATGATCGATAGCAATATGGTCATTGTTGATGCCCTCTCTCAACGAGAACGTTTGCGGCAAAGCCATGCATTGTATACACAAATTCTTGAAGCAGCCAAAGCTGGACCGCGAATGGGACGCAATGAGATTCGCTATATCAGAACCATTGACACCCAGGACATCACGAAACGATTGAACCAGACTGCACAACAATTACGTGAGATCGATGGCCGCATCCAGCAAACCAATTGGCTGACTGAATGCACACCATAAAGCGCTTGGGTGGGATGTCAAAGGCGAGCACACAGCAGGTACAGGCTTATATGTACACCATGGACGTCTGGCAGGGACGAGGAATCAGCAATCACTGCTTAACCATCACAAACGTATCCATTATCTATTCTTCTTTCATGACCACGTGCTGATTTGACGGTTGGGAATCCTCTTTGTTTTTCTTCGGAAAAGCGAAGGGGTGTTTTTTTATAAAAAAAACCGCTAGATGTCACCTGAAAGTAGGCATCTTAGCGGTTTGAATATCATTTTCAGGCTCTTTGACCGTAAAAGGCTTGACCTTTTTCACTATGCGCAAAGATGTCGACCAATCCTTGTAATTTCTCCGCAGTTTCGTTGGCACCAAACAGCGGACTACCTGGCTCAAGCATGATCCCTTTCGCTAAAAAACCTATCAACAGCGGTTCAAAGCCAAAATCCTCCACGATTTGTGCCACTTTGCCAACAGCAGACGGCTGATCCCCTGCGATGGCAATCGCCTTGACGCTGCCAGCTGCACCAGCAGAAGATACAGCTTGAATGTCATGGTAGCCCATATGGTTGAAGGCTTTGACCACTTGACTGTCAGAGAAGTATTGTTGCACTCTTTCTGAAGAAGTTGCCTCAATCGTTGAAAAGAGCGTATCTTTGCCATCGACTTCCCACCAGTAGTTCATCGCATCGATCACGATCTTTCCTTTAAATGCAGCCGGATCCAATTGCCGATACTTGCTCAACGGTATCGCTAAAATAATCGTGTCTGACTGTGCGATCACTTCTGCAGCAGATAGCGGGTGTGCCCCAGGTGCCAGAATCGATACTGGCAAAGAAAGTGCCTCAGCTGACTTGCGGCTGGCAATCAAGACCTCGTATCCGGCCCGCGCGCCAATATTGGCTAATGCCAATCCTAATTTGCCAGCGCCCAAAATACCAATCGATTGTTTAGCCATGTTGTCCACCGGCTTGCAGCAACTCTTTGACGCGGGGAATCACTTTCGTACCATACAATTCGATCGTGCGGAAACGGTCTTTTTGCAATTGGCCCCCAGTTCCGTAGACCAGATCAAACCGTTCAACCCCCACTTGCGGCATCATCCGCGCAATCTTTTGGGCAACCGTTTCCGGACTGCCAACATAATAAGACCCATGTTCCACTTCAAAATCAAATCGTTCTTTGCTCATAGCTGGCCAACCACGGTCTAAGCCGATTTTATCCATACTCTTCTTGATATAATGCCAACCAATTTCATAGGCTTCCTCATCCGTGTCTGCAATCACGCCATGGGAATGCATCCCTACTGGTAAAATCGGTTGTCCCAATTGTTGTGCTGCTTTTTTGTACAACTCTACATACGGTGCAAAACGAGCGGGTTCACCGCCAATGATCGCCAGCATCACTGGAAAGCCATAACGGACAGCACGAATGATCGATTCAGGTGTCCCACCGACACCGACATAGGTATCCAATTGATGGCCGTCAATTTTTGGATACACTTCAGCCTTCTCTAAAGATTGCGTGAACTTTCCTTCCCACGTCAATGGTTGCCCTTTTCTCAATTCACTGAACATCGCAGTTTTTTCTTCAAATAACGCTTCATAATCCTGCAAGTCATAACCGAATAAAGGAAAAGACTCTGTGAAGGAACCGCGTCCCAGCATGATTTGTGCCCGTCCATTAGACAAAGCATCGACAGTTGCAAAACGTTCATAGACTCTGACTGGATCATCAGAACTTAAGACCGTTACCCCCGTACCCAATTTGATTCGTTTCGTGACCATGGCTAAAGCCGCCAAAACTGTGTCTGGGCTTGATATAGAGTACTCTTCTCGGTGGTGTTCGCCCAAGGCAATGATATCTACTCCTGATGCATCTGCCAATTGACCCTCTGCCACGATATTGCGTAACGATTCACTATAACTCAATCTTTCCCCTGATTGATCATCAAAAGCCAAATCACCAAAGGTATCCAAGCCAAATTCTACTGCATTGCTATTGATCGTCATTCCTATTTCCTCATTTCTCGTATCTTTTCTATTCTTACTATAACAACATATGATTTTAGGTGCGAACAATATGCTTACTTTTTGTAAGAGTTAAACAAGAAGACTTTCCCTATAACAGCGGAAAGTCTTCTTCTCATCCTTCAATCAGGATTCCTTTATTCGCAAGATTCAACAGACACGCTTGCAAGTACGCATCATCATGCTCTGGATAAATTGGCAAAGTGCGGGGGACAGGTTGCACATCGATCTCGGGAGACAGATTTTTGCCTCGATAACTGGGATCATGCCACTCAGGTGCAGGTCGGTATCCTCGTTTTTCCATTTCTGCCATAATCAATTCATGATATTGATACAGCTTATAGGGCGAATGGGTAAATACATAATCTACCGTCGCATGTTTTTTGCCCCAGCCGCCACCGCGCAAAGCAGCGGCTTCACGATGCTGGCCTAATAATTGTTGCCGAGGCAAAGAGCCAATCAATGCTTCATGCCATAAACGCATAGGTCAATCTCCTTTTTTCTCTTTATTATCAGGCGATCTTATTGATTATCGATGACGATTTTTCCAACTGCATGATGGGTTTCACTGAGGGCATGGGCATCATAAATACCTTGTACAGTGAGAGGGAATGTTGCGCCAATCACACTTTTGACCTTCCCGTTCTCAATCAAAGCTGCTAATTCTTTCAATTGTTCCCCGTTGGTTCTCAGCCAAATGGCTTTTGCCGTTATATTCTTTTCTTTGCCAGCGGCTTCATCTTCCACACTCAATATGGTCACCAAACGCCCATTGGGTTTCAACACGGTATAGCTTTTGCGCTGTACATCGCCACCCATGGTATCGAAGACCAAATCAATGTCAGACAACGTTGTTTCGAAATCAGTTGTATGATAATCGATGACTTCATCTGCACCTAACGTACGCAGCAATTCATGGTTGCGGGGGCTTGCAGTAGTGATCACATATGCACCGGCAGCTTTTGCTAATTGGATCGCATAAGTGCCTACGCCGCCTGCCCCTGCATGGATCAAGACCTTTTGCCCAGCTTTCAAGTCCCCATGGTCAAACAATGCTTGATACGCAGTCAATCCAGCCAATGGTACTGCAGCAGCTTCTGCAAAGGTTTGATTTGATGGCTTTAAAGCAGCCAATGTCGCATCAACGATTGCGTAGTCCGCATAGGTGCCAAAAGGGGTTGTTTCAGGTCGCGCATAAATGGCATCTCCAATGTTGAAATCGGAAACCTCTGCCCCTACTTCCACGACTTCACCAGCGATATCCCAGCCCAAAATAATCGGAAATTGCCAAGGAAACATTTGTTTCAAATAGCCTTCACGTAATTTCCAGTCGATAGGATTAATGGAGGTTGCTGCAGTTTTGACTAGGATTTGATCTGGTTCTAATGCTGGCAACTCCACCTTTGCTTCTGCTAATTCTTCTTTTCCGCCATAGGCATTGATGACGATTGCACGTGTATTCATTTATTGATCCACTCCTTATTCATTTGCATATCATAAAACAAAAGATTGTTTGAGATGTTGCTTTGTCCTTTTAGCTTAGGCATAAAGAGAGATTTTGACAAATCATTTGATCTCCAATGAGAAAAAACTCGTCTGCTTTTAACAGAGTATGCGCTATTTTATTCGTTCGATTTTCACATTGAATTTTTTGTTGCCTTTTCAAGCTAAATCAGCTAATCTACTCAAGAATAAAAAAACAAATGGAAAGAAGGAATTAATGCATTGAAAAGGTTGTTGGTATTTTTTGGCGGAATCGTTGGGGTCTTGTCCTTATTGTTTATCGGGACAACGGTCTTGTCGAAGGAATCAGGCGCGACATCGTCTAGTGATCCCAATACGCTGATCATCTATAATTGGGGTGAATATGTTGATCCCGATTTGATCAAAAAATTTGAAACTGAGAGTGGTTACTCGGTTATCTATAATACATTTGATTCAAATGAAGCAATGGAAACAAAAGTCAAACAAGGGGGCACCCGATATGACTTGATCTTCCCTAGTGAATCGATCATTCCGAAAATGATCGAAGAAGGATTGCTATTGCCTCTTGATCATACGCAATTGACTGGGACAGAAGATTTGTCCTCATTTTTGATGAACCAATCCTTTGATTCGGAAAATACCTATTCGATTCCTTATTTCTGGGGCACGATCGGGATCATGGTCAACACGGATGAGATCGATTCGTCTTTGATCACCGGATGGTCTGATCTTTGGCAGCCGGCTTTCAAAAACGATATTTTGATGGTAGATGGCGCGAGAGAAACACTAGGTATTGCCTTGCAGGTGTTGGGGGATTCCCAAAATGAAAAAGATCCTGACAAAATTGCGGCGGCTGTTGAAAAACTGAACGCACTTCGACCAAATGTGAAGGCCGTCTTGACAGATGAAATCAAGACCTTGATGATCAACAATGACGCACCTATTGGGATTGGTTACTCTGGGGACGCAGCCTATGTCATGGCAGAGAACCCAGCGATTCGTTATATCGTTCCGGATGATGGGGGCGCGATTTGGACGGATAACTTTGCGATCCCTAAAACAGTTGGCAACAAAGCCGGTGCTTATGCCTTCATCAATTTCATGCTGCGTCCGGAAAATGCGGCCCAAAATGCGGCTTATGTCGGCTATGCGACACCTAGTGAAGCAGCGAAAGACAGTCTGCCAAGTGAATTGACGCAAGACAAAGCCTTTTATCCAGAGCCAAGTGCGATGGAACTGATGGAACACTACGAATATTTGGGAAAAGACACGGTTGAAGCATACAATGACTTTTTCTTAGAATGGAAGTTGGGATTATAAATGGCCATATTGTTGCAGTCAAATCATATCTTTGATACCGAATCGAAAACAACGTTTGCCGGCTTTTTACTGATTGAAGGCAATCGAATCGTTGATCGGGGCACCATCGATCAAATCCCACAGAATCTGCCTGTTGATACCCAGCACATCCATGTCCAAAATCAAATGATCATTCCAGGACTGATCGATGCCCATGTGCATTTCTATCTATCCGCACTCCTTCATCAAGGTGCCTTGACCCATGTCACAGGGCTGACGGAGGAAGCCATTGCCGCGCAAGTCCCAGCGATTCCGATCAAACATGGGTGGAAAATCGGGATTGGCTGGTTCAGCAGTGACTTTGGTCAGCAAGTCTATCCCACCAAAGCCAGTATCGATCGTTACTGCAAGGATGTACCGGTGATGCTGATTGCTGGCGATGCCCATAGCATCTGGCTCAACAGCAGTGCAATCAAAGCGCTAGGCATCACACCTGAAACATTGCCCGTAGGTATTAGCGGTGAAGCATTAATGGAAAACAATCGATTGACTGGCTGTTTCCTAGAAGCGATCGCCATTCATTATCTGGCAGAAGTCTTACATGTCTTCCAGCCTGAAAGCCCGGCAGCATTTCTTGACTATATGAAACAACTCAATCAATATGGGATCACGACGATTGGGGATGTCGCACTAACGGGAGAAAGCTGGGATGATCTCGTTTATCCAGCTTTGTACAATAAAACAGCTGCTTCAGCAACAGTGCGGGCGGTCTTTTACCCTGCCATGCGTGAAGATACGGCACTATTGCAAGAATACTACCAGAATTATCGCTCTGAAAAGGTGCAAATGGGTGGTGTCAAACAATTTTTTGACGGCGTGACCAGTACCCATACGGCTTTTTTGAAAGAGAGTTATGAAACACCCTATTTCCCAGGAGATGTTGGTATGCCTCTCATCGATGTTGCACAGATGCGTCGACTCATTTTGTCCGCCAATCAACGCGATTGGCCGATGCGCATCCACACGATTGGGGACAAAGCGATCCAGCAAGCCCTGCTATTTTACCAAGAGAGTGCATCCTGCCAGCCGCTTTCTAGCGGCAAATACAATACTTTGGAACATTTAGAAGTGATGGATGCAACGGATCTGCCCCTCGTTGCGCAACAGCAATTGGTCCTTTCTGTGCAACCTAGTCATCTTTTGGTAGGCTGGGAAACGTTGGAAGAAGAAGTTGGTGAAATACGGGCCCAGCAAATGTTCCCATTCCGCTCTTTCTTACAGCAAGGTGCAACATTGGCTTTTGGTACGGATACGCCAGTAGTCATCGACGTGACCCCGCTGGATTCGATTTATTTTGCCGTTTCTCGCAGCGAGAAGAGCGGTCAACCAGCTGGCGGTCTGATGCCGACAGAAAAAATGGCTGTAGCAGAAGCCCTTTACGCCCATACTGCTGGCGCGGCCAAAGCCCTGAGCCGTCAAGATATTGGTGGTCTTGAGGTGGGTCAATTGGCAGATATTTGTATTTTGTCTGAGAATATATTGCCATTGTCACCGGAGGAATTGCTGAAGGTGAAAGTGGCAGCAACCATTTTTGATGGTCAGTTTGTGTATCAAGCTGAGTGATATGATTCCCATAAATAAGACACACAAAAAGGAGCCCGAAAGCGCTCCTTTTTGTGTGTCTATTACTACCTGATTTATACTTGTGATAGCCCATTTTCTCTAATCACTTGCTGATACCAAGCGAAACTATCTTTTTTCTTACGAGCCAAAGTACCGGTCCCGTCGTCATATTTATCCACAAAGATAATGCCGTAGCGTTTTTTCATTTCGCCTGTTGAAGCACTTACGATATCAACTGCACTCCAAATCGTATAACCAATCAATGCCACACCATCTGCAATGGCTTTATCCATTTCAGCAATATGCTTTTGCAAATAATCGATGCGGTATTGATCATGAATCTGACCGTCTGCCGCAACTTCTTCTGAGACACCGATCCCATTTTCCACGATCATCAGTGGTAATTGATAGCGATCGTAGATATCGTTCAAGGCAATCCGCAGACCTACAGGATCGATCATGGCATTCCATTCGGTTTGTTCTAAATACGGATTGTTGACACCAGAACCACCGATCATGCTATGGCCATTTTTGGTGACTTGGTCATCAGCAGAGACACATAGCGTCAAATAGTAGCTAAAGGTATAGTAATCAACAGTGCCTTTGGCAAGAATCTCTTGGTCTTCTGGACCAAATTCGATTTCAAACCCGTTATCCGCAAAATACTTGTTGGCATAGTAAGGATATTTGCCGGTGACTTGTACATCGCCGCAAAATTTAGAATGCATATTTTCTTCTTGTTTTGCCAATAAAACATCATTTGGATGGCAGGTATAAGGATAGCGAGGCATATATGAAATCATACAGCCAATTTCTAAATCTGGGTAGTGGCTATGCGCATAGGCAACTACTTGCGCACTGGCTACAAACTGATGGTGCAAGGCTTGATAACGCACCTGCATATTGTCTGGTTGATCAATGAATGATGCTTCCCCTACTTGTAACCCTAGTGAAAGAAAATTACCGATCGACAAGGTCGCCGTATTGATTTCATTGAACGTGATCCAATACTTCACTTTGCTATGATAACGTTCAAATAAGACGGTTGCATAGCGGGTATAATCATCGATCACTTGGCGGCTGGCCCAGCCATTATAGGTTTCACTTAGGTGGGCTGGCACGTCGAAATGAGCAATCGTAACAATAGGATCGATCTCATACTTGCGACAAGCATCAAAGACACGGTCATAAAAAGCCAAACCTGCTTCATTTGGGGTTTCATCATTGCCATTTGGAAAAATACGGGTCCAGTTGATCGACATCCGAAAGGCTTTGAACCCTGCTTCAGCAAACAACGCGATATCTTCTTCATAATGATGATAAAAATCTGTCGCTTCGTGACTCGGGTATAAACGGTCTTCTTCAATCGTTGGGGTGATCTGACGAGAAGTCGTATGACTCCCGCCGCTGATCAAATCTGCACAGGCAAGACCTTTGCCTCCTTCATTATAGCCGCCTTCATATTGATTGGCAGCTGAAGCGCCGCCCCATAAAAATCCTTTAGGAAAACTCATCTTGATTTTGTCCATCCTTTCTTCTACTTAGAATACTGCCAGTAATTGTTCGCCAGCTTGCACCTCTTGGTGTGCAGCCAAAGCCACGACATCTAAAAAGTTCATGGTATTTGTGACTGTGATCATGACAGTATCTTCATAACCGGCAGCCGCAATTTTAGCTGAATCGAAATGCAGCAATGCTTGACCAGCGGAGAACGTGTCTCCGTCATTGACTTGACGTGTAAAGCCGTCTCCTTGCATGTTGACTGTATCGATACCAATATGGATCAACAATTCGATCCCAGAATCACTAGTGATCCCGATCGCATGGTTTCCTGGGAAGACTGCTGACACTTTACCAGAAAACGGGGCAGCAATGGTATCATCTTGTGGCTTCACTGCAGCGCCTTTGCCTAAAGCAAGCGAAGCAAATGCTTGATCGTTGGTTTCAGCTAAAGTAATCACCATTCCTTGCAAAGGAGCCAAAACGATTTTTTCAACTACAGTTTGTTCCTCTGTTGTTTCTGTTGCTGCGGGTGCTTCAACATCTGCTGTTTCTGTCACTGTCGCCACATTATTGTTGGGAAAGTCGCTGTCTTTGACAACAAACCATGTATAAGCAAAGGCAATGGCAAACGTAATGAGTGAACCAATCGTTGCATGCAGCACATTGCTATAAGAAGGCAGTGCCACGAAAGAAGCGATCACTACTGGGGTATTGATTTTCATCAGACCAAAATAAAGTCCGCCCACTGCACCACCTAAGATCATTCCTACAATAGGTTTCTTCAAACGCAAAGTCACACCATACAAAGCAGGTTCGGAAACCCCCATCAAGGCCGTGATCGCGGACGAAAAGCTGACTTGTTTAAATTCTGCGTCGTTGGCTTTGATCCCAGCAGCTAAACAAATCGCTGCTTCAGCAGCCAATCCCAGCAACATCCCAGGAACGATCAAATCATCGTAGCCGTAAGTTGCCAATGAGGTCAAAAGAATCGGTGTCAAGGTCGTATGCATGCCTGTCATCACCAATAGTTGCGCAAAAGCACCCATGAACAATACAGCCAAAGGACCAAAGTTGTTGGTTAAGTAGTTTAGAAATTGCGATACATAGTTCCCAATCGTTACCCCCAAAGGTCCAATCAGCAACAACGCAAATGGCGTGATCACAATGATCGCGATCAAAGGACGCAAGATAAATTTGACACTATTTGGTAAAATCCGATCCGCAAAGCGATAGACGTAAGACATCAACCAAACTGTCAACAAAACAGGTAAAACAGACGCATTATAGCTGACATTCGGTACTGTGAGACCGAACAAAGTGATACCGCCTTCTTGACTCAACAAGGTCGTCAAACCTGGCATCACAAAGATCCCACCAACATAACTTCCTAAGAAAGGATCGATTTTCAACCGTTTGGCAACAGAATTTCCTAAATAAATCGGAATAAAAAAGAACGCTGCTTGCGAGACTTGATACAAAACAAGATATGTATCATCTGTGGCTGCCAAAATACCGGAAAGTTCTAATAATGATAAAACGACTTGGAGCATTCCGCCAGCCGCGATAATTGCGATCATCGGTGTGAAACAGCCGGCAATAAAGTCCAATAGACGTGAAATCACTGAATTGTCATTTGATGATTCTTCTGCCCCATTTTCTGTCACTGGCAGTTGGGCATAAACACTTGAAACATCCGGTCCAATGATCACTTGGTATTGTCCATTGCCTTGAACAAGTCCTGTTACGCCTTTCAATTGTTTGATGCCTTCACTGTCGGCTTTTTTATCATCCGCTAAAGTGAAGCGCAAACGGGTCGCGCAGTGTGTGACATGCTGAATATTTTTGTCACCGCCGACTTTTTCATATATATCATTGGCTAATTGTTTATAATCCATGATTTTTCTCCTTCTCTCCTTGCTCCGTCAATTTCTGGATATGGAGGGATAAATAAATTTCCTCATTTTCTGAAATGGTAATATCATACGTATTTTTGATATAGATTTTGATTTTCGATACACAATGAAACGCTTGGGGATACATCTTTTCGATTTGCTGGTATAAAGAAGACTCTTCATATCCAGGCATCGTATGATTGATCACGTTTTGGGCAAAATAATGCAGGTGCGTGACAAAACGCGAATAGTGAAAACTGTTCTCGTCAAAATTTTGCTTGTACTCATATTTGACGATCGTTAAGACATCTTCGATAAACTTAGCGATTTTATTGGTGACTGTCATGTCTTTCTTTTTTGATTGCACATTGACGAAATGCAAGGCAATCGATATCGCTTCTTCTGTGGGCACTTCGATCGCCAATTCTTGTTCCAATAATTGCACGGCATAAACACCGATGGCATACTCGTCAGGATAAAATCGCCGCACATCCCATTGCAATGGACTATGAAACGTCATTTGCTGCTTGATACGATGGACGGTAAAATCGATATGATCCAACAAAGTCAAATAAATATAATCACTAATGGCCAATTGATAATTTTGTTTGGCATACGCCACGATCTTAGCCACGATGGCCACATATCGGGGATCGCACTTTCCTAATTGATAGCTGAAATGTTCCAGCATCGCATGGGTATCCAGCACGAATATTTTTTCAAAATCTTGTTCTTCTACATCATCTCCTACCTTTTTATTGAAGCTGATGCCTGTCGAAAAGCCGATGATCTCATTGCTGCCTTTTTTGAGCAAGACAACATTGTTGTTTAAAAATTTTTTTATTTTCATGGTTTCCTCCAAATTGTACGCACTAAAAAACCCCATACTCCACCCTTGGTGAAATATGAGGTTTGCCTGCTTATCCAGTAACACGCCTCTTGGTCACAGCACTTCTGTAACCGTTATCTAATTTACCTCGCTATCATAGCACTTCAAAAAAAACTTGTCAATCGGAATTTCAACAGATATACAGACTTTATTGAACAGCAGTCTCTTTGATCCGTTGCAGCACTTGATCCATCAGCTGATCTAGTTCGGTGAAGCGTTTGATTGGCTTGCCTTTGACAAGTTGTCCTTCTTTCACCACAGCTTGCAGATTGGTCAATGCCCGCAAATCCTCATGCGGATTTTTTTCCAACAAAATGAAGTTGGCTTTTTATCCGCTGCGATCGTTCCCACTTCATGATCTATCCCTAAAATGGCAGCATTCCCTGTCGTGGCACGCTGAATCATTTCTTTAGGCGCAAGTCCGGCAGCTGCAGCCGTGATCGCTAATTCCCGCCAAAAATCATAATGAGGGACAAAGGTCATCGATGCATCATTACCAACACCCCATGTGATGTGATGGGCAATTGCTTGCTGCAGGCCCTCCAGCATTCCCTCATAAACTAGGCGCCCATTTTCTACGGTCACAGGATTCAAACCGAGTGTTTCCTTATCTAATACGGCAAAAGGTGCTGCTGCCTGAAAGGTGGGCATCAAAGCAGAATATCCCCGCAAAGCCTGTGGATTATTCTTGAAGAGGGCAATGATTTCATCATCCATTGGGGCACCATGTTCTATCGTATCCACGCCAGCCTTCAGCGCAATCCGGACCCCTTCCGTGCTTTGCACATGCGCTGCCACCATCATTTTATTCTTATGGGCTTCGTCGCAAATAGCAGCAATTTCTGGTTCCGTCAGCTGCAGTGCCCCTGCTTCTCCTATACGTCTAGCATCAGTGACACCGCCAGTCACACAGATTTTGATCCAATCGACCCCTTGCCGGACATTCTTGCGGACATTCTTGCGCCCTTCCCACGGGGAATCTGTTTCTAAGGCCAGATAAGGCGCCCCATGTCCACCAGTCGTGCTTAAAAAGAATCCCGACGTCAATAAATCTGGCCAACTATTTGCTTCTTCTGTAAACCTATCTCGTAACCGAACATCCTGATAGAAAAATTCTCCCACACTCCGAATAGTCGTCACACCCGATTGCAATTCGATCAACGCATGTTTTTTCATGATTTTTCGCAGAATTGCCAATCCCAAACTTGTGTTGAGCAAGCGATAAGCGCTATTGATTAAGGGAATTGGATATTTTTTTGTACTTGGTGCGCCACTAGCAAATAAATGGGCATGGGCATTGATCAATCCCGGTATAACATATGCTTGTCTAGCATCCTTGATGGTATAGCCAGACAAATCACCGCTGTTTTCCGACAATACATCGATGATTCGCCCTTTCTCGTTCACTAGAATCGTACTTATGAGCCATTCATCTAGTTTTTCGTGAAATAATCGACAGTTGATCCATGCTGTTTTGGCCAAAAAATCGCTCCTTTTGATAAAAATTGTCATTGTGTTGATAGTAGCAAAAAAAAGCAAAGCAACCAAGGGAACATTCTTGATTTAGCTAGTCGAGGATTGATTTCTTTCAATATCGATGCCAATCATTGGTATTCGGAACTGTTTAAAACAATACGTACTATCGGTCTTTCAGCAGTTCATTTCTTATGCGTCATAAATCTCAGCTGAACATCTTTCATTTTGGCACGCCGCCTATTTGTTTGATCAATCCACTTCATCTTGATAAGCACACTTTATTTTACGCGTTATCAGTCAACATCGTGCTATGAAAGCCTTGGATTCCTTCTCACAGCAAATGATTTTTGATCATATACGAAAAAAATAACGCTTTATTTAATATAATAACAAAAAAAACTTGAATGTAAGCGTTAAATTTGTTATTATCACATCAGATAAGGAGGTGCTTACTAAATGTATGCAATCAAAATCTTCCATGGTTATCTCACCCCCCAAGGCAAACGAACCCGCGATAAATCAATTGCTTTAACCTACAAACGCAAAGAAGAAGCCGAACGTTTTGCTGATAAAATTGGCGGGAGAGTGAAAAAAATTGGATAACCAATCAGACTAAAAAAAGGGAGCCAACCGAAAAAGTTGACTGCCTTTTTTGTTTTTTATTTATACATGTCCACCAATGTAAATAACGTTCAAATAATATAAAGTGCAAGCAAATCATTGGTAAGAATACATACATAGTCGCTATACTTAAATGAACACTTCCCCGTATCTATGAGAGATAAGGAGTGATTGTTGATGTGCGGAAGATATTTATTTGATCCCACAACTGGTGCATTATCCAAGTATTATCAAGAAGCGGCTGCTAAGGCCAGAAAAAAACAGCAAACGATTGCAGTGAATGACGTTTTCCCGTCCAATCATGTGGTAACATTAGGTGCCAACCGCCAACAAGAAATCGTTGCTGGCGTGACAAAATGGGGCCTTACGGGCTTCAAGAAAGGACATTTGATGATCAACGCTCGCGCTGAAACCGTCGAAGCAAAAAAAACCTTTCAGGCAGCCTTTCAGCAGTACCGCTGTGTATTTCCAATGTCCGGTTTCTACGAATGGAACCACGAGAAAGAAAAATTTTATTTTTCAACTGAGGATCCCTTATATGCTGCCGGCTTTTACCGTATTTTTGAGAGCGAAGGAAAAGTGGAAACGGAATCGATCATTTTAACGACAGAACCAAATCATACAGTGGCACCGATCCATGATCGCATGCCATTATTGATTGCTGGACAGGACATTCCTAGTTGGATCACTGATCTTTCATTTGCGCGCCATATCTTGCAAGCAAAGATGCCGTCACTGCATGCAATAAAAGTCTAACCTGTCTGCTAAGAACACCATAAAAAGAACGGTTTGCCGATGGTTTTCTACCGGCAAACCGTTCTTTTTATTCGTTCATCTACTGTGACATCGGATCACCAAACTTTAAATGTCTGACCCGTCATAATCCCAAAAACTGATTTTTCGTATGCAGCAAAAACCGGGGCATCGCCTACCGGAATAAATCCTCTAAAGGAAGGGGCGTAGGCATCCCATGAACCTACCAATGCATTTGGACTGACTGCATTGATCCGTATGCCCCTGCCAATCTCAACTGCCGCTGAAGCAACGAAAGACTCAATCGCACCATTGACCAAGGCCGATGACGTACCTTCTGGAATAAAAGCCTCTTTGATGATACCTGATGTCAACGTAATACTCCCACCATCCGTTACATATGGATGACCAATCAAGGCAAGATTCACTTGACCTTGTAATTTTGATGCAATCGACTGTTGGATATCTGCCGGTGCTAGGTCAGTAAACGGTTTAAACACCGTGCTACCGGCTGCCGATACGATTGCATCGACTTGGCCAACCGCAGCAAAAAGTGCTTTCACACTCGACACTTCGTCGATCGCTACTTGAAAATCGCCCGAATGTCTACTGGCAGTAACCAATTCAACTTCTGACATGCGGCTAAATCCTTCAAATAAGATTTTCCCTAACGTTCCTGTATGTCCAATCAACAATACTTTCATCTAAATCCCTCATTTCTCTTGATCACTCATGGTTTTCTTCTTTGACCACAGTCCATGAGCAGGTGTTGCTTTTGATTGTATAAGAAGTCTTGCTCTTTCTCAAAGAATTCGCTTGTTTCATCACTTGACGCAATAAAGCGCAGGGATACGGCACCCGTGATTGAAATCACCTATCACGAAAAGAATTGACATTTCAGATTTTCTGCTCTAAGATACTAGTAATTTCATAAAGATGCGGTGATAAGAAGAGTACGATTGAATGACTTCATAGAGAGTTCGTGGCTGGTGGAAGCGAATAGGAAAAACAATCAGAAGATGGTCTTTGAGCATTTGCGGACGAATAATCTGCAACGGAGAGAGCCCGATAGCGCAATCCAGTTTGTTCTAACGAACTGACCAAGTGTTTTTGCGTGAGCAAAATCAAATGTAAGGTGGTACCACGAGATAATCGTCCTTTCAAAGTTGATACTTTGAAGGGATTTTTTTTGTTTTCGCTTCCCTTTTACTTATGAATTGCCCTTACTACACGCATACACACGCACACTTATCACCCCATCATTTCAAAACAGAAAGCAGGAAAATATATGGTAAAAATCGTAGATTCAGTGACAGAACTTATTGGAGATACCCCGATCGTTAAATTAAAAAAACTAGTACCTGAAGGCGCTGCGGATGTCTATGTCAAATTAGAATTTTTCAATCCAGCTGGTTCTGTGAAAGACCGCATTGCCTTAGCCATGATCGAAGCGGCCGAAAAAAATGGCCAACTGCAACCCGGAGGCACCATCGTTGAACCTACTTCTGGCAATACCGGTGTTGGCCTAGCTTTTGCGGGTGCTGCCAAGGGATACAAGGTAGTCATTGTATTACCTGAATCATTTTCGATCGAACGCCGAAAACTGATTCAAGCGTATGGTGCAACGTTGGTCTTGACGCCTGCAGGCGAAGGGATGAAAGGGGCCATCAAAAAAGCAACCGAATTGGCCGAAGAAAATGGTTGGTTCTTGCCGCTTCAATTCAATAATCAGGCCAATCCTACGGTCCATTATGATACAACAGGACCAGAAATCGTCGAAGCTTTTGGTCAATCAGGGCTGGATGCTTTTGTTTCTGGTGTTGGCACAGGCGGCACCATCACAGGCGCGGGTCACTACTTAAAAGAACAATACCCAGACCTAAAAATCATTGCCGTTGAAGCTGCAGAATCCCCTGTATTATCAGGCGGTCAACACACCCCCCACAAAATCCAAGGCATTTCGGCAGGATTCGTTCCTGACGTTTTGGATACGGAGGCGTATCAACAAATCATACAAGTGACCAGTGAAGAAGCGATTGCGACCGCGCGGGATGCCGGTACCAAAGAAGGTCTTTTGGTGGGTATTTCTGCTGGTGCTGCGATCAAAGCGGCGATCGATACAGCCAAAGCTTTAGGTGCTGGCAAAAAGGTATTGGCCATCATCCCTGATAACGGCGAACGCTATTTATCCACCCCTTTATATAACTTTGACGAAGCCTGAAAAAATGATTGGAGGTTGAGACCGTGAATATTCAGCAAATGCGCGTTGTTCAGTCCATTGCCGATCATGGCAGTTTCAGAGAAGCCGCCAAACGGCTTTATCTTTCTCAACCTAGTCTTTCTCAGAGCATCAAAGAATTGGAGCTAGAATTGGGTGTTCAATTGTTTGAGCGAACCAATCAAGGGGCACGGTTGACAGCTGAAGGATCCGAATTTTTGGACTATGCCCAGCCTATTCTTAGCCAAGTGGAACTGCTTGAAACTAGGTTCTCGCATAAGGAAGCCCACAATCAGGCGTTTTCTGTTGCTAGTCAACATTATGATTTTACAGCTGTTATCGTCAGCGAACTATTGGCTGAATTCCCAGAGTGCCGCCAATTTCGCTTGTTTGAAACCACCACTTTGAAGGTAATCACTGACGTCGAACAACACCGCAGCGAGTTTGGTATTTTGTACCTCAATGATGAAAACCGTGCTGGGATGATTCGCTTGCTGCAAGGGGCCCAACTGACTTTCGAGCACATCGGCACTTTCCGTCCCCATGTATTTGTCCGATTGGGCCATCCGTTAGCCAAAAGGCAGACCGTCACTTTAGCTGATCTGCAAGGATTTTCTCAAGCCCGCTTTTTGCAAGAGGATAGCCGCTTCTCCTTCTTTTCTGAAGACTTAGTTGATTTCGCGCAAAGTGAGCAAGTCGTCCATGTCAGCGACCGCGGTACGATCATCGGACTGTTGCAACAAACGGATCTTTATGGAACTGGATCAGGGATCGTTAAAGATCCCGAAAAACAAGGGCTGCTGTTCTTGCCTCTTGTCGATGAAGCCGAAGGTGAGATCATCCTCATCAAAAAGCGAGACCGTCATATTTCGCCAATTGGCGAAGCGTTTTTGCTGAAATTACGCCAGCATATCGCTACCTTCAGTGCTTAAATGATGTGTATAAGCGAAGGCTTCCTTTCCCTACTCCCCATAGCTGATAAGGCAACCCTTCGCATTATATTGAAAAAACTTGCGTGTCCATTGATAGCGGACACGCAAGTTTTTTGTCGCTTATAATTGTTCAGCCTGCATTTGATACATTTGCTGATAAATGCCTGTCATTTGGACAAGGCTGCTATGGGTACCCCGTTCCACGATTTTCCCTTGATCGAGAACCAAAATCTGATTGGCTTCTTTGATCGTAGACAAGCGGTGGGCAATCATAAAGGTGGTACGCCCCTTTTGCAAGACGGTCATTGCTTTTTGAATGATCGACTCCGTTTCGGTATCCACATGACTCGTTGCTTCATCTAAAATCAAAATTTTCGGATCAAATACCAGTGCCCGCGCAAAACTGATCAGCTGACGCTCCCCGCTGGAAAACGCATTGCCTTTTTCCACAACTGGATGATGAATGCCTTCAGGATAGCGGTCCAATAGATAGTCAGCACCTACTTGTTTCAACGCATCAATGATCATCTCTTCACTGATTGCAGGGTTATTCATCCCAATATTGCTGGCGATCGTTCCAGTAAACAAGTATGGATCTTGCATGACAATGGCCATTGATTGGCGTAAGCTATGACGGTCATGATCTGCGATCACTTGCCCATCGACATAAATACGGCCTTGTTGCGGATCATAAAAACGGAAGAGCAGATTCAAGATACTCGATTTTCCGCTTCCGGTATGGCCAACAAGTGCTACTGTTTCACCCGCTTGGGCATGGAAATTGATATCATGCAAAATCACTTGATTTGGATCGTAGCCAAAGGTGACACCTTCAAAGGCAACGGTGCCTTCCTTGATGGTCATGGGCGCTGTTTGCTGTGCTTCCACAGGTTGATCCGCAAATTCAAAGACCCGCTGTCCAGCTGCTAAAGACTGCTGCACATTGGTGATTGTCTGGACAAGCCCTTCAATTGGATCGTAAAGGCGGTTGATATAATCAATAAAGGCATACAGCAAGCCCGCAGAAATAGCCAAACGATCATCCAGAAAGAAAGAGGCCAAGGTCGTGATCAAAATCAGGATCGTTGAATTCCGTAATAGATTCCCCAACCCCCATGCGATACTTGAATCAAGCAACAGATACTTGCGTCCCGTTTGAAACCACTTATCGACTGTTTCATCAAACTCTTTTTGCAATTGTTTTTCTCGTTGAAAAGCTTGAATGATTGCCATTCCCTGAACAAATTCATTCAGTTGCCCACTGATTTGTGAGATATATTCTCGCATCGCCAAATTATATCGAGAGGCGTATTTTGTATAGAAATGCTGCCAAATCCCTAAAATCGGAATCAAGACCAGCATCGCTGTACCTAATGTGGGGTTAAGGAGTGTCAACGCAATAAATGCCCCCACGATCTGCATGATATTGCTCAGCAAATTGCTGATCACCACAACATAAAAATTTGAACGCAGCACTTCTGTATCGTTGGTGATCCTGGCCACGACTTTTCCTGCCGGGATCTGGTCAAAATAAGACACAGGCAATTGATGCATATGCTGGAAAAGCTGATCCCGCATCTTTTTGACGATGCTATTAGACATTTTTCTTAGTTGCAGCAAACTGACATACCGGAACAATGAACCAATCAAGTTGACCAGCAAGTACCCGGCAAGCAACTGGATCAAAAGCATGGTTTTTAAGGTCGCTGTTTCTGAAGCGGGTGTCATCACCTGATCAATCAATTGCTTGGCGATCATAGGTGAGGTTAATTCTAATGCGGCGGCCAGCAGCAATAAGCTGGCACCAACCATAAATTGTTTTTTATAATAGCGCAAATAGGAAAGCAGGCGCTTAATCGTTGAGAACATCTGTATCGTCCTCCTTTAACTGTTGATGGTAATACTGATTTTGATACCAGCCTGGTGTCTGGATCAATGACTGATGGGTACCTCTTTGACTGATTTCCCCATCATCTAACACGATGATTTGATCTGCTTCTGTAATCGCCGATAACCGATGGGTCACGATGATCGATGTTGGTGCATGCTGCATGCTTTTCAAGTTTGTAATGATCGCTTGCTCTGTCTTGGCATCGACCGCTGATAAAGCATCATCCAACAACAAGACTTCACTCTGCCGTAAAAATGCACGCGCTAAAGACAAGCGTTGTTTTTGACCGCCAGATAAAGAAACCCCTTTTTCTCCGACGATCGTTTCTAATCCTTCCGGCATACGTTTGATATCCTCTGTGAAACAAGCCGCATCTAGTGCCGCCCAGAGTGCATCCTCACTGGCATCCGGTTGACCAAACAGCAGATTCTCTTTAATTGTGCGCGAGAACAATGTATGTTCCTGCGGCACTTCTGCAAACTGACTGCGCAACGTCTCAGTCGTATACTGTGTCAACGCTTTACCATTGATCTGGGGCATTTGAGCGGAGTAAGGATAGCGATGTCCAAACTGGCGCAGTAATGAGGTTTTGCCGCTTCCTGTTTTGCCCACGACCCCCAAGACTTCTCCTTTTTGAATCGTGAGATCCAAGCCTGCCAACACTTCCCGCTCGGTTTCTGGATACTTGAAATGATAATCATTCAATGAGATCGTTTCGATAGCAGCTAAGCCAGTTGACCCATCTGGTTCAAGCTGATCGTCAGTCTGCAAAACCTCATTGATCCGGCGCCAAGATGCTGCGCCTTGCTGCATCACATTAACCAAGTCGCCTGCTGAGATCATTGGCCAAACGACCATCGTCAGATAGACCTGGAATGAAACCATTGCCCCGATCGTGATTTGCTGATTGGCCACCAATTGTGCCCCAATCCCAAAGCTTAAGACAAAACTGATGGATAAAATAATCGTGATCAACGGACCAAACCGTGAATCGATCTCAGAGACGATATCGTTTTTGGCCCGGGTCTCTGTTGTCTTATCTTCAAACTGCTTCGTTGTTTCTTCTTCTAATCCGTAAGCCCGAACCACACGAATGCCATCAATCATTTCCAAGACTTCGCTATTCATTTCGGACACGGAATTCTGTGCTTCCGTAAACGCTTTGTCCACTTGCGATCCCCACTTGAAAATGTAGTACGCCAATAGCGGCATTGGAATCAATGCAATCAATGTCAGCTGCCAAGAAACCGTCACTGCCATCATTGCAACGATGAAACTCAAATACAAACTCGTATTCAAGAAGACCATCAATCCGTAACCCACAGTCATTCCCATCACTTGCACATCATCACTGGAACGAGTCATCAAATCCCCCGTTCGGAATCGTTGATAAAACGGCGCCCCCATCTTTAAGAAATGCCCCATCAATTGTTGGCGCAACTTCCGCTGTAAGTCATAAGAACCAATGAACAAGTTGAAGGTCCAGACAAATTCTGCTAGATACCCTAGCAAAATCGCACCAGCAAACAAACTGCTGTAGCGAATCAACACAGCTTGCGAAAAATCATCTTGCAAAAGCGCATCGATGAATAGCCGCAAGATATAAATCGGCGCCACATACATAGCACTGGCAATGATCATGAACCCAAAGACCACTGCATAACGCACTTTGTGTTCTTTAAAATACGTTGTCAATTGTTTTAATACATACTTCATGTTTTATCCCTCTCAATCTAAAAAAGTACACAAAAAAGCTCTGTCCCTTCGGAAAAAGGACAGAGCTAAAACGTCAAAAAGACATTATCTGTACACTAATGGTTACCGAGTAAGGGATTTACTTTATTCAATTTGTTGGCTTGTGTGTAATGAACATTTTGCATCGTAATCCCTCCTTCGTTTTTATTTGATAATTACACTTTACAGATAAGTTTCTCAGATTGCAACCATTTTCATTAATTTTTTTTTTAAAAGATTGACTTTTTGAATTTTGCATATTCGACATCATTGATTTTTAACGTATGTTTTTGACAAAAATATAAGTGGTGATAAAAGCTTTGATCACAACGTTTAGACAAAAAAATCCCAACCATTTCATCTGTGTGACAGATAGCATGGTCAGGATGATTTTCTTGGTAACATTTTTATTCAGAAACTGAAGCCAATCGATAAGAAACTGTTCTTCCAAAAGGAAAGACTTGCACATTCTGCAACCGATCAGATTTTAGATAGGCCACTGCTCCTTGGTAAAGTGGCAAAACAGCAGTATCTTCAGCAACCAATTGTTTCTCTAATTCTTTCAATTTCGTCCAGCGGGCACTTGGGTCATTGGCTAAGGTCGTCCGCGCATCGGCAAGACCCTGATCATAACTTTCATTGGCATAGCCTGATGTATTGAGTCCGCCAGTAGAATCATAGAATTCCAGGAAATTGATTGGGTCTGCATAATCTGGTGTCCACGTACCAAAGACCAAATCAAATTCGCCTTTTGATTGCAGATCAAGACGATTTTGCAATGGAACTGATTTCGCATCAATTGTTAGGCCAGGCAAATTCGTTTCCAATTGACCTTGGACAAATTCGATCGTTTTCTTTGCAGCTGCAGTATCAGCCGACAGCAATTCTAAAGTGATTTCATCTTGGCCTATTTCCTCTTTGGCTTCTTCCCATAGTGCTTGTGCTGCCTCTAGATTATAAGGGAGCAAGTCGCCATTTTCTTCACGGAAGTCTTCCCCCGTATCGGGGTCTTTCGCAAAATTACTAGGGACAAAACCATTCAATGCTGTTGATCCATCACCTAGTATGTTCTCAGCAAATGCCTCTTTATCGATGGCTTGCAAAATCGCTTGCCGCACTTTGACATTTCCCGTCACTGCTCTTTTTTGATTGGCACTCAAATAACCAACCAATGCTTTGGGTACATAATTGGCATTGTCTGAACCTTGGTATTGCTGTGCATAGGTATCTGTCAGCGTGGTGTAGTCTAATTCACCTGTTTCAAACAAACTGACGCCCGTCGCAGTTTCTTTGACAACTTGCACATCGATCTCTGTCAGCTGAACATTGTCTGCATCCCAATAATCTGGGTTTTTGGTCAACGTCCAAGATTCATTGGTTCCGTCCCAACCGGAAATCAGAAATGGGCCGTTTCCAACAAAATTATCTGCAGACAATCCGTAGTCTTTGCCTTTTTCTTCGGCAAATGCTTGATTTTTTGGCATGAAAGGCGTACCAACTAACACCTGATTCAAGTAGGTGATCGGACTTTCAAGGGTGAGTTCCAAGGTTTGATCATCCAGGGCTTTTGCCCCTAAATCTGTTACATCTGCTTCCCCTTGTCTCACTTTGCTGCCATTTTTCAACACATCCATCTGATTGCTGCTGCTAGATCCATTGGCTGGATCAGCCACATATTGAAAAGCATAAACAAAATCACTGGCTTTTACTGTATCTCCGTTACTCCACTTTGCATCTCTCAATGTAAAGGTATAAATCAAGCCGTCATCGGAAACTTCTGGTTCTGAAGCGGCAATCGCCAACTCAGGATCACCATTTGCATCCAATCGATAAAGTCCTTCAGTTACTTGACCAATCATATCCGAACTATTGACATCCGTGTATTGTCCACTATCTAAGGTGGACAATTCCCCCGCCGTCGACACTTGGATCACTTGATCGGCACTTGCAGCCGAATCACTTGTTGCGGTATTTGTATCAGTATTTCCTCCGCATGCACTCAATACCAATAAAGCAACGAAAGCAATCCCAAACATTCTTTTTTTCATCTTGATCCCCATCCCCTTTATAAATCATTCACTACATAACGAAAGGCAGCCATTTCCTGTGAAAGTGCGTCATAGGCAAAATCCGGATGCCATTGAACAGCCAGTAAACGCTGGTCTGCTGCTTCAAGCCCTTCAATGATGCCATCGGGACTCCACGCCGTTTGATGCAAGCCTTTTGCCAAGCGATCCACCGCTTGATGATGAAACGAATTGACATGGGTCTTTTGTCCATAAATCCCAGACAAACGACTCTCTGATAACGTTTCAATCAGATGCGTAGGTACTTCCTTGGGCACGGGTGCTTGCATATGCACAATATCGCTGTGGTTACTGATATCTTGCAGCAATGTGCCACCTAATGCCACATTGATCAATTGCATGCCCCGACAGACCGCAAAAATCGGTTTTTGCTGCAGAAGTGCTTGATCGATCAATGCCAATTCAAACTCATCCCGTTGGAGGTAACTAGACAAATTGATGGTCTTTTCTTGGCCATAAAATTTAGGCGACACATCTTGACCACCAGCCAATACCAATTTGTCGATTTGCGCGATATACTCTTTTGCGGCAGCTTTGTCCCCAATCGGTAAAATCATCGGCAATCCGCCAGCATGCTGAATGGCGCGCACATATCCCAACGGTGTATAACTGATAGGCAAATGATGCAATGTTTCCCCCGCATCTAACACTTCGTTGGCCGCAATGCCTATAATTGATTGACCCATAGCTGACACCACCTTTACCTAATAATATAGTCCTTACAAATAAGTATTGCATCTAGTTTAGCTTATTTAAGTGATTTTGTGAAATAAATTTTTGACATTCGTGATAATTAATTACAATCACAAAGCAATGACAGTGCTGTGATTTTGCCTGTAAGTCATAGAAACAAACTGTTTACGCAGTACGAAACAACAGATATAATAGTCATAATATATAAATATAATTTCATTTATAGATAAAAAGGAGAACTGTATGAGAAGTTCAAAAAAGCCACTGAAGCTTTATTTATTCATTTGTATTTGTCTCAGTTATGCTTTGGGGTATTCCTTGAATGCTCAAGCGGCAGTCGTTGGGGATTTGAACATAAAAAATTGGCAGCCTCGCACGATACATGCCATTCAAGAACAGTTGCCAAGCGACACTTATACCATTCAGTGGGGAGATACATTAGAGATGATTTGTCGAGCTGCAGAATTGCCATTGGATCATATCATCGCTTGGAACCAAATTGCGCATCCAGACTTGATCTATCCGCAAGATACGCTCTTTTTGAAAGATCCTAATACCTTTGATTCGAGCGCGCATGGCGACCCAGCAGCTCACTTTTCAAAAGAAACAGCGTCCTCTGGGATCAAGTCAAGTGCAGTCAATCGATTTGAACAGCGGCAATGAAGCTTTCTATCATATCAAAAACACGTACCTATGTTTGTAGCAAACAGGCACGTGTTTTTGATTATAAGAATCGATTGTCTTTCAAAAATTCTAACACTTGATTTTTGAAAGGATCTTGTTCTTTATTTTGTTTTTTATCTGTTGCATTCCCTTTTGTGCTGTCTTCTTGGACTTTGGCCAACACAGGCTCAGGTCGTTCCAACAATTGGAAACTATCGACAATGACTTCTGCACCGCAAAACCGTTGGCCATCTTCTGTCTGATGGGGGCAACTATGCAAATGTCCCGTCACTTTGACGGTTGCATGAATTTGTGTGTATTGCTTGAATGTTTCTGCTTGCTTACCGAAAATCACACATTCAAAAGATTCTGCTTCCTCGGCTGATTGCCAATTTGTTTTGACCATTAATATAAAACGAATGCCGGTTGCGTCCTGACTGGTCACTGATGTCATTTCAGCGATTTTCCCCACCAAGATCACTTGATTTGCTGCCACGTTCATTCCCTCACTCTTGTTTGATATATTGCATTTGGATAATTAGCTCTAGTCTATCATATTCCTAAATAGATGCAATCGCCAAAGACAAATCTCAGCCCATTGTTTGTCTTATTAATTGAAACTTAAGATTTCATCCTGCCTCGGTTGTATCCGCAGTTTCTTCATGATCAAATGTCCAGGTCAGCCCTTGATCCTTGGAGGTGAATACGCCTTTTACGTTTCCGCCTTTGTAATCGCCTGTCGCCCCTTGGTTGACTTTCACTTTCAATACACCGTCTTCTTCATAGGGTGCTTCCGCAACGATAAAGACCTTCTTCAGCTCATCTGACATATCAAATGAAGACTGCAGCCAAGTATTTCCCCCATCTGTCGTTACATACAAATTGGGTTCAGATGGTGTGGTGCCCCCCAAACTCATAAATCCTAGTTTTTCATTGATATAACATGCATCGGTCAACAGACTGCTGACACCTTTGACCACTTGGTGAGAGGTCCATGTTTTACCACCATCAGCCGTCGTATAAGACAGATACCCTTCTTGCCCCATGACCCTGCCGCCAGACAAAAAGATATAGCCAAACCCATCATCGCCAAAAGCAACTTTCCGATAACGGATCGCAGCCGTTTCTTTCTCTAAGATAACATCCTTCCAAGTACTGCCTTGATCTTCTGTGTAAGTATAATAAACGGTTTGCTTGGCGTTGGTATCACTGGCATCGGCCGTACGGATGAAACCCGTTTGATCTGGCGTCAACACATAACTTTGGTCGATCAGCGACTGTTTATCTCCACTATATTCACCACCAAAAAAATCCGATAAAGCATAAGGAAGGATGACTTGACTCTTCCAGCCGTCGTACGTCAATTTAAGTTGATCATTCCCTACCTCGGTTTTATAAGCAATTGTCTGGTTACTGTCTGAATCAGTCGTCATTTGGTTGTTGTCTTCTGTAATGACACTGGCATCGCCTGTGGCAACATTCGTAATTGCTGTATCACCTTGGCTCGTTGTGTCGACCGTGACTTGCCAGCAAATGTCACGAACAGACCCATCATCCGAAACTTTGCCCCAATACGCCACCATTTGATCACGATTGATCGTTGTCGGCCATACCGTAAATTTGACAGTCAAGACACCATCTTCATACGCTGCACCACTGACACTATATGACTCGATCCGCACATCGTCGTCTACTTTTTCTGAAGCAAAAAAACGCATCAAATCATAGAACAAATTGAATCCTTGGGTACTCGGATCATAACTATAGTCACTCTCAAAGGGTAAAAATTGATTAAAATAATCTACATTCTGTTCTTTGATCTTTGCTTGCGCCGTTTCTGTCGTTTGCGTAGTTGCTGTTGCTTCTGTCCGTGAGCTGACAAAACGGCCTAGCGAAAACCCAAGTCCAAACCACACTACAAGTCCGATCACGATCAACGTCAAACCAATGCCTAATGCAATGTGAATGAACGCTGTTTTTCTTTCTTTCATGAAATATCCACCTTTTATTTTCAATAAAAATAGTATAAATCAATGCATCCTTTCTCACAATACATCTTAAGATAGATTAAGAAAACGGGCAAAGAAAGACAAAAAAATGGCCCCTTTACGGTAGCCCTTTATGTGGCAAAGATGATTCGTTTATTCGTTGTTCTCAATATAGGTCTTTTTGCCATTGAAAATATCATAGTCTAATTCTTTTTCATCATGGGCGATGATCATCGCGACGGTCACATCTGGATCAACGTTCAGTAATGTCCGAAACATTCCTGAAAACCAATCGATCCCTGCCAATAAAGCAATACTTTCAGTTGGTAGACCTAGCATCGGCATCACAGTTGCCAATGTCACCAAGCCACCACCAGGTACAACTATCGTGCCCATGCAAGCCAAAGTAGATAAGAGAACGATTTGAATCAAATCACCGATCCCTAAATCAATTGAATAATATTGTGTGAACGTTATAACAGATAAGGATAAGAACATCGATAAGCCATTGCTGTTCAGTGTCATGCCTAATGGAAGGACCAATTTAGCGACTCGATCACTGATTCCTAATTTCTCTCGACTGTCTTCAATGAGAATTGGTAAAGAAACGGCTGATGACGTAGTTGTAAAAGAAACCACTGACATACGGCGCATATTTTTGATCAAACGCCAAATATTGACTTTGCAATAGCATGCAGTAACCATAAACCAAGCAGCCATGAATAGTAATGATGCACTTCCCAGTGTCAAGAGGAAGCGGACCAATGTGCTTAGAATATGATAACCAGACGCACCAACAACCGAAGCTATCAAACAAAAAATCCCGATTGGTGCCACTTTCATGATCAATGTCACCATCTTTAAGATGACATTGTTAAAAGCAATGATCCAGTCAAGAACTATTTGATTGTTCTTTTCCTCTTTGATCAAACTTAGCGCGAGACCAAACAATAATGAGAAGACAATAACTTGTATCATATTCCCGTCAGACATAGCCTCGATAATATTCGAAGGAATGAAATTCAGCAGAACATCTTTTACATTTGTACTGCCAAGAGCCAGTGTTTCTTTTGGCGCATCACTATGCATAATGCTCGCACCTGGCTGCAATAGGAGCCCAAAGATGATTCCTGTGACTGCTGCAAAAATAGTAGAACCGACAAACCAGAAGAAGACTTTCACACCAATCTTGCCTAATTCTTTGGCTGCTAACCCACCAACAGCTTCAATCACTGCACCCATGATCAGAATGACCACAGACATCTGAATCAAGCGTAAGAATAATTCACCAATAATGGCCAAATCGCTGACCGCATCTTGGAAAATAATCCCAATGATGATGCCTAACACTGTGGCGATCATGATTTGGCTGGTCAAACTGAATTTGATGGCTCTTTTCATTTACAGCGCCCCACTTTTCTATTGTGCCTTTTGTTTCGAATTAATGATCAGGAATAGGCATGCGCCAGCCGCCAATAGGATAATCGCGATATAAAAACCCATAACTTTCGATCCGGTTGCATCTGAAATTGACCCCGTCAACGCTGGGGCGATCACTGAAGACATCATCCCGAAAAAGTTGAAAACACCCAATGTTGTCCCTACGCCAACTTGGGGAGCATTCTCACCCAACCAGGAGATAATGATTGGTTCCACAGCCAACTTTCCTAAAAATCCATACAAAATCAGTGCAATCATCAAGAACGTTGCGTTTGTAGCTTGAACCGTGACCAACAACATCAAGGCTGCTAAAATTTCTAAGATAACAATGAATGTGACTTTTTTATGCATATATTTGTCAGCTAAGCGACTGAATAATAGCGCACCTGGAATCGAGGCAAAGGCAACCAAAGAGGAAGAAAATCCGATTGCCACCCCTTGGAAACCACGCTCTGTACCCAAAAAATTCGGCAACCAAGTCACAGTCATATAATAGGCATAGCAGGTGGCAAAATATAAAACATACGTAAACAGCATTTTTAACGAAAATAATGTCGACAAGGAAACTTTTTCTTTTGGTTTGTCATGTGTATCTGCAACACTTTCTTCTCTGGGCTGAAAAGCAACATCATCTTTGTTGCTGCGAATCACAAGACCAAAAGCCACTGTCATACAAAGGATCAAGAAGGTAGATAGATACATCATCGTTTGCCATGGCAATTCCATCTGAATGACTAAAAAACTAGATAAAATCATCCCAAATCCTGAACCAACTGCCGACCCGCTATTCACGATCGCAGTTGAAAAACTTTTCTTATCTTTAGGAATATTTTGTGATGTCAACGAGTATGCAGAACCGTAGAAGGAACCACAACCAATCCCTGCTAAAAAACTACCTGTGTAAATCATCGTGATCGATGCAGCTTGTGAAATCAAAAAAGCCGCAAGAGCAAATACAACAAATCCTGGTATCAAGACTTTCTTCTTTCCGATTTTATCTACCAAAAATCCAGCAGGGATTTGCATGATCACATACCCTAAGAAATAAAAACTAGCAATCGATCCTAGTGCTGTGTCTGAAATATTTCCACCTAACGATTCATTGATTTGCGGATAGATTGGTGATAACGCTGAACGGTAAATCCAAATCGTGACCCAACCTGAACATAAAAGAATGATGATTTGTTTCCAGTAAGCAAAACCACTTCGTTCTTTATTGATTTCCATTTTTTTTCCCTCCAACATTTACGCTAATAAGTTTGTGCACTAAACAATTGGTAAGCGCTTCAATATACTGTTATTTTACATTTTTATCTCGAATCATTCATTTGTCATTTTTCACAAAGGACAAATTATTCTTGTGCAGAAGTGCCAATTTATTTCTTTGCTCCTTGATAAAATGCCAATGCCGCCGGTACTGCTCGACCTGCATGAATGGGTGCACGATGATAGAGCATTGCGCCCTCAAGTGCCGACAGTACGTGAAGAATATTTTCTTTGCGGCTACTATACCCCATATTGCCAATACGCCAAATTTTTCCTTTTAGATCACCGAATGAACTCGCGATTTCGACACCAAAAGATACCAGCATTTCTTCTCTTATCAGCTCCCCATCAATCCCCTCAGGAATACATACTGGTGTCACTGTCGACATCTTCGTTTCTGGCGCACCATAAATAGACAATCCCATGGCTTTGAGTCCGGCTAATAATGCTGCTTCGTTGATTGCATGGCGCTGATACACATGTGTTAACCCTTCTTGCAACAACACTCTTAATCCTTCATGCAATGCATAAATCATTGTCGTTGCCTCGGTGTGATGATTGATCCTTTCGGCATTCCAATAACGCTGCAACTGACTCAAATCTAAATAATTACTCGCAATATGCCGGTTGTTGCGGTCTGTTTTGCTTAGCCCCAATTCTTTTTGGTACCGGGCATCAAGAACCTCTTGCACCCGATGATTGTACGTCACCAACGCGAGTCCCGAAGGTACACTCAGACATTTTTGCGTACCGGCAATCGCGATATCGACACACCAGTCATCGACTGCTAGCTGGACACCCCCGTATGTTGCCACCATATCCACCACAAAGAAAAGATCGTTGCTACGACAATAGCTGCCAATATCAGCTAATGGCTGCATTTGTCCATTGGCTGTTTCTCCATGGACCATAGCAACGATCTTTGGTTCAAAATCTTTGATTGCAGCAATCACTGCTTCGGGTTCAAAGGGTGCCGTCCAATCTTTTTCCAGATAACGAACCTCAGCGCGTGCCCGCTCGCAGATTTCGCCAAGGAGATAGGCAAAACGACCATAAGCCGGGATGAGTACTCTATCTCCTGGTTCAATCAAAGCAATCAGCGCAGCTTCTAAACCTGCTCGTGATGTACCATCAATGGCAAATGCTTCTTTGTTTTCAGTACCAAAAGGCTGCTTGATCATTTCTTTGACTTCATCCATGATCGTTAAGAAAGCTGGATCAAACTGTCCCAATATGCGACGAGTCATAGCCTGCAAAACGACTGGATGTGCTTCGACTGGACCTGGGGTCATGATCGTCCTTTGTGGAATCACTAATTCATTCATTCGTATACTTCGCCTCGTTTCGTATTCTATTCATTTAATCATCTTGTCAACGCTTCCAAAGATGTTGTACAATAGTTCTAACAATGCATGTCTTTTTGTGCAATTTGTTCAATACATAAGGGAGCTTTTTTATGAAAACACTCGCTGATTTACTCGATGTCGCCCGTTTTTCCGATCTAAAGCTGTTGACACCAATTTTGACAGCCAATCGCCTGGTTGAAAGTATTGAAATTACTGAAACCCCCGATATTGCACACTATATACCTGAAGAAACGTTTATCTTAACCACTGCGATGGTGTATCAACACAAGCAAGAGGCGCTTTGTCGTTTGATTGATTCTCTCATAGCTAAAAACGCGGCTGGACTCGGAATCAAAATCGGCAGATTTTTAGATGAGATCGATCCTAGGGTCGTTGCCTACGCTTCAGCGCAAGGGTTCCCCCTCGTTGAGGTCCCAGCAACAATGCCGTTAGGTCGGTTGATGCATCAACTACTTAATTTGATTTGGCATACCAAAACTGAACAATTGAGTTACGCTTTAGATATTCAAAAAAGATTTTCTGCTTCTTTAATGAAAGATGTGAGTATTGCTCGTTTTATCGCTGATTTTGGACAAATGGTCAACACACCCATTATTTTATTGAATCCTTTTAAGAAAGTGATCGCGCATTCCAAGCATTTCACGCGGATGTCCAAACCCGCTGAATACTACGTCCAGCAACTCACGCAAACCAATGGTGTCTTTACTGGAGAAAAAAGTGGCGCGATCCCCATTACTGATTTGCATGAAAAAACATCTCAAATTTCATATTATGCAATCGAAACTTCAACGTATTTCCCTTACTATTTGGTCATCTTGAACCCAGAAGCAATTCCATATCCGGTCTCCGAATTCGCTCTAGAACAAGCGGCCTTGGTTTTGTCTTTTATGCTGTATAAAAATCAGAAAATCCAAGAGTCTTTAGAAGATATCAAAAGTGATTTTTGGACAAGAATGATCGAATACCAGCAATCTACCAAACAACAGCCAAAAGAATGGCTGGAATTGGGTAAAGCCCATGGGCTTGTCAAAGCGCGTCATTATCGTGTCATCTATGGTGTGTGCCAAACGAGCCAAGTCACACAAGAGAAAATCAAATATCAGAAAGAAGAAAGTGCATTGGCTTATACTTGGTTTACCGAGCATTTGCCTTATCGCATCAAAGATGTCTGTCTCTTTCAACTAAATGACACCAATCACTTCGTCATTTTAACGCAGCATAAATGTGATGCTTTAGCTGATTACTTGATAGAAACTGCGGATGAATTGGCTGCTTGCTTGCCTTTTAACATCGCTTTTGGTGTGGGCAGTGTGTATGAAAGCATTGATGACATAGCCAGCTCATTTATCGAAGCCAAAACAGCTTATGAAGAGCGCAAAGGACAACGTGATACATCGACAGTCTCCTTTTACCATCAAAAAGGCATGCGGAGTTTGTTTGAAAAAATGACGCCCGAGGACATTCATTATTTTTGCCGGACAACACTCAAAGAATTAGCTTTTCCTGATGAAGATAGCATGGTTGAATTAAGAAAAACCCTCTCTTATTACTTGGATTTCCAATGTGAGATCACCCGAACAGCTAAATCTCTTTTTGTTCATCGCAATACGATCAAATACCGAATTGAGCAGTGTCAAAAGCTGTTGGGAAAAAACGTACATGACCCGGCAGTCAGCCTTGATTTACGTTTGGCTTTAGCCTTATCAGAGGAAGGCTACGCGTAATCTGATTTGACACATTAGCCGGAAATTCGTGTGCCTGCCTTGCCTAGCAATGCTTGGTCTGCCTCTTCCAAGGAGCAAATGATTGCTGTTTTCCCTTGTTCAGCAAATGCAATCGCAGCTTCCATTTTTGGCCCCATACTGCCTTCGGCAAAGTGGCCTGCATCAAAATACGATTGGGCTTCTTCCACAGAAAGCCCAGTCAATTTTTGCTGTTGCGGCGTGCCATAATGAATATACACATTGCTGACATCTGTCAGCATCATAAAGACATCCGCGTCCACTTGTTCTGCCAACTTCTTCCCTGTTCGGTCTTTGTCGATAACGGCTTCGATTCCGCGTAACCCTTCTCCTTGTTTCACAACAGGGATACCGCCACCGCCACCAGCAATTACAATGGTATTTTGATTCAATAAATGAACCATTGCTTCTACACCATGAATAGCCAGTGGTTGGGGAGATGGAACGACCCGACGATAACCCCGTCCAGCATCTTCGACCATGACCCAGGCTTTTTCTTCGGCGATTTGATCTGCTTCTTCCTTGGTATAAAAAAGACCAATCGGCTTTGTTGGTTGTTGAAAAGCCGGATCTTCTTGATTTACTTCAACTTGAGTCAATAATGTGACGACGTTACTGGTCAACGCCTGTTGCTCAATTTTATTTTTGATACTTTGCTCCATTAAATACCCGATAAACCCTTGGGTCTCCGCATTGCAGACATCTAAAGGAAACGGTGGTACGATCGCTTTGGCTTCCTCATTTTGTCGCAAAATATTGCCTACTTGCGGACCATTTCCATGGGTCACCACGATTTGATGATCCAATTGTTCAATTTTGGCAATTTGTTCCGCACTTAACTGAATGTTTGCCAATTGTGTCTCTACCGTTGCCTCTTGATTTGGTTTTAAGATTGCATTGCCCCCTAAGGCGATCACTACACGTTTTGCCATTTTTATCCCTCACATTTCATTGTTTGATTGGAAACAGGCTTCGCATAACCCCTGCCAAAAAATCGGCGCCAGAAGTGTGGCCTGTTAAAAGTATTGATTTCAAGACAATTTCAGTGGTCTGCTGATCCCGACAGCGACCAATTTGTGCATACGTTTGACTAAAATTTCCATCGATTGCTTGCAACAGATAATGCAGACTCACATCTGTAGTTAAATCCTTGACGGTGGTCAGTTTACGTTTCAAATAAGCCGCTAGTCGCAAATTTTGACGCTGGGTCAAGCAGCTTGCCACTAAATAGCCAAGCAGCATATCATCACCCGTTGGTGTCAACCCTATCCCTCTGCCGATTAAAAAATCGATTGCTAGACGTTGCTGATAAAAAGAGCTGCTATGCAAATCATCAACGGCTTGATAAAAAGGATTGCGACTGGTGAAGACTTGGTGCAATGGTTCCTGAAATCCTGTTACGTTTTCTATCTGTTGGATGACGAACGAAAGACATTGCAGGTTCAATACCTGCTTAGGGACCGCCAAAGACGTCACAAATGCGTTGGCATGTTGAAAGGACAGTGCCGTTTTTGGAAAATACAGTATCCGCTGCTGCAAAATAATCTGGGTCCCTACCTTTAATTCGCTTTTGAGGGATACGAAATCCTCGTAGGAAACTACTATGCCATGAGGCACTTCTGCTGGTTGAAAGGTCAGCATCATCAATTGTTTGCTGCGAAAATCTTGCAAATTGATACTTCTTTTGAAGACACTATGCACATGAAGCAAGCCATTCACAAAGGTTTGTGTAAATAATTGCGCATCTGCCCTTTCCACATGCAACATCGATTTTGCCTCCCTATATTTCTTTTGTTATCTACTCCGTTGGCTACTCCTCGGAAAAGCCTAATTTATGCGCATAAGCTAGAATCGCCTTTTCAAAACAATCGATTGGCGGTGTCACTGTTCCAGCACCAATTTGTCCACGACCTGCTTGCTTGTTGGCAATTCCCGTATTGATCACTGGCAAGATCCCTGTTTCAACTACTTTTCGCGCATCGATCCCTAAACAGATGCCTTGGAAATCCCACGTTGGGACAGGAAAATTGGGATTCGTATCGATGCAAATCTCTTGCATCTCATTGCTGGTTTTCAAAGCATCATGAAAGCCGCCTGAACCAACGAAACGGGTAACTGCAGGTGCCGCGATCATAGCCATTCCCCCAACACCAAACGTTTCGGTAATCGCACTATCTCCCATATCTGGCGCTGCATCTGCTTCACTAAATCCGGAGAAATAGAGCCCTTTCGGTGTGTTGACTGGACCAGTAAACCATTCATCGCCCATGCCAGCGATCCGAATGCCAAATTCATGGCCATTGCGGCACATCGCTGTCACTACTGTACCCGCTTGGATTTTGCGTGCACCATCCAGCACTGCTTTTGCAGAAGCCATCATGATATTTAGGAAAAACTGATCCGTGTCCGCAAGGAATTGGATGACTTCTTCTTTTTCTCTTTCAAAACCATTCAACGATACGATTGTCGGTGCAAGCTCTTTCAAAAAAGCCAAGGATGCGGCAATATTTCGTTGATGGAATTCATCGCCCATGGCAATTGCCTTGGCCACCAATACATTGACATTGATCCCGTCTGTTTTGGTTTTTAAAGCTGCACTTAAAACTGGAGCTAAGGTATTTTTCATCCAGTGCAGCCGATCGATGACTTCCTGTGAATACGCACCGAAGCGTAATACAGCGCCAATTCCTTCATTCATCGTACAGTAGGCCCGATTGCCATCTGTGGTATTTTCAACCACTAATACTGGCATATGTGCAGACGTTATGCCGCCCATTGGGCCAACTGCTTGTACATGATGACAAGGAAGCAACGTCACTTCACCAGATTCAAGTAAACGCCGTACCTCTGCTTCTGTCTCTCCCCAACCTTCAAATAAACCAGCCCCCACACAGGCGCCTTGGATTGGATCGATCATTTGGTCATAACGAATAGGGGGGCCTGCATGCAATAATACCTTCCCTTCGACTAATTCGGGAATGACACTTTTTGCTGGAACGACATCAACCAAAAAAGGCGAGCCGGCGATGATTTTTGCGATAACAGCTTGATTTGCTTCTTCAATTGTCTGGTACAAAAGTTTTCCTCCTACTCTTTTAATGACACTTGGTTTAAAAAACGCAACGCTTTTTGCAATGTGATATTTCCACCAGCAATCGGTTGCCAATCATATTGGATCACGTGTCCTTTGTGGGCGCGAATGGCTTCACCAAAACTACGTAGGCCAACATTGATAAAGACATCATTCGCCAATAATGCCAACGTTTTTGCTGAAGGTTGTGGCAGATCTGTCTTGTGGTCAGTCTGTTTTGTTACTATTTTTCTAGTGATTGGCGGCAAAGGATAACCTAATAATTGCAACGCTTTTTTGACTGCTTGCGCATTGCTTTGACATAAAACCACCCCTGCTTCTTCTAAAATCGCTGCCTGAGCAGACGCATCTTGCGGGTCTAGTTCTGTCCCTACGATCGTTGCAATGACTACCAACGCACGATTTGAATCCATTGCTTGTGCTTTCAACTCTTTGATCGTTGGCGCCAATTCACTAGCCATATCTTTATGAGAACCATAGCCAAGAACAATATCTAATAAGATGATTGCTGTTTGTGGATCTGATCCTGCTTTGCGCAATAACTCTTTGCGCTTGGTTGGATCAATCATTGGATGGGGTTTTCCTTGTGTATACATGTCATCCCCTAAATCAATAATTTGATGTCCACCCGCATTTAAAATAAAGCCATCTTCGTGATCATTTGGTACTGAAAGGTTTAATCCAGCTTCAATCAACATCGCTGCTTCATATGCCAATGTCCCACCAGAATAAAAGCCTTTGATCTGCTGTTGTTCCGTTGAAAAAGTGATGGTTGACTCAGGCTCATCTGACTGTGCCAACTGAATATTTTCATGCCGTAGTAATTGAACCGCTATTTGTGCTGCTTCTTCTAATGTATAGGCGCGATAGAGGTTTTCTTCATGGTCGGTAGGCGCTTCACCTAAGAAAATCGTGACCGCGGGCTTCCTACTGTTCCGCAGCAAATGCAAGACTTGATCTCGCACAGCCGGTGCAGGCGGCTTCGAAATCACCACGATTACTTCTGTATCCGGATCGTTTTCTAAGGCCAGAATACTATCTTGCATGGTGATACCGCCTACAGCTTCATTCAAATCTCGACCACCAGTACCAATCGCTTGTGTGACCCCTTCCCCAAATTTGTGGATAAGAGTAGTCACCTCTTGGATCCCTGTCCCAGAAGCACCTACAACACCGATTTTCCCTTTGCGGATCGCATTGGTAAAGGCAACAGGAATACCATTTATAATCCCTGTACCACAGTCTGGCCCCATCAAAAGCAATCCTTTTTTATGTGCCATTTTTTTTAACCTTGCTTCATCTGCCAACGATACATTGTCGCTAAAACAAAAAACATGTTTGTCCGCAGCAAGCGCGGTTTCAATTTCATTGGCTGCCATCGTTCCAGGGACAGAGAGCACAACGACATCGGCATCAGCCCCCATAGACAACGCTTTATCCCAGGTTTTGACACTTTCCGGTCCTTCGTCTGCATCCGTTTTGCTTTGATCATTTAAAAAACGCTCGATTTCGACCATAACAGTCTCAATGACGGATTGATCTTGCATGTCTAAAACCAGCACCATATCATTTGAAGTGGCGGCTGCCATATCATCTGTACACAATCCACTCGTTTTAAAAATATCTTTATTTGCAGGTGTACCCATCATCACTGATGCGTTCTTGATCCCTTGAAGTGTTAACAATTGATTGGTCAACAGCATCAGAACGATTGAATCTTGATAATTGTTTTTTTGAATCACTGTGTGTAGCATGGGGTTCCTCACTTTCCTGATCCTGATTGGGCGAAAGCATCTGCGCCAGAATATTGATTGAAATGAATCGTATCGCTTTGCAGATAGGCATAGATATTTTTTTCGATAGGAATACCTTCCGCCATATACTTGTCATAATGTAATTGATTGATTTCTCCAGGATAATAGACTTTCTGAAAGCCATCCGCTGGCGGTGTTGCATGCAACTCTTCAACCATTGTTTCGACCGACGCTTTAAACCCATCGATATCTGTAAATCGTTGTGGATCAATCAACAAAATAAATTGACCTAAATCACGGCCTTTCGTCAAGTCATGATACATAGACGATACATGTTTGCCGAAAGGAAGGCCCAACAGCATGCCCGACAAAATATCCACCATCATCATCAAACCAAACCCTTTAGGCCCTGAGATTGGCAGCAAGCCATGCACATGATGAGGATTTGTCGTTGGCTGCCCATCCGCATCGACTGCCCATGTATTCGGAATTTCCTGATTTTTGGAACGGGCATCCAGTACTTTCCCCCATGCTTGGACCGTAGTTGCCATATCAAATACCACGGGTTCGCCATTTTTCCGTGGTGCAGCAAAGGCAATCGGATTGGTGCCAAAGTAATTTTCTTTACCGCCAAATGGTACAACCATCGGATCTGATTGACACATGGATAAAGCAATCAAATCTGCTTGGGCAGCTTTCTTCACGTAGTAAGACAAGGCTCCACTATGACTAGTTTGTCGTACACCCACGGCAGCGATTCCTGATTTCTTTGCCAGTTTGATCGCATAATTCGTAGCTTCTAATACAACTACTTGCCCAGGGCCGTTTTGTCCGTGGACGATCCCGCTGCTTGGGCCGGTTTCCTCAAATGTGATGTCCGAATCTGTATTCATGCCGCCTTTAGCGATTCGTTCCGCATAATAATCAACCCGAACTGCACCATGGGAGTGAATGCCGCTGGCATCAGCGAAGACCAAATGTTCTGCAACGATTTGTGCTTGAGCAGCTGTGAGCCCGGCGGCTGATAGTTTTTTTTGAATCAATTGTTCAAGCTCTTGAGACTGAACGATAACCGTTTCTGCCATACTGTTCTACTCCTTCTTAAATTTCCGGATCGCGATTGCAATCTTTCGAATAAATATATGCTAAAGGTTCATCTCGCCCCACACCATAAGCTGCTTGTTGGACATAGGCACTCATAAAAATATAGTCCCCTTTTTCAACTGGGAACCATTGATTGTCCAAGTTATACATCCCTTTACCAGAAAGCAGGTAAGCACCATGTTCTTGATAATGCGTCTCGATATACCCATGACTGGCTCCTGGTTCAAAAGATAAAATATGCATATTCATATCAAAGCCAAGGTCTTTGGGTAGAAAATCCCATAACAAGACATCTTCCATATCTTCGTAATGGATGGGTGTTAATTCAGAGACATGGCCAGTAACTTTATATGCTTCATGTCCAAGAATTGGTTGATAGCGTTTCTTGTATAGAAAAATCTCGGTCGCATCATCTTGCAAATTTTCCATATACATCTTCTCGCCAGCTGGTAAATAGATATAGCCACCGGTTCGCAAATGATGACTTTCTTTGCCATCGCTTACCGATAAATGGCCATCGATCACATATAAAAATGTTTCTACGCCAGGGCCGCCAAAACCCAATGTATTCTTCCCCTCTTTTTTAAAGGAAATCAAATAGTCGACAAAATTAGCCCCTAGTTTCTGCGAGCCTAAAATAGAGCATTCACATTCTTCGAAACCAGGAATCACATTGTTCACTAATCCATCATGAGGTAAAATCGCATAGTTATTTTTCTTAATTATGGCTCTTGATTGAAGAAGTCCTTCTAAGTAGCCAGTATGATTGTTTTTGTATCCCATTAAATCTCCTGCTTTCTAACATTTTATTCTTTATAAGCGAGCGCATATAAAGCGTCTGCCAATACTTCTACACCAGCAGTCAAATCAGCAAGGTCTGTGGATTCTGCTGGATTATGACTGATACCTTCAATACTAGGTACAAATAACATAGCAGTTGGAAAATGTGGTGCGATGATTTGCGAATCATGTCCGGCACCACTATGCATAACCTTGTATCTCTTTCCTGATGCTTTCACGGCTCTTTCCAGTGTACCAACGATCTCTTCGTTCATTGGTACTGGTCGTTCATCCATCCACAGATCCATTTCTACAGTTAGCCCGTGGTCAGCCGCAATTTCCTTGATCCAAGCTTCAGCATCTGCAGTGAAAGCATCCAATACCTCACCATCGGTATGACGGCAATCCATCGTGAACAGCACTTCCCCTGGTACGACATTTACTGTATTAGGTTTGGGTTCAACTTTTCCAAAGGTCACGACCAAAGGATCACCCAAAGCCAAACCACGTTCAATGACTGTTTTGCAGATATCGGCAAAACCATAGACCGCATCATGCCGATACCCCATTGGTGTCGTTCCCGCATGGTTGGCCTGACCTTTCAAGACAAAGGTATAGCGCTTTTGCCCGGCAATATTATTGACAACGCCTATTTGTAATTGCTCTTTTTCTAAGACACTGCCTTGCTCAATATGGATTTCAACAAATGCTTTGATATCCTGACGTACGGCTTCCGCAGGTGCCTTAAAATCGAATCCTTGCCGTTGCATTTCTGCTACAAATGATCGACCTTCAAAGTCAGTAATATCTTGAACATCTTCTACTTTGGCTTCACCGACTAAGTTCTTGCTCCCCCAAAACACTGTAGGAAAGCGACTGCCTTCTTCTTCAGCCATAGAAATCACTTCAATTGTACGCAATGGTTGTCCATATGTTTCTTTCAGATATTTGATAGCCAATACCGCAGCAGCTACACCGTACTGACCGTCTAATGTACCTCCATTGACTACGGTATCAATATGCGATCCTGATAAAATCGTTTCCTCTGGATACTTGCTGCCAATCAAGCGCCCAAATAAATTGCCGACTGCATCAAATCGCGTGTCTAACCCGTTGTCTTTTAATTGTTTCTCTACGAATAACTGTGCCTCTTTCCATGAATCGGTATAAAGTAAGCGTGTCATCCCGCCTGTGGGATCAGCCCCTATGTTTGATAGGTCATCGATGAGTGCTGCTGTTTCTCTTTTCAGATTCATTATATGTCCCTCCTTTGATTGATACGCCTATTGTAAGCGCTCAAACAAAACGTATCATTGTTCAATAGTGATAAAAGTATTGTCTTTTTTGTTCACTTTGATATTTAACTCAACACAGGCAGAAGTCGCCCATCCTCTATAGGTGGGTGATGAATGCCGTTCGGTATGATGGTTACCGTTGGTAGCTCGAAAACCGACAATTAGGGCATATTGCCTTTTATTTTTTTCTTATGTTATAATCAGTCTATATAAGAAATGAGCTGATATAACATGGAATTAGATACAAATAATCATTCA
>NZ_LHOX01000012.1 GCF_001297065.1 Enterococcus sp. RIT-PI-f | reverse complement strand
GATGGCAAGAAATCTCTCGAAATTCGAGAATGGATTTGTCCTATTTGTCATGCTCATCACGACCGAGACATCAACGCTAGTATCAATATTCTGACCGAAGGTCTAAGAATAAAATCGTTAGCTTAGATAGAATCAAGAACCGTAGGAACTATGGAGATAGCTTGGTAAATAAGAGACACCGCTGTTAGTAAAGAAATAAGCTATCAAGTATGCTCTCTTCCCAAGAAGCTCCCACTTCAAGCGTTAAGAACCGTTAGGTTTAGCTAAGTGGTGAGTAGTTCACATAAGGCCATAAATACTAAATGCTGCGCATACTTATTAGTGCCAGACTTCATTGGAAAAGGTGACATGGACAAAAATGTTGAATATTCTTGATGTATTAGAAAAAATGAATTCAAATCAAAAAATAAATTATGACAAGCTTCTTCAACAAATGATTTCTAATTGGCAAGCAGCTGCCCAAAGACCCAAAATACTCTTACATAGCTGTTGTGCGCCTTGCAGCACGTATACCCTTGAATATCTCTCTGCGTTCGCTGATATCACGATATATTTTGCGAATTCAAATATTCATCCACGTTCAGAATATCAGCGACGTGAGGCTGTTCAAAATCAATTCGTGGCAGATTTCAATACAAAAACAGCTGCGAACGTTCAATTTTTGGCGGCTCCCTATGAGCCAAACCAATTTATTCAATTAGTGAAACAAAATCATTTAGAGGATGAACCGGAAGGTGGTCAAAGATGTGCGGGTTGTTTTCAAATGCGGTTAGATATTGTTGCCCGCAAAGCCAGTGAATTGAATTACGATTATTTTGGCAGTGCGCTGACGTTATCGCCAAAAAAAGATAGCCAACTGATCAATCAAATTGGGATCGAGATTCAACAATTTTTCGATACGAATTATTTGCCTAGTGATTTTAAAAAAAATAATGGCTATAAACGGTCGGTTGACATGTGTCGGGCATATAATATCTATCGGCAATGCTATTGTGGTTGTCTATTTGCGGCTTCGAAACAAGGCGTCGATTTGAAGCGCATTCAAAAAGAAGCGAAAGCTTTTCTTAATCAGCTAGAATGAAAAGGATATGCGTCATTTTCTTACACTTTGGTAAACGAGTCATCCATTATATATTTCGGAAGATAAAGGAGGAAATACTATGTTAAGGTTCATGACACAAGCAGATGCTGAGCGCGTTCAGAGATTAAATGCAAACGACTTAGGGTATCACTATCCATTGCTATCCGTAAAGGAAAAGTTGGCCATCATTCTGTCGAATAACCACCATTATGTCTTGGTATATGAAGATGCACATGAGGGTGTGGTGGGATATGTCCATGGAGAAATATATGAGACGTTATATGCACCGACAGTCATCAATATTTTAGGATTGGTGGTGGCTGAAGCGTATCAAGGGCGTGGAATTGGCAAAGCGTTAATGCAGGGGATCGAAAACGAAGCGCAGAAGCAGGGCATACAAGGCATACGGTTAAATTCTGGTGCAGATAGAGGCGCTGCTCATCGATTTTATCAGCATATCGGGTATCGGATGGATAAGGAGCAAAAGCGCTTTTTAAAATATTTTTGAGAGCAAACAAACAGGGAAGGAATGACTCTTTCCCTGTTTTGCCTGATCCAGGCCTTAATTTGATCGTTCTAGCTTGCCCGATTCAATGCGCTGGCTATCCAGAAACCAGTATTGATGAAAATCACCTTTTAGCGCAGTGAAGGGGATGGGTTTCTTACCTGAGTGTTGGAGTTGTCCTTCCAGATAATTCTTCAAAATCCACGGATCTTCAATATGTACCGCATCTAAATTGGCGACTGCTTGAACATATGCAGCACTTGTATTGAGGGCCTGGGCGATCTCTTCAAAAGACTGATTCAGCAGGGTAATATTTTCTTGAAAAGACGTACGAGTGGCCTGCATTTCTTGTGGTGTCAATGACATAGCGCATCTTCCTTTCATTTCCCATGAGGGGGTACCTTTCAAAGGCGTTTTGAGCATAAACCTATTGCAACCTTCTGTCAACTATTTCACGAGCGGATGAGTTGCCCGCTCACCCAAAGAGGCGTAGGATATAAAATGTAAACGTTATCTTATTGGAGAGCAGGGATTGGCATGGAAAAATCATATGAAGCAAGTACAGCAGAAGGCACCATCGATTTTATCAATATGCAAGATTTAGCGGAAGAAGCAGAAAAAGTGATTCCAAAAGGCGGCTATGGCTATATCAGCAGTGGTGCTGGAGATATTTTTACCTATCGAGAAAATGAGCGGGCCTTTAATCATAAGTTGATCATTCCGCATATTTTAAAGGACATTGAACGACCAGATACAACAACTGAGATCTATGGGGAAAAACTTACTGCCCCAATTATTATGGCCCCAGTTGCGGCCCATGGCTTAGCAAATGTCGCTGCAGAACGGGCATCTGCGAAAGGTGTGGCTGATTTTGGTACCGTATTCACAGCGAGTTCCTATGCGTCTTGTACATTAGAGGAGATTCGCGCAGCTGGAGGTGATTCGGCACCCCAGTGGTTCCAGTTTTATATGAGCAAAGATGATGGAATCAACCGCGATATTTTGGCGATGGCGAAACGCAACGGGGCGCAAGCAATCGTATTGACAGCTGATGCCACGGTTGGGGGAAATCGGGAAACCGATCGCCGCAATGGCTTTACGTTTCCGCTGGCGATGCCTATCGTTCAGGCGTATCAATCAGGGATTGGCCAAACCATGGATGCTGTCTATGGTTCTTCGAAACAAAAATTAAGTCCGGCAGATGTGGCTTTCATTGCGAGAGAAGCGCAACTGCCAGTGTATGTCAAAGGTGTGCAGTCGGAAGAAGATGTGGCACGGGCGTTAGATGCAGGGGCACAAGGTATTTGGGTATCCAATCATGGCGGTCGGCAATTAGATGGTGGTCCGGCGTCCTTTGACTCACTGCAGATCGTGGCGGAAGCGGTCGCAGGACGGGTACCGATCGTTTTTGACAGCGGGGTTCGACGTGGGCAGCATGTATTTAAAGCCATCGCCTCTGGCGCCGACTTGGTAGCCATTGGCAGACCGGCAATTTATGGATTAGCCCTAGGCGGTCAAATGGGTGTGAAACAAGTTTTTGACTTTTTCAAGAAAGAATTGGAAATGGTCATGCAGTTGGCTGGCACACAAGATGTGGCAGCAATCAAAAAAGCAGTATTGCGAGAAAATCGTTACATGTAGAAGAAAAGGAGCCTTTACACGGCTCCTTGTTTTCTTTTTATAGAGGGAGAGAATGGAGCGGTTCGTTGTTGTAGATTTTTCTGTTATTCCTTCTTTCCATTGTGGTGTAAATCATTTTGCATCATTCATTGAATCGGCTACACTATTTATATAGACTAAAAAAAAGGAGCGGTTCATATGATACCCAAAAAAATTCATTATTGCTGGTTTGGCGGCAATCCATTAGGTGAGCAAGAAAAGAAGTATATGGATTCGTGGCGCAAATATTGCCCGGATTATGAGATCAAGCGTTGGGACGAGTCGACCATCGATTTGTCTAAGTTTGGTTCGTATCTCAAGGAAGCTTATGAACAAGAAGAATGGGCTTTTGTATCCGATGTCGTACGTCTGTATGCATTGGTGACAGAAGGTGGCATTTATATGGATACCGATATTGAAGTGGTCAAGCCGCTAGATGAACTATTGCAATTGGACGCCTTTATGGGGTTTGAGATCGAAACCAAAATCTCAACAGGCATCATCGGCGCTGCGCCTCATCAATCCTTTATGGAAGAATGGCTTGAGGATTATGACGGCCGAGCATTTGTGCGGGCAGAAAAAACAGAAGACGTCGTGACCAATGTGATTCGGGTAACAGCGTTATTGCAAAAACATGGATTACAGCTGAATAATGAGAAGCAAACCATCAAAGGTGTCACGATCTTCCCGCAAATGACTTTCTCACCAAAAAGTTATATCACGGGAGAAGTCGAGAAAGATCCAGCAACGATGGTCATCCATCAGTTTTCCGGTTCATGGTTATAACAGCTAAAAGCCCATATAGGGGCTTTTTTTTATGGAAGGGGAAAATCCTTTGTGATAAAATAACCCGATAGACAGAAGGAGGTATAGCCGTGGAAATCAAACAATGCACAGTCGCAGATTTAGTGGAACTCGCTGCTATCAGTATCAGCACCTATAAGGATACGTTCGATGCGTTTAATACAGAGGAAAACATGCGCATTTATCTAGAAGAGGCCTATAACAAACCTAAATTGACCAAAGAACTGAATACGGCAGCTTCTGCTTTCTTTTTTTTACAAAGTGAGGGGCAGACAGCTGGCTACATAAAAATCAATTGGGGGGATGCGCAGACGGAAGCTATTGCGCCGAATGGATTAGAGGTTGAACGGATTTATATCAAGAAAGAGTATAAACGACGCGGTTTAGGAACAGTATTGCTCTCCCATGCTGAAACATGTGCCAAAGAGATGGGGAAAACATCGATTTGGCTAGGCGTCTGGGAACACAATCCCAATGCATTGGCTTTTTATAAAAAAATGGGGTTTGAAAAGGTTGGCAGCCATTCTTTCTTTATGGGCGATGATGAGCAAATTGATCTCTTGATGGAAAAGCATCTGATCTAGAAATCGCTTTTCATTTTTTTGAGAATCAAGTATAGTTAAAAGGATCAATGAAAAAAGTTGGATTGCTGCATAGCGATCATGAAGGAGTTTGCAAGTAAATGGAAGAACGAAAAAACGAAAGTGTGTTATCCCGATTTATCAAAGGGGTCGTGATCGCATTGGGCTTTATTTTACCAGGCGTTTCAGGTGGAGTGCTGGCTGCTATACTAGGCATTTATGAACGCATGCTTCGGTTTATGGCGCATCTGACCAAAAATTTCAAAGAAAACCTGCTGTTTTTCTTGCCTGTGGGGATTGGTGGAATCGTTGGGATCGGTCTGTTATCGAAACCGTTGGAGTGGTTGCTGCAAAATTATCAGATCATTGTGCTTTGGGGATTTGCAGGGGCCATCGTCGGCACGCTGCCAGCGTTAGCCAAGGAATCAACTGTCAAGAGTAAGCGGACCAAAGGCGATGTCTGCTGGTTTTTTGGCACCATGATCATCGGTTTTTTATTCTTGTATTTCATGGGCGATATTTTAGGGACGATTCCCGCCAATTTCCTCGGTTTTGTATTAGCCGGCGGCTTGATTGCATTGGGGGTTTTGGTGCCGGGATTAAGTCCTTCCAATTTACTTTTGGTATTAGGGTTGTATGACCCAATGCTGAAAGGGTTCAAGAGCTTCGACATGATTGGTGTCTTTTTGCCAATCGCGATTGGCGGTTTGGCCGTTATGTTGCTTTTTTCTAAATTGATGGAATGGCTATTGGCGCACTTTCATTCAAAAGTGTATCATTTTATATTAGGGATCGTAGTGGCGTCAACTGTATTGATCGTGATCCCGCCGGTTGCCGATTATGCAGGGTTTACTTGGTTGACAGCAGTGATCGGTCTCATCTTGTTTGGCTTAGGATTATGGTTGGGTCTATGGATGAGCAAGTTGGAAGATAAGTATAAATAGGCAATGATTGAGTGGATAAACCCACTCTTTTTTTTGTGTATAAGTCGATGTTTAAACTGGCTCATGAGTATATAACAGGCTCAATAACTGTTTTAATTTTGTTGCTGTAGAGAGAAGATTTTGGTATATTAAACAATATGAATAAGTGATTTTATAATTGTAATACAGTTTGTAGAGTTGTTAGATTGAATAACGAATATTATATATAGTTTACCGAATAGTACCTAAATGTTAGGAGGCATATCATGCAAGATGCAATGTATTGGTCAGAGTTGCTGAAAACTGGCAAAATCAGTTTTTCTGAGCGCCTAGAGATGATTGAACAAACAGTCGCACGGCAAAATCCTAAATTGAATGCCCTAGTTCATAGCAATCGAGAGGCGGCTTTGAACCAATTTCAGGCAACAGATTATCAAAATCGCCTTTTTGGCGGCCAACCAATCCCGTTGAAAATTCTCGGGCAAGGGAAAGCCGGATGGCCAGCGACAGCAGGGGCAAAGTTGTTCGCGAAGACAACAGCTAGTCAGACGAGTCATTTCGTCAGCGGATTGGAGCAAGCGGGTTTCGTGCCTTTTGGTCAAACGAATGCGCCAGAATTTGGTTTCAAGAATGTGACGGATCCTGTGTTATACGGTGTTACCCGCAATCCCTGGAATGCGCAATTCTCTGCTGGCGGTTCAAGCGGCGGTGCTGCAGCTGCGGTTGCAAGTGGTATGTTTCCAATTGCTGGTGCGAGTGATGGGGGTGGGTCGATTCGTATTCCTGCTTCCTTCACAGGATTGATTGGGTTGAAACCGACACGTGGCACGATGCCGGTGGGGCCAGGTGAATGGCGCAGTTGGCAAGGTGCCTCGATCAATTTTGCCCTGACGATTTCGATGCGAGACACAGAACACTTATTTTATGCACTGCGGACATCACAACCGGCAGCGCCCTATCAAGCACCGCAAGTGGAATGGACCCATCAGAAAGCCAGCGATAAGAACCCACTGAAAGTCGCATTTTCTACCCAATCTCCTGTGGGTGGACGCGTATCAGAAACGGCGATTCAAGCAGTGAGAAAAGCGGCTCATTTTTTGGCAGAACAAGGCCATCAAGTAGAAGAAATCGATTATCCAATCGATGGACAGCGCATGATGCAGAGTTATTATGCCATGAATGGCGGTGAAACAGCCGCTATGTTTGCGGCGATTGAAGCGGCTGGAGGGAAAGCTGCAGGTATGGATGAGATGGAATTGATGACATGGGGCTTGTATCAATATGGCCGTAAATTATCAGCAGCTACCTATATCGAGTCATTACAATATTGGGATCAGATTGCAGAAAAAATGGAGCGATTTTTCGCGGGCTTTGATTTGTTTTTGACGCCGACGACAGCCTATACAGCACCCATGATCGAAATGGATCTGCAGAGTGATGGTATCCGTCATGGTCTGCGAAAAATCGTAGACTTGTCTGAAGGGCAAGCAGCTGATTTGATTTATGAGATGTTTGATCAAAGCTATCAGTTGACACCGTATACACAACTGGCGAATTTAACCGGTCAACCGGCCATTAGTTTGCCTACGATGGTTGGTGAACATGGGCTACCACTGGGGATCCAGTTTATGGCATCAAAAGGCCGGGAGGATCTACTTTTTCAAATTGGCCTTCTTTTTGAAGCGAAGGGGCAATTCCAATTGCCGCCACAAGTAGCAAAATAGTGTTTAGGAGGATATTATGAAGTTTTTGAATAGAAAGAAAAGTTGGGTAGTCATTGGTTTGGCAGGTTTGATCTTAGGTGCGTGCGGCAATCCGTCCGCTACGTCTCAGGAAGATCAAAGTTTAAGCAAAGTGGAAGAAGCCAAAGAGTTGGTGGTTGCAACGTCAGGCACGCTGTATCCGTCTTCTTATTATAACGACAACAATGAATTGGTCGGCTATGATGTCGATGTGGCGAAAGAAGTCGCTGAGCGTTTGGGTGTTGAAGTTGTTTTTAAAGAATATAACGTCGATGGTCAAGTTTCTTCTTTGACTAAAGGAGAGGCGGATCTTGCTGCCAATGATTTTGGTTTGACAGATGAACGGGCAGAAAAATTTAGTTTGTCAACACCATTCAAATATTCCTTCAATAGTATGATCGTCCGTGAAAGTGATGACTCTGGGATTGCTTCTTTAGATGATTTGGCTGGCAAAAAAGCAGCTGGCGAACCAAATACCAGCTATATGCGTTTGGCTGAATCTTATGGTGCAGAGTTGGTGACCTATGACAATGCGACGAACGATCAATATTTGACGGATGTTGCCAATGGACGAACAGATGTGATCATCAATGATTACTATTTACAAAAGATGGCGGTTGCGGCTATGCCAGACATCCCAGTCAAAATTTTAGACAATGTGTACTTTGATCCCAATGAAACAGGCTTTTTATTTGTTAAAGACCACAAGGCATTGCGGGAAAAAGTGAATGAAGTTTTGGCGGAAATGAAAGAAGACGGCAGCTTAAAGGCACTTGCTGAGACGTACTTCCAGACAGATATCTCTGTGGAATCTGATCAAGAGATCCAAACGGTGGACACAGAGTAATGTATATACCGACGCTTGATTTTCCTTTGATGTGGGAGTCGCTGCCTTATTTGCTGTCGGGGTTGTCCTATACTGTGGGGATTGCCGTTGTTTCCTTTCTTTGGGGCAATCTGTTGGGGTTGCTGCTGACGTTTCTAGGTATGCTGCAAAACCCGATTCTTAGTGGGCTTGTTCGGGGCTATTTGTCATTTCTTCGAGGCGTACCAGCATTGGTCTTGTTGTTTCTGCTCTATTTTGGCTTGCCGTATCAGCTGTCCGCGCTTAGTGCGGCAATCATTTGTTTTACTTTGACAAGTAGTGCCTTTATCGGTGAAATTTATCGTGGATCCATTGCTGGCGTGGATCGTGGGCAGTTTGACGCTGCATATGCTTTGGGACTGTCATTTACCAAAACGATGCGTTTGATCATTTTGCCGCAAGCGTTTCGCATCTCAGTTCCTGCATTGAGTAATGTGGCGATGGATCTGCTGAAAGGCACCTCCTTGGCTGCGATGATCACGATTCCTGATATCTTTCAAAAAGCCAAAATCGTAGGGGGGCGAACATTTGATTATATGTCGATGTATGTCCTTGTAGCGGTCATTTATTGGGGACTGTGTCTGTTGATCGAAGTGGGGCAGAAACGATTAGAAAGATATTTTTCCGATCGGTTGACTGCAAATAGGGCAGTCAAATCATAAAAAAAAGAGCCGTAGCTCTTATACTGCAATCAACGTGCCTGTATGGGACGTTGATTGCAGTTTTTTTTGACATTCAGTTGTTTCATTTATTCTGGACGATTTTTGATAAATTCAATAAAGGTGATGATTTCAGTTAGTTGATAATCAGTAAGATCCTCGGTGACTCTCGAAGCCACGCTGACCTGCTTCTTAGAGAGCGTGTCTAAATCAGTTGGGCGGCCATGCAAATAGTCGAGGCTGACGTTGAAGTAATCAGCGATTTCTTTTTGGATCTCAATATCAGGCATCCGGTTCCCTTGTTCATATGAAGCATAAGTTGTTTTGGCGATTCCGAGATACTTCGCCATTTTTGCTTGTGTTAGACCAGATTGCGTTTTTCGCAATTGTCTTAATCGATCTTTGAGCATGAAATCCCCTCCACAAAATTATTCTACTATGACACGATAAAAGCAGAAAGAAATTAACAGTTTATACCACTAATAGAGTCTTATTGTATTTACAAAGTACACTATTTGTAATACTATTTAATTGAAGAAGGGTTTATACGCATTTATATCTTGATGTGGTGAATCCTTCTGAAGGTCCTTGCGTGTAGAAGGAGGATAGACAATAAGCTTGGACATAAAATGAAAGCGATTTTATAAGGAGGGTTTTTATTGAAAAAAGTATTGATCATTTGTGCGGCAGGCATGTCGTCATCCTTGATTGCGAAAAAAGGAACAAATTATTTAATCACAGAAGGGTTCTCCGTTCAGATCGATGCCATCTCTGCTTCAGAGGGAATCGCAACAATCGTAAAGGACGAGTACGACTTATACCTCGTGAGCCCGCAAACAAAGATGCATTTTGATAATCTAAAAAAAAGCGCGGATAAATATCGGAAACCGATCGTGAATATCCCACCGCAAGCCTATATTCCAATCCCTATTGGCATTGAGAAACTTGCAAAATTGATCAAAGACAGCATTACCTTAGAAGTAAACATTTAGCGAAGGGAGACGAAGGATGGATAGTGAAAAGATTCAGGAAATATCATTTGAGCTGATAATAGCAAGTGGGGATGCTCGCACGTTGGTGCATCAAGGGTTTGAACAGATGCGGCTAAGCAATATCAAAGGGGCAGAGTCGTTACTGCAAGAAGCAAATGTATCCTTGATCAAGGGACACCGTATTCAGTCAAAGATGCTTCAGGCCTATGCTTCAGGCACGTCCTTTACTTGTGATATTTTGCTGATCCATGCACAAGACCATTTGATGACAACAATGACCCTCAGAGAAGTGGCATTAGAAATGTTGGTCATGTATCAGAAGATGAGTGGGTTTGAAGAAGCGATTCAATTTCAGGTTGAAGATGATGGGTAAGGAAAGCATCATTCCTCGAAGAGAGGCTGCAAAGAAGATGACCAAAAAGAATCTCTATTTCCAGCGATTGCTGTTTTTGCGGTATTTGATGGCCTTCTTTTTCTTTTTTAACCTTTATTGGCTGTTGGCAGCATCTTTGATAAAACAGGTCATTCTGCTCATTCCGGCATCGATGCTGCTTTTTTCTATCGGATCTGCCTGTGAATTCATTCGTTTATTTGGTCATGTAGCTGGGATTGGCCGTAAGCAGCTCTTTTTTACTGCTTGGTTTTTCCGACTACAGTTGGTGGTATTGGTCGTACTTTTTTTATGCACATTTTTTGGTTTGACAGAAGCTATTTTCCCCTATATCACGGTAGAGCGTATGCTCTATATCCGTGGGGGATTATTCTTGATTGGGTTTTTTTCCTGTTTGGGTATAACTAAATTGAATAAGATTTTACGCAACAAAGACAAACATTGGCAATGGATATCCATATTTGAAGAGATAGATAGAAAGGGTGAATGATATGACAGAATCAAACAATAAACTGTTTCAACTTTTGGAAAAAGCAGTCATGGGTCCTATGGGGAAGGTATCACAATACAAAGTTGTCCGAAGCATTATGGCGGCTGGTATGGCTTCGATTCCTTTTACCATCGTGGGATCAATGTTTTTAGTATTTAATATTTTACCCATCACTTTTCCGTTTTTAGCCGATTTTTTTGAAGCAACATTTTTAAATTTTAGTGATTTGTATATGTTGGCAAATAGTACGACAATGGGTTTATTGGCCTTATATTTTTGTATCGTTCTGGGTTATGAGTATGCCAAAATCATTCAAGTAGAAGAAAACTTGGCACTTACGCCAATCAATGGAGCATTACTAGGCGTTTTTGCCACGTTGATGTCGATTCCGCAATTGGTTTTTTCAAACGGAAAAATGGAACGGATCAATGACACAGAGGAAGGGTTGATCAACGGCTGGTTGATTGGGGCAGATGGTGTTGCCCGGTTAGGTACGGTGGGAATTTTTACTGGGATCATCATGGCGATCATCGCTGTTCAATTGTATCGTTTCTGCGTGAAGAACAATTTAGTCATCAAAATGCCGGAGGAAGTTCCTGAAGGTGTAGCGCGCAGTTTTACCGCGTTGATCCCAGCCTTTATTGTAGCGGTGGTCGTATTGACGATCAATGGTATATTGGTGGTATTGGGGACGGATATCTTTCAACTAGTGGCGATTCCATTTGGCTTTGTGACTCATTTAACGGATAGTTGGCTGGGGATCATGGTGATATACTTTTTAGCGCATGCGCTATGGTTGGTGGGAATCCACGGATTCAATATCATCAGTCCATTGATCACACCTATCATGCTTGCAAATTTAGCAGCAAACGTTGAGGGGGCAAGTTTTCCACTCGCAGGTCAGTTTACCAACGGTTATGTCACTTTAGGGGGATCTGGCGCGACGTTGGGTTTTACATTGTTTATGATATATATCGCTAAATCAAAACAAATGAACGTTTTAGGCAGAGCTGCGATCGTGCCGTCGATTTTTAATATCAATGAACCAATCATTTTTGGTGTGCCAATCATCTATAATCCTTATTTAGCAGTCCCATTCTTGCTGGCTCCGATGGCTTCAGCATCAATTGCTTATTTTGCAACTAGAATGGAATTGATTCAGCCAATGATTGCGAATATCCCATTCCCAACGCCAGTCGGACTTGGCGGATTTATAGGAACTGGCGGTGACTGGCGTGCAGGAGGCGTAGCAATCGTGTGTGCAGTGGTTTCATTCTTGATTTATTTTCCCTTTGCGAAGTTTTATGACAAGAAATTACTTGAAGAAGAACAAGAAACAGTATAGATAAATCAGAATAAGCGGGATCATGACAGAATATCCCTGCTGAGCCAAAACAGTTGTTTCTTTTTTGCGAAAGAAATAACTGTTTTTTCGCTAACTAGCTATTCATGGTAGAATAGAGAAAAGCACAAGAGGCAAGGAGGATATGATGAAATACGAATGGCGCAAGCAAGAAAAAGATGTCTATCTACCGAAGAAACCAGGGGTCTTGGTGCTGCCTGCTTACAATTTTATCAGTATCAGCAGTCAAGGAGATCCCAATCGTCCAGCATTTTCACAACAAATCGAAGCATTGTACAGTGTTGCTTACAGCATACGCATGGGATTAAAAAAAGGCACGATTGGCACGACACCTTTTGAATATACTGTCTATCCTTTAGAAGGGGTCTGGACAACCGAAAACAAACCCGATGGCCCTGTCCGAAAAGACGAGCTGATCTATAAGATCATGCTGCGACAACCTGACCAAGTGACAGAAGACATGTTTCAGGAACAACTGATGCAGGTGAAGAAAAAGAAAGACAATCCTTTTCTCGATCAGCTGATTTTTGAGCGTTATGAGGAAGGTTTGGTCTTGCAGGCTCTTCATGTTGGTTCTTTTGATACAGAAGCAGCTACTTTTGCTCAGATGGCTGAAGTGCTGCAGCAAGAGCAATTGGCGATGCGGCCAACTATGGACAGTTTTCAGCATCGAGAAATTTATTTGACCGATCCTAGAAAGACTGCGCCTGAGAAAGCAAAAACGGTCTTGCGATGGGCTGTCAGTTAGATAGGAGAAACGTTGGCTTTTAGCCAAGTTTCTTTTTTTTGCAATAATATGATAGAACAGGAAAAACCATGATATAAAAGCGCTATCATTCGCATTATGCTTTAGATATTCAGAAAGGAGTTTTTTTTATGATTCATATCAATATTGATTCAAAAAAGACAGGAGCTGAGATAAGACCTGAACTACATGGTCAATTTATCGAATTTCTTGGAAGCGGTATCTACGATGGTATTTGGGTTGGAGAGGAGGCTGACATTCCAAATTACAATGGATTACGAAAAGATGTGGTTGATGCAATGAAAGAATTAAAGCCACCAGTTTTGAGATGGCCAGGCGGATGCTTTGCTGATGTGTATCATTGGAGAGATGGTGTTGGGCCGCGAAATCAAAGACCAACTTATTTTAATGAAAACTTTGGCACGATGGAAGTGGAAAATAATTCTTTTGGGACACATGAATTCATGATGCTATGTGAAATGGTTGGTGCAAAACCGTGGTTCAACATCAATATGATGACTGGAACAACTGCTGAAACACGTGAATGGGTTGAATATGTAAATAGAGAAACATCAACATCATTAGGTAAAGAGAGAGCTGTCAATGGGCATGAAGATCCATATGGAATCGAACTTTGGGGGATTGGAAACGAAAGTTGGGCTGGCGGAGGCACCTATACAGCGGAAGCCTATGCAAATGAATACCGCAAACATACGAGTGCAATTCCAAGTTTTGGGGCTGGATTACCTTGGGTTGATACAAATAAAGAAATGCAAATGATAGCTGTCGGTCCAGATGGAAATAAACCCAAAGAAAGAGTTGCATGGACTAAAGATTTCTTTGCAGAGTTAGGAAAATATCGCAAACCCAGAATTAATGGATATGATCTGCATTTTTATAATTGGAATCTGGGAGATGAAACGGACACAGTTACATCATTTAGTACAGATGCATGGTATAAGGTAATCAATGGCGCTTTTGAACTCGAAGATGTGATTCATGAACAATATGCACTTATTCAATCAGGTGTTGCACAAATTCCTAAGGAAGAAGGTACCTTTGCTACAGAGATCAATGTTGATTTAATCGTGGGAGAATGGGGCAATTGGCATAATATCGATTTTACTGCACCGTCTATCTTATGGCAGCAATGTACGATGAGAGATGCCATTACTACAGCATTGACATTGGATATTTTTCACAGAAATGCGGATAAAGTAAAAATGGCCTGTGTTGCACAATCAGTTAACGTGCTCAATTCCCTATTTTTGACTAAAGAAGATAAAACTGTTCTAACACCAAATTATTATGTTTTTCAATTGTATAAAAAACATCAAGGTGCTGAAATTATTGAGATTTCTGATGATTCACCAACGCTTGAACGTGTAAATGAACCGGATTTGAAACATGTATATAGCTTTGGCTCAATTAAGGATGATGTGATTACAATGAATATTGTGAATACTTCTGTCGATAAGAAAGAATCAATAACCTTTACTTTTGATAGACCAGTCGCAATGCTCAAAGGTGAAGAGCTAGTTAGTGATTCTATTCATTCCTATAATGAATTTGGCGAGAATGAACAAGTGACAATCAAAGATACGCCTATTGATAACAAAGAGAAACAAACCTTTACGATTACAAGCAAACAAGCTTCTATTGCTGTTTATCAATTCAAAGTGATACATGAGGAGGCCTAAAACATGGAAAAGGGAGAACGACGATTTTTAAAATTAACGATTTTGAGCATTTCTTTGATGATTAGTGCTGCCAGTGCAATAGCGGTTACGTTACCGATGATCAAGAATCAGTTTCCAGAAATTGATCCAGCAACGGTGGAGTCCTTGGTAACTATCCCTTCATTTACGATGATGGTATTCATCTTGCTTAGTACATTTATTATTAAAAGGATTGGTAAAAAGAACACTGTGATTTTAGGATTATCACTGGCACTAATAGGCGGTGTAATTCCAATTTTTGTGACTAATTTTACAATTATCTATCTATCAAGATTTATTCTTGGTGCAGGTACAGGTATTTATAACTCTTTAGCAATCAGTTTGATCGGTGAATATTATGTAGAAGAAGAGCAGCAGAAAATGTTAGGCTATCAAACAGCCTTTTCAACGTTGGGATCAAGTTTTGTTACTTTTCTTGCGGGTATTTTAGTCAATATTTCTTGGAATTATGCATATATCGTCTACTTTTTTACCCTGCCAATTATTGTGATGGTTCTTCTATTTCTGCCTCAGGACAGACAGTCTGATCGTCCTGCACATAGAGAAGAAAGTAGTAGACCATCAAAACAACGAGTGAACGGAATGGTCATTTATTGTTGTCTAATGATGTTTGTTTTCTTTGCTTTGATTATGACGATTTATACGAAAACGAGTACATTGATCGTTGAGCAAAACTATGCAAATCAAGGATTCTTAGGTACGGGATTGACTATTGCAAGTCTGCTTGGTGCATTGACTGGTTTTGTATATGGTAAAATCCGTCATTTTTTGAAAGAATTCACGCCAGTTGTGGCATTAGTATTTGTTTCATTGGCATATTTTTTGATCCCTTATGCGAAAAATATGATCGTTTTAACAGTGATATTGGTGTTCACATTTTTGGTGGTAGGACTATTTGTACCCTATATGTATGATATATTATTACCAGGTGCACCCGAAAATTCAGCAAATTTAGCTGTGTCTTTGGCCATGGTTGCCTGTAATCTTGGCTCCTTCTTTTCTCCATATATTTTACGAGGTTTGGGTATGTTAGTTGGAAATGAACAGACTACTGCTTCTTATACGATAGGTGGCATCATATATTTATTTATGGCAGTTATTTTTGTCTTATTCAATATGAATACGAAAAGAAAAACTGTTTTGGCTGATTAACTTTAGGGGGGACGTGCATGGATTCAAAAAAGCTGCTCGAATATGTATCGAAAGTTATTGGATTGCCAATTCGCGTATACAATAACTTCGGAGATTTACTGCAAGTGTATGGCAATTTTAATACGTTCCCTTTCTCATACAGCCAAGATTTGCTTTTGCTAGAGCAATATGAAAAAGACAGGAAATCTTTACTCATTAACGTAAAGCTTTATAAGAATCAAAAGTATTCGAATGTTGTTCTTGAAGATATGAATGAAAAACAAGTGTATATTTTTGGATCAATTCTAGGTATGACAGACAATAGTGAAGATAAAATCGATGTGAAAGATTGGGATTTGCTGCTTGATTCGAGTATTTTCGTTTATGAAGAAATATCCGGGAGGGCGCTAACGAAGCATGAATTGTTGATGCATGCTCAGATTGATCCTCAAAATATACTGGAACACGAAAAGCAAGTGTCAGAAACTTTTTTTCACTATCATGAAAATCAAGTGCTGCATAATCCATACGCACAAGAATTAAGGGAACAAGGGAGTATTAGAGAAGGCAACATAGAGAGATTAAAAATGAGCTTTCAAGAAAGTTATTCTGGTAAGTTGGCAGTATTATCTAAGAATCATTTGCGCTCAGTCAAAAATTTGGGCATTGTTGTTTTGGCAATTTCAACTAGAGCTGCGATTGAAGGCGGTCTGCATCCGGAACAGGCATTTCTGCTTAGTGATAGCTATATTCTAAATGTTGATGAAGCGAAGACTGAAGAAGAAATATATCACATTGTCCGTGGTGCTGAAATCAACTTTACCCAGCTAGTTGCTGAAAATAAAACAAGTAAAACGGAAAATCCAATTGTGATGCGAGCAAAAAATATAATATATAAAAAGATGCATGAGAAAATTTCGTTGTCCATGATAGCAAATGAATTAAATACGACGCCATCATACTTATCAACAATTTTCAAAAAAGAAACAAGTCTAACTGTGCGGCAATTTATTGTACAAGAAAAATTGTTTGTAGCTGCAGATTTGCTGTGTTACTCTCAGTATACGATAGATGAAATCGCCAATTATTTAGCATTTGCAAGCCAAAGTCACTTTGGTCACTTGTTTAAACAGAAATATAGGGTCACGCCAAATCAATATCGATTAAAATACGGTCAAAGGGAAGGGTGAATATATGAGCAGACACTATCTAAGCATCGACATCGGCGGGACGAACATGAAATCGGCTTTGATCGATCGTTCCGGCAATATTTTGTCAAAAACACGGACCAAAACGCCAAAAGAATTGTCTAGTTTTTTGGCGGCAATTCATGAAATCGTGGCTGAGCACCAGCACGACATTCGCGGCATTGCATTCAGCACACCAGGGAAAGTGGATACACATACGGGGAAAATCTCTTTTGGCGGGGCACTGCCTTTCCTGAATGGGGTATCTTTAAAAGATGAGTTGGCGGAAGCTTTCGATTTACCTGTTTCGATCATCAATGATGGCAAAGCAGCAGCTTTAGCTGAGTTATGGTTAGGCAATCTGCAAGGCGTCGATCATGGCGCGGCGATCACGTTAGGGACTGGATTGGGCGGTGGGATCATTCTCGATGGCCGATTGATCGAAGGGGCGCATTTCCAAGCTGGAGAATTAAGTTTTATGTTGAATGCCAGCCGAAATGCAGATTCGGAAAAGGTCGACGGTCTAACTGTACAGCAATTATATGGCTTTAGCGGTTCGGCTGTGGCGATGATTCGCCAAGCGGCCGAGCAGCTGGCTTTAGCTGATTTATCTGACGGAGAAACGGTATTTGACGCCATCAATCAACGGGATGCACGCGTTTGGCCGCTGTTTACAGCCTACTGCCGAGAGATTGCGTGTGTGATTCTGAATGTGCAATCGGTGATCGACTTATCATGTTATGTGATCGGCGGCGGGATCAGTGCACAAGACATTGTCATTGAAGAGATTCGCCGTCAGTATTCGCAGATCCAAGAAAGTCTGCCATTGCTCAAACAAACCCTCACGACACCGGCGATTCGCGCCTGTAAATTCCAAAACGACGCCAATATTTTGGGGGCATTATACCAATTCTTTTTGTTGTTAGAGTCGTAAACGCTTGATAAAGGGTACGATCTATGAAAGTAACAACTATAAAACAACGACAAATACATCATCTGATGGGTGGTTTATTTGTCGTTTTATTTGTTATTTTACACGATAAAACAGGAAAAATAGCTTAAATTCTGATTGTTTTTTTAAGCGGTTGCAATTATAATGACACTTCATGAAGGCTTGTCTTCAAAAGTCTATAGGAGGACAATATCTATGACGAGAGAACAACGAATTCTTGATTTTATCAGACATTCTTCCAAAGATATGGATACGCATACAGTGGCGCAGGCACTTGATTTGGATCGTTCGAATGTATCGAGAATCTTAAATCAGTTGGTTGAACAAGGAACGATTCGCAAAATTGCGGGAAAGCCTGTTCTTTACAGGTATCAGTCTGATCAGCCGAAGAAAAAAGACATTGAACTATTTGAAGAATCAAACCCTTCTCTGAAAGGGCAAATCGATCAAGCCAAATCTAGTATTCTTTATCCACCGAATGGAATCAATGCACTTATCGTGGGGGAAACAGGCGTCGGTAAATCGCATTTTGCGCAGATGATGTATCACTTTGCACAAGATATGGCCATTCTAAAAAAAGATGCGCCATTTATTTTGTTTAATTGCGCGGATTATGCAAAAAATCCCGAGTTATTGATGGGGATCCTTTTTGGGGTCAAGAAAGGTGCCTATACAGGTGCCGATCAGGATAAACCTGGTTTGATTGAACAAGCGGATAAAGGTATCTTATTTTTGGATGAAATCCATAATTTGCCACAGCAAGGCCAAGAGATTCTATTTACGTTTATTGATCAAGGGGTTTATCGCCGTCTAGGTGAAAGTACTGGGCACAGAAAAGCTGCTGTGCGAATCATCGGTGCGACGAGTGAATCGATCATCTCCACATTGGTCCAACCGTTTCGCAGAAGAATGCCTATGTTGATTGAGATGCCTAATTTGGCGCATCGCTTAGAATCAGAACGGGCTGAATTGATCCAATTATTCTTCAATCAAGAAGCAAAAATATTGGATCAAGATATATATATATCCAAAGATGTATTCATATCGCTGCTTTTTTACCATTGTCCCAACAATATTGGACAACTAAAATCTGATATTCAATTGTTGTGTGCCAAAGCGTATTCAGATTATCTTTTACACAGAAAAAAAACCATTCAAATTGAAGCAACGGATCTTCCACCGGCCATTGCAGATGGCTTGTTGGATACTACGGAGCATCGTACATTACGTGTGAAATCTGACTATTTTTCCATGCAGAAACTATGTTTCAAACCTACAGACTCAGAGAACGAGCAGGATCACTCCATCTATTCTTTATTGGAGAATAAAGTGTCAGGTTTAAAAGAAGAATACCTAGGTACAGAAAAAATGAAAAAAATAGTGGAGCAAGAAATCGATAATTATTTTTCTGTCATTACGCACACAACATCGGGGATCAATATAGCACCTCTGGAATCGATCATTGACGAAAATCGATTCAACACGATCAAAAAAGTTGTTGAATTGGTTCATGAAGAATTACAAGTGAAATGGGATAAAAATATTGAAATGGGATTTATACTGCATCTGCATCATTTGATTGAGGGGGCAAAAAACAGTCAGTACAGTGGGCATTTTAATGAGGAAATCAATATTGATTATCAACTACACCATCGAAAAGAGTTTCTGTTGGCAGTTCGCTGTATCCAATTGATCAGTTTTGAGGAAAAAGTGCAGTTGCCTTATGAAGAGTCAAATAATCTTGTTTCTTTTTTTATCAATGCCTTTGAACAAAAAGCTGAGAAGAAAAAGCTGGTGCAAATTTTGGTGATTGCTCATGGTGAAAGTACAGCGACCTCCATGGCAAATACAGTCAATCAGTTGTTGAATACGCAAGCGGTGATGGCTTTTGATGCCCCTTTAAACAAGAATCCATCTTTGGTGATTGAAGAGGTAAAGAGATATCTACAGAGTAAAAATGCAGGTGAAGATATCCTATGTTTAGTGGATATGGGTTCTTTCATGCATATTTGTCCTGATTTGGAAAAACTACTGCAAGTTAAAGTGCTGGCCTTGCCTTTAGCTAGTACGCTTCACGTATTAGAAGCCACCCGAAAATCAATTATAGGAGAAGATGTGCTGAGTATCTACAATAGTTTGTTGTCCGTCAACTTTGAATTTTTCGGTTGTCATGAATATGACGATGGACGCGTACCTAGCAAAAACACCAGGTTGGTTAATATCAACAAACCAATCGCATTGCTGACTTGTTGCTTGACGGGTCATGGGACAGCCAAATATTTGAAACAAATCATTGAAAAATCACTGTTGTCAGATTTTCCTGAACTTACAGTTATTCCTTTGCAGATGGATCGGGATCAATTAAATCAAAATGAGTTGAAACGATTATCAGAACAATATGAACTTTTAGCCATCGTGTCGACATTTAAAGTGGATAGTTCTTTAAAACAATATTCAGTTTCAGATATTGTGAATGGACAGGGAATTGAGCAAATGAGAGAGCAAATCAATGAAGCGTTGATAGGTAATCAGATCAAACAATCGTTAGGGAATGAATTGAAGCATGTTGATGGTGCCATGCTTTTTGAAGATCTTTTGTCGATCAATCAAGCAATTGAACGCATATTAGCGGTTCAATTAACCAAAAATGAGTTGATTGGTGTGATCATGCATACAGCAATTTTGATTGATCATCTGAAACAAGGCATCAGATATCCAAGTACGAATCAACGGCGTACTGAAAGCTACCGCAAGGAATTGATCGACCTGCACACTTGCTTTTATCCACTTGAAAAGAAAGTCAGTGTAAAACTGACGGATGGTGAGCTGTTCCCTATTCTCGAATATTACCTGCACCTAAGGTAAGTATGTGTGTCCTCTTACGAGTGACACACATCTTTTTTTTTGACACACAAAACAAAATAACTGATCAATCTAGCTTTTGAAAAGTTGGCATGGTCTTTGCATATGTAAAAGCGTAGGAGGAGATAATAATGAATAACGAAATGAAAATCATGCAATTGATCGCACAAGGCGGGGATGCCCGCAGCTATGCTATGAAGGGTATCGCATTGGCACGCAAATCAAATATAACTGAAGCAAAAGCAGCCATCAAAACGGGACGGGATGCAGTGACGAAAGCCCATCACATACAAACAGAACTAATTCAAAAAGAAGCAAGTGGAGAAAAACAAGAGATCACGCTTTTAATGATTCACGCGCAAGATCACTTAATGAATGCAATGACCGTACTGGATTTAGCTGAAGAATTTATCTATGTGTATGAAAGAGAGGAAGCGAAATAATGAAAAAAATATTGTTGGTGTGTGCAGCTGGAATGTCTACAAGTCTATTGGTCAACAAAATGAAAGCTGAAGCGAGTCAGCAAGGAATTGATGTAGAAATCAAAGCAGTAGCGAAAGAAAAACTTGCTGAAAACATCGAAGGTGCGAATGTTGTCCTATTAGGTCCGCAAATCGGCTATTTGGAAGATGATTTCAAAGAAGCATACAAAGAGATGCAAATTCCTATTCGGGTCATTAACTCTATTGATTATGGCATGATGAATGGTAAAAAAATATTGGCAGAAGCCTTATAAGAAAGGAGTAAGCACATGGATGCCTTAATGCAAACAATGAATAAAAAATTAGCACCAATTGCCAAAGCATTTGATACAAATAGATATCTAGATGCAATAAAAAATGGGTTTTACGGGGTCATGCCATTCTTGATCTTAGGTTCATTTCTTTTGATATTCAGTAATTTGCCAATCAATGGCTACAGCGATTTTATGTCTGGGATATTTGGTGCATCATGGGACAGAGTGTTTACTATCCCGTATGAAGCCACTATGAGTATCATGACCTTGTATGTCATTATGGGCTCTGCGAAATCATTAGCCAAATTCTATGGTGTCAATGAATTGAATGGATCGATCGCTGGGGTGGTTTCCTTTATTATCTTGACGCCATTCATCTCAGCCAATGAGGCTACAGGGATTCCGACCGAAGCATTCGGGGCTTCAGGACTATTCCTAGGTATTATCACATCAATCATTACGGTGGAAATTTTACATTTTGTTGAAAGTAAAAATATTACCATCAAAATGCCTAGTAGTGTACCAGGAAATATTTCTAGTTCATTTACCTCGTTGATTCCCTCATTTTTTGTCATTATGGTCTTTACGATCGTACGGTTAGCCTTTGAAGCAACTGGTTTTGGCACGGCGCAGAATTTTATTTATCAAATCCTGCAGGCGCCATTGACCCACGTAGGCAGCTCATTGCCAGCAATGATTTTGATTAATTTATTTGCCTGTGTCTTATGGGCTTTTGGTATTCACGGTACAGTGATCATCGGAGCGATCATGGACCCAATTTGGTTATCATTGACTGCTGAGAACGCCGCGGCATACGCAAAAGGGGATACGATCCCAAACATCATCAATACGGAATTTCAATCGAATTTCGTGCAGCTTGGTGGAGCAGGGTGTACGCTAGGTTTGGTCGTTTGTATGGTGCTAGTTGCACGATCGCAACAATACAAAACATTAGGTAAATTAGCAATTGTTCCTAGCTTTTTCAATATCAATGAACCGGTTATTTTTGGTACACCAATTATTTTGAATCCATTGATGCTGATTCCTTTCGTGTTGGCGACATTAGCAGCTTTACTGGTTACTTACTTTGCGATGGCTACAGGTTTGGTGCCACCAACAAATGGTGCAAATCTGCCATGGACGATTCCGCCAATTATTTCTGGATTTCTGCTTTGCGGATGGAAAGGTGCGTTGTTGCAAGTTGTCACTACGCTAGGAACGACCGCTATTTGGTACCCATTCTTCAAACTTTCTGATAACCGTGCATTGGCGCTTGAAACGAACGTAGAGAGCGGGGAATAAAGAATGAAAAAAACAAAAAAAGAGTTTCCTGATACTTTTCTATGGGGTGGCGGCATTGCGGCAAATCAAGCAGAAGGTGCCTATGATGCAGCTGGCAAAGGATTATCTATTGCTGATTTTCATGCCTACCAGAAAAGTTTAAGTAAAGATGATCGATTGGAACATGCTACTTTGAGTGTATCTGACAAGATGTTCGAAACAAATCCGAATGCCTATTATCCCAAAAGATATGGTATCGACTTTTATCATCGTTTCAAAGAGGACATTCAATTATTCAAAGAATTGGGGCTGCAATGTTTTCGGACGTCATTTAACTGGACACGAATCTTCCCTAAAGGAATAGAAGATGTACCCAACGAAGAAGGATTGATGTTTTATGATGCACTGATCGATACCTTGTTAGAAAATGGCATTGAGCCAGTCATGACAATCTCTCATTATGAAATGCCTACCTATTTAGTTGAAGCTTATGGTGGATGGTTATCGAGAAAAACCATTGATGCGTATGAAACATTTTGTCAGGTATTGTTTGAGCGATACCATAAGAAAGTAAAGTATTGGATCACATTCAATCAAATCAATCTGCTCTCTTTCAATTCTTTGGGCTTCAAAGAGAGCCAAACAAGTAATATTTTGGAAGCAACGTATCAATCTGTCCACCACCAGTTTATTGCGCAAGCAAAAGCCAAAAAGTTAGCAAAAGCATATGGTGAAGACATCTTGCTAGGAACCATGCTTAGTGACAAAATCGCCCATCCAGCCACCTGTAAACCTGAAGATGTATTGTTTAGTTATCGAAAGAATCAAATGGAATATTTGTTTGGTGATGTCGCCATGCGAGGCTACTATCCAGGTTATGCTTTTCGATTTTTTGAAGAGAACCAATTAGACATCTCTATGACAGAAGAAGATGCTGTCTTGCTGCAAGAGAACACGATGGACTATTTGTCCTTTAGTTATTACTATACCAAAATCAATGATGCAGAAAAAAATAGTTTTTCGCCGATGGATAAATCCAAAAATCCATATTTGAAGTCGAGTGAATGGGGCTGGGAGATTGATCCGCTAGGGTTACGAACGGCACTCAACCAATATTATGATCGCTATCAATGTCCCTTATTTTTAACGGAGAATGGTATCGGGGCAACAGATCAAATCTCAGCTGACGGCGCGATCCATGATCCATACAGAATCGATTATTTGAAAAAGCATTTTGAGCAAATGAAAGAAGCGATCTACGACGGTGTAGATTTGATAGGGTATTGTTTATGGGCGCCTATTGATATCGTCAGTTGTTCTTCAGCTGAAATGGCAAAGCGATATGGCGTCATTCATGTCGATTTGGACAATGAGGGCAATGGCACTTTAGAAAGACGGAAAAAAGATAGTTTTTATTGGTATCAACAGGTCATTCAAACGAATGGGCATGAATTGAATGATCCACAGTACTAAGTGACCATACAAAAAGAGAGGGCAGCGACTGGCTGTCCTCTCTTTTTGTAATTAGGATGAACGCAATGCTCGAAGTGAGCCGATGTGTTTATTTTTTAGCGGCCTCATCTTCATCCCCTAAATAATCTTTACTCGTAAAGGCACTATGGAAGTATTTGCCTTCTTGACCATAATAACGATTATAGCGTTGCTTGAATTTGCGGAACAGATAAACCACCAATACTTTGATTAGGCAATAAATCGGAATACCGAAGATCACACCCACTAATCCCATCAAATCGCCCATGACCAATAAGACGACCAAAATTGTGATGGGATGGATTTTCAAGCGATCCCCCATGACACGAGGTACGACCAAATCGCCGTGCAGCAATTGGACTGCAAACCAGGCAATCAAAAACTTGATCAGCATACCCGTTGAATCTTGAGCAGCAATGAATAGCCCTGGGAAAAAGACGATAAATGGCCCGATATAAGGAATAATACATAAAATACCAGCGGCAATTGCGATGATACTTGCATATTCCAAGCCGATCAATAAGAAAACAACCCAATAGATCGCCCCTAGAATCAAAGAAGAAATGACCTGTCCCTTAAGGAATGCGCCGACTTGCAAATTAGAGATTTTTACAAGTTCGTTGAAATCTTTTCTAAAACGAGGTGGAATCAAAGATAGCGCCGAAAAATAGAATTTGTTGGGATTGCGCAGCAAGAAAAACGCAATGATTGGTCCTGTGAATAAGGCAATAAATAGGGTAGAAATCGTAGAGAAAAGACTACTCAATCCTGCAGCACCAGTTTGCCAATAGTCGCCAATAAAGGACATGATGTTGTTGGCAATATCTTGGAACGTATCCGTGATTTGACTCATTTCATCGTTAAATGGCGTGTTTGCCAAAAACGAGTCGGCATTGCGTTGGAAGTCATTGACTAGATCCGGCAAGTTGTTGATCAAATCTGTGGTTTGTTGTGCCAAAACAGGATACAGTTGAAAACCTGCAAAGACGATCAACAAAATAATGATCAGATAGATCCCTGCGATCGTGACCGTACGCGGTATTTTTGGTGCCAATCTATCCACGACTGGATTAAATAGATAATACAAAATCAGACCAAAAAGAAACGGTGGAATAATTGCTGTAATGATTGCTGTAAAGGGGGTAAACAAAAAAGATATTTGATTAAGTAAAAAGATAGCGATGGTACATAGAATAATCAAACCCAATACATAATAGCTGGTTTTGCCGCCTAAAAATTGAATCAAACGATTTTTTTTCATGATTTGCCTCACTTTCTATGCTTCATTATAGCGAATCTCGTTCATGATGTAAAAAAAGAGCGAGTCTTAGCAAAAATATTTTTACTTTGGCTTCTTCCCCTCGTTTCTATTGATGTAAGGGCGCCACTTACAGAGAAAAAAGCCAGAGAAAGAACCAAAGATCAATTGAAAGGAAGTGGAACGAATGAAAATCGGTACTACAACGAAGTTGGCGGTGCGGATCGACACACCTGATTCAGAAAAACCTGTCAATCAAACATTGAATCGTGTGAAGAACGGTGCCAGTGAAGCACAAATCGTTGCCGTTGGAGAGGCACTGACACAATTCTCAGCGACGGCAGCATTGTCCTCCGTCGTCGAAACGATCCAAAATGAATATGTCAAATAATCGTTGCTGAACAAGCACAGAAAGGAGCAGCCAATGAAGAAATTACACACGATTTTTTTGAACAGTGAAGGCAAGAAGCATACCTTGCAACCCAAAGTATTTGATGAAGTGATTTCGGCAGAACAAGTGCGACAAGGAATGGCATCTATCGCAGCGGTGGGGATTTTTGAAAGCAATGACATTCAGTATTACACAGAAGTGTCAGGGGCAAAGATCGTAGAAACGATTGAAACCAAATTGTTTTAAACAGAATCATGAAAAAACAGCGAAAAGGCAAAGTCCTTTTCGCTGTTTTCTTTTATGATACGAAAAGGGGATAACCATAGGTTGAAAGATGAAGAGAGGCAAGCAACTGGAATCAGCTGCTTGCCTTTCTTTTTTTCAAAGTGGTCAACGTGCAGCGACCAACTGCTGTTTTCGGCCCTTCTTTTTGCCAAATGGTTGCTTGCCAAGTTTGGATGCGGGCACCGATTTTGTCAGGTACTGCTTCAACGATCAGTACCCCTTCTTGCACAGCGGCTAAATGGTTGACTTGCAGATCAACACCAGCAGCAAAAGCATCGTCTGCGGCCAAAGTTTGATTGGCGCCGATGCTGCAGGCTGTTTCGATCAAGACACCATTGATACCACCATGAACGATCCCAAAAGGTTGTTTATGCGCTGCGCCGATTTCCATACGCAAACGGACATGCGCCGCTGTGGCTTCTTCGATCTCAATCCCTAATAGTTCAAGTAAGTTCATATTTATGGCCTCCTATTTTGTTTGATTATAGCATGTTTTACAACAGACTCGCCCACAGCGATCTAATAAACCCGTAACAATTTGGGTCAAAATAATTCTTGAAAGTAAAGCAATTTCCAACGAAAAGCACGGAGTTATGTGTATAATGGAACTATGTGAGTTGAGGAGGAAATTAGAATGAGAGAATGGAAATCCCTTAAAGAATACGATGAAATTTTATTTGAACAACACGGCAAAGTGGCGAAAATCACGATCAATCGTCCCCATGTACACAATGCCTTTACACCGAAAACGGTCTTTGAAATGATCGATGCGTTTTCAATCAGTCGTGATGAACCTGGTATTGGAGTGATTATTTTGACAGGCGCTGGCGACAAAGCTTTTTGTTCTGGCGGTGACCAAAAAGTTCGCGGACACGGCGGCTATGTTGGAGAAGACCAAGTCCCCCGCTTGAATGTGTTGGATCTGCAACGCTTGATTCGGACGTTGCCTAAACCTGTCATTGCGATGGTCAAAGGCTGGTCGATCGGTGGCGGGAATGTCTTGCAACTGGTTTGTGACTTGACGATTGCGGCTGAAAATGCGAAGTTTGGCCAAACAGGACCAAATGTTGGTAGTTTCGATGGCGGCTATGGTTCTGGTTATTTGGCGCGGACGATTGGCCATAAGAAAGCCAAAGAAGTTTGGTTCATGACCAAACAATACACAGCTGAAGAAGCTTTAGCAATGAACTGGATCAATACGGTTGTGCCTTTGGAAGAAGTCGAAGACGTGACGATGGAATGGGCAGAAACGATGTTGCAAAAGAGTCCTTTGGCACTACGCATGATCAAAGCTTCAATGAATGCCGATACGGACGGATTAGCCGGAATTCAACAATTAGCCGGAGATGCAACACTCTTGTATTACACTATGGATGAGGCAAAAGAAGGCCGCGATGCCTTCAAAGAAAAACGACAACCTGACTTCGATCAATTCCCTAAATTCCCATAATGGCAGGGAGTTGGCTGCAAAGGCAAGCGCAACTTCATCCAGAACGACCAGCTTTTTATTGGCAGAATAAAGGCTGGTCGTTTGCTGCCTTGCAAGCAGAAGTTCAGCAATATGCGGCGTATTATGAAGCCCATTTGATCGCCGCACAACGCGTAGCGATCTATAGTGAGAACAAACCGGAAATGGTCTTTACGATTTTGGCACTTTGGGCGTTAGGCATCGAGGTGCAGTGTTTGAATACACGTTTGACGAATAAAGAGCTGGCTTTTCAATTGCAAGATGCAGACTGTCAGCTGGTGATCACCGACAGCCGCCTTGATCTAGCAGATGTGCAGTTGCTGCCTTTTGGCAAAAAAAACGCTGTTGCTTTTGACATTGAGGATCGTCTGGTGTATCAATCCAATCAAATTGCATCGATCATGTATACCTCTGGGACTACTGGCAAACCAAAAGGGGTACCACAAACCTTTGGCAACCATCAAGCGAGTGCCAAAGCCACGCAGCAAAACCTAAGGATTTCAGAAGAAGATTGCTGGTTATGTGCTGTGCCCTTATATCACATCAGTGGATTGTCGATCGTGTTGCGGATGGTACAATTAGGTATCAGTATGCGTTTATACGACCGCTTTGACCCGAAAGCCATGGCGGCGGATCTAGCTAACAGCAAAGGAACTGTCGTTTCATTGGTGAGCAAAATGTTAAGAGATATGCTGCCTTATGTACCACAAGAAGGCTTTCTTGGATTGCGCTATATTTTGTTAGGTGGCGGCCCAATCGACCGCAGCTTGCTTGAACAATGTCAGCATAAACAGCTGTCAGTCATTCAATCCTATGGGATGACTGAAACCTGTTCGCAAGTGGTCGCATTGCCACCGGCTAAGGCAACTGCTAAACTAGGTGCATCGGGCATTCCTTTGAAGGGTGTCCAGCTGCAGATTGAAGATGCGAAACGTCACCCAGCCACAGCGATCAATGAAGCAAATCGCGTCGGAGAAATCTACTTAAAAGGGGCGGCTATTGTGTCAAGCTATCTCAATGCCCGCGGCTGCGAACAATGGAATCAAGAGGGGTGGTTTGCCACTGGGGATCTGGGATATCTCGATGAAGAAGGCTATCTCTATGTGGTGAGCCGCTCGAGTGAATTGATCATTTCCGGCGGTGAGAATATTTATCCGGCTGAAGTGGAACAAGCGTTGCAGCAACATCCGGCTGTTGCGGAAGCAGCTGTAGTCGGCCAAGACAATATCCAATGGGGGCAAGAAGCCGTTGCATTTGTGGTGTTGAAACAAGCTGTCTCCAAGCAAGCGTTGCTTGATTCTTTAGAAAATAGGCTTGCCCACTATAAATTTCCTCGCCACATTTATCAGATTGACGCATTGCCACGTACAGCAAGCGGCAAAATCATCAAACGGCGGTTGCTAAGTGAAGAAAGAGTGAACGAGATTGAATAGTAATGTTACAAAAGAATACCAACAAGCATTTGATGCTGGGAAAAGCTACTTTAGTACCTGTGAACAGATTGTCTGTGAAGATGTTTTAGCCATTTATACTGCGGCTGAATCGGCAAGAGGTGCCCGCTATTTTTGGCGCAACCCCGATCAAACCATGACGATTGCGGCTTTTCACTGGTTGGTTGACTATCAAAAACCAATGCTGGCGACATTTGATGGCATGCAAAAAGACTTGAGAGATAGCCATTATCAGTCTCAAATGGATGCCTGCCAAGCGCTATTGTTAGGCGGCTTTGCCTTTGATGAAACCCGTGCTCCGCAAGATGAATGGGCACAGTTGGGCAATGGCTTATTTGTTTTGCCAGAAATCATGATCAAACAAGAAGGCACCCAAACCTGGGCCGTGTATACTGTCAAAGCAACCAATGAAGAACAACGGGCAGCCAAAGTTGCGGCCTTACAAGAACAAGTCATGCAGTGGATCGACAGTAGCCGCTTTGGTGAAGCAGCCGCACCATATGCAGTGACTGGACAAGTAGAAGTTGCAGTACCAGAATGGCTGCAAGCCGTTGAAGAGAGTGTCCAAGCAATCAAAGACCCAACAATAGATTTGACAAAAGTCGTTTTGGCACGACAAATGCGTTTAACGACAACGGAGACCATTCGCAGCGAAGCGGTATTGGCGCACCTAAGCCAACAACAACCAAATACGTATGTATTTGCTTTGGAACAAGGCGATACCTTTTTTATCGGTGCCACACCAGAACGCTTGTTAAAAGCCACAGTTGATCATTTCGAAACGGTGAGTATTGCGGGTTCAGCCCCTAGAGGGCAGACGAAAGCTGAGGACCAAGTTCTTGCTGAGGCGCTCTTGCAAGACCCTAAAAACACCCATGAGCATCAAGTAGTGGTCGATCGATTGGAACATGCGTTGGCCACCTTGATTGACGGCGGCTTCCATTCTGAAGAACGCGCTGTGATCAAGAACCGTGATATCCAGCATTTGTTCCTTCCATTAAAAGGAAAACGTCAAGCAGCTGTTTCTTTTTTAACGGCTGTTCAAAAACTGCATCCAACACCAGCTTTAGGCGGAGAGCCGAAAACAGCTGCTGTTCAGTGGATCAAAGACCATGAACCGAGTAGTCGGGGCATGTATGGTGGTCCCTTTGGTTGGCTCGGCATCCAAGAAGATATCGGCGAGTTTGCGGTGGCGATCCGGTCAGGTGTTGTGACCCAAAACAGAGCGACTTTGTACGCGGGCTGTGGTATCGTTGCAGATTCGCAAGCTTTTGCTGAACAGCAAGAAACGCGCTTGAAATTTCAACCAATGCGAAGGGGGATCATCGGAGATGTCTAATCAAGAAGTGATGACTGATTATTTGTTGGCAGCTATTGAGGGGCTAAAAGCGGCGGGCGCAAAAAGGGTTGTCATCAGCCCTGGATCTCGATCAACACCCTTGGCTTTGTTATTGCACCGCGATCCAGATATGGCTTGTTTTGTCGATGTCGATGAACGGTCTGCGGCTTTTTTTGCGCTGGGGATGACCAAAGTTGACGATGCCCCAACAATTTTATTGTGTACATCTGGCACGGCAGCTGCCAATTACTATCCGGCGATATGTGAAGCAGAAGCAGTCAATCTGCCGCTGATCGTATTAACTGCGGATCGGCCGCCTGAATTAAGAAATGTCGGTGCACCGCAAGCCATGGATCAACAACAGTTATATAGTTCCCATGTCAAAAAAATGATTGAAATGACGGTGCCTGAAAACCAGCCGAACATGTTGCGCTATAGTTTTTGGCAAGCTGCCACAAGTGTGACAGAAGCCACGAAACACCCTAAAGGCCCAGTCCATCTCAATTTTCCATTAAGAGAACCTTTGCTGCCAGATTTTGGGCGAAAAAGCCAGTCAAATCAGCCTTTCGTATATATTGAGCCAATTAAACAGCTCACAAAAGAAATGAGCCAGTACATGTTGCCTCAGTTGCAAAAGAAAGGTGTCATCATTGTAGGGGAGAGCGTGACGATAGACCAAGCCAAGCATTTGCGCCATTTCGCAGCAAAAGTTGGTTGGCCGATCATTGGCGATCCGTTGACAAATTTAGCGACGTGCGGTGTAAAAGCCGGAACGTTTATGAGTCAAGCCGATCTCCTGTTGCCACATCTAGATGAAGCATTTCAGCCAGAAGTTGTATTGCGTTTTGGCCGCATGCCCGTGACCAAAAATGTCCTTTTGTGGTTGAATCGTCTGCCTGAATCCACCACTTGGCTCTTTGTTGATGCCTCTGGTCAATGGCAAGATCAATTACAACGGGCGAATTATTTGATTGAAGCAGACATCGTTGCTTTCACAGCACACTGGCAAGACCAGCAATTTAAGATCGATCATGATTGGATCAACCAATGGCAAAAGGTACAAACGATTGCGGATCAGATCATCGCAAGTCAATTTGCCCATCATCCTTTTGATGAAAGTCAATCCGTGCGCATGTTGCAACAGACTTTGCCAACGGATGCCCAGATTTTATTGGCCAATAGCAACGCCATACGGTTCTTCGATCGATTTGGTAGTGAAACGACCACCTCATATCAGGTGTATGGCAACCGGGGCGTCAATGGCATCGATGGTTTGATCTCGACGGTTGCGGGGATTGCCATGACGAGCAAGAAACCGACCTATCTATTGATAGGTGATTTGGCCTTCTATCACGACATGAATGGCTTGCAATTGTTGCGGCAATATCACTTGCCGGTGACGATCATCTTGTTGAACAACAATGGTGGGGGTATTTTTTCTTTCTTGTCACAGAATAGTTTGGCACCAGAAGATTTTGAACCGTTATTTGGCACTCCTTTGCATCTGGATTTTCAAAAAGCAGCAGCGCTTTTTGAAGCTGACTGGATGTTAGCGGAAAGCGCAGCAATGTTCCAAGAGCAAATCACAGCTTCAATTGATCAGCCAAAATTTCAAATCATTGAAGTCCGCGGTATGCAAAAAGATCCCGTCTTTCTTTGGGAAAAATGCCAACAGTTGTTTGCTGAGGAGTGGTCAAAATGAAGCAGCAAATCCGCGGTATCTATTACGCGTATCGTTGGCAGCATCCGTACAATGATCAGCTGCCAACAGTGGTTGCGCTGCATGGTTTTACCGGTTCCAGCGAAACCTTCATCCCTATGTTTGGGCAGGCGCAAAACTACAATATCTTGATGGTTGATTTAATCGGGCATGGGCAAAGTACTGTGTATGCACATCCATTGCGCTATGAAGTCCCGCAACTGGTCGCTGATTTGGCCGCGCTGCTGACAGCGTTAGCTGTGCCAACGTATATTCTCTATGGCTATTCAATGGGCGCTAGAGTGGCTTTGGCTTGGACGGTGCTTTATCCAGATGCGGTTGCAGGATTGATCATGGAAAGCGGCTCGCCAGGCTTGGCCACAACTGCTGAAAGAACGCTGCGCTTCAAGCAAGATCGCCGACTCGCGATCAAACTGATGCAAGAACCATTGACAGCATTTGTGGATTATTGGCAAGCACTGCCGCTATTTGCCAGTCAAAAAGCATTATCTGATGACCAGCAAAAAGTGGTGCGGCAAGGACGATTGCAGCAATCGTCTTTTGGGTTAGCGATGAGTCTGGCATATGGAGGCACAGGAAAGCAACCGAGTTATTGGGATGCCCTCGCAACGATTCATTGTCCAATCCTTTACTTAGCTGGTGAAAAGGACAAGAAGTTTCAAGAAATTGGTCTAAAAATGAAGGATAAGCAACCACATATCAGCTATCAACTGATTCCAGAAGCGGGGCATTGTATTCATTTAGAACAGCCGGTCATGCTTTTGCAACACATCAATCAGTGGGTTTCGCAGATTGAGAGCACAACATAGAAAAGAAGGGGGCGACGCCTATGCACATCAAAAAAATTGAATCGATTGCTTGCCGTTTGCCGCTGAAACAACCTTTTGTGACAAGCTATGGCCAATTGACCGAAAAAGCTTTCGATATCATTCGCATAACAGCCACAGATGGGACCGTGGGTTTTGGGGAACTGGTCGCTTTTGAACAACCGGATTACATTGAAGAAACGCTTTTTTCAGCTCGGCAAGTGATTCGGAAACAATTGATTCCGTTGGTGACCGCCGCAAACATTATCCATCCTGACCAAGTGTCTACATGCGTATCAGTTGTTCAAGGAAACGCCATGGCGAAGGCCGCCATTGAAACGGCTTTTTGGGATCTGCATGCCAAACAATCTGGTTACAGTATGGCGGAAGTATATCCATCTATCCACAATCAAATTCCAGTAGGGGTCAGTGTTGGTATCCAGCCAACGATTGGCCATTTGTTGGCTCAAGTCGAGGAATATGTCGCACAAGGGTATCAACGAATCAAATTAAAAATCAAGCCTGGCAGTGATCGAGCGCCCTTGCTTGCGATTCGTGAAAGATTTCCTGAATTACTGCTTATGGCAGATGCCAATGGCGCCTATGTGGGACAAGAAGACGTATTGATGGCTTTAGACACCCTCGGATTAGCAATGATCGAGCAACCTTTGCAGGTGCGAAATTTGACAGGCCATGCGGCGCTGCAAAAAAGGATGCGTACACCTCTTTGTTTAGATGAAGATATTCGCTGTGTTGAAGACATTGATACAGTGGCAGCTTTAGGCAGCTGTCAGGCAATCAACCTGAAAATTCCAAGAGTAGGTGGTATCACTGAAGCGCAGAAAATCGTTAAGGCATGTAAAGAACATGGGCTCACCGTATGGTTAGGCGGCATGTTTGAATCAGGTGTTGGCCGAGGGATGAATCTTCAATTTGCTAGCCAAGCGGGTTTTGATTTTCCAGGCGATTTGTCTGCGGCTGATCGTTATTATTTTGATGATATTGTGGAGCAGCCAGCTGTGATCGAAAATGGCTGCTTGGCAGTACCGAGAGGGAAGGGCTTTGGCGTATCTTTAGCCGAGGAAAAGTTGATAAAGTATGGAGAAAGACCCTTCGTTTTATTTGAAAAGACACACTAAAGTCAGATAAGCCATATTCCCAAAGAAGCGCATCGCACAATCCCTTCGATTGTGCGATGCGCGCTTTTCGTTTTAGATGTGAACAAGTTTTCTGGAGTCATCCATTAATTGCTTGGCTCTTTTTTCATCATAAGATAATACAGAAGAGTTTCTTTCGTTCAAATGTCCATCATGAGATTGAAAATACTTGCCAGAAGCATCGACATATGCCGGATCTGCGGCTAATTTAGCAAGTGATTGGCCAGAAAAAATGACATCACCAATCGTGATACCAGCAAGTTTCATAAGCCAATTTGCACCTGTGCTATTGGCGATCCATTGTAACGGACGAGGCATTTCTCTCAGAAATCCAGTACCAAAGGTGGAGCCTGGATCAAATGCAATGGATGACACGGTGCTTCCAGCGGCTCTGAGTTGCCGGTCTAACTCATAAGTATACAACATGATACATAATTTTGATGTCGTGTAACTTTTGCCATTTGAAATAGGTTTGACGTTATTTTTTCCAGCATTCGCCAATGCAAATGTATCATAATCGGCAGCAATACCCATCATTTTACCATCGGTTGTATCTGGATCATGAGTGCCGCTTGAGGTAAACACGATCCGTCCGTTTGGCGCGACGTCGTGTTTCAATCCTTCAACAAATAGAAAATGACCTAAGTAATTTGTTGCAAAAGTCAATTCATATCCATCTACGCTGTAGGCAAGTGGTCCAGACAGCCTTACCCCGGCATTACAGATGATGCCTTGCAACGAATCGATTTCTTTACTGTCGATCATTCTTTCAATTTCTGCAGTACCCGATCGGACAGATTCCAGTGAAGAAGTGTCCATACATACGACAGTTACTTTTACCGCGTATTTTTCCCGTAATTCTTGCGCAACGGGTTCCATTCGTTCCCTACTCCGACCAACTAGAACTAAATTCATATGATACTCTTTTGCCAAAGTCTTAGAACATTCATACCCAATGCCACCGTGGCCGCCTGTAATCACGATCGTTGCCATAATAAATCCTCCTTTTGGAATAAAAGTTGACAGTGTCAACTTAGAGAGTATAAATCTTATTGTTGACACTGTCAACTGTTTGATACATGATGTAGATGGAGGGGATATGATTGGCAAAGGATACAAGACAAAATTTAATTGATCAAACGAGAGAGATGATTGATCAGCAGGGGCTTGATTCTGTAAGCTTAAGAGAGTTAGGCAAACAGTTGGCATTATCAAGAAGTGCTGTCTATAGATATTTTGATAGTAAAGATGCCCTTTTGGGTGCAATTGCTTTAGAAGACATAAAAATGCTGCATGCGCGTTTCACGACGGTCACCGATGAAGTAGATGAACCAAAGCAAGCCTTTCATGGCATGTTATATGAATTGTATCGTTTTGGTATTCATCACCATGATCGCTACGCACTGATTTTTAACAAGAAATGGGAAGGTGATGCGTATCAAACGTTTCATGCCCTTGCTTTTGAATTATATGAACATCTTCAATCGTGCATCGAAAAATATCGTCTGACCCATGCCGGAGTCAAATCATCAAAAGAACTAACTGCGATGGCTTCGGCATTTACGGTCGGCCTTATCGAGATCCATTATGCAGATCACTTAGAATCAAAAAAAGGTCTTGATGATCAAGACGCATTGTTCGCATCATTTATTGATCTATTACTGAATTGATTGTAGGAAGGTAATCTTACTTCCTTCTGATTCCAAAAAAGCGACGTCAAAACATTGTTTTGACGTCGCTTTAGTTGTTAAATAGGCTGTTGCAGGATTCAGGTATGAATCGTTTAGCATCGAGTATTAGGCTTTAAATTCTTTTTCGATCTGTAATCGTTGGACTTTCATCGTCGCGGTTCTTGGGATCTCTTCATACGCTCTGAGCATCGGTTCATTTAATCGGGGTAGATCTGCGACAGCTTGCCACCAAGCAGCCCAGTCCATTTCGCGGTTTGGTGCCAAAGCAATGATTGGTTGTGGTGCATTTTCTTTATCGCGAACGATCACAACTTCTGCTAGAAAATCAAGTTGATCCAGCAATAGGTCTTCGAGGGCTAAATTGCTTTCGATCGATTTGATCAAATCGACTTGACGGTCTTTGAGATACAAGTGACCGGATTCATCGATCATGCCATAATCCCCACTGTCCCACCAGGCATCATAGACGTTATCGGCAAAACGCTGATCTTCTTTGTAGTAGGTCAATGCCCGACCTTTAGAAAGGAAATGAATATGGCCATCCGTATTGTTTGGTAGTTCATTCCCTTGGGCATCGGCAATCCGCGCTCGGGTCAAATCGGTAAGACCAACACCCATATCACGGGCATTGTTTTCTTTCAAACTTTCCAAGGTATGGGCCTTCAGAATCATTGGTCCACATTCACTTTGGCCATAGACTTGTAAAAAGATCGCTTGATGATCAGTTGCAGTGGCTAAAAATGATGCCATTGTTTGATTGTTGATGGCATCAAATGTGGAATGGTAATATCGAATACCAGCAAAGGCTTCAGGATATTCTTCAGCCACAAAGCGCCATTGCACAAAGTTGTTTGGATGAGTTTCCAGCGCAATCGGGGGATACTCTGACAGCATACGGACAATATGCGGGCCATTCGATCCTGCCAAGGGCATCATTGGAAAACCCATCGCCATCAATGAGGAGATCCCAATATTGAAGCGTGAATGCACCGGCGAGATGTGGAATGCGACCAAATCAGAATCTGCTTGCTGCCGATCAATCTTGGTGAAAATCGTTTTTTGCCATTTGGTACGCCAGCCCATCGATTGGGCAGAGTGACAAATCAATTTGGGGATACCAGTCGTACCAGATGTATGGGTCATATAAGAAATCTGATCAATGGGCAATTCAACTTGTTCGACAGGTTCTGCTGGTGCCATCAATAAGTTACGCACCGCGATTTGCTTTTCAGGACTACTGTTTTTGACCAGTGCCACCCGGCCTTCTGTTTCATCATCAAATAGGATATAAGGATCTTCCAATCGATCGACAAAAACTTCGATGGTAGATGCTGGAAAATGGTACGAAATCATCGCTGGTACCGCACCTAAGTATGAGGCAGCAGTAGCCAACAAATAGGTGTCAAATGTCGATGATTTGTATAAGATGATTTTATCTCCTGCTTTGACACCTAGGGCAGACAATTGATAGGCACGCGTTAAAATCGCTTCGTGGCTTGATTGGTAGGTACTTTGATAGCCTAGCTCAGGAAACGCGCCTAAAATTTCATCGTGGATGATGTTGACGTCAGGATACGTTGTTGCCGCATCTCGATAATTGTTATAGAGGTTTAATGGTTGATAGCTTAATAGATCCATGTGTTCTGCTCCTTTGACTTCGTGAATAATTTCATTTAGTGTTTATTTTAGCATAGTTAAGCGCGCTTACAAGGTTTCTTTCTTGTTTTTTTAAAACAAAAACCTAGTCCAAAAATAGACTAGGTTTAAAAAACGAGCTTATTTTTTATTGTATGCAGCAATGAAATCTGCAATAGGTAAGCGAAAATCTAAATAACGTGTCTCAAGTTCTTCCCGAGACCAATTCCACCAAGCAATCGCTTGTAAAGCTTCGATCGTGGCAGGATCAAAACGATATTTGATGATTTTGGCAGGTACACCACCAACGATTGCATAAGGTGGAACATCTTTGGTGACAACAGCATTCGAAGCGATCACTGCACCATTGCCAACTGTAACACCCGCTTGAACAACCGCACCATGTCCAATCCAGACATCATTGCCAATGGTGGTGGTCTTTTCTTTTCGTTTTGCTAGAAAGTCGCTGTCTTTCGGTTTGAAGCCGTATCCTTCTCCGTTATACGCAAACAAGTGCTGACTCGGTCTTTCGTAGGGATGATTGGTGGGGCCGATCCGGACGGCTGCTGCAATACTGACAAAGCGGCCAATATGACTATTTTGAATAAAACAATATTGTCCAGTATATGTATAGGCATCTAACGTAGAATGATCGATATGGTTGGCCTCGCCAATCTCTACATAATCCTCTAATTTACTGTCTTGAACGTGTGAATCTTTGCCGATAATAGGTTGTTCATCTGGAAATTCTGTAATCGATAAGTGCATCACTATCACCCTTTCTTGCGTATTGCTATCATTCTACCTCACTTTTGGGTAATATTTGATTCATAAGCATTTCAAAAAAGGAGGGATCTGGATGAAAACAATCTATTTACTTGATGAAATCACCGAAGCAACCAAAGAAAAAGCCCGAGCAAAAGGCTATCGATTTGCCGATACCCAAACCCCAGAAGCGATTTTTGTCAGAAGCAAACAAGTACCGGATGCCCTGATTACTGCTGAACTGGCTGTGATTGCCCGGTCTGGAAGCGGGACAAATACAATCAATATAGACAAATGCACAGAAAATGGCACTGTGGTATTTAATAGTCCAGGTGTCAACGCCAACGCGGTGAAAGAATTGGTGTTGACGAATTTATTCTTGAGTGTCCGTCCGTTAGACAAAGCCCATGAGGTGATGAGTCAGATCGAAGTAGAGATAGCGAAAGGCAATATTGCAGGCGATGCGGTCTTAGCTACCGCTGAAGAGAGAAGATCCACCCTGATCGGTGAAGAATTGACAGGTAAAACGATTGGGATTTTGGGACTGGGGGAAATCGGCGAGCGTTTAGCAGAAGCCTGTTATCATCTAGGCATGGATGTGATTGGCTATGCCCGAACCCAAAAAGACAGTATGTACTTTGAACAAACAGCAGCACTTTCTGAGTTGCTGAAGGAAGCTGATTTTGTGGTGGTCCTTTTGCCTTTAAATGATCAGACACAAGGCTTGATCAATGAAGAAGCGTTCGCATCTATGAAACCAGAAGCGACTTTACTTAATTTTGGTCGAGGAGAGATTGTTGACGAAACAGCAGTATTAAAGGCTTTAGATTCTGGGAGGATCAAACAGTATATCACCGATTTCCCAACCGCATCTGTTGTGCAGCATCCGAAAGTAGTGACCTATCCACATATTGGCGGCACGACTGTCGATGCATTAACTGCGGGTGATCGTATTGTGTTTGCACGTATGGATCGTTTTTTGCGGTATGGCACCATCAAGGAATCAGTCAATTTTCCAGAAGTGACATTGCCATTTTTGGCACCATATCGGTTAACGATTTTTCATAAAGATGCACCAGGTGCGTTAGCCCCCTTATTAAAACTGTTATCAGATGCAGCGATCGATATCGCGCATCTGGCAAGTGAACGAAAAGCGGGTATGGCCTATACGATCATTGATGTGGCTGAGCAAAAAGTGGAAGAAGTACAACAAGCAGCGGCCATGCTGCAAGAGGTGCCGCAAGTTCATCGCGTCCGTCTTTTACACAATCCGCATCTCGATGTTTAGTTGTCAGATAGGTCAATTCTTGTTATCATGAAAAAAAATGCAAAGGAAGTTTCACATGACCAATCAGGTGCCAAACAAAAGGAAAGTCGCATTGCCCAGATATCAGCAGATCGCTGTCGAAATCGCAGAACGAATCGTTGAGAATCGCTATCAGGTTGGGCAAAAAATCCATGCTCGCTCCACACTAGCTAGTAATTTTAATGTATCACCTGAAACAGCGCGAAAAGCCATCAATGTATTGGTGGATCTTGAAATCATGGATGTTCGTCATGGCAGTGGGGCCTATATTGCCTCAAAAGAAAAAGCCCAAGCCTTTGTTGAACAATACCAGGATGTCCAAACAATCCAAGAAATTCGAGGAGATATTTTAGAAAGTGTTGATCGTCAGCAGCAAGAATTGAATAATTTTTCAGAACTCTTGAATGTATTGGTTCAGCAGACAAAAAAAGCCCATCAAATGAGTCCTTTTGTGCCTTTTGAATTGGCCTTGACAGCAGAAGCCCAGCATCTTGAAAAAAGTGTCAACGAGTTGAACATTTGGCAAGTAACTGGGGCAACGATCATTGCCATCCAAACCGCACAAGAACTTCTATTGTCTCCTGGACCATATGCGAAGTTCAGTGCAGGAAATAAGATTTACTTTGTGGGCAATGAGCTATCGTTGCAACGGATGACAAACTTTTTTTACCCAAATGATTGATCGTGTAACGCGTCTGTTTTTATCTTTGTATAAAGCAGACGAATTTTTTTTTTGACAAAGTGACCACATATTGTTAGTATGGTATGGTCACTTTCGTGAAATTTTTCAGAAAAAGGAGTATTATACATTTGAGTAAAGTTAAAGTGGAACATTTAACCAAGATCTTTGGCAAAAAGAAACAGCAAGCTTTCGCCATGATCCAAGAACAACGCAGCAAAAATGAGATTTTAGAAAAGACCGGTGCTACGGTTGGTGTCTATGATGTCAATTTTGAGGTCAACGAAGGAGAAATCTTTGTGATCATGGGGTTATCTGGCAGTGGGAAGTCGACCTTGATCCGTCTGTTGAATCGCTTGATTGAGCCTTCTGGCGGGGATATCTATATTGATGGTGTCGATATTGCCAAAATGAGCAAAGAAGAATTACGAGAGGTGCGCCGTCATAAGATCAATATGGTTTTCCAAAGTTTCGGTCTGTTTCCTCATCGTACGATTTTAGAAAATACCGAATATGGTTTAGAAGTGCGTGGTGTATCAAAAGAAGAAAGAACGCAAAAAGCAGAGAAAGCTTTAGACAATTCAGGGTTATTGTCTTTTAAAGATCAATACCCCGATCAACTATCCGGTGGGATGCAACAGCGGGTCGGTTTGGCACGGGCATTGGCCAATGATCCAGAGATCTTGTTGATGGACGAGGCCTTTTCAGCGCTAGATCCATTGATTCGCCGTGAGATGCAAGATGAGTTGCTGGAATTGCAAGCCAACGTGCAAAAGACGATCATCTTTATCACGCATGATTTGAATGAAGCATTGCGCATCGGTGATCGCATCGCTTTGATGAAAGATGGCCAAATCATGCAGATCGGTACGGGTGAAGAAATATTGACCAACCCTGCCAATCAATATGTGCGGGACTTTGTAGAAGATGTTGATCGCTCAAAAGTTTTGACTGCACAAAATATCATGGTGCCGGCTTTAACTACCAATATTGAAATCGACGGACCAAGTGTTGCATTGAACCGCATGCGTAAAGAAGAAGTCAGTATGTTGCTGGCTGTCGACAAACGGCGTCACTTAAAAGGAAGTCTAACAGCAGAGTCGGCGCGGGAAGCCCGTAAAAACAACTTGACCTTAAAAGATGTCATCGATAAAAATGTAAAAAAAATCGACAAAGATATGCTGGTCACAGATATTTTCAATTTGATTTATGACTCTCCAACACCATTAGCGGTCGTAGAAAATGACCGATTGATTGGCGTAGTGATCCGAGGCAGTGTGATCGAGGCATTGGCAGAAACGGATAGCGCGTCAAACAATGAGGAAGGAGTGGTCATCAATGGGTAATTTCTTACAACAAACAATTCCAGTAGCAGATTGGGTCGAGTCTTTCACTGAATGGCTAACAGGAACATTCAGCGGTTTATTCTCCGCATTGCAATCTTTTGGTCAATTGATCATGGATACAATCACCAATGTACTATTGTTCGTACCACCATTGGTTTTGATCGTCTTGTTGACGATTGCGGCATTTATGGTTTCAGGTAAAAAATGGGGGTTGACCGCCTTTACTTTTGTTGGATTACTATTTATTTATAATCAAGGATTATGGACCGACTTGATGAATACAGTGACTTTGGTCTTGCTTTCCAGCTTAGTGTCGATCATTATCGGTATTCCGTTAGGCATCTTGATGGCCAAAAGTGAGAAAGCCCAAAGTATAGTTACACCAATTTTGGACTTTATGCAAACCATGCCAGGTTTTGTTTACTTGATTCCAGCGGTTGCTTTCTTTGGTATCGGTATGGTACCAGGGGTATTTGCCTCAGTGATTTTTGCATTGCCGCCAACCGTGCGCATGACTAATTTAGGGATTCGTCAGATTTCAAGAGAATTGGTTGAAGCATCAGATTCATTTGGTGGTACTGGCTGGCAAAAACTGATCAAGCTCGAATTGCCATTAGCCAAAAGTACGATTTTGGCCGGTGTGAACCAAACAACGATGTTGGCCTTGTCGATGGTGGTTATTGCTTCCATGATCGGGGCACCCGGATTAGGTCGCGGTGTGTTATCCGCATTGCAGCGGGCACAAGTCGGAAATGGCTTCGTCAGTGGTGTGTCATTGGTCATCTTAGCGATCATTATGGATCGGTTTACCCAAAACCTAAATAAACCGGCACACAAAAAACAAGCAGCAACAGTGAAAAACCGCAAACAAAAGCGATTATTTGGCGGCATTGCTGCCGTGGCAGTCGTTGCATTGATCGGTGCTTCTGTCGCATTTGGCAATGTGTCAGACAACAAAGGAACAGTCAATTTGGCCTATGTGGAGTGGGATACTGAAGTTGCTTCAACTCATGTCGTTGCGGCAGTTTTGACTGAGATGGGCTATGAAGTCAAGACGACACCTTTGGACAATGCAATCATGTGGGAATCGGTCGCAAAAGGTGAAGTGGATGGTATGGTCGCAGCTTGGCTGCCTTCAACCCATGAAGCACAATATGAACAATACAAAGACCAAGTAGAAAACTTGGGTCCCAATTTAGAAGGGGCTAAGTTAGGGATCGTCGTGCCAAGTTATATGGATGTCGATTCGATTGCCGATTTATCAGATGAAGCAGGCAAAACGATCACTGGAATCGAACCAGGAGCCGGTGTGGTTTCTGCAGCTGAGAATACTGTGGCAACATATGATAACTTGTCTGATTGGGAAGTCGCAACGTCTTCTTCAGGAGCAATGACTGTTGCGTTAGGACAAGCCATCAAAAATCAAGAAGATATCGTGATTACTGGCTGGTCACCCCACTGGATGTTCGCCAAATATGACTTGAAATATCTTGATGATCCTGAAGGAACCATGGGCGATGCTGAGAGCATCAATACGATGGTTCGTCAAGGCTTGTCGGAAGATATGCCAGAAGTCTATGATGTGTTAGACAAGTTCAGTTGGACCCAAGAAGATATGGAAGAAGTGATGTTGGCAATCAACGATGGCGCATCTGCAGAAGATGCAGCCAAAGATTGGGTCGACAATCACGCAGAAGAAGTCGCTGCTTGGACCAATCAATAAGACAAAAAACCAGTCCTTTTTTAGGGCTGGTTTTTGTCTATCTTCTTAAGCAAATGAATGAAGTGTCGGGGTCATTTGATCGAAGGTATACAGACCGGCGAAGCCAAGAGATTGCAGCAACGCTTGTCCTTCTTTGATTTGAAATCCAAGATGGGCAGGTTCGTGGCTATCACTACCAATCGTGATGATTTGACCGCCCAGGTCGCGATACAGCGTCAAAATGTCAAGTGACGGCGTATAACCGTGGATACCATAGCGGTGAGAAGAAGTATTCAATTCGATCCCTTTGCCATCTTGGATCACGACTTTCAAGATTTCTGCAATTTGCTCTTTGGTCGTATCGAAAGCATCTGTTTCTTTATCCAGATATCGGCGAATCAAATCCAAATGGGCAAGGACAGAATAGTCTTTGTACAAAGTGACCAATTCATACATTTCCTCATAATAACGCTGATAGCTTTCTTGTTGCGTGCGTCCTTTTTGAAATTCTCCCGTCCAAAATTCTAAATTGTCGATCTGATGCACAGAGAGCAGAATAAAGTCGAATGGATGGGCATCAAAGAGTGTCTGAAAGGGGGCGATCGTGTGCTGTTGCATCCCAAATTCCATGCCGGTTTTGATGGTGATTTGATCTTGATACCGCTGCTTTAATTCTGTTAATTCTTTGAAATATCGAGGATAATGGACATTTTTTACGACTTTATTTTTACCCACTAAATAATTGTCATCCGGGAGCCAATCTTCTTTAACCCCATAATCGACATGTTCCGTAAAACATATTTCAGATAAGCCCATCTTGATCGCATCCTGTACGACATCCTCCATTAAATACCAAGAATCATCACTATAATCGCTGTGTACGTGGTAATCCATAAATTGCATAGGGCACTACTCCTTTATAATGGAATGCGCAGCACCAAGGGCGCGGCTTTTTTTCTCGCGATACTGCTGTGCAGCTTCTTGCCAATCGTGGTGATCCTTATCGTTGATCTTGCGAATGACGCGGGCGGGGTTTCCGCCAACGATACAATCTTCTGGTACATCTTTAGTCACAACGGATCCAGCCGCAACGATTGATCTTGCACCAATCGTTATGCCGGGAAGAATCGTACTATTGCCACCAATCCATACATGATCTTTGACAATGATAGGCAAGCCAAACTCTAATTCTTGGCTGCGAATAGCGGCATCGATTGGATGTCCTGCAGTATAAAAACTAACCCGAGGTCCCACCATCACATGATCACCAATGATGATGCGGTTCACATCCAAAAATAGACAGTCCATATTCGCATAGAAATGTTCGCCAATTTCCACATGCCGTCCGTAATCGACATACAAAGGGGGCTGGACAAACCCATGTTTGCCAAATTGACCGAACAGCTCTGCTTCTAATGCGACGATCGTTTCTGGTTGATCGAATGGCGTTTGATTGATTTTTTGTTGCAGCATTTTTCCTTTCGTTGATTGATGGTGGGCACTGATATCTGAAGCAAGATAAAGTTCACCGGCTAACATAGATTGATAATCAAAATCTTCAGCCATGAATGTCACCCCCTGAATCGCTGTGGGTGTCCGTCGTCAATTCAATCAAATTGCCTTCAGGATCCTGGATGACTGCTTCGTAATAGCCATCTCCCGTCGTTCGAGGACCATTCAAAAGCGGGAAGCCATCTGCCACGAATTGCGTGGCGAGTTGATCAACTGCTACCTTGTTTCCGACTGCCATGGCAAGATGGGTATAGCCAAAACTTTCGGCAATGCGTGGGCTCAAATGTGCCTTTGTCGTTAATTCTAAGCGACTGCCCGAAGCGAAAGTGAGAAAGTAGGATTGGAAGCCCGTTTTCTGATTGTGGTATTTTTCGCCGCTTGTTGCGTCAAAATAGGTTTCGTAAAAGGTTCTCATTTTTTCTAAATCTTTTGTAAAGATAGCCACGTGTTCGATTCTCATAGTAATTCTCCTCTTCATCATAGACTGTCATCAAACTTTATTAACTTTATTTATTAAGTTACGATCATTATACCTTTATGAACAAAATTAATAAAGGTATAAATTCTAAGAATCATCTGCTATGATACAAATGATAAGGAGGGAGCCAGATGAAAGCATACCAACCCAAAAACATCAAAGCCCACAATCAAGCCTTGCTGCTTTCTCTTTTGAAAGAAGAACATCGAGGGATGACAAAGCGTCAATTGGCAGAAGCGGCGGATTTAAGTGTTGTGACTGTCAATAAATTGTTGCCGGAAATGGTCGACAATCAATGGATCATACCGTTAGATATCCCGCAAAAGACCGGTGGCAGACGCGCGTTAGCCTATCAATTCAATGCCATGAGAGCGCTGGTGCTGGTGATTCAATTTGTTGAAGCGCATCAGAAGATTCGTGTCAGTTTTTTCATCACAGATTTAAACGGCGCAGTGATTTCAACGATTAAAGAGGCTGTTACTGATAGCAAAGCCTTTCAACAATCCTTAAAAAACATCAAACAAACCTACCCATCTATCTATAAGACGGTTGTTGGCATCCCTGGCGTGGAAGTGAAGGGCAAGCTTGAGCTGATGGATGCGGCCGCGTTTAAAGGTGTTGCACTCAGGTCGATCATTGCGGCAGAAATCAGTGACGAGATCATCATTGAAAATGATGTGAATGCGGCTGTGATGACCTATCGGCAAGACGCAGCAATTGTTGCAGCAATTTATTTCCCAGAATTGTTTCCACCGGGGGCAGCACTTGTCATTGGTGACCATTTATTTACCGGAGCCAATCAAATGAGCGGGGAAATCAAATACTTGCCACATTTTGACACAGTGTCCTTTCCTTTGACACTGTCAGATGTGTCAAAACATGTCGCTGCATCGGTGCAAGCCATGATTGCGATGTATGATCCCCACAAGATTGTCGTATTTATCCCAAGGACATGGTCAGAACTGATATCGCCGCGAACCATCACATCTTATCTAGCTGCTGCGTCAGGTGCGTTCATTGTACCTGAGATCACGGTTAAAACTGATTTTAGTCAAGCTTGTTTGACAGGACTGATCCAGATTGGCCGTGATGCACCTCAGACGGTCATGTGATGCATCATGGTCAAATGGGACAGCGTCAGACGGACAAATAAATCTGACAAAAAAACTGTCAGTTGCATGAACTGACAGTCCGTAGATGTTTAGTTACGCGACGCGATTTTTTTTGCCTTCTCGGTATTGGCAAAATGCAGCTTTGCATACTTGCCCAGTAAATCTTCACCGCCGAGTTGCAGTATTTTGGCAGCAACAAGATCTGAAGGGTTGCCGGCACCAGAAGGTACACGAAAACCAAGTTCTTTTGAGGCTTTGTCTAATTCCTCAAGGAATACGGTTCGGCAGAGAATCGATGCCGCAGCGACGGACAGGTGATATTGTTCTCCCTTTGTCGCAAAATATAAAGGTGAGGTAACGGCATTTTTTTCTGATTGTAGATAGGTGCGGTAATTTTTTTCTGAGGTAAATTGATCAATCAAAATCGCTTCCGGTTTTTGTGGAGCGATTTTTTCCAATAATAAGCGGATGGCTTGATTGTGCAAGGCAACTTTCATTCGAACTGTATTATAGGCTGGTTGGATCTGATTGTATTTTTCTGGTGTGACTGTCAGTAATTGAAAAGGAACTAAGGCTTTGATTTTTGGCGCCATTGCGCGAATTTGCGGATCAGTCAACATTTTGGAATCTTTGACGCCGATTTCTTTTAGGCGAGGCAAATGCGTCCTCTCAGCATAGACCGCACAAACGACCAACGGGCCGAAGTAACTGCCATTCCCAACCTCATCGCTGCCGATAGCATTTCTTTCACTAAAACCGGCTGGCAATGGGTCGCCACCAGAAGCGGCCTTTTTTGCCGTCGGGGTTGTCCCTGAACTGGCCCAAAGTGCCGCTTCTTTCTCTGCATTGGCTCCTTGGAACATCACCTTTCCAGATTGATAGGCTGTGATGGTGGTTTGATTTTTCTTAGCAGTGAATAACGTGTAGGGGGCCGTTTTTGCTAAACGGTCAGATTGATAATATAGTTGTATTTTTTTCATTTCGCTTGCGGAAACTTTGATGACAGACGCAGACATGTTTTTCCTCCTCAATCATTGTTTTTGCAGACAAAAACAAAGGATACGTTAAGATTTTACCATATTTTCTGAAGTTTTTTTGGCTTGCAAGTGGATTAGAGGCTAGGGGCATGGAAATTCAGATGAAAATCACGTATAATAGTGAGGAGTTTGCGGCAACGGTGCTTGAAGTGATACAATAATACAGAATGTAAGCAGTGGGAGGAAGTTTTCCTATGACGGAGCAAAAAAAACGCTACAAAGCAGTGATTGCGAATCAAAATTACACAATCATTGGCCGCGAGAGCAAAGAACATATGGACATGGTGACCAAACTGGTCAATGAACAATTGGTAGAGATCATGCAATTGTCCCCACAAACGGACAAAGAGCAAGCGTCGATCTTGCTAGCGATCAATGCTATTTCTGATCAATTAAAAAAACAAGAACAGGTATTGGGGCTACAAAAGAAAGTCGATGAATTGCGCAGTCAAGCCATCAAGGCTACTGAGTTGGAAAACCGGATCAAGCGCATCGAAGCTATCGAGTCGGAAGCACGTCAGGTACTTGATGAAACTGGACGCAGCGATGTGGAAATCCATAATCATGTGGAAGCACAACAAATTTTAAATGAACAAAGAAAACGCAATATTCAAGAAAAAACAGCCCATGGCTAGTGTGGCGTAGAAAGGATACCTAAATGATTGGATTAGTGGTTGCGATGCTGCTTTTAGCTGCCTTTTATAGCGGGGCGCGTCGGGGAACCAGTTTACAATTGGTTTCCGTTTTAGGGTATATCATCTCTTTCATGGTCGCTGTAGCGAAATATCAGGAGATTGCTAAAAAAATTGAATTATATGTTCCTTATATGTCAGTCACAGCAGATTCTACACTCAAATATTATGATTTGGAAATGGCACTAGATTTAGATAAGGCTTATTATGCAGCTGTCGCCTTTGTCATGGTGTTGTTCGCTGGGTGGCTGATTACCAAATTGATAGCGATTTTCGCAGATAGTCTGCGGTATAAACGGCTGCGTTTTTTGTACGGCTACGATTGGGTCTTGGCCGGTGTCTTGAATGTGGTACTCATGTATATCAATTTGTATATCTTCTTCATGATTTTGTCTATGATCCCTTTTGCAACGGTACAAAATCTATTTGATAAAAGCAGTACGATCGATTTTATCGTCAATCATTCACCGATCATTTCAGATTATTTCTATCGAATTTGGATCACAGATGTGATTGGTTAAGATCTCTAGGCAGATGGTTGGAAAGCCAGACTGCCTTTTTTACAGCAAACAATAGCAAAGCAGGTGAAAATAGATGAATAAAAAAATATTAGGCGTATTGGCATTTGATCAGGTCAAACAAAAAATTGCTCAGTATATCGTCACAGCGCAAGGGAAAGAAGCACTTGAAAAACTAGCGCCTTCAAGCGAGGAACAAGTGATCATTGCATGGCTTTCTGAAACACAAGATGCGTTGAAGGTGCAACGGTTGCGGGGTGGGATTCCTGTGCCGAAAATCGAAAACATCCGTCCGCAAATGAAACGAATCGAAATTGGTGCGGATCTAAATGGCATTGAATTGGCACAAGTCGCTAGAGTCCTGTCTACTACACAAGAACTCAAACGCTTTTTCGATGATTTAACGGATAGCGAGATCGAATTTGGCCGTTTGTATCATTGGGAAGAACAGCTGGTTTCATTGCCGACACTCAACCGCCGCTTAAAAGAAGCCATTGATGAAGATGGCCGCGTCACGGATGAGGCTTCGCCGGCATTGAGAGGGATTCGCCAATCGATTCGCCGTGCAGAGCAAACGATTCGTGAAACGTTAGATAATATCGTTCGAGGCGGCAACGCGAAGTATTTAAGCGATACGATCGTCACCATGCGTAACGATCGCTACGTGATTCCTGTCAAACAGGAATATCGCGGTGTCTTTGGCGGGGTCGTCCATGATCAAAGTTCTTCTGGACAAACGTTGTTTATCGAGCCGAAACAAGTGGTCGAGCAAAACAATCGTTTGCGGCAACATCAAATTGCAGAACGAGATGAAATCACACGGATTTTAGCAGAACTGTCTGCAGAGTTGGTACCGTACCAGAAAGAAATTTTGCACAATGCCTATGTGATCGGCCAGTTCGATTTCATGAATGCCAAAGCACGTTTCGGTAAAGAAATGAACGCCATCGTACCGCAAATCAACCGCGAGAACCATGTCGTGTTCAAACAAGCGCGTCATCCTCTGATCGATCAAGAAAAAGTCGTACCGAATGATATTCAAATCGGTCAAGATTATCAAGCGATAGTCATCACGGGACCTAATACCGGTGGGAAGACGATCACGTTGAAGACCTTGGGCCTATTGCAGATCATGGGGCAAGCAGGTTTGCCTATTTTGGCCGAAGAAGAGAGTCAAATGGGGATCTTTACGGAGATTTTCGCGGATATTGGCGATGAGCAATCTATTGAGCAAAGCCTCTCCACATTTTCTTCTCATATGACGACAATCGTGGATGTTCTGGATAAAGTCAATGACCAAAGTTTGGTCCTATTTGATGAATTAGGCGCCGGAACGGATCCCCAAGAGGGTGCCGCTTTGGCGATTGCGATTTTAGATGATTTAGGTGCCAAATCAGCGTATGTCATGGCGACGACCCATTATCCCGAACTGAAAGTGTATGGCTATAACCGTGCCAATACCATCAATGCCTCGATGGAATTTGATGTGGATACGTTAAGTCCAACCTATCGTTTATTGATTGGCGTACCAGGACGAAGCAATGCGTTTGAAATATCTAAGCGATTAGGCTTGTCAACAGGTATCATTGATCAGGCCAAGCAAATCATGGATGGTGAAAGCCAAGATTTGAATGAAATGATCGCTGATCTTGAGAACCGCCGCAAAATGACGGAAACAGAATACCTTGAGATTCGTCATTATGTCAAAGAAGCCCAAGATCTGCATAAAGAGCTGCAAAACGCCTATGGTTACTTCTTTGAAGAACGAGAAAAAGAATTGGCTAAAGCCCGCAAACAGGCCAATCAAATCGTCGAAGAAGCCAAAGAATCATCAGAAAAAATCATTGCTGATATTCGCAAAATGCAATTAGCTGGCGGTCAAACAAAAGTCAAAGAACATGAGTTGATCGACGCAAGAACGAAATTATCCGGGTTACAGCAAGAAGAAAAATTACAGAAAAACAAAGTGTTGCAAAAAGCCAAAGCGGCCAAAACGTTGAAAGTCGGCGATGAAGTGCTGGTGACGTCCTATGGTCAGCGTGGCGTACTGCTGAAAAATGTCGGCAAAAATCAATGGCAAGTACAAATCGGTATTTTAAAAATGACGTTGCCTGAAGCTGATTTGCAACCGGCCGCACCGGTCAAAGAACCTGTGCAGCGTATCGTCAACACTATCCGTTCCGCAGACAACAGCCCTGTCATCAATCAATTGGATCTAAGGGGAAAACGGTATGAAGAGGCTTTAGCAGAAGTCGATCAGTATTTAGATGCCGCTATCTTAGCTGGGTATCCGCAAGTCACGATCGTCCACGGTAAAGGAACAGGTGCCTTGCGTCAAGGCATCACTGAGTATTTAAAAAATCATCGATCTGTCAAAAGTTATGAGTTTGCGCCGAGCAATCAAGGGGGAAATGGGGCAACCATCGTAAAATTTAAGTAATTCTTCATTATTCTTACCTTTTGTAAGCAGACGGTTTTAAAAATTGATTGATCCATGTTATACTTTTTTTAGTCACACAAATGGAGGGGAAGTACAATGGCATTAGAAATTACCGATAAAACTTTTGCAGAAGAAACCGATAAAGGTTTAGTCCTGATTGATTTTTGGGCAACATGGTGTGGTCCTTGCCGCATGCAAGCGCCAATCTTAGAACAATTAGCAAGTGAATATGATGAAGATGAATTAAAAATCGTGAAAATGGATGTGGATGAAAATCCTGAAACACCGGCTTCGTTCGGCATTATGTCGATTCCTACACTGCTGTTGAAAAAAGACGGTCAAGTGGTAGACAAAGCGATCGGCGTTCACACAAAAGATCAATTGAAAGCATTGATCGCTGAACATAGCTAAACCTATTTTTATATGAGAGAGCATCGACTAAGGTCGTCGCTCTCTTTTTTTTATGTTTTTTTACGGTCAGTGGTATACTAAATATGTAGGGTTTATTCATAAATGAGCACAATGAAAAAGTAGCATAACAACGAGGGGGAGTTAGGATGAAAAAAGTGAAACGACGGGTGTTAAATGGGGCTTTTGCTTTTCTATTACTCGCAACACCGGTTTTAGGCACAGGGATTGAGGTTTTTGCTGCAGCAACAAATACTGCTGCCACAACAGAAAGTACCACAAATGATTCCGATCAAAGCACCAGTCAAGAAAATAGCACCAGCAACAATGAAGACAACAATACAACTGGGGACACGTCCACTTCACCAAGCAGCTCGGACTCCGATACACCAGAAACTTCTTCATCAGAGGAAAGCATAGATGATGGGTCGTCGGAAGCAACAGGAAAAGAAGTGAAAACTGAAACGGGACCGTCCAGCTCAACTAGCGAGGAATCGGAGACTGATACTTCACCATCAGAAGACACAGCAGCGAAGATCGCAGTACAAGAAGTACAGGGCTATGCAACCCAATATGTGAAGCTGAAAACCATTGCTATCAGCGATACAGAAAATGTGCCAACAAGCAGTCTCTTCTACCAACTGACAGAGGGAACTTTATCTGAAAATGGCTCAAACCAAGGATTTGCTGGGCAAGTATTGAAGGCTGTTAAGCAATACAAAGATTCCACGACCAACCAAGCGTATCTCCTCTTGCAAAATGACCAAGGTCAAGGAGGCATCGTTGAGTCTGGTGCCGTATCGATTGCTTCTGGTACGCTAAAAACAGAGAACAAGTACGTCACGATCCAAAAAAATAACTATCCACTGTGGCAATCTGTCTTTTTAGACAAACAATTGACCACCACAGCAAATTACAATCAAAAAACCTATTTAGTGAAAGAAAGTTTTTATAAAAACAGCAACAAAGCTACGTATTACGCACTATATGACAACACACAAACTTTCATTGGTTGGGTCAACGGAGCTGGTACCAAAACCGCAGCCAACGCAGGCGGTGTTTGGCAAAAAGAAAACAGCTATGCGACCATCACCAGCAGCAATTATACGTTATGGCAGAATTTCAATTGGACAGCCAAAAAAGGCACGACTGCAGATATCAATGGACAGACGGTCAAAGTGACAGGAAAATACAGTCATTTTAATGGCTCCACGTATTATTCCCTATATGACAAAAACAACAAATGGCTCGGCTATATCAATGCGACAGGTGTCAAATTGTCCAGCAACGCCCAAGGTGCTTATCAAAATTACGGCAAATATGTCACATTGACGAAGAAAAACTATACGATCTGGGGCAATTTTAGCTGGACAAGCAAGAAAAACAATACGACTGCCTTAGCAGGTAAAACCTATCTTGCCAAAGGGAAATATAGTCATGCCAATGGCGCGCTATACTTATCATTGTATGACAAGAGCGGCAAATGGATCGGTTATGTGAATGCAGGTGCAGCCACAGTTGCCACTAATCAAGGCGGCATTTGGCAAAGCGAAAAATTGAGTGTTCAAGTCAAAAACAGCAACTATACACTATGGCAAGACCTTAACTTTTTTAAGCAAAAGGCTAGTAGTGGCAGTTATTTGAATCAAACGATCAAAGTAACGGGTAAATACCAGCATTACAATGGCGCGACCTATTACTCCTTATACGATAAAAATAACAAATGGCTCGGGTATATCAACGCAACAGGTGTGAAATCAGCCCATACGATCTATTCACAAAGTACCATTAGCCGTTACGTGATCGTCAACAATAATAGTGGGAATTTCTTTGATAAAGCAGACCCAAACAGTACCAAACTAGGTGCCAAAAGTACCTACAAAGGTTATATGGCACAAGCGACTAAATTAGCGAAAACCAGTGACGGGAATTATTTGTATCTGGTATCACCAGCCGGCAAGATTGGTTGGATCAAAGAAAGTCAGACCTATAGTGTCAACAGTAATTTTTGGATGTATACCACAGGTGGCAAATATCCATCATTAGATGTGAAAAACTTGAATATCCAAGTGTCTATCAGCAAGCAAAGAGTCTACATCAAATCTGGCGATAAAGTGATTTATACCATGCTTTGTTCCACTGGAGCAGTGGGCACACCAACCCCATTAGGCAGCTTCCGCATACAAGCAGAAAAAGGATTGGCCTTCTCAGGGGCAGCGTATTATCGCTCGTTTAAAGACCACGGGATCTATTTGTTCCACACGATCCCAACCAGCATCGCCTGGTCAACCAATACTTTCAGTGCTGTGGAGGGACGTAAATTAGGCACACGGGCCTCTCATGGCTGTATCCGTTTGGCGGTTCCTGATGCCAAATGGTTCTATTACAACATGCCTTACAATACACCAGTCAAAATCGTGAATTAAAGATAGCCGCTGCTTTTCTTCTGGAAGCAGCGGATTTTTTTTGAAAGGGTTTGACATCGTGGGGCAGATTCGCTACTATATCATTAAGTGATATAGTTTGCGGGATGGAGGAAACAAATGGAGGAAGGGTTGACCGACGCAACCTATTTGATTTTATTGGCATTGCTCAAGCCGCAGCACGGCTATGCGATCATGAAGCAAGTACATGAAATCAGTCAAGGTTCCTTTGAGATTGGTCCAGCGACCATGTATACGATTTTGAAAAAATTGACCAAAAGAGAATGGATCATCTTAGATGAAACCGCAGAGCGCAAAAAGATTTATCGCATGACCGATCTCGGACGCTCAGTTTTAGAAAAGGACATTCAACGACGGAAACTTTTTTATGAGATCGGGGCTGGTTTTGTTCAGCAAATAGGAGGGAGTGAACATGAAAAAGCGTAGGAAATATTTGTATTCTCTGGGGGTTGCCTATTACCCAGAAAAAGAAATGCTCCGCTTGCAAAAGCAAGCCATGTTAGGCTGGCAGTTTGTGGGCATGAACCGATGGGGATTTTTGACATTTGAGAAACAACCGCCGATGGCAAAGAAATTTGCAGTCGATTTTTTTGAAGGTGAACTATCAGAAGAATCTGACTATATTGCGTTATACGAAGCAAGCGGTTGGCACTATATCAGTCATTATCAAAAACGCTATTATTATTTTGAAGGGAATTTAGATGCGCCACCGATCTTTAGTGACCAAGACAGTTACCAAGAACGGATCAATGCAGAGCAACGATACCTGATGAAGCGCGCTTTTCTTGTTACAGCAATTGGCGCACTATTGCTGGCGGTGTTATACAGTATCAAAACGATCTGGGCTTGGCAAGACAATGCTGTTTGGTCTTTCGTTTTTGGTATGTGTACCGGCTTGTTGTTTGTACCCGTTGCGGTCGCAATCGTGTCTTATCTGATGGGAAAATTATACAAAGATCGTGCCACCTATTACAAAGAACCTGAGAAAATCGCCAACCGCCAAAAGGTGGTGCGAGATCTCTTGCTCATGGCGTTGGCAGGCGCTATTGTAGGTGGCATTATCGGCTATATATTTTGATAAAAGCAAAAAGAGGAAGGTGAAAATGTGTTAGAAGCAAAACAATTAGTGAAAACATTTGGAGAATATACCGCTGTGGATCATCTCTCATTTACGATCAATGATGGACAAATCATGGGATTGATCGGACAAAATGGTGCCGGAAAAACAACAACTTTTCGGTTGATTTTAGATTTCCTAAAAGCAGATCAAGGGGAGGTCTTGTGGAACGGACATCAAATCAGTGAGAAAGAATATAATATCATCGGCTACTTGCCAGAAGAACGAGGCTTATACCCTAAAGTAACCATTGAAGATCAATTGATTTATTTTGCCCGCTTAAGAGGGAAATCGAAGGCAGAAATCGTGCCGCAAATCGATTATTGGATGGAGAAATTTCAAGTCAAAGGCAAAAAAACCGATAAAGTGAAGTCTTTATCGAAAGGAAATCAGCAAAAAGTTCAATTGATCGCAACATTGATCCATGAGCCAAAACTTGTGATTTTGGATGAACCCTTCAGTGGATTAGATCCAGTGAATGCTGAACTGTTGAAAAACGGTATTATCGAATTGAAAGAAAAAGGTTCCTGCGTTATTTTTTCTAGTCATAATATGGACAATGTGGAGAAAATTTGTGACCATTTGATCATGTTGCGGGACGGTTCCACTGTCTTGAATGGGCGTGTCCATGAAATCAGAGAATCATTTGGACGCACCAAAGTCTTTCTTGAATCTCATTTGACGAAAGAAGTGGTCAGCGCAATTGATGGTGTGAAAGAATTGCATGTCAGAGAGGATGGCAGTTTTGATATCACCATCAGTGAGCCGCAAGTTGGCCGACGTATTTTTGATTTAGCAACGGCGGATGGCTATATTCCAATGTTCAATCAACAACCGCCTACCTTAGAAGAGATTTTCAAATGGAAAGCGGGGCACGAACATGAATAAATTTTGGGTAATTGCATCGGATGTTTATAAGAAAAATATCAAATCCATTTCTTTTTTGATCATGATTTTGGTGCCATTTATTGCTGTCGGCATCTTTTATGTGATTGGTTTGTTTGCCGATGGGATGAACAGTGCAGATACCATTGCTGTTTACGCCAATGACTCGGCCATTGCCGAAACCTTCAAAGCACAAAGTACGGATGATTACGCATTTGAAATCGTTGAGAGTCAAGCGGATGGGGAGAAGAAATTAGCGGATGAAGAGGTAGATGGCCTACTCGTTATCGATGCTTCCGGTGACCAATTGAGTGGGGAACTTCTTAGTGAGTCTACACTGGGACAAACTGCTGAATTAACGATCCAACAGCTATTGAGTGGAATCCAATCTTCATTAAGAGCAGATACATTTGGTCTGACAAGTGAAGAAGTGGGGCAACTGGCTGAGCCAGCAACATTCAGCAAACAAAAGGTCTCTTTTGATGAGGACGGCACCATGTCATTCGGAGAAGACCATAGTGACATGCAATATATCGTCAGTTACGTGGCAACGATCATCTTGTTCTTCTTTATTTTGACTTATGCGCAAATCATTGCCCAAGAAATCGCATCAGAAAAAGGTACGAGAATCATGGAAGTGATTTTATCTAGTACACGGGCGCAAACCCATTATTATGCCAAGTTGGCAGGTGTGATCATGGTAGCAGCCACACAATTGTTGGCGTACGCTGCTATTTTTGGCGGCAGTTACTTCTGGATCAAAGATATCCCGATGATCAGCGGCTTTATCGCCAACTTCTCGTTAGATGGAATTTTTGGTTCCTTCCTTGTTTTCTCCCTCATCTTTGTCTTTTTAGGCATCTTGATTTATGCAGTTCTTTCAGCCTTATGTGGGTCTCTCGTCAATAAAGCGGAAGACACGGCAAAAGCCATCATTCCAGTGACCTATCTCTCGTTGGCAGGTTATATGTTAGGATTGGTATTAGGTGCAGCGGATCCGAACAATATCATTATGCGGGTCACATCTTACATCCCATTCTTGTCTTCTTTCATTATGCCGGTTCGATTGGCAAATGATACAGTGGGTGTCGTAGGCGCATTGATTTCAAGTGGGATCCTTTTGATATCGACGATTGCCTTGATGCTGGTGTCTGCTAAAATGTATAAATCGAACGTGTTGATCTACAACGACAATGGACTGATTGCTTCATTGAAACAGTCCTTTGTCCTGATGAAAAACGAAAAATAAACACAAAAAAGCCAGCTTGTACAGCTGGCTTTTTTGTATTTTGAGCGCTCATAGCGTGTGGACAAAAAATTCAAAAATTGCTTGTTCAGAAGGACGTGATTGCGCTGCAAGTTCTGGATGCCATTGGATGCCTAAAACTGGGGCAGCAAAAGCCTGCGATTCAATTGCCTCTACAACACCATCGGTCGCAGTTGCGATAATTTGAAAGTCTTTTGCGACATCCTTCACTGCTTGATGATGAAATGAATTGACCTGATAGCGGCTGCCCAAAAGTTGACCTAACTGACTGTCAGAATTGATGGTCACATCATGGGTCGCAAAACGAAATGGAGTAGGCAACTGGACATGTTTCAAAGTTGGCTTCTCCATCAGTGAGAGATCTTGATACAAGCTACCGCCAAAAGCGACGTTGATCAGCTGCATCCCGCGACAAACACCGAAAATGGGTTTCTTTTGGGCAACTGCTTCTTTGATCAAAGCCAATTCAAAAGCATCACGTTCTGGATGTGTGCTTTGAATCAATGGATGAAGGGTTTCTCCATAGTAACTAGGAGAAACATCGTGACCTCCTGCCAGTAATAGTTTATCGATCTGTTGGACATAAGCTTTCGCGTCTTCTAAGGCACCCATCGGCAGCAAAAGAGGAAGACCGCCAGCTTCTTGGATATGGGTGACGAAATTTTTGGGGGTGTAGGTTAGCCAATGTTCACTTTCTTCGATCATGGATCGTTCATTGGCTGCAATACCGATGATTGGTTTCATAGCTTCTTTCCTTTCATATCACAGGATGAGAAAAAATAAAAAAGGACGCAATGTCCTTTTCAATAGACCTATTTCTCACGAATCACTTCGATTTTGTAACCGTCGGGATCTTTGACAAAGTAGTAAGAAGGTTGTGTGCCAGGCAATCCTTTCAGATCAGTGACATCAAAACCAGCCGCTTTGTGTTTGTCATGTAAGGCTTCTAAGTCCGCGCTGCTGATGGCAATGTGGCCGTAGCCATCGCCTAAATCATACCCTGGATGGTCATAATTGTAGGTCAATTCCAATTCATACGCATCTCCAGGTAAAGTTAAGTAGACCAAAGTAAATTTGTTTTCTGGGAAATCACGGCGGCGAGATTCTTCAAAACCAAACGCTGTTTGATAAAAATCTAATGAGGCCGTTAAATCTTTGACCCTTACACAAGTGTGTGCCATTTTCATAAAATTCATTCATCCTTTCCTTTATATTACCTTCATGATAACATAATCCGTTTTTTCACGGGAAGAAAATGTTTCGAAAGACATTTCTCGCTTGTCCACCGCAATATCATAGGGTAAAATGAAAAGAAAACTTGTTGGAGGGTATTATGTCGGAAAATGACATTGTGTTTGGGGTCAAAGATGAACAGCAAGTATATCAGCCTAGGTTTGGTGCCTATGTCGTCATCCCTAATAAAGAAGGCAAGATTATCTTGGTGCAAGCACCAAACGGCGCTTATTTTTTGCCGGGGGGCGAAATAGAAGCAGGGGAAACGAAAGAAACGGCGATCGCACGGGAATTGATCGAAGAATTAGGCTTTAAAGGCGAAATCGAGACCTATTTTGGTGAAGCGGTGGAATATTTTTATTCTCGTCACCGAGATACGTACTATTATCATCCGGGATACTTTTTTTTGATGACCAATTGGCAGAAAGTATGTGCCCCGACGGAAGACAACAATCAACTGTCCTGGCAAACACCAGAAAAAGCGATCCAACTGTTGAAACGCGGCAGCCATCAATGGGCTGTCAAACAATGGTTACAGCAAAAAAGCAAGCAGGAATAAAAACCTGGCTTGCTTTTTTTGCTGGGCTGAAATTAGCCCTCTTTTGTTTGCAAAACGTATTCGTTGATCACTTTTGCCACACCGTCTTCTTCGTTGGAAGCTGTGATGACATCTGCCATGTTACGGACATTTTCGGTTGCGTTTGCCATTGCGACGCCGATTCCAGCGTATTCAACCATTGTCAAATCATTTTCATTGTCACCAATTGCCATTACTTCTGATTGGTCGATGCCTAGATGTTCAGCTAATTTTTTGACTGCAGCGCCTTTATGGGCTTTTTTATTTAAGACTTCTAAGAAGAAAGGGGCACTTTTGACAACATTGTATTGTTCTGTCAAAGCTGCAGGCAACTGAGGAATGACACTATCTAATAATGCTGGTTCATCGATCATCATCATCTTGATAATATTCAAATCAGGCGTCATTTCTTCTGGTGTGCGATATTTCAACGGCATGTTGACTAAGAAAGCTTCATAGACCGTATAGGGACTAATGTCGCGATTGGCTGTGAACATGGTATCTTGCGTTTCAACATGCAAGTGGACACCTAATTGACGGGCAGTCATTTCAACAAAGGCATAATCTTCATGGGATAAACCAAATTCAGAAATGATTGCTTGGTCTTTGGTTTTTTGTACCAATGAACCATTATAGGTGATCACAAAGTCGTTGTCGGTAAATAAGTCCAACTCAGTCAATAAATCTTGGACACCTGTTAATGGGCGACCGGTACATAAGACGATCCGTACACCTTGTGCTTCTGCTGCTTTCAATGCTTGATACACTGCTGGTGTGATTTTCCGGTCGTCATTTAGCAATGTGCCATCGATATCGATAGCGATTAGTTTGATACTCATAATTTCCTCCTAAAGGTTGCTGGGTTTGATCAAAGCGCCATTGCGAATATAAGCCGCGAACGCTTGATAGGTTTCCTCAAATAAATCATAGTGATTTTGCAAGTTGGGGTCAATCATTTCTTTTGGAAAATAAAAGCGCCGATCCCCTTGGGTCTGACCAGCCAATGCTGCTACAAGCTGACTGGCTTTGGATAACTCGGTCAATGTGCCATCTTTTTCTTGTAATTCGATTTGGGTGCGGTGCATCCCAGATGTCGGACGATAAAAATCATAAGGCAGATCAAAACTTGAATTGATTGCCGTATAATATGTTGGGTTAAAGCCGACTTTCTCAACCAATTTCTTTAAGTCTTCGATCAATGGCAGTTGCGAATCGTCTTTAAAGCGAACCGATTTGAGGGGTTTGCGGTTTAAGAAACGTTTCGCCAGATCACTCAGGATCAAATCTGATTCTGACGTCCATTGGGTAAAGTAGGTATTTAACACACCGTCATCTAGTTTCAAGTACGCTTCTAGAGAAAAATCTTGTCTAAGAAAGGGCAGCAGCAACTGTGAATGCTGTTGAAAAGTTTCCTCATTGTCAGCGTAACATTCAGCTGCCCGGTTCAAGAGGTGGGCCAAAACCACTTCCATCCCTCTTGAGCTGGCATGAAAATATACTTGTACATACATTTGATAGCGGCTGACGATATAGTCTTCTACTGCGTGCATGCCACTCATTGAAAAGGCGATTCCGCCTTCGTAAGGGCGAATGACGCGTAAGATTCTCGTTAAATCAAATGTGCCATACTCTGTCCCTGTGAAATACGCATCTCGCAATAGGTAATCCATCCGATCGGCATCGATTTGGCTGGAAATCATTTGGACTACTTGCGGATTGGGATAGGTTTTGGTGATGACACTGGCGACTTTTTCAGGAAATCCTTCCGCTACGCGATTCAAGATCTGATGGACTTCGGTTTCTGGCGATGTGATGATGGCTACGGTGATGGCTTCATGATCGGTATGGAAAATATGCTCAAACGTATGAGAATAAGGACCATGACCGACATCATGCAACAGTGCTGCACACAAAGTCACCAACCGTTCCTTGTCGTCCCAGCCAGTCGGGCCAACTTTATCGACTGAATAATTTCGCTGGAAAATATCGCAAATCCGCCGACTAATTTCATAGACGCCTAAAGAGTGGGAAAAACGGCTGTGCTCTGCACCATGAAAGGTAAAAGAAGCAGTCCCTAACTGCTTGATCCGTCTCAAGCGCTGTACTTCTTTGGAATTGATCAAATCAAGGATCACTTGGTGTTGGACGTGCACATAATTATGCACAGGATCGCGAAAGACTTTTTCGATAGCTAAGGTTTGGTATTTATAAGGGATTGGCATCGGTGACCTCCTTTAAAGATTCGTTTCTCTGTGCCATACTTGTCAGACGGACAGCGAGTGCTTCTGATTGTTCTTTTGCAGTGAGCCATTCGTCTAAATCAAGGGGCAATACAGGTTCGTTGTTCAACACGTGTAACGCATGCTTCAAACGTTCACAGACTTCTTCAATCGTAAAGTCGCGTCCAAAGACTTCTGACAATGTCGTCATCGTTTCAGGATCGACCGCGGGATAGCCATTTGTACCGAATGCCGATCTTAAGCCGGCTTGATAAAACCGGCGAACCAGCTCGCCACGTGCGTGCTGATCGCCATTGACACTCAAGTACATCATGACAGCAACCCCTTCTTTGATTCTGCGTTGGGCGGTACCGGCAATTTTTTTGCCGCCGATACTCAGATCAAAGGTGCCGGGGCAATAAGAATGCGTGATTTCGTAGGCCGCGATCTGCTGTTCAGGAAAAGCAAGCTGCAAGAGTGCCTGCATTTCTTCATAGGCAGCATCCGTTGTCGCTGCCAAATCTTTCGGAAAGATGAGCGATACGTTCAATATGCCACGATCATTGATCACGCCAAGTCCCCCTGAATTTCTGATCACAGGACGAAAAGCGGCTTTTTCCACTTCAGATAATGCCGCTTTTAAATGGGGGATTCGCGTATCTTTCATGCCAAGGATCAAGGTATCAGGCAATTGCCAAAAATGACAAAAGGCTTGACGCTCACTGCCGGCATAGGCCGTCAGGACATCAGTCAAGGCAAAAGGCAAGAAAGCGGAAGGGGCATTGGGTAGTATTTGGTCAATTGAATAAATCGTCAAGACGCGTTCAAACTCCTTTATCTATCAGTCTATGTCTTTATTATATACGATTATGCGACAATTAAGTAAAAGAATGAAATGATTCAACTTATTTTCATGCTGTCGATCAAAAATGGACTAGTTGAAATGATTGACAAATGTGTGAAAAAAAGCAAGAATGAGAGTGAAATCTGTGAAGGAGGCAATAAAGAATGCAAGAATTGTCACAAGGTGTACCGATTTCGATCCATTTGACCACGAATGTTCGTCAAGGCGATCAGACAGAAGATTTTCTCTTTGATTTACAAGGACAAGCGGTGAAGATTGGCGATACCTTATACATAAGATACAAAGAAATCCAACCAGACGGGGAAGAGATTCCTGTTACCATGAAAATCATGCCAGATGGCGTGATCCAGTTGATCCGCTCGGGTGAAATGCGGATGCGTTTGAAATTTGCCTATAAGGAGCGGTTGGAAACAAGTTATCAAACCCCATACGGCAGCATGATGTTTCATACCTTTACCAATCATATGCATGTCAGTCTGAAAGATCGTCCTTATTCTGGCAAAGTCGATATTGAGTATGATTTGTTCATGGCAACGGATAAAATTGGTGCCTATAAACTGGCTCTTGAATTTACAGCATAAAGGATCATAAATTCTAAAAGAAAAAATTGCAATTTGATCAACAATTTTGTATGATTAGGAGTAGACTGTGAAAGGACGTGTCCAGTTTGGAAATTAATGTATTTGAAGGTGTAAACAAACACGAATTATCAATGATTGAAGTTGCCCATGCAATTTTAGAACAACGTGGAGATGTAATGGATTTTTCTGATTTGGTCAACCAAATCCAAAATTATCTTGAAACATCCGATAGTGAAATTCGTGATTCATTGGCACAGTTTTATACTGACTTGAATATTGATGGTAGTTTTATTTCTTTAGGTGACAACCGTTGGGGCTTGCGTTCATGGTATGCCATTGATTCGATTGATGAAGAAGTCAATCATGGTGTGGATGACGAAGATGAAGATACGCCACGTCGTCGCAAACGTAAAAAAGTCAATGCCTTTATCAATGATGATGAAGATGCAATCGACTATAACGATGACGATCCTGAAGATGCTGATTTATCTGAAGACGAAGAAGACGATCTCTTTGATGATGATGACGACGAAGATGAAGAAATCTCTGCTTACAACTCTGATCTGCAAGAAATCGGCGCTGACAACAACGACGATGACGAAGAAGAGTTGCCAGGCAACATTGAAGAAGATTTAACGATCATCGATGATGATGAAGAAGATGATTTTGCAGAAGAGGAAGAAGAGGAATAATCCTCTTCTTTTTTTGCGCCGCTCCATTTGGCATCCAGTCATTGAATGCCTTGCTCATTTAGGCACAAAAAAAGGATTGCTGTAAGCAATCCTAAGATGGTTTTTGAATTATCGGTCAAAAACAAGTATACTGAATGAATTGAAGCGATAAAAAAACGCGCCTTGAGGGAATCGAACCCCCGTCTCAAGAACCGGAATCTTACGTGATATCCACTACACTAAAGGCGCGAAGCACAAATAATAGTTTAACCAATTTTAAAGAAAAAAACAAGGGGTAGAATGATGAAATTTCAACAGCAATTTTCTCAACAGCAAAAACAAACGCAAAAGCTTGCTATGACGCAGAAATTACAGCAGTCGATCCAAGTGTTGCAGTTTTCTGCGGATGAATTGATTGCGTATATCGACGATCAAGCGCTGGAAAATCCGCTGATTGAACTCGGTGAATACGACACACCAATCATCCCAGCGAAAAGCAGTCAGTCCTCTGATCAAATGATGGACTACTTGAGTCAGATTCCAGATCAACAGACTTCTTTGTTTGAATATCTGATCGAGCAAGTCCATCTGAATTATCGGGATACGTTTTTGCGAACGATCGTATTGTTTCTGGTAGAGTCAATTGATCTGAACGGCTTTTTGACAATTGATCTGGCGCAAGCGGCACAGCAAATGGGCGCATCGCCGATCCAAGTACTAGATGCGTTGACTTTGATCCAGCAATTAGATCCAGCAGGTGTGGGTGCCAGAGATTTGCGGGAATGCCTCATGCTGCAGACAGAAAGAGATGATTATGCCCCGCCATTGGCATATATCATTTTAGAAGAGTATTTTGATGATCTGGCTGGGCGCAAATGGGAGAAGATTGCCAAAGGATTGCAGATCGCCCTTTCTGACGTTCAAGTCGTTTTTGATTATATTCAAACGCTGACACCTACGCCAGGGGCGGCTTTTGGTTCTTCAGACGGTTTATATGTCGTTCCTGATTTGAGCGTAAGGATCGAAAAAGGGGTGCCAGTGCTCTCTTCTAATAAGCGGGCATTGCCGGAAGTGCATTTTCAGCAAGGGTATTTTGACCGCTTGAAACAAAGTGGAGACCAAGAAGTACAGCGCTACTTAGAAAACAAAGCACAAGAATTCGAATGGCTCAAAAAAACACTCCAACAACGAGGCGATACAATTTACCGCGTCGGTGAACAAATCATGACTCGTCAACAGGCTTTCTTTACCGATCCGGCACGCCCTTTGAAGCCGATGATCTTGAAAGAAATTGCTGAAGCGATCGGTGTCCATGAATCAACAGTCAGTCGTGCTGTGAATGGAAAATATTTGGAAACGAATTTTGGTGTGTTTGAACTAAAAATGTTCTTCGGCCAAAAGGTATCGACACAAGAAGATGGCGATGATCTGACAACGAAAGCAATCAAACAGGCGCTTAAAGCGTTGATTGAGGAAGAAAACAAGCAGAAGCCACTATCCGATCAAAAATTGACAGATCAGTTGAAAAGTCAAGGTATTGATATTTCCCGTCGAACCGTCGCGAAATATAGAGAAGCGATGGGCATCCAAGGATCTTCTAAGCGAAAGCGGTTTGATTAAAGTGTGCAGTTTACATCATGGAAAGGCGAGGCGCGAGCCAAAGCCTTTCCATTTTTCATTGATTGACTAAAACTTCTCATTATGTGAATATTTTCCGAAAAACTGACGATTTACAATTGAAATAGTTGCGTATAACGGCCAGAAGTGCTACTATTATTGGTGTAGGAAATACAAAACGTATTTTTTTTACAGTCAATGGGTCATTTTAAGTCATTGTAGGACGAAAGTTGTCCAACGGGAGGATGTATCATGCTCGATGAATTAAAATTGATTGAGGCAATCACCCCGGATATTCTTGCTGTACTCCAAGAACGTTACCGTATCTTACGGAACATCTATTGGATGCAACCAGTCGGACGCCGAACACTTTCAGAAAGTTTGACCATGACCGAGCGTGTATTGAGAACCGAGACGGATACCCTCAAAAAGTTGAAACTGATTGATTCTTCCAAAAGCGGTATGCAATTGACTGCCTACGGAGAAGAAGTGTATACCAAAATTGGGACGTTGATGGATCAGTTGTTCGGTATGCATCAAATCGAAAAACGCTTATCAGAAATTTTTGGCATCGAACGTTGTTTGATTGCCAGCGGAGATGGTGATCGACAGCCAAAAGTGATTGCAGAATTTGGGCAATTGCTGAATGAATCACTTGATTTGCTTCTGCCAGAAGGCGACAATACGATTGCAGTCATGGGTGGCACCACGATGGCAAAAGTCGCACAAGAATTGACCAATCTAGAAACAACGAAACGCCATAACTTATTCGTACCCGCAAGAGGCGGGATCGGGGAGTCAGTCAACGTTCAAGCAAACTCGGTGAGTTCTGTGATGGCGATGCAGACCAATGGTGATTATCGTTCATTGTTTGTGCCGGAACAATTAAGCATGAACACGTATGAGTTTTTATTGAAAGAACCAGCGATCGTTGATGTCTTAAACTTGATAAGTCAAGCAAATTGTGTTATTCATAGTATTGGACGAGCTTTACACATGGCAGCAAGACGCAAAATGTCTGAAAAAGAAATTTTGATGTTGAAACAAAAAAATGCAGTAGCAGAATCTTTTGGGTATTTCTTTAATGAAGCGGGTGAAGTGGTCTATAAAGTGCCGCGGATCGGCTTACAGTTAAAGGATCTGCAGCAAGTCCCAATCGTATTCGCGATCGCTGGCGGAAAATCAAAAGCCAAAGCGGTCAATGCATATATGAAAAATGCACCAAAACAAACCTGGCTCATCACTGATGAAGCTTGCGCAAATGAGATTTTAAAAGGGGCAACCCTTTAAAATAAATAATTTTTATGATTTTCATAAGGAGGAAATCTTAAATGACAGTTAAAGTAGGTATTAATGGATTTGGACGTATCGGACGCTTAGCATTTCGTCGTATCCAAGAAGTAGAAGGAATCGAAGTTGTGGCTATCAATGACTTAACAGATGCTAAAATGTTAGCTCACTTGTTAAAATATGATACAACACAAGGACGTTTCAACGGTACAGTTGAAGTTCATGAAGGTTCATTCAACGTGAACGGCAACGAAATCAAAGTTTTAGCTAACCGCAACCCTGAAGAATTGCCTTGGGGCGAATTAGGTGTTGAAATCGTGTTAGAATGTACTGGATTCTTCACTTCTAAAACAGCTGCTGAAAAACATTTAACAGCTGGTGCAAAACGTGTAGTTATCTCAGCTCCTGGTGGAGACGATGTACCAACAATCGTTTACAACACAAACCATGAAACTTTAACAGGTGAAGAAACAGTTATTTCAGGTGCTTCATGTACAACAAACTGTTTAGCACCAATGGCTAAAACATTAAATGACAAATTTGGTGTTATCGAAGGCTTAATGACAACGATCCATGCTTACACAGGTGACCAAATGACATTAGACGGACCACACCCTAAAGGTGACTTCCGCCGTGCCCGTGCTGCTGCTGCAAACATCGTACCTAACTCAACTGGTGCTGCTAAAGCTATCGGCTTAGTAATCCCAGACTTGAACGGTAAATTAGATGGCGCTGCACAACGTGTTCCAGTTGCAACTGGTTCATTAACTGAATTAGTTACTGTTCTTGACAAAGAAGTAACTGTTGATGAAATCAATGCAGCAATGAAAGATGCTTCAAACGAATCTTATGGTTACAACACTGACGAAATCGTTTCTTCTGATATCGTAGGTATGACTTTTGGTTCATTATTTGATGCAACTCAAACTAAAGTAATGACTGTTGGCGACAAACAATTAGTTAAAACTGTTGCTTGGTATGACAATGAAATGTCTTACACTGCACAATTGGTACGTACTTTAGAATACTTCGCTAAACTTTAAGATTAGCGCCGAGTAATTTAAAACCATCGCAAGAGAAAGCGGGGAAGCAGCGCGCTTCTCCGCTTTTTTTACAATTATGATTAGGAGGCATCTCTTCATGGCTAAAAAGACAGTCCAAGATATCGATGTGAAAGACAAAAAAGTGCTTGTACGTGTAGACTTCAACGTGCCGTTAAAAGACGGCGTGATTGGTGACGACACACGGATCAAAGCAGCATTACCTACAATCAACTATGTGATCGAAAATGGTGGAAAAGCGATTCTATTTTCTCACTTAGGCCGTGTAAAAGAAGAAGCAGATAAAGCAGGGAAATCCTTAGCACCTGTAGCTGCTCGTTTAAGTGAACTTTTAGGTAAAGATGTTACCTTTGTTGACGAAACACGTGGCGAAAAATTAGAAACAGCAATCAACAATATGCAAGATGGCGATGTGGTTGTCTTTGAAAACACACGTTTTGAAGATATTGACGGCAAAAAAGAAAGCAAAAACGATCCTGAACTTGGTAAATACTGGGCTTCATTAGGTGATGTATTTGTGAATGATGCCTTCGGTACTGCACACCGCGCCCATGCATCAAACGTGGGTATCGCTTCAACTGGGATCCCAACAGTTGCTGGCTTCTTGATGGAAAAAGAAATCAAATTTATCGGCGAAGCAGTCGAAGAACCAAAACGTCCAATGATCGCGATCCTTGGTGGTGCGAAAGTATCTGATAAAATCGGCGTGATCGAAAACTTGATTCCTAAAGCGGACAAGATTTTGATTGGCGGCGGGATGACGTATACTTTCTACAAAGCCAAAGGAATGGAAATCGGCAACTCTTTAGTCGAAGCAGATAAAGTTGAATTGGCGAAAGAATTGATCGAAAAAGCAGGCGACAAATTAGTGTTGCCAGTAGATTCAATCACAGCAGCTGAATTCTCAAACGATGTACCGACTGAAGAACATACTGGTGATGTTCCTGCAGGTCAAATGGGCTTAGATATCGGACCTGAAACGATTGCCTTGTTTGCAGAAACATTAAAAGGTGCAAAAACAGTTGTTTGGAATGGCCCTATGGGTGTATTCGAAATGTCTAATTTTGCTAATGGTACGATCGGTGTTTGTGAAGCAATCGCTAACCTTGAAGATGCAACGACGATCATCGGTGGCGGTGACTCTGCAGCTGCAGCTGAACAATTAGGTTTTGCTGATAAATTCACCCACATTTCAACAGGTGGCGGTGCCAGTCTAGAATTATTAGAAGGCAAAACATTACCTGGATTAGCTGCAATCAACGACAAATAATCAATCACGAGGGGCAGGTGCTAAGCAGGATGCTTAGTGCCCCTTGATCATGAAAAGGAGTGCCAGAATATGCGCAAACCAATTATTGCCGGCAACTGGAAAATGAACAAAACTGCAAAAGAAGCAAAAGCATTTGCTGAAGCAGTCAAAACGAAGATCCCTAGCAACGATACTGTTGATTCAGTGATCGGTGCCCCTGCATTGTTTTTAGAAACATTGACAACTGCAGCGCAAGGAACTGAATTAAAGATCGCTGCACAAAACAGCTATTGGGAAAATGAAGGTGCCTTTACTGGTGAAACATCCCCTGCAGCGTTAGCTGATCTAGGTGTTGACTATGTCATTATCGGCCATTCAGAACGCCGTGAATATTTCCACGAAACAGACGAAGATATCAACAAAAAAGCCAAAGCAATCTTTGCGAATGGTATGTTGCCAATCCTTTGCTGTGGCGAAACATTAGAAACTTATGAAGCAGGCAAAACTGCTGAATGGATCGAAGGACAAATCACAGCTGGTTTATCAGGTTTGACAGATGGCCAAGTCAGCAATCTTGTTATTGCGTATGAACCAATCTGGGCAATCGGAACAGGCAAATCAGCGGATGCGACTATTGCTGATGAAATCTGTGGCGTGGTCCGTAAAACAGTTGAAAAATTATACGGCAACGAAGTGGCACAAAGCGTACGTATCCAATACGGCGGGTCTGTGAAACCAGAAAAAATTGCTGAATATATGGCGAAAGAAAATGTTGATGGTGCTTTAGTTGGCGGCGCAAGCTTACAAGCTGATTCATTCTTAGCATTACTAGACGCTGTAAAATAATTTTATTTTCATGAAATTATCATTTGCAGTATGCTGATTTTTTCACTACAATGAATATGTTCGCAAGGGCTCGACCCTTAAGATAAAACAAACTCAAAGGAGAGACAAAACATGTCAATTATTACTGATGTTTACGCACGCGAAGTCCTTGACTCACGTGGTAACCCAACTATCGAAGTAGAAGTCTACACAGAATCAGGTGCATTCGGCCGCGGAATGGTGCCTTCAGGCGCTTCAACAGGTGAACACGAAGCAGTTGAATTACGTGATGGCGACAAAGCTCGTTATGGCGGTAAAGGTGTAACGAAAGCAGTTGACAATGTAAACAACGTCATTGCAGAAGCAATCATCGGTTACGATGTACGCGACCAAATGGCTATCGATAAAGCGATGATCGCTTTAGATGGAACTCCTAACAAAGGTAAATTAGGTGCCAATGCAATTTTAGGTGTATCTATCGCCGTTGCACGTGCAGCTGCTGATTACCTAGAAGTGCCTTTATACCATTACTTAGGCGGATTCAATACAAAAGTATTGCCTACACCTATGATGAACATCATCAATGGCGGTTCTCACTCAGACGCACCAATCGCTTTCCAAGAATTCATGATCTTGCCAGTAGGCGCGCCTACTTTCAAAGAAGGTCTACGTTGGGGTGCTGAAGTATTCCATGCCTTGAAATCAATCTTATCTAAACGTGGCTTAGAAACTTCAGTTGGTGACGAAGGTGGTTTTGCACCTCGTTTTGAAGGCACTGAAGACGGTGTTGAAACAATCTTAGAAGCAATCAAAGCTGCTGGTTTAGAACCAGGTAAAGATGTATATCTAGGTTTTGACTGTGCATCATCAGAATTCTACGAAAATGGCGTGTATGACTACACTAAATTTGAAGGCGAAACTGGCGTGAAACGTACAGCTGCTGAACAAGTTGACTACTTAGAAGAGTTAGTTAACAAATATCCAATCATCACAATCGAAGATGGTATGGATGAAAATGACTGGGATGGTTGGAAACTATTAACTGAACGCCTAGGCGACAAAGTTCAATTAGTCGGTGATGACTTGTTTGTTACCAACACTGAAATCCTTGAAAAAGGAATCAAAAACGGTATCGGTAACTCAATCCTTATCAAAGTCAACCAAATCGGTACATTGACTGAAACATTCAATGCAATCGAAATGGCTAAAGAAGCTGGCTACACTGCAGTTGTCTCTCACCGTTCAGGTGAAACAGAAGATTCAACAATCTCTGATATCGCTGTAGCAACAAACGCTGGCCAAATCAAAACTGGTTCTCTTTCACGTACTGACCGTATTGCAAAATACAACCAATTACTACGTATCGAAGACCAACTTGGTGAAGTTGCTGAATACAAAGGATTACAAGCTTTCTACAACTTAAAAAACAAATAATCTTTTCAGCGGAAACGCCAAAGATTATCTGATAAAATACCTTTCTGCTAGTAAATAGCGAAAGGTATTTTTTATCGCTTGTTTTAGACCATGATGTGCCCAAGACAATCGATCGTATTTCATTTGCTGATTCACTTAAATTGCGCGTGCTATCGTTCCCACTTAAAAGAATACCGATAATGCAGCAATGGTAAGTAAGTTACGTTTTTTCATCCTTGTTCTCCTATATACGTATTGCAGTCCAAATTGACTGCCGAAACTAAGTGTACAAAAAGTAACGGGACAATGATTATCCTAGATTATCAAATTATTTGTAGAATTGGATAAAATCTTCTTTCAGTGCGAACTTTTTTATTTGTGTTGAAGAATGAGATAAGACATGTCAAAAAAAGGCAGCCCTCTGTTCGAAATTTTGGCTCAATTTCTGCGTAAATGGTACACTAAAATGGAGGGGGGCGCCTATGATTTGGTTAGTGATCGTATTACTTGTTTTATGTTTCTTTTTAACCTATGTATACCGTACTGCGCATCTTAAAAAAGGTGTTCGTTATTTTGTTTCGGCGATCATTATGCGGAACAATGAATGGTACAGCAAAGAAGGCAGAAAGAAATTAGGTATCCCTTATGAAAAAAGAACCAATCATGCAGATGATGCATTTTGGAACCAAGGGGCAGACTGCACATTGGTTTCAGCGGATGATTTATTATTAACAGCAAGAGTCTTTGATCAATGTGCAAAGACGTGGGTGATTTGTTTGCACGGGTATCGCAGCGATGGCCAGTCGGACTGTCAGGGCCCTGCTGAAAAATTTTGGCAAGCAGGGTATAATGTATTGGTGCCTGATTTAAGAGCCCATGGACAAAGTGAAGGCAAAGAAATTGGCTTAGGTTGGCTAGATCGGCTGGATTTGCTTTTATGGATCGACAAGGTATTAGAAAAAGACAATCAATGCCGTATCTATCTGTATGGTCTAGGAATGGGGGCAGCGACCTTGCTACTGGCAAGCGGGGAAGTGATGCCAGAACAAGTTTCCGGATTGATTGCAGACAGCAGCTATACTTCAGTGTACAGTGGGATTCGTTCGAGTTTGCCGCAATTTTCCCGCTTGCCGATCAAACGTTTTTTGCGCATCGCGAATCGATATAGCAAACAGTTGGTGGGCTATCCCTTTTTGCAGATCTCGGTGACACGACAAATCGGCAGCAACCATTTACCGGTGTTATTCTTGCATGGTGAATCAGATAGTTTTTTAGCTGTCAGTGAATCCAATACATTGATGGAAGCCACGGCGGGGGAAAAACAGCAAATTATTTTTCCAGGGATGGGCCACTTACAAGCGGTCACAGATGCGCCTGAATATTGGCCCAAAGTCTTGGACTTTATCAATCGACAACAACAACAGACGATGTCTGATAGAAAGGATGTAGAGAATGGAAATCAAAGAAGAAAATAAACGATTTGCTTTATATGATCAGGAAACTGAAGTGGGGGAGATTACTTGGCAAGAAGCCCCTGGCGATGTTTTGGTTGTCGATCATACATTTGTAGATAGTGGGTACCGCGGACAGCAATTGGCACAAAAACTTTTAGCTGCAGTCGTTGACAAAGCCCGTCACGAAAACAAAAAAATCATGCCTGTGTGCTCCTTTGCTGTGAAAGAATTCAAAGAAAAACCGGAGTATGATGATGTATTAGATCGTTAGCCATTGCTGTAAGCCGATGCTTGTAATCAACCAACTGGCGTTCCATTGCATGTCTGATACGATTTATAGTAGCTTAATCGCGTATGGAATGGTACAATGGGAAAGACGACTTTAGCAAGCAAGGAGGAGCTAACGTGTATAATCTTTTACTCACTGCGGTGATTATCATTTCCGTGATCATGGTCATCACGATCATGATGCAGCCAAGCAAACAAAATAGTGCAGCGAGCGCATTTTCAGGCGGTGCAGATCAATTGTTCGGCAAGCAAAAAGCCCGTGGATTTGAAGCAGTCATGCAACGTTCAACAGCTATTTTAGGCTTTGTCTGGATGGTTTTGCTCTTTATTTTGGCTTATCTATCATCTAGTTGATCAAATTGCCGCGTAACCTCTCCTAGCGAGAGGTTTTTTTCTTTATATCAAGGCTTTTTTTAATTGTAAATACCAATGTATTTTCATGAACTATGGTAGAATTGGACGTGAGGTGAAAGGAAAGATGAAAACATTCAATCAACCAAAACCAGTATTTGCGCCCCATGGCAAACGGGCGGTGATCTTGTTTCATGCCTATTCCGGCAGTCCGAATGATGTCCGGATGCTGTGCCGTTTTTTAGAACAAAAAAATTATACAGTCTATACCCCAATGTTCAGTGGGCATGGGACCCCAAATCCAGATGACATTTTAAATGAAAGCATGACAATTTGGCAAAATGACGCCAAAGCCGCGGTAACCTATGTCAAAGATCAGGGCTATCAAGAGATTGCAGTCTTAGGACTATCAATGGGCGGCATTTTAGCGATGGATCGATTGACAGAGGATGATACGCTGATCGGTGGTGGCTTGTTCTGTTCACCATTGTTTGAAACGAGCAATCAAGTGCCGGTCAACTTTGAAAAATACGCCGCTATGATTTTGCAATATGCCGCGTTAGATGAAGAAGAAAAAAATACCATCATGGCGCATGTGCCAGGGAAAGTTCGCCAACAATTGGCGGGGATCGAATCGGTGGGGCAAGCAACTGCAGCCCATCTATCTGCAATCAAACGGCCCATTTTTCTTGCGCAAGCAGGTCAAGACCAAATGATCGATCCGCAGACAGTCTTTCGCACAGCAGCTGGACTTAGCCATGTTCCATATACGCTGCAGTGGTACCCGGAAAGCGGCCATGTCGTAACAGTAGGGCCGGAACGCAAAAAATTAGAGCAAGATGTGTGTGCATTTCTTGACACATTAGCTTGGAAAGAGTGAGTAATGACAGAAAATATCAAAACAAACATAGTCGACTTTTTGAAAAACAGCAGCAAAAAGAGTTTTTCGATGGAAGAGATTGCTGAAGGATTGGGGCTGCAAAAAAGTACCGACTTCAAACACCTCGTCCAAACAGTTGCAGCAATGGAGAGAGAAGGCAGTGTGATCTTCAATAAGAAAGGGAAAGTCAAGCTGCCAATGGCCCGTGTGCTGATCGAAGGCACATTCCGTGCCAATGAACGCGGCTTTGGCTTCGTATCTTTAGACGACGAAGAGGAAGATGTCTATATTCCTAAAGAAGCAACCAATTACGCAATGGATGGTGATACAGTCGCTATCGATATCGTCCATGTCGCAGATCCTTTCTCTGACAAAGGTGCTGAAGGGAAAGTCGTCGATATCAAAAAACGAGCGATCACCCAATTGGTGGGAGAATTCACTTTGTTTGATGAACGTGAGATCGAAGAGTCAGATTTATATGGTGTGGTACAACCCAAAGACAAAAAATTAAGTGAACTGAAAGTCTTTATCGGCGCGCAAGGGATTCGACCGGTAGATGGCAGTATCGTGATCGTTGAGATCAGTCATTATCCTGAAAAAGGCTATGCCAAGAGTTTGGAAGGGCTGATCACAAAAGTCGTTGGGCACAAAAATGACGTAGGAATGGACATTTTGTCCATCGTAGTGGCCAATGGTATTCCTACGAAATTTGAAGAGGAAACGTTGGCTGCAGCTGATGCGGTGCCGGACAAAATCGATCCAGACGCCTTTCCAGAACGCAGAGATTTGCGCGATCAACAAATCGTTACCATAGATGGCGCGGATGCCAAAGATTTAGATGATGCTGTCACGGTCAAAAAACTGGCAGATGGCAGTTTTTACCTAGGCGTCCATATAGCGGATGTCTCCTATTATGTGACACAAAACAGCCCCTTAGACAAAGAAGCGTATGAAAGAGGGACAAGTGTCTATTTGACTGATCGAGTGATTCCAATGATCCCGCAACGCTTATCGAACGGCATTTGTTCTTTGAATCCTCAAGTGCCGCGTCTAACCATGAGTTGTGAAATGTGGATCGACCAAAATGGACAAATCACTGATTACAACATCTTCCAAAGTCTGATCCAAACAGATGCTAGAATGACCTATCAAGCGGTCAATCAAATTTTGGAAGAAAATGATCCAGAGGTTTCTGCACAATATGAAACGCTTGTACCAATGTTTCATGACATGCAAGACCTGCATCAAGTGTTGGAAGCGATGCGGATCCAGCGAGGCGCTGTCTCCTTTGAAGACCGAGAAGCCAAAGTGCTGGTAGATGGTGAAGGGCATCCGCAAGACATCGTCATGCGCACCAGGGGCGTTGGTGAGCGCATGATTGAATCCTTCATGTTAGCTGCCAATGAAACAGTAGCGCGTCATTTTAATCGTTTGCATTATCCGTTCATTTATCGGATCCATGAAGAACCGAAGGAAGAGAAAATGCGCCGTTTCTTCGACTTTGCATCAGCGCTGGGCATCGTAGTGAAACAAAGCAATGGCTCGATCTCACCAAAGCAATTGCAGAAAATCGTTGAAGATGTTGCAGATAAGCCAGAATCCATGGTCGTGAATACCATGTTGCTTCGCAGTATGCAACAAGCCAAATATGCTGAGGAGAATGTCGGGCACTATGGGTTAGCTGCTGAAGACTACACCCATTTTACCTCACCGATCCGTCGGTACCCGGATTTGATCGTTCATCGGTTGATCCGCTCTTATACAGAAGACCCATCAGAAGCCAATCAAGAAAAATGGGCAGCAGCCCTGCCAGATATTGCCCTGCACAGTTCACAAATGGAGCGGCGTGCAGTGGAAGCAGAACGGGAAGTCGATGCACTGAAGAAAGCAGAGTACCTATCAGATAAAGTCGGGGAAGAATTTGATGGCATCATTAGTTCTGTCGTTAAATTTGGTTTATTTATCGAACTGCCAAATACGATCGAAGGCTTGATCCATATTACTGCCCTGAAACAAGACTATTTCCATTATTTAGAAAATCATTTGGCCTTAGTGGGCGAGCGGACAGGACTGACTTTTAAAATTGGACAAAAGGTGCGGATCAAAGTGATCAAGTCTGATCCTGAAACCAGAGAGATCGATTTTGAACTTGTCGAAGCCGAAGAGATCCCAACGCTGCAAGCGCCAAAAAATAAAGGTACTAAGCGTGGATCCCAGCCGCAACGCGGTCGCCAAGGCAATGCCAAAGACAAACAAGGCGGTGCCTCTAAAGGCAGCTTTGACAAACGCTTTGAAGGAAAAGGCAAAGGGAAGAAAAAAAATAAAAGTAAGAAAAAACCTTTTTATAAAGGAATCAAGAAAAAATAATTGGAGGGATACTTCATGCCTAAAGGGGAAGGGAAATTAATTGCCCAAAACAAAAAGGCCCGCCATGATTATACGATTCTCGATACGATCGAAGCGGGAATCGTATTGCAAGGAACAGAGATCAAAGCGATTCGGAATAGTCGAATCAATTTGAAAGATGGGTTTGTACGACTAAGAAACGGGGAAGCCTTCTTAGTCAATGTCCATATCAGTCCATATGAACAGGGCAATATCTTTAATCATGATCCATTGCGGACCAGAAAGCTGCTGCTGCACAAAAAACAAATTGCTCGTTTGATCGGGGAAAGCAAAAATACTGGGATGACGATCATTCCGTTAAAAGTCTATATCAAGGACGGGTATGCTAAGGTTTTGATTGGATTGGCCAAAGGAAAACGCGAGTATGACAAACGTGAATCATTGAAACGTAAAGATCAGGAAAGACAAATCGATCGCGCTCTCAGAAATTTCTAATAATTGATTGACTTCTTTTCGTGCATTCTAGAGGTTTTTGCTATGAAATTTACGTTAAATTTGGTAGCATCTAAGGGAAAGCTGTTGATATATCAAGCTTTCTCAAAGCGGTTGATGACACAGACGATTTCGGTGTTTTACGTATTTTTAGCAAATTGACTTTTTTGTCTAATTTTCTTGAAAATACTTTGAAATTTTCCAGTCGTGGTGGTATGATACCGATTGTTATGAGAGGAAACGCATTGTAACACCAGATATTTTCTGGAGATGACAGGAAAAGAGGTGAGAAAGATTGGATGAAAAATCGCTCATGTTTCATATCGGTCCAATATGGTTTGATGGAACAGTAGCAATGATGACAATCATTTCTTGTATAATTGTTTTTTTGGTGGTCTTTATTTGTACACGAAACTTGCAAATGAAACCGAAAGGGAAGCAGAACTTCATTGAATGGGTCATTGATTTTGTCCGTAATATCGTTGCGGATAACATACCAGGATCTCAAGTGAACAACTTTCATTTGCTGGGTGTAACAATGTTTCTTTTTGTGTTCGTTGCGAATGAGATTGGTTTGGTAACAAAAATCGTTACCAGTGATGATATCGCGCTTTGGAAAAGCCCGACAGCAGATCCCTTCGTTACGTTGACACTCGCACTTATTGTTATTGCCTTGACACATTTCTTTGGAATCAAATCACTAGGGTTCAAAAATTATTTGATCAATTCTTACTTAAAACCAGTTGGCTTTTTACTGCCGCTGAAAATCATTGAAGAATTTACCAATGTGATCACTTTAGGCCTTCGTTTATACGGGAATATTTATGCCGGTGAAGTCTTATTGGGGTTGATTGCCAAGATGTTTATCAGCTTGGGTTGGTGGTCATTGCCGATCGTTATGCCCCTTGAAATGATTTGGATTGGCTTCTCGTTATTTATTGGTGCGATCCAAGCCTATGTATTTGTTACATTGACCATGGTATTTATGAGCCACAAAATCGTGGCGGAACATTAATCAGTACACACATTAGGAGGAAAATAGAATGAACTTTATCGGAGCAGGATTAGCAATTATCGGAGCAGCAATTGGTGCAGGTTATGGTAATGGACAAGTTATTGCAAAAACGATTGAATCAATGGCACGTCAACCTGAAATGTCTGGACAATTCCGTTCAACCATGTTTATTGGGGTAGCGTTAGTCGAAGCGGTGCCAATTCTAGGTGTAGTTATCGCATTGCTTTTAGTCTTCCAGTAAGACGAAAGTGAAAAGGCAGAAACGAACAATTGTCCTCGTTTTTGCTTTTTTCTCATGAACCAAGGACTTTCAGAAAGGAAGAATCGTTATGCTAAATCAGTTGGTTATAGCGGAAGTACAAAATGCGACGCTCGGCAATATTATCGTTGTCAGCGGGTCAATTCTTCTTTTGCTATTCTTATTGAAACACTTTGCATGGGATGCGATCAGCAGCATGATGCAAAAACGGGAAGATAAAATCGCCAATGATTTGGATTCAGCGGAACAATCACGTTTGAATGCAGCCAAATTGGAAAAAGAACGCCAAGATAAACTGGCAAGTTCTCATTCAGAAGCTGCGGAGATCATCAAGAGCGCCAAAGATAGTGGTGAATTAAGTCGGCAAAATATTTTGAGCGAAACCAAAGAAGAAGTAACACGCTTAAAAGAAAAAGCCAATTCAGATATCACCCTGGAAAAAGAAACTGCATTAAAAGAAGTGAAAGATGATGTTGCAGAATTATCACTTCAAATCGCAGGAAAAATCTTAGGCCGCGAATTGACTCCCGAAAATCATGAATCCCTCATCAATCAATATATCGAAGGATTGGGTTCAGTCAATGAAACTCGATAAATTTACAGTCGGTAAACGCTATGGAAAAGCATTGTTTGAACTGGCGATAGACGAACAATGCTTGACAGAGGTTTATCAAGAATTGATGACATTGCGTCAAGTCTATCAAGAATTGCCTGAGTTTGGTCAAATCATGACAGACAATCATCTCGATATCCATGAAAAAAGGAAATTGTTTGATCAATTGCTGAATGGATTTGACGGTCTAGTCAAAAATTTCTTAGAAATCGTCTATGAATACAATCGTATGGATGATTTACTTATGATCATCGATGAGTATGAGCGACGTTATGACGAATACCAAGGATTAGTCCTAGGAACTGTTACAACAGCCGTGGCGCTTTCAGAAGCACAAAAGGCAGCAATTGAAGCACAGATCGCACAAAAACTTGGCTACAAAAAAGCCCACTTAGAAACAGTGGTCGAGCCTGATATTTTGGGCGGCGTCATTGTTGAAGCAAATCATCAAGTAATCGATGGTAGTATAAAAAGCCAACTGGATTATCTGCGTCAGCAAATGGGCAGATAAACAAGAGATAAGAGGTGAATCGGATGGCAATCAAAGCAGAAGAAATTAGTGCCTTGATCAAAGAACAAATCAAAAATTATCAAAATGAACTTTCTGTAGAAGAAATTGGTACCGTCACTTATGTTGGGGATGGTATCGCACGTGCCCACGGTTTGGAAAATGCCATGAGTGGAGAATTGCTTGAGTTTTCAAACGGTTCTTATGGAATGGCTCAAAACTTAGAGTCTAATGATGTCGGTATCATCATCTTAGGCGATTTTGAGTCCATTCGTGAAGGCGATAAAGTGAAACGCACAGGTAAAATCATGGAAGTCCCTGTTGGGGATGCTTTGATTGGTCGGGTAGTGAATCCTTTAGGACAGCCAATCGATGGTCTTGGTGAGATCGTGACAGATAAATCCCGTCCGGTAGAAGCCGCTGCACCTGGTGTCATGCAACGTAAATCAGTTGCAGAACCAATGCAAACCGGATTGAAAGCCATTGATGCGTTAGTGCCAATCGGCCGTGGCCAACGTGAATTAGTGATTGGTGACCGTAAAACAGGTAAAACAACGATCGCGATCGATACGATCATTAACCAAAAAGGCCAAAACATGATCTGTATTTATGTTGCGATTGGCCAAAAAGATTCAACAGTTCGTGCACAAGTTGAAACATTGCGCAGATACGGCGCGTTGGATTACACGATCGTTGTATCTGCTGGTGCGTCTCAGCCTGCACCATTGCTTTATATTGCACCATATGCAGGAGCAGCGATGGGTGAAGAATTCATGTATAACGGCAAACATGTCTTGATCGTCTTTGATGATTTATCAAAACAAGCTGTTGCCTATCGTGAACTTTCTTTACTATTGCGTCGTCCGCCAGGTCGTGAAGCATATCCAGGGGATGTCTTCTACTTGCATTCTCGTTTATTGGAAAGAGCAGCCAAATTGTCTGATGAGTTAGGCGGCGGTTCAATGACAGCTCTACCATTCGTTGAAACCCAAGCCGGAGATATCTCTGCTTACATTCCAACAAACGTGATTTCTATCACAGATGGTCAAATTTTCTTGGAAAATGATTTGTTCTATTCAGGTGTCCGCCCAGCCGTTGCTGCTGGATTATCCGTTTCACGGGTAGGTGGTTCTGCACAAATCAAAGCGATGAAAAAAGTAGCCGGTACTTTACGTTTGGATTTAGCGAGCTATCGTGAATTAGAAGCCTTCACTCAGTTCGGTTCTGATCTAGATGCTGCAACGCAAGCCAAGTTGAATCGTGGCCGTCGTACAGTGGAGATTTTAAAACAAAAACTGCATGAACCTTTAGCAGTTGAAAAACAAGTTGTGATCTTATATGCGTTGACGCATGGATTCATTGACAGTATCCCAGTCAACAAAGTGCTAGATTTTGAATCAGATTTGTTTGAATATATCGAAGCCAATGCGGCAACGATTTTTGAAACGATCCGTACAACGAAGGATCTGCCAGAAGAAAGTTTGTTGGATGATACGATCAAAGCAGCAAAAGATATCTTTATGGCAAGCAACACGAGTCATGTATCAGCGCAAGACAAATTGTCGACCATGGAAAACGCATAAAAGAGGTGAGAATAGATGGCTGCTTCATTAAATGAAATCAAGCAACGAATTGCCTCAACAAAAAAAACCAGTCAAATCACAAATGCCATGCAAATGGTATCTGCAGCAAAACTGACGAAATCTGAAGCCCACTCGAAACAATTTCAAGTTTATGCGAATAAAGTGAGAGAAATCGTGACCCACTTAACTGCGCAGCAGCTTTCTGACTTAGCAGGTTCTGGTCCAAAAGATGGCGTCAATTATAACAGCATGCTTGTCAGCCGCCCTGTGAAGCGAACCGGTTATATCGTGATCACTTCAGATGGCGGACTGGTCGGCGGCTATAATAGTTCGATCTTAAAACAAATGATGTCGATGTTAGAAGAAGATCATGAAAAAAATGAAGAATATGTGATGATCGCCATTGGTGCTACAGGTGCTGATTTCTTCAAAACCAGAGGCGTCAAATTAGCCTATGAATTGAGAAACTTATCTGATCAGCCAAGCTTCGATGAAGTAAGAAAAATCGTAACTTTAGCGACGACGATGTATCAAAATGAAGTTTTTGATGAATTATACGTGTGTTATAACCATCACATCAATTCTTTGACTAGCCAGTTTCGGATTGAAAAGATGCTGCCAATTTCTGACTTAGATCCTGAAGAAGCAGAAAGTTATGAACAAGAATATTTGTTCGAACCTTCAAGAGAGGCCATTTTGAATCAATTGTTGCCGCAGTATGCGGAAAGTTTGATTTATGGTGCCATTGTTGATGCAAAAACTGCTGAACATGCTGCCGGGATGACAGCGATGAAAACAGCAACAGATAATGCCAAAAATATTATTGGGGACTTGACGATCTCTTATAACCGAGCACGTCAAGGTGCTATTACCCAAGAAATCACCGAAATTGTCGCGGGGGCATCCGCATTAGAATAGTTTCGAGAACGAATGGAGGAATACGAATGAGTTCAGGCAAGATTGTTCAAGTCATTGGTCCCGTCGTCGACGTGGAATTTTCTCTAGACCAATCCTTACCAGATATCAACAATGCGTTGATTGTGTATAAAAAAGACGCCCACAAAACAAAAGTCGTTTTGGAAGCAGCGTTGGAACTTGGAGATGGTGTGATCCGCACGATCGCCATGGAATCAACAGATGGATTACAACGAGGAATGGAAGTAATCGACACGGGTGCCTCTATTTCTGTTCCAGTTGGTACAGAAACATTAGGACGGGTCTTCAACGTCTTAGGTGATACCATTGACTTGGAAGCACCATTTCCTGATGATGCGCCTCGTAGCGGTATCCACAAAAAAGCCCCTAATTTTGATGAACTATCTACCAGTACTGAAATTTTAGAAACTGGGATCAAAGTCATCGATTTGCTTGCTCCTTATTTAAAAGGTGGTAAAGTTGGACTTTTCGGTGGTGCCGGTGTAGGTAAAACAGTATTGATCCAAGAGTTGATCCATAATATCGCCCAAGAACATGGGGGAATCTCCGTCTTTACTGGTGTAGGTGAACGGACCCGTGAAGGGAATGACCTATATAATGAAATGAAAGAATCAGGCGTTATAGAAAAAACAGCGATGGTCTTTGGACAAATGAATGAGCCACCTGGTGCCCGGATGCGTGTGGCACTAACTGGCTTGACATTGGCGGAATACTTCCGTGATGTTGAAGGACAAGACGTATTGCTCTTTATCGATAACATTTTCCGGTTTACCCAAGCTGGTTCTGAAGTATCAGCCTTATTAGGCCGGATGCCTTCAGCCGTTGGGTACCAACCAACTTTAGCAACAGAAATGGGACAATTACAAGAACGGATCACTTCAACCAAAAAAGGATCTGTCACATCGATCCAAGCGATCTATGTTCCAGCGGATGACTATACCGATCCAGCGCCTGCTACAGCATTTGCCCATTTGGATGCCACAACCAATTTGGAACGTAAGTTGACCGAGCAAGGGATCTATCCTGCCGTTGACCCATTAGCATCCTCTTCAAGTGCATTAGCGCCTGAAATTGTCGGTGAAAAACACTATGAAGTCGCTACTGAGGTCCAACATGCATTACAACGCTATCGTGAATTACAAGATATCATCGCTATTTTAGGGATGGATGAATTGTCTGATGACGAAAAAACACTGGTTGCCCGTGCGCGCCGGATCCAATTTTTCTTATCACAAAACTTCCATGTTGCCGAACAATTTACCGGACAACCAGGCTCTTATGTGCCAGTTGAAGAAACCATCAAAGGGTTTGCTGAGATTTTGGAAGGAAAATATGATGATCTTCCCGAAGAAGCCTTCCGTAGTGTTGGTCGAATCGAAGATGTGATCGAAAAAGCGAAGAAAATCGGTTATTAACTAATCAGCCAATAAGAAAGAGGGGAACCTCATGGATCATTTTCTAACAGTGAATGTGGTGACACCTGCTGGTTTGGTTTACGATCACCATGCAAAAATCGTGGTTGCCCGCACGACCGATGGCGAAATTGGGATTTTGCCGCGACATGCACCAATCATCGTGCCTTTGGCAATCGATGAGATTCGTGTCAAACGTGTCGACTCCGATACCCACGTTGACTGGGTAGCAGTCAACGGTGGGATTTTAGAGGTTCGTGACAATGTCGTATCGATCGTAGCGGATAGTGCGGAACGTGATCGGGATATTGATGTATCTCGAGCAGAACGGGCCAAACAGCGTGCGGAACGACAAATCGAAGAAGCCAAACAAGTCGAAGATGTCGATCAATTGCGTCGGGCAACTGTTGCGTTGCACCGGGCAATCAACCGTATCAACGTGTCAAAACACTCTTAAAAAAGCAAAGGCTGCGGCCTTTGCTTTTTTTATAGAATAGAAAACGTTTTAAAAACTTTTTAAAGACTTTTCTGCCCTTTTTAAGGAAAGATTATTTTTTATATTTACAGGTTTGTGTTATGATAGTAACGTTCATAAAAAAGGGAGAAATGTTATGCAAGTATATGGGATCGATGCGGTTATCCGAATCATCAGTCACCTGGCTTTTATCTATCTGGCCTTTTGGGCATTGCAGTCCATTAGGATCGAAGCTTTTTTCAAAGCATTGCAAACAACACAAATTAGAATGGTCATGGTGCTTTTGGCAATCGTATTAGGATATACGGCAAGTACCTTTTTTCTTGAGCTTATCGCGCTTTGTCGCAATTTATTTTTAATAGGATTTTAAGATTTTCAATAATATATGCAAATATACAAGAATTCGTGCTATAATTGGCAAGGTTTTGTGTAGGTTTCGACGCATTATTTGGAGGGAACATAATGGAAGAAATGATCGTTCAAGGTGGTAATCGACTAACTGGTACAGTGAAGATCGAAGGGGCAAAGAATGCTGTTTTACCTATCTTAGCGGCAAGCCTGTTGGCAGAAGAAGGCACAACGACATTGACGAATGTACCGATTTTATCGGATGTTTTAACTATGAGAGAAGTGATTCGGCATTTAAATGTCGCAATCGATTTTGATAAAGACAAAAATGAAATGACCATAGATGCATCAAAAGATTTGGCTATTGAAGCACCATATGAATATGTGAGTCAAATGCGGGCATCGATCGTTGTCATGGGTCCATTATTGGCCCGCAATGGTCATGCGAAAGTGGCGATGCCTGGTGGATGTGCCATTGGCAAGCGACCAATTGATTTACACTTGAAAGGATTTCAAGCATTAGGCGCTGAGATCATTCAAAAAGATGGTTACATAGAAGCAATCGCAAGCGAATTAAAAGGGAACAGCATTTACTTGGACTTCCCAAGTGTTGGTGCGACCCAAAATATTATGATGGCTGCGGTCAAAGCCAAAGGCACAACAACGATCGAAAACGTTGCACGTGAACCAGAAATCGTTGACTTAGCGAATATCTTAAATAAAATGGGTGCCAAAGTCTTTGGTGCTGGTACAGAAACCATGCGTATTGAAGGCGTGGATCATCTGCATGCAGTGAGCCATTCAATCGTCCAAGACCGTATCGAAGCTGGAACCTTTATGGTAGCAGCAGCGATGACTGAGGGCGATGTCATCATCAAAGATGCTATTTCTGAACACAACCGTCCATTGATTTCCAAATTGACTGAAATGGGCGCAGTGATCACTGAAGTGGCAGAGGGCGTTCGTGTCGTTGGCCCTGCTCAATTAAAAGCAACAGATGTCAAAACAATGCCTCATCCTGGCTTTCCGACAGATATGCAAGCACAAATGTCTGCGATTCAGTTATTAGCAGCAGGCACAAGTGTGGTCAACGAAACGGTCTTTGAAAATCGTTTCCAACATTTGGAAGAAATGCGCCGCATGAATGCCCATGTGAAGATCGATGGCAATGTGGCAGTGATCGAAGGCGGCCATGAACTACAAGGCGCACTCGTCTATGCGACTGACTTACGGGCCGCTGCAGCCTTGATTTTGTTGGGCTTACGCTCTACTGGCCGTACACGGGTACGCAACTTAAAATATTTGGATCGTGGCTATTACAAATTCCATGAAAAACTGCAACAACTTGGTGCAAATGTTGAACGCGTTTCAGAAGCAGTTGAAGAAACAGCAACAGTCATTGCCTAGATGAATAGGAGAGATAAAGGTGAACTTAAATCGCTATATTTTAACTAGCTTAATGAAAATATTGTTGGTTATTCTAGGTGCTATTTTGTTGTTTATAGCAGGGACGATGATCGGCTATGGCATTATTGGCGACGGCAGCCCTTTTAAAGTATTCTCTCCAAGTCTTTGGAATCATATCTTCGATTTCATGAAATAAACGATTAATGAGGACGAAGCACATGCTTTGTCCTTTTTTCAACTCAATCGTGTATACCTAATAGAAAGGGAGGTAGGGATAATGCGTCAATTATTGATTGGATTGGTTCGAATGTATCAACGTTTTATCTCGCCATTATTCCCCCCGAGCTGCCGCTATTACCCCACTTGTTCGAGTTACATGATCCAAGCGATCCAAGTACATGGGGCCGTCAAAGGAACAGCCATGGGTGTGTCCCGAATTTTACGTTGCCATCCATTTGTCAAAGGCGGCATTGATTATGTGCCGCGGACCTTTTCGTTGAAGCGGAATACTTTGGATACAGAAAAGCCAGTCTATCATACGTTTAAACGTGGATAAATGCCGTAATGAGTCCTTTGTCAAAAAGTGAAAGGAGTGCATCCATTGATTCGAAGCATGCATGCAGATGAAGTCTATCCTTGGTCATTGCTGCTTGATGCAGATCCAGATAAAGCAATGGTTGAGGGGTATCTTGACCAAAGCCAAGTGCTGATATATGAGGAAAAGAACACTGTGATAGGCATCGTGGTGTTTCGACAACAGCTTGATACATGGGAGATCATGAATATTGCAGTAGCACCTGATCACCAAAATCGCGGTATTGGCCGACGTTTATTGCAAGCGGTGGAAGATACGCTTTTAGCGACTGCTGCATCAGAAACACCGATCAGGTTAGTGATCAAAACTGGGGATCATTCCCCTGCTCGTTTTCTGTATCAGAAGCAAGGTTTTACGATTTTTAGTTGCCAGAAAAATTATTTTATCGATCATTATGCCGAGCCCATCTACGAAGAAGGCCGGCAGCTATTTGATCAAATCATCTTAGTTAAGCACCTCATATGCAGCTGACGGATTCAGCTGCTTTTTTTGTGCTTTTTAAGGAAATCGCTTTCTTCAAACCGGCGATTGCGGTAAAATGAAAGGGATAAACTAAAGATAAATGAGGGAAATGTATGGCGATTTTAGTATTTGATATGGGTGGTTCTGCCGTGAAATATGGCGTATGGACAGGAAACGAATTGACGGATAAAGGAAAATTTACCACGCCGAAAACATGGGATGACATGAAGGCGCAATTAAAAGGGGTCCGAGAGGAAGTCACTGCTGAACTCGAAGGTGTTGGCATTAGCGCGCCAGGGGCTGTCAATGCTGCAGAACGCCAAATCAATGGCATCAGTGCGATTCCGTATATTCATGGATTTGATATCATTAGCGAATTAGAAACGTTATTCGACTTGCCAGTTACGATTGAAAATGACGCCAATTGTGCTGGGTTAGCTGAATTCTATCAAGGTGCCGGCAAAGGATTTGAACAAGCTGCTTTTGTGGTGATCGGGACAGGCGTTGGCGGCACGTTGATCCATCACGGTCAGTTGATTCGCGGGGCTCATCTCTATGGGGGCGAATTTGGCTTGATGATCTTAGATCAAGGGAAGACCTTCTCGCAATTAGGTACCGCTGTGCAAATGGCATGGCGCTATTGTGACCGGATGGGGATCGACCGTGACACGATTTCTGGGGAAGACGTGTTCGCAAGAAGTGAATCAGGGGATCCAATCGCCGCTGAAGAAGTTGAAAATTTTTATCGTTATTTGGCACAAGGACTATTCAGCATCCAGTTTGCCTTTGATCCAGAAGTGATCATTATCGGCGGGGGTGTGAGTGCCAAACCAGGCTTACTGGCAGAAATTGAACAGCGTTTATCTGTCATGTTAGCTGCACAAGGATTAAATGATTTCACCCCGCTGATCAAGCTGTGTGATTATCGCAATGATGCCAATTTGGTTGGGGCAGCAGCGAACTTTAAGGCGCAAAGTTGACATGTGAAGCACCAGCCAGATCCATGTCTTATCACCAAGACACACAGCAGCAAAAGAAACAAAAGTTTGAAAGCTTTTGTTTCTTTTTTTATAAAAAACGCTACCAAAGTTACCGGAACAACGTTTGTTTAGATTCAGATTTTTTAACGGTAAAAAAAACTAAATTGAATAGATGAAATATTCTGATAATTCGTTGACATTTACTCCATTATTGCGTATATTTGATAACATATCTAGGGGATGTAAAGGAGAGGGTCATAAATGAAAAAGAAGTTTGCATTTTTATTTGCGAGTTTGTTTCTATTAACAGCCTGCAGCGCAGGACCAACTGGTGGTTCATCAAGTGACGGTTCAGCAGACGGCGGGAATAAACAAGAAGGCGATACAATCAAAATTGGGGTCAACTTAGAATTATCAGGTGCCGTAGCGGCGTATGGTTCTGCTGAAAAAGACGGAATCGATTTAGCGGTGGAAGAAATCAATGCTGCTGGTGGTGTTTTAGGCAAAGAAATTGAAATTATTTCTAAAGATAACAAATCTGACAACAACGAGGCTGCCACGGTTGCTGCCAACTTGACGACCAACGATAAAGTTGTCGCGATGATTGGACCAGCCACATCAGGTGCAACGAAAGCAGCTTTACCAAATGTCACCAAAGCACAAGTACCATTGGTGACACCATCTGGAACAGATGATGCGATCACTGTGAGCAGTGACAAAGTCCAAGACTTTGCGTTTCGCTCATGTTTCCAAGATAGTTTCCAAGGAACGATCCTTGCAAAATATGCGGAAGACAATCTAGATGCATCTAAAGCCATCATTCTAGGAGATAATTCCAGCGACTATGCAATTGGTTTAACAGAAGCGTTCAAATCTAGTTATACTGGCGATATTGTGATGGAAGAAAACTTTACCGAAGGGGATAAAGACTTCCAAGCAGTCCTAACAAAAATCAAAAATGCCGATTTTGATGTCTTGTTCATTCCGGGGTACTATACCGAAGCCGGCTTGATCATCAAACAAGCACGTGAGTTAGGTATTGACCAACCAATCATCGGTGCCGATGGGTTTGGTGATGAAAAAATGGTGCAGACCGCTGGTGCTGAAAATGTATCTGATGTGTATTACACGGGGCACTTTTCTACCAATGCACCTGCAAACGATAAAGTAGAACCATTTGTCGCTGCTTTCAAAGAAAAATTTGGCAAAGAACCTTCAGCATTTAATGCATTGGCTTATGATGCAGTCTATATGATCAAACAAGCAATCGAAGATCAAGATTCTGCAGATTCTACGGCCATTGCGACAGGCTTATCTGAATTGAAAGATTTCCAAGGTGTGACAGGGGATATCACGATGGATGCCAATCACAACCCTGAAAAATCCGCAGTTGTTTTAGGTTTGACCGAAGGCAAGGAAACGTCAGCTGATACAGTGAATCCTTAAACAGAATACGAAAAACACAAACAAAACTGAGGCAAGCCAGCAACGGTTGTCTCAGTTTCTTTTCTTTCAATTATAATAGTAGTACATATTAAACAATATTGGATGTGAGCATATGGAAATGATGATCCAGCAGTTGATCAACGGCCTATTCCTAGGGAGTATTTACGCTCTTTTGGCTCTAGGGTATACAATGGTCTATGGTATCATTAAATTAATCAACTTTGCCCATGGCGAAGTATATATGATTGGTAGTTTTATCGGTTATTTCTTGATCAATCAATGGCAGTTGGGCTTTTTCCCAGCTTTGTTCATTTCAATGATCGCTAGTGCAGCACTAGGAGTGACGATTGAGTTTTTGGCGTATCGACCATTGCGCAATTCAACACGCATCTCTGCATTGATCACCGCCATTGGTGTGTCTTACTTTTTGCAAAATATCATGATCTTTTTCTTTTCAGCGGATGTTCGGCCTTTTCCACAAGCCATTGCCCGTAAAACGTATTCAATCGGGTTTATCGAGGTCAGCAATATTCAATTATTGATTTTGGCCATTTCGCTGACATTGATGATTCTACTGCAATTGATTGTCAAAAAGACCCGTATGGGGAAAGCGATGCGTGCGGTGAGTGTTGATGCCGACGCTGCACGGCTGATGGGGATCAATGTCAATCGGACGATTTCATTTACTTTCGCGTTAGGCTCTGCGTTAGCAGCTGCTGGCGGTATGCTGATTGGTTTATACTACAATTCGATCGATCCTTCAATGGGTGTCGTTCCAGGCCTTAAATCGTTTGTGGCGGCAGTATTAGGGGGGATTGGGATTATTCCTGGTGCAGCACTAGGCGGTTTCGTTATCGGACTGATCGAAACCACAGCAACAGCATTAGGCTTCTCAGATTATAAGGATGCTTTGGTGTATGCAATTTTAATAATTATATTACTTGTTCGCCCGGCAGGGATTTTGGGCAAAAATATCAAAGAGAAAGTGTAGGTGGTCAGAATGAAAAAAAATATCCGTTACAATTTGATTTGGCTCGCTCTGGCAGCTATCGTTTACTTTGGTTTATTTGCAGCATATAACGGCGGGATGATCAATTTGTTCTCAGATGCGATTATCGTCAATATCGGTATCAATATCATTTTGGCCGTTGGACTGAATCTGATTATTGGTTTTTCTGGCCAGTTTTCATTAGGACATGCCGGATTTATGGCAATCGGTGCGTATGCTGGTGCAATCCTATCTGCCAATAATCCTACCTTTGGCGGGTTCTTGAGCGGTTTGTTGGTAGGTATGCTGGTATCAGGTTTCGTTGCGTTAGTCGTTGGGATCCCAACATTGCGCTTAAAAGGTGACTATCTAGCCATTGCCACGTTAGGTGTTGCAGAAATCATTCGTATTTTGCTGATCAATCTCAGAGGTTTGACCAACGGACCAGCAGGGATTTTCGGACTGCCTCAATTTAGCAATTGGCAAATCGTGTTCATCTTTGCGTTCTTATCGATTTTGGTGGTATCAAACTTTATCCATAGCGGACCCGGACGGGCAACGCTAGCTGTGCGAGAAGATGAAATCGCCGCTGAATCGATGGGGGTCAATACGACCAAGTATAAAGTCATTGCTTTTGTGATGGGCGCAGTCTTAGCAAGCATCGCTGGTACGCTATATGCCAGCTATCAGCAATCCGTCTTTCCAAAAGATTATGGGTTTATGAAATCGATCGATGTGTTGATCATCGTCGTTTTTGGTGGTCTTGGCAGCACGACAGGCGCAGTAGTCTCAGCTGTTGTGTTAGGGATCCTAAACATGTACTTACAAGGATTTTCTGACTTGCGGATGATCATCTATGCTTTGGCGCTGATCATCATTATGATTTTTAAACCAAGTGGTTTATTGGGCACATGGGAGTTCTCAGTAAAACGCTTGATAGACAAATTCTCGAAAAAGGGGGATGACAAAGATGCCTCTATTAGAAGTTAAAAGTTTGACCAAAAATTTTGGCGGCCTAGCAGCTGTTTCTCATGTTGATTTGCATCTTGATCACAATGAACTTGTTGGATTGATTGGACCTAATGGGGCAGGAAAAACGACGTTGTTCAATTTGTTGACAGGTGTTTACGAACCAAGTGAAGGAGATGTTCTGCTGGAAGAGCAAGGTACGCCTATGCGCTTAAACGGCAAAAAACCTTACAAAATCGCTGATTTAGGTTTATCAAGAACATTCCAGAACATTCGTTTATTCAAGGATTTGACAGTGATGGACAATGTCCTGATCGCTATGAACAGCAAACACAACGAAGGCTTATTGACAAGTATATTACGCTTGCCTCGGTTCTATAAAAATGAAGAGAAGATGCGGGAAAAAGTTTTAGACCTTTTACGGATTTTTGGCTTAGACAGCAAGAGTCAGACTTTGGCTAAAAATTTACCTTATGGAGAACAACGTCGTTTGGAGATCGTTCGCGCGTTAGCGACGGAACCCAAAATATTGTTCTTGGATGAACCGGCAGCGGGTATGAATCCACAGGAAACAGCGGACTTAACAAAATTGATTTATCAAATTCAAAAAGATTTTCAGTTAACGATTCTGTTGATCGAGCATGATATGAGTTTGGTCATGGAAGTATGTGAACGAATTTATGTACTGGAATATGGTCAAGTCATCGCTCATGGTCAACCTGACGAAATCAAAAACGATCCCCGCGTGATCGAAGCTTATTTGGGAGGAGAGATTTGATGCTGACGATTCAAAACTTAAATGTGCATTATGGCATGATCCAGGCTGTACACGATGTATCCTTCCATGTAGAACAAGGAGAAATCGTTTCTCTGATTGGTGCCAACGGTGCAGGGAAAACCACGATCTTAAGAACGATCTCAGGTTTGATCCGCCCTTCTAAAGGCAGTGTGACATTTGAAGGGAAGCCGATAGAAAAAGAAGCGCCGCAAAAAATCGTGGCTTCAGGTTTATCACAAGTACCAGAAGGACGCCATGTCTTCCCAGGGTTAACTGTTCAGGAGAACCTAGAGATGGGGGCCTTCTTGCGAAAAGACAGTGGTGTGAAAGCCGATTATGAGCAAGTCTACCAAAAATTTCCCGTACTGAAGGAACGGTTATCTCAAGATGCTGCCACACTATCTGGTGGAGAACAGCAAATGTTGGCCATGGGACGTGCATTGATGTCCAAGCCTCGGTTACTGCTGCTAGACGAGCCATCCATGGGGTTAGCGCCGATTTTTATCAAAGAGATTTTTTCGATCATTCAAGAAATCAAGGAGCAAGGCACCACGGTTCTATTGATCGAACAAAATGCTAAGATGGCACTTTCTATTGCTGATCGCGGCTATGTACTTGAAACAGGTAAAATCGTACTGGAAGGTACCGGGCAAGAATTATTGGCCAGTGATGAAGTCCGTAAAGCATATCTAGGGGGGTAAAGAGATGAGTGTAAGTGATTTTATGACAAAATCAGTCGTGACAGTTCAGTCGCAGACACCGATTTTCGATGCAATTGATTTGATGAAGCAACATGATATCCACCGTCTGCCAGTTGTTGACAATGGGGGATTGGTAGGATTGATCACGGAAGGAACGATCGCTGAGGCGATGCCGTCCAAAGCAACCAGTCTGAGTGTCTATGAAATGAATTATCTGTTGAATAAAACAACAGTCGCAGATATTATGTTGAAAAAAGTAACCACCGTGGTACCAGATGCCTTATTAGAAGATGCCATTTCTTTGATGCGGGGAGAAAATGTGGGCGTCTTGCCAGTGTTAGAAGATACGCGCTTAGTAGGGATCATCACCAATAATGATATCTTTGACGCCTTTCTAAAAATCACCGGCTATCATGATGGTGGCACAAGGGTATCGATCGAGATCACCGATGACCACGTTGGCGTCTTGGCGGAAGTCACGAAGCTGCTGGCTGAACACCAGTTAAGTATCTTAACTGTCGTTGTGAATCGGATGGCACTCAAGACGATCGTGGAGATCCAAGTAGAGTCACGACAAGTGGACGAGATCAAACGCGTGCTGCATGAGGCAGGCTATACAGTCACTAGTGCGGTATTAACCAATCAAGCCTAGTTCCATGAAAAATATGCCAGGCGAGGGCTTGGCATATTTTTTCGTTTTCAAAAGAGATTTGCTTTTGCTTTTAGTGATTTTCTGGTAGAATAATGAAGTGCTTGAGAAGAGAGGTGTCAGACATGTCTAAAAAAAATAAAGATATCGAAGTTCGGATCGAAGAAACCAACAAAACAATTCATGGCAAAGACTATACCGTCAACCAATTATTCATTGGCAAGAAAATGATCGGCGAGATCATGACCATCGGACCAAAAGAATTTCAAAGCTTTTTGGGTGACGAAGATTTAGGTGCTAGCCGCAGTTTAGAAACAGCGATCGAAACAGTTATCCGCCAATGGAATTTACATGATTAATTTCTAGAAAAAGTTGCATTTTGCTCTTGCAATTTGTTATCTTTTTCGGTATTATAACTATTGTCAGGTTTTTGAGAAAGCTTTTGGAGGAGTAGCGAAGTGGCTAAACGCGACGGACTGTAAATCCGTTCCTTAGGGTTCAGTGGTTCGAATCCACTCTCCTCCACCATTTATTGGGGTATAGCCAAGCGGTAAGGCAACGGACTTTGACTCCGTCATGCGTTGGTTCGAATCCAGCTACCCCAGTCAATCATTATTTACCGAAAAGCAGCGATCGATGTCGCTGCTTTTTTTTTCGTTATTTATTTCAATCAGATTTATGGTGATCAAGGGCTATAAGTTGAAGATTTGTTTCATTTGCGATAGGCTAAAAGAAAAGCATACAGGAGATGAAAAAAATGAAATTCAAATTGAGCATCAAAGATAAAGTCACAGAAGCTGCTGAGCACGTGTATGATGTCATGAAAAAGAATGATTATGTCATCAACGTGGCACCTAAAGGACTTAAAGTCAAGAAACAACGCCAGACGCAAGACACGATTAAATGGCGGGCGAAGAATCATTGATTTTGCTAACAGACTAAAAAAAACTGCCGATGGCAGTTTTTTTAGTCTTCGATCTCAATCCCTAAAACAGTCAAATGGCCATTCGCCACCAACTTGATCACTAGTTTCGCTAATTGATTAGGCGGCATCGTGGTTTCTGCCGTCAGCCACCAATGCAAGGTGCCGACAAAGATCGATGTGATATATTCAATCACAAAGTCAAGGGGAACATCGATATCGCTTTCTGTGATTCGCAACGATGAGAAAATCTCCGCGTAGCGCATAGGAAGCAGAATCCCTAATTTCTGGCGAATGACTTCGATCGCTGAACCATCCATGATCGTTAAATAAAATTGCCGATTGTCGTGGATATGCTGGAAAATAGCGGTCATCGTAGTTTCGACGTTTTTTAGTCTGATGCGGTTTCCTTGGACGATATCTTCTGAAGATAGAATCTCCGAGAAGGAGTCTAAAGCCAAGTCAAAGATTCGCTCATATAAGTCTTGTTTGTCTTTGTAATGGGCGTAAAATGTCGCACGATTGATCATCGCTTCATCTGCGATGTCTTGGACAGTTACTTGTTCATATCCCTTTTTTTCAACCAAATGAATAAAAGCATCCACAATTAGTTTGTTGGTACGCTGTACACGAAGATCGGTTTTTTTCATATGTGAACTTCCTCTCAATTTAAACGACAGATTCTACCAAGTTGTTGCTTAACCCACACTAAGCGTCAATCTGTTTGTTGAATTATCAATGAATTGTTTTACAATAGACATAAGTATTATAACAAACAGTTTGTTAGTTATTCAACAATGTGTTGTTTAAATGGAGGCCCAACATGAAAAAATTCAAAGCAGGCATTGACGTAGGATCGACAACGGTCAAATTTGTTGTGCTTGATGAAGAAAATAGAACGATTTTTGCGAAATACGAACGCCATTTTGCAGATATCCAAGGTGCAACCGAAAAGATTTTGACAGATGCCAAAGAGATTATTGGCGAAGAACCGCTGGCTTTGGCGATTACTGGTTCCGGTGGTATGGGGCTTGCGGAAGTCCTGCATATTCCATTTGTACAGGAAGTGATTGCTTGTACTGAAACAGTAGAAACCTTTATTCCTGAAACCGATGTGGCGATTGAATTAGGTGGAGAAGATGCCAAGATCACCTTTTTTGAAGGGGCACTGGAACAAAGGATGAACGGCAGTTGTGCAGGTGGGACAGGGGCGTTTATTGATCAGATGGCCGTGTTACTGAAAACCGATGCCAATGGGGTCAATGAATTAGCGAAAGATTATCAAACCCTTTATCCGATCGCATCTAGATGCGGCGTTTTCGCCAAGACCGATGTACAGCCTTTGATCAACGAGGGGGCAGCGAAAGCAGATATTGCAGCGAGTATTTTTCAAGCAGTCGTCAACCAAACGATTGCTGGATTGGCGGCAGGTCGCAAAATCAAAGGCAAAGTAGCCTTCCTTGGCGGTCCGCTTTATTTCATGTCAGAATTGCGCCAACGCTTTGTTGATACGCTAGATTTGCAACCAGAGGATATTATCTTCCCTGACAATCCTCAATTATTTGTGGCGATGGGGGCAGCCTTATATGCAGAAGGCGCATTATCGATCACCACGCTGCTGGATCGTTTGGTCAACGGGGATCAAGGGAAATTGGTTCCGACAGATACTTTACCACCTTTGTTTGCAGATGAAGCAGATTTGGCTGCTTTTCGCAGACGTCATGCACAAGCTACGGCACAAGAAAAGCCATTAGCAACTCACAAAGGCCCTACCTTTCTAGGTATCGATGCCGGATCCACCACGACGAAGGTCGTATTGATCAATGACGTCGGGGATATTCTTTTTTCTTTCTATGGAAACAACGAAGGGGAACCATTGGCAACTACCATGACCGTTTTAAAAGATCTTTACAAAAAAATGCCGGCAGATGTCTTCATTGCCAAATCAACCATCACGGGATATGGAGAGCATTTGATCAAACATGCCTTGAAAGTCGATCTCGGCGAGGTGGAAACAATGGCGCATTACAAGGCCGCCAATCATTTTCAACCGGGTGTCGATTTTATCTTAGATATCGGTGGACAGGATATGAAAGCCATGACCATCAAAGACGGGGCGCTGTCTTCGATTCAATTAAATGAAGCGTGCTCTTCAGGGTGCGGTTCCTTTATTGAAACTTTTGCCAAATCGATGAATCAAGATGTACGAGATTTTGCACAAGCTGCAGTCATAGCCAAAACTCCAGTAGATCTAGGCTCAAGATGTACAGTCTTTATGAACTCAAAAGTCAAACAAGTCCAAAAAGAGGGCGCTTCAGTTGGTGATATTTCGGCCGGCTTGTCTTATTCCGTCATCAAAAATGCCATCTATAAAGTGATCAAGGTCAGACGTCCTGAGGATCTAGGCAAAAAAATCGTTTGTCAAGGCGGTACATTCTATAACGAAGCAGTCTTGCGGGCCTTTGAATTGATCAGCGGTCGGGAGGTCATCAGACCTTCGATTGCGGGGCTGATGGGGGCTTACGGTGCAGCGCTGATCTCATTGGAAAATTATGAGTTGGGTACTGAAAGTACCCTGTTGTCGCTGAATGAGATGGAAGCCTTTGAAGCGGAAAAAGAGTTTACCCATTGCGGCTTATGTGAAAACAATTGTTTGCTGACTGTCACCTTGTTTTCGGATGGTCGGAAGTTTATCACGGGAAATCGTTGTGAACGAGGCGCCCGAATCAAAATCAAGAAAGAAGACCGCAAAGTCAATTTAGTCGATGAAAAATATCGGCGATTGTTTAAGTATCGTTCTTTAAGGAAAAAAGAGGCCATTCATGGGGAAATTGGGATGCCGCGGGTATTGAACTTATATGAAAACTATCCGTTGTGGCATACCTTCTTTACTGAATTAGGCTTCAGAGTCACGTTATCACCACGCTCGAATAAAGATCTCTATGAAAAAGGCATTGAAACCATACCTAGTGACACCGTATGCTACCCAGCAAAACTAGCCCATGGACATATCCAATCCTTGATTGACCAAGAGATTCCGTTGATTTTTTATCCTGGAATCATCTTTGAAAGAAAAGAAACACTGAGTGCTGAAAATCATTTCAATTGTCCAATCGTCCAAAGTTATCCTGAAGTGATCCGAAACAATGTGGATGCGATTCGGGAAGGCCTAGTCGATTATCGGTGCCCATTTTTGAATCTGGCGGATGAGGGATCAATGGTCAAAACACTGACGACGGCTTTTCAAGATTTTCAGTTTTCAGAAGAACAGATAGCAACAGCGTTACGTCATGGATTTGAAGAACTCGATCAATTCAAAGCGGATATCGCTGCAAAAGGGGAAGACACCTTGCGGATGCTGATGGAAACCAATCAAAAAGGCATCGTGCTGTCTGGTCGGCCGTATCATTTGGATCCAGAAATCAATCATGGTATCGCAGAAGTGATTACCCAAGAAGGGTTTCACGTTTTGACAGAAGATAGCATTGCCCACTTAGGCAATGTTGGCAATCTGCGGGTAGTCGATCAATGGGTCTATCATTCAAGGTTGTATGCAGCCGCTCGAGTAGTTGCCAAAAATAAACAACTGGAGTTGGTTCAATTGAATTCCTTTGGTTGTGGGATCGATGCGGTAACGACAGATCAAGTAGAAGAGATCATGGCTCAATATGGAAAATTGTATACCGTCTTAAAAATCGACGAAGGGGCAAATCTCGGTGCGATCCGGATTCGTCTACGCTCGCTGAAAGCAGCCGTCAATGAGCGAGAAAAAATGAAATTTGAACCGAAAAAGCAGTTCGATGAACCAGCTAAGATCACATTTACGAAAGATATGCGCAAACAGCACACTTTATTGCTGCCTATGCTGTCGCCGATCCATCAAAGTGGTTTGGTAGATGTCGCATTGCAAGCATCGGGCTATCGCGTTGTCTGCTTACCTGCAGATGACCGGGAAGCCGTCAATGTCGGTCTGCGTTTTGTCAATAACGATGCTTGTTATCCAGCAATCATCTCAATTGGCCAACTCGTAGAAGCATTGCAAAGCGGGACTTACGATGTGGATAATACCAGTGTCTTGATGACCCAGACCGGAGGCGGTTGTCGCGCAACGAATTATATTCCGTTGTTGAGAAAAGCACTGAATGATGCCGGATTCCCGCAAGTACCAGTTGTGTCGATCTCAATGGGCAATACAGGCGTTGAGTCTAATCCGGGCTTTCGTTTTACCTATCCAATGATGAAACGCGTCGCAGTTGCATTCTTATATGGTGATTTATTTGAACGCTTGGTCTATCGGACACGTCCGTATGAACAAGTGGCAGGGGCAGTCGATCAACTGCATCAAGACTGGATCAAAAAAATCGAGAAAAATGTACGCAATGGCTCATTTACCTTATTTAACCGTCAATTGAAAAAAATCATCCAGGATTTTGATACCATCCCATTAACAGATGCCCGCAAGCCACGTGTAGGTGTTGTCGGTGAAATTTTGGTGAAATACGCACCAACAGCCAATAACGATATTGTGCGTTTGTTAGAGGCGGAAGGTGCAGAGGCCGTCGTTCCAGATATCATTGGGTTTATGAATTATTCATTGTACAACCAAGTCTGGCGTTATGAACATTTAGGTATGGCCAAGAAAAGCCAAATGCTGGCGAGTTTCATGATCGCTATGATCGAAAAAATCCAAAAGCCCATGGACAAAGCTTTACGGGCGTCACAACGCTTTGAAGGAATTGACTCGATCCATCAATTGGCGGATGAAGCCAGTAAGATCATTTCAATCGGCAATCACACTGGTGAAGGTTGGTTCTTGACTGGGGAAATGATCGAGTTGTTGAAACATGACGTCAACAATATTATTTGCTTGCAGCCCTTTGGTTGTTTGCCAAACCATGTCGTCGGCAAAGGGGTCATGAAAGAACTGCGTCATCAATACCCCAAAGCCAACATTGCGGCCATCGACTATGATCCGGGGGTTTCAGTGGTCAATCAGCTCAACCGTATCCGCTTATTGATGGCGACTGCCAATAAAGCGATGGTTGCTGAATCAAAAGTCTAAGAGACCTAAACCAATTTACACAGAACTGCTAACAGCTTGAACCTGTATTTCAGTCAATTCTTTGCAACTAGGCTTTAAACCTAAGCAAAGAATTGGCTGAATTTCGTTTTTTAAGGATTTTTTTCGGCTATTCTATTGGTATTTTAGGTATATACCAGTTATAATATAGAGGAACGGAGGAATGTATTGTGGTGGAAAAATTACCTGTTTATATTCAAATTCATGATCAAATCAAAGCAAATATTGAAGATAATACATACAAAATCGGCGACCGTTTGCCTTCTGAACGGGAACTATCCAAACAATTTGGTGTCAGTCGAATGACTTTACGGCAAGCTATTCAAACATTGGCCGATGAAGGTATCCTTGAACGAAAAATCGGCTCAGGGACTTATGTTGCACGCCAAAAAGTGCAGGAGAAAATGAGTGGTACGACTAGTTTTACTGAAATCATGCATTCTTTAGGCCGTGTGCCATCAAGTAAGGCGGTTGCTTATTTTTTGACAGCGCCCAGTTCAAGTGAAATGGAGAAACTGCAACTTGCCGGACACGAAACGATATTACGAATGGAACGGATCCGTTACGCGGATGATGTGCCGATTTGTTTTGAAGTCGCAAGTATTCCTGAGAAATTGATTCGGGATCTCAGCAAAGAAGAAATCATCTCTTCCTTGTATAAAGTTTTAGAAGAAAAAGGACAACATAAAATTGGTGGTTCTTCTCAAACGATTTCTGCAATGGTCGCGTCTGAACAAATCGCAGAATACTTAGATTTAAAACGAGGCGATGCGATTTTACGGATGCGGCAAATCACTTCCTTTGAAAATGGCCAACCTTTTGAATATGTCAGAACCCAATATGCTGGCAGCCGCTTTGAATTTTATATGGAAAAGTAGCCGATCACGGATACGCATAAACAAGCCGATAGACAGCATAACAATGGATAATATGTCATCCATGCGCAGTTTTATCGGCTTGTTTACACTATATTCGGTTATAGAGGATTTATTCCAGATTTATTCCAGGAATGGACAGTATGGTCAACCGTCGGAAGCTGAGAGCGAAGGAATCGGTTTTTCGACATAAGAGGCAGGTCCCTGTTCGATCGTGACCTGTCCTTGCAACAGATCGATCAATGCCGCTTCGATGCGGTCTTTTTCTGAGTCGGGGACCAGCAATGTCAGCTCGATTTTGTCGGTATAGTTGATTTCTTTCGTTTCGATTTGGTGCAAATCCAAGTAGTTCTGTAACTTTCCCAATAAAGAATAATCGATGGTTAATATCAATGATTGATGAAAGATGCCTTCGACAAGACCGACATGATTCAATCCGGTTGAAACAGCACTTGAATAGGCCCTGATCAAGCCGCCAGCACCTAATTTCGTGCCGCCGAAATAGCGTGTGACAACAGCCGCTACATTGATCAACTGGTTTTTCTTTAAGACTTCTAACATAGGCACACCAGCTGTACCGCTAGGTTCACCATCATCGCTGCTGCGCTGGACTTCGTTATGGGAACCCAGCACATAGGCACTGCAATTGTGGTTGGCTTTCCAATGCTCTTTTTTGATTTGTTGAATCAATTGCTTGGCTTCCTCTTCATCTTCAATTCGTTTTAGAAAACAAATAAAGCGGGACTTTTTGATCTCGATTTCACTTAGACCGTCGTGACTGATCGTTCGGTAAGATTCGATAGTCTTCGCCTCCTTTTGCTTTTAGTATAGGCAAAAAGGGCACAAGATTCAAATACCAATATCATTTGTAAAAAAATAAATTCAAAGGAGGCGTTGACGCTGGGCAGACGCAAAAAGTACGATTCAATTACCCATTACCTCAAAAATAACGGCGGCTCACAAGTCACACTGACATTTACTCAATTTGATGAATTTCTTTTCCCAGCAACTGGATTGCCCCGCAGCGCCCGCACGAATAGTGATTGGTGGGCCAACGATTACCGTCACCCTGAAAATGGCGCCTATGCGTGGTTGAATGCTGGATATGAAGTCGTTCATGTGAATTTAAAAAAAGAGTATATCGTTTTTAATCGCTTGGTCAAATCAAACTGGTTGATAGATAGAAAGCGTTGACAAATTCGTAACTTGATTTATACTAGAGATAGGAAATGTTATCTTATTCTTAAAATCCAGGGAGTGTTCGATATGGCAAAAAAGACAATCATGTTAGTTTGTTCTGCAGGGATGAGTACAAGTTTATTAGTAACAAAAATGCAAAAAGCTGCTGAAGCGAAAGGTTTAGAAGCAGATATCTTCGCAGTTTCAGCATCAGAAGCTGATCAACATCTAGAAAGCAAAGATGTCAATGTGCTATTATTAGGACCGCAAGTTCGTTTTATGAAAGGTGATTTCGAAAAACGTTTAGCACCTAAAGGCATTCCATTAGAAGTCATCAATATGGCTGATTACGGTATGATGAATGGCGAAAAAGTCCTAGATCAAGCGTTGACTTTGATTGGGGAGTAATCCATTCCAATAGCTGAAGATATCAAAGAGAAGTATTGCAGTGAAAACTGTCGTACTTTTCTTTTTTTTGCGTATTTGTTCTTAGGAGTGTGATGTGAATGGATATGCTTTTTGGCAAGCAATACCTAATAGATAAAACGCAATTGCCTGAGGACCAACAAGGGCTCTATTGTCGGGCGGGGCTGGTCATAGAAGGGTCTTTGGTCATCTGCCAGCGTTGTGGAGAAAGACACCGAAAATCTGACGTACAATTACCGTCACAATGTTATTACTGTCCTAGTTGCAGTCGTTATGGCCGGATTACTTCTGAGGATGTGTTATGCTGGCAAGAACATCGATTGCAACCGATGGCGCATCAAATCGTGTTTCCCGGACCGTTGACCCCTTTCCAAAAAGCGCTCTCTGATCGCTTAGTCAAACATTATCAAGCCGGTCGTTCGATGTTAGTTTGGTCCGTGACAGGCTCTGGGAAAACAGAAATGATCTTTGAAACGATTGCTGCAGCCCGTAAAAAGGGTGAGCGAGTGGCAATCGTATCGCCGCGGATCGATGTCTGTCGAGAGCTGTATCCCAGGATCCAACAGGCGTTCCCCAATGAAGATTGTTTGCTCCTGCATGGCGATTCTGAAGAACCCTATCGTTATACCAATTTATTGGTGGCAACGACCCATCAACTACTGCATTTTTACCAAAGCTTTCCATTGATCATTGTAGATGAAGTTGATGCGTTTCCGTATGAAGGAGATCGGCAATTGCATTATGGATTGCAACATGCGTTATCAGAAACAGGCTGTTTGGTCTATCTGAGCGCCACACCATCGGACCGATTGTTAAAGGAAATCAAGGGAAGATTTGAGATAGAAAAAATGCCCCTGCGCTTCCATCAGCGGCCATTGATCGTGCCCCAGCTGTGTTGGATTGAGAGATGGCGGCAGCTAGATCAACGCAAAAAATGGCGCCGTCCTTTGATCAATATTATGCGCAGATTGGCAGAAAAAAATTTCGTATTGGTCTTTTGCCCGAGTATCCCTTATATGGAACGAATGGCCGCACTCGTTGCCAATGAACTCAGCGACTATATCGTTTCCAGTGTTTCCTCGAAAGACCCGCAGCGAGAGGAGAAGGTATTAGCCGCCCGTCAGCAACAATTTCAGATATTGTTCACCACGATGATCCTGGAGCGAGGGGTGACTTTCGAAAGTGTTTCAGTGGTGGTCTTAGGGGCCAACCATTCGATCTATACCAAATCAGCCCTCGTTCAAATTGCTGGGCGCGTTGACCGCAAAGGGGCGTTTCATCATGGCGAAGTGTTATTTTGCTATAACCAAATGACAACAGCGATCCGACAAGCGATTACCGAGATCAAACACATGAATCAATTGGCAGAAAGGTGGTTAGCTGATGAGATGTAATTGGTGCATGCAGATAGTTTTAAGAGACATATCGATGCTGGAGTTGTTGTGGCCACTGTTGATCCCGACCAGCATACGCTGTCACGCATGCGAAAAACGTTTCGCATGGATCGATGGGCAGACCTGCTGTCCATCATGTGGGAAGCATGCGTCGGCATACTGTTCAGATTGTCAGAGCTGGGCCAGTGCTTATCCGGGGTTCACCCTCAAACATCGAGGAATATTTGCGTATAATGAGGGAATGAAAGACTGGCTTCATCAATATAAATTGATGGGGGATTTTCGCTTACGGGAAGTCGTGGCAGCAGATGTCAAGAAAGCGCTGAAAACCTATCGCTATGATTGCTTGATTCCAATCCCGTTATCTGCGGACCGCTACAACGAACGTGGCTTTAATCAAGTAGCAGCAGTTCTTGATACAGCAGCGATCGCCTATCAGGAATGGCTGCTAAAACCCGTTTCTCTTGTCCCGCTCGCCACGTTGTCAAAGCTTGAGCGTATGGCGATCCAGCAACCATTTTCTTTAGTTGATGGTGCAGAAGAAGAGATAAAAGGGAAGAGGATTTTGTTGATCGATGATGTCTATACCTCTGGACGGACGTTATATCATGCAGCTGAACTGATTCATAGTTGTCAGCCGGCATCCATTGAATCAATATCGTTTGCCCGATAACTTTATTTGAAAACGCTTGAAATTTATATTCGATTTACTAGGCAAATTCATCATAGTTCGATATAATAGAATCAAGAAGAAGAAAAGAGTGGTCCTTTTCCTTCTTTACTGGTAGACGAAAGGGGTAATTTTTATGTTTAGATACAATGTGCGTGGCGAAAATATCGAGGTAACAGAAGCAATCCGTGACTACGTAGAAAAAAAAGTAGGTAAACTAGAACGTTATTTTAATGATGTGCCGGAAGCAACAGCGCATGTCAATTTAAAAGTATATACAGAAAAAACCGCAAAAGTGGAAGTAACGATTCCACTGCCATTCTTGGTTCTACGTGCGGAAGAAACGTCACCTGATTTATATGCTAGTATTGATTTAGTCGTTGACAAATTAGAACGTCAAATTCGCAAGTTCAAAACAAAAATCAACCGCAAATCAAGAGAAACAGCATTGGTACCGCCAACTGATGGTGATTTGTTCACTACAGAATCAAATGATGAGGAAACCAACGGTTCAGACTTGGATATCGTGCGTACAAAACGTTTATCATTGAAACCAATGGATAGTGAAGAAGCTGTTTTACAAATGAACATGCTTGGACATAACTTCTTTATCTTTGAAGACGCTGAAACCAATGGCACTAGCATTGTCTACCGCCGCAAAGATGGCAAATATGGCTTGATTGAAACCGATTGATCATTGGCTGTCTTTGACAACACGTAACACCCCAATTAAATAATCTGGATAGAGCAGCCATAGCTGCTCTATTTTTTTGCCAAAAAAAACTGTATGTCACCTTATCTCAATCAAAGATAAGTGACATACAGTTTTTCTGCATACAGGCCATCGATACTTATTTGACAGACCCTGAGGTAATCCCTTGAACATAGTATTTTTGCATATAGATAAAGAGCAAAGTGATTGGGATCGCAATCAATACACATCCGGCTGTAAAGGACATGAACAATGAATTTGCGGTCGTTTTGGTCATCATCGAATAGAGACCAATCGCGACGGTATAGTTTTTCACATCATCCCCCATAATGATTCGTGCAAAGATAAAGTCCATCCAAGGCCCCATAAAGGCCATCAAAGACGTATACACGATGATTGGTTTAGATAAAGGTAAGGTGATTTTTGTAAATATATCCCATTTATTGGCGCCATCAATCATTGCTGATTCATCTAAAGCCATTGGAATCGTGTCGAAGAAGCCTTTTGCTACATAGAAACCTAATGCGGCACCTGCAGAATAAACCAAAATCAATGCCAACAGGCTCTGGGTTAAGTTCAATGCTTTGAGGATATAGTAGACTGCGATCATACTCATAAAGCCAGGGAACATATTTAAGACCAATGCAACTTTCAAAAACGGTTTTCGCAATTTGAAGCGTAATCTTGACAATGAGTAAGCCATTGCGATGGTGATAAACGTTGAAAGCAAACAGCTGCACGCTGCAACAAATAATGTGTTTAAGAACCAACGTACAAATGGGTAATTTCCAGATGCGTTGGTGAGTAGTTGTCGATAGTTTTCCAATGTAAATTCTTTTGGAATGATATAGGGAACGAAAGCACCACCTTCGCTTCTGAAGCTTGTGAGAACGATCCACACGATGGGGAATAACCACACAACGGACAAGATGATCAGAATCGTGTAAATCAAGAAGCGTGTGTTCGATTGTCCTTTTCTGTAACTGCTTTGTTTTGCTTTAGTAGCCATAGATCAGCCCTCCTTATAAGAATTGGTTCGCGTATAGGCAAATAGACTAAAGACTGCTGATAGAATAAAGATCAAAATACCGATGACGGACGCAAGGTTATAATCCATTGTATTCACAGTCAAGTTGTACAGCCAAGTCACTAGCAGGTCGGTTGAACCGGCACCATAATAGTTGGAATTGGAAGGCCCGCCGCCAGTCAATAGGAAAATGACATTAAAGTTATTGATATTGCCGATGAATTGTTGGATCAGCGCAGGCATCATCACGAACAAAATTTGCGGAAAAGTGATCGAACGGAAAATCTGCAAGCGGTTTGCGCCATCAATTTCGGCAGCTTCGATTTGTTCTTGGTCTAAGTTCTGTAAAATCCCAGTGGTGACTAACATCGTTGCAGGTATACCGATCCACATATTGACAAAGATAATACTCACTTTCGCAAATAAAGGGTCTGTCAAAAAGGGAATGGCAGAATCGATCCAGCCGAGATTCAACAAAATCGAATTGATAGGTCCAGATCCATTCAATAAGTTTCTCATGATCAGGAGTGAAACAAATTGAGGAACAGCCATGGTCAAAACAAAAATCGTGCGCCATACTTTTTTATAGCGAATGCCTTTTGCGTTGATCAATAGCGCCAAAATCACACCGAAAAAGAAACAAGTGATCGTTGCTAAAACGGCCCAAATCAATGTCCAAGCCAAAACTGGAAAGAAGGTGGATGCCATGTCACCGGAGATCACATTGGTGAAGTTTTTCAACCCGACCCAAGTGAACAGATTCTTGGGTGGCAAGTTTTTATGGTCATAATTTGTAAATGCGATTGAGATCATATACAAGAGCGGTAAAATCGTAAAAAAGAGGACCCCAATCAAAGGAATGGTCATTAAGGTTGCATGAAAGCGTTCGTTGACTAAACTACGCAGATCATCCATAGTCGATGGAATGGGCTGACCAGATTGTTTTAACATGTATAGATTGCGTGCGCTCTTCAGGTTGAGAACATAGAGCACGATCAGTAAAACGCATACGAGGAAGGAGGCAATCCCGAATAATAACAGTAGCATTGAATTATCGCCTTTTTGTAAAATATCGATGCCTAGTTCTTCGTTGTAGACCAATCCTTGTTTTTGGGTACCTAATGTTTGCAGCATCAGTAATGCATGGAATCCGTTCCGTATGAACCAAGCGAGAAAACCGATCTGTGCTACTAAGAAGATGATTCCTTTAAGCCATTGTTTGTGGGCGAGATTGGCGCAGCCCATAATCAAGAATGAGGCTTTCTCAGACCAATCACCCTTTTGCAGCACTTCTCTAAATGTTACAGTGGCTTTACTTTTTTTATTGAACATCTGTATTCACCTTACTTTCTTTCCTTAACTAGAAAAGGGAAAGCAGGCTTTCCCTTTTCTATCCCATATTGATTATTCGCTTACTTTTGAAATATCAGAAACAAATTTATCTAATTTGTCTTGGAATTCATCTGGACTGATTTGTCCTTTGTAGGTATCGTTGATCAAAGCATCCATTGGTGGCCAGAAGGAAACCATTTCAGGTAGTTTCGGCATAACAACAGAGTGTTCGTTATCAGACATTTCCATCACTGCTTTTGCCACTGCGTCGGAAGTGACTGCCTCAGATGCTTGGGCGTCTTTGTTTGATGGAACAACACCATTCTCAGTGAATTCAATTTCTTGTGTTTCTTGATTGCTCAAGTACTCAGCCAAAGCCATTGCTGCTAGCGGTGATTCTGTTTGTTGATTGACTGCATATAATTTGACCCCTAAGAAGGCCTTCATTTGTTGTGCGCCACTTCCAAAATCGATCGTAGGATATGCGGCAACGCCCATGTTATCGCCTAATGCTTTTTCAACATCATTTTTAGACCAAGGACCAGAAAGGAATGCATCAGATTTCCCAGATTGTAAATCTGATAGGGCAGATTCGCTTGCTTGCAACACACCTGAATTGTCTTTTTGATCAGCGATCCATTGCATCACTTCGATGCCGGCTTCATTATTAAAGTTTGTTCCACTAATATCTTCACCATTTTCACCATATAAGACATTGCCATTACTCATAAACAATGGACCGAAGATATAGTTGGCACCATCTTCAGCAAAGTTGGTACCGATCACGCCTGCTGACGTTAGGCCTTCCCAAGTTTTGACATCATCTTCAGTTAAAGTAGACGTATTGTAGTAAAGGACTTGCGACTCAACACCATATGGATAGCCATAGATTTTGTCTTGCCAAGTCACAGCATCAACTGCAGCTTCAACATTGTCTTCTTTGATCGTTTCAGATTGTTTTGTTCCTATTGGATAAATGAGACCAGCTTCAGCCATTTGTCCGACTTGATCATGAGGCATCATAAACACATCGGCTGCTTGCTCAGGATCTTTCGATACATCTGCTTTGGCATCTGCTGATGAACCGGCAGCGACAGTCACGGTCACATCTGGATATTCTTCTTCGAATTTATCGACTTGACCTTGTAACGCATCAATATGTTCAGTGTCGACCCATAATTTGATATCTCCTTCAACTTTGGCGCTTGTTTCTGTATCGCCAGCTGTTGAGGTATCTGTTGCATCGTTGCTGCTGCTGCCGCAGGCCCCTAAGACCACTGCGGATAAACTAAGAATGCTGCCCCCAATAAGTAATTTCTTTACATCTACCTTCATCTTATTTCCTCCTAATATGAATGATTACGTTTACATCTATCATTATGCAACCGATTGCGGTTATAGTCAAGCTGTAAATTGTTTTTTTTATAAAATAAATCTAGAACCTTGATATAACAGTAATACAGAGTATTTTAAAGATTTTTCAGACGATTTAATGTAGTTTTTAAAAACAAAAATTTGTATTTTTTCTAGAAATGCTCAAAATATAGTGGAGTTTCAAAGCAAGCGGTTGCGAAGGTGAGGCTAAATTCAATTTGGTCAAGAATAATGAGAAAACCAGCTTATGGATTAAGTTTTTATAGCAGGATGGACTTCCATCACGAAAATTATTTCATTTATGATGAACAAGTGATAAAATGGTTAGGAGAGTTTATAGCTTGGAAAAGTAGATATAAAAGGAGAATTAGTTACGCATGGCCAATTTTTTTAGAAAATTAATCGAAAACGATAAAAAAGAATTAAAACGTCTTGACCATATTGCCAATCAAGTTGAAGCCCACGCGGATGAAATGGCCGCTTTAACAGATGAACAAATTCGTGAAAAAACCGATGAGTTTCGTCGCCGTTATCAAGGTGGAGAAACATTGGATCAATTATTGCCTGAAGCTTTTGCAGTCGTCCGTGAAGCAGCGAAGCGTGTGCTTGGTTTATATCCTTATCATGTCCAATTGATGGGTGGGGTCGTCTTGCATGACGGCAATATTCCTGAGATGCGTACCGGTGAAGGGAAAACCTTGACGGCTACATTGCCCGTTTATTTAAATGCAATCAGCGGAGAAGGCGTTCATGTTGTCACAGTCAATGAATATTTGGCAACACGTGACTCAACTGAGATGGGCGATCTTTACAACTTCTTAGGTTTGACAGTAGGGTTGAATATCAACTCGAAGTCTGCTGAAGAAAAACGTGCTGCCTATGCATGTGATATCACATATAGCACAAACAATGAACTTGGATTTGACTATTTGCGGGACAACATGGTGGTTTACCGTCATCAAATGGTCCAACGACCTTTGAATTATGCCATCGTCGATGAAGTCGATTCAATCTTGATCGATGAAGCCAGAACACCATTGATCATCTCTGGCCAAGCAGAAAAATCGACAGCCTTATATAATCGAGTAGACAATTTCGTTAAACGATTAAATGAAGAAGAAGATTATAAAATCGATATTCAATCAAAAACGATTGGCTTGACTGAAAAAGGAATCGAAAAAGCAGAAGAAACATTCGGCTTGAATAATTTATATGACATCGAAAATACAGCGTTGACGCACCACATGGATCAAGCATTGCGGGCAAATTATATCATGATCCGCGACTTTGACTATGTCGTTCAAGACGGAAAAGTGTTGATCGTCGATCAATTTACTGGGCGTATTATGGACGGCCGTCGTTATTCTGACGGATTGCACCAAGCAATTGAAGCCAAAGAAAGTGTTGAGATCGAAGACGAAACCAAAACAATGGCGACCATTACTTTCCAGAACTATTTCCGGATGTACAAAAAACTTTCTGGAATGACCGGTACGGCCAAAACGGAAGAAGAAGAATTCCGTGAAATCTACAATATGCAGGTTATTCAAATTCCGACAAACAAACCAATCGTCCGGGATGATCGTGCAGATCTGCTTTACCCAACATTGGAAAGCAAGTTCCAAGCAGTTGTTCAAGATATCAAAGAACGTCACCGCAAAGGGCAGCCAGTCCTAGTTGGTACAGTAGCTGTTGAAACGTCTGAATTGCTTTCAAGCATGTTAGATCGTGAAAAAGTGCCTCATGAAGTGTTGAATGCCAAAAACCACTTTAAAGAAGCAGAAATCATCCTAAATGCGGGTCAAAAAGGCGCGGTAACGATTGCGACGAATATGGCTGGTCGGGGAACAGATATCAAATTAGGTCTGGATGTCGCTGAATTAGGCGGATTGGCCGTTGTTGGTACGGAACGTCATGAATCTCGCCGGATCGATAACCAATTACGGGGACGTGCTGGACGCCAAGGCGATCCTGGGATGTCACAATTCTATCTTTCTCTAGAAGATGATCTAATGAAACGTTTTGGTTCAGAAAGAATCAAAGTCTTCTTGGATCGTATGAAAATCGATGAAGAAGATGCTGTGATCCAAAGCAAGATGTTGTCAAAACAAGTTGAATCTGCGCAAAAACGAGTAGAAGGCAATAACTATGATACACGGAAGAACGTTTTGCAATATGATGATGTGATGCGGGAACAGCGGGAAGTCATCTATGGCCAACGACAAGAAGTTATCAAAGAAGACCAAGACTTATCACAAACATTGATGAATATGGTCAAGCGTTCGATCAACCGTGTTGTTGACAGCCATACACAGTTGGAAGAAACTGAATGGAATTATGAAGGCATCGTTGACTTTGCGGCAAATGCGCTGGTACATGAAGACACGATCTCGATCGACAGCATCAAAGGAAAATCTGCCCAAGAAATCAAAGACTATTTGAATCAGCGCGCGCAAGAAGTCTTTGACAAAAAGAAAGAGCAATTGAATAGTCCAGAACAATTACTCGAATTTGAAAAAGTTGTTATTCTACGTGTTGTAGACACAAAATGGACGGACCACATCGATGCAATGGATCAATTGCGTCAGTCTGTCGGCTTACGTGCCTATGGACAAAACAATCCACTGGTCGAATACCAAACAGAAGGCTACAATATGTTTGAAAATATGGTTGGCGCGATTGAGTATGAAGTGACACGGTTATTTATGAAGGCTGAGATCCGTCAAAATGTGCAACGTGAACAAGTGGCGCAAGGAGAAGCGCAAGGTGTTGAAGAAGCGCCTGCGAAACAAGAGCCAAGTTTCAAAAATGTCGGACGGAATGATCCATGTCCTTGCGGCAGCGGCAAGAAATTCAAAAATTGTCACGGAAAAAACATGTAAGAATGTGAAGGTGGAGTAGGCTGGCAGGAAATGATGTCCAGCCTACTTTTCCGTATCCATACCTATAGAAAGAAGGAATATCAATGGAAATCGCAGAGATTCGAAATCAATTAAATGAGATGCAAGAAAAAATAAATAGTTTTAGGGGGTCTCTTTGACTTAGATCAATTAGAAGAAGCTATCGCTGAAGCAGAACATCAGATGGCAGATCCAACCTTTTGGGACAACGCTGAGCATGCTCAAACAGTCATCAATGCCAATAATGCCAATAAAGAAACCTATGATCAATTCAATCAGCTAGCCGAAGAATTAGAAGAATTAGAGGTCATGCTGGAAATGATCCAAGAAGAACCGGATGCAGAGATGGAAGATGAATTATCTGAGCGCATGCACAAGTTGAATGACAAAATGGCGACGTACGAATTGGCGATGCTTTTGGATGAGCCTTATGACCGTAACAATGCCATCATTGAATTGCATCCAGGAGCGGGTGGTACTGAATCACAGGACTGGGGCAGCATGCTATTACGCATGTATACGCGATTTTGCGAACAACATGGCTATACGGTTGAAACATTGGACTATCAAGCAGGAGATGAAGCAGGGATCAAAAGTGTGACTTTGCTGATCAAGGGGCACAATGCATATGGTTATTTAAAATCAGAAAAAGGTGTTCATCGATTGGTGCGAATCTCACCTTTTGATTCGGCAAAACGTCGCCATACCTCTTTTTGTTCAGTTGATGTCATGCCTGAATTAGATGGGAATATCGATGTGGAGATCAATTCTGATGATTTGAAGATCGATACGTACCGAGCGAGTGGCGCTGGTGGACAACATATCAACAAAACGGAATCGGCCGTTCGAATCACGCATATTCCTACTGGTACGGTTGTGGCAAGTCAGGCGCAACGCTCACAATTAAAAAACCGAGAACAAGCAATGGGGATGTTGAAAGCCAAATTATACCAATTAGAAGTTGAGAAAAAAGAGCAAGAAGCTGCTGCACTTAGAGGCGAGCAAATGGAGATCGGCTGGGGTTCTCAGATCCGTTCTTATGTCTTCCATCCGTATTCAATGGTCAAAGACCATCGCACCAACTTTGAAACAGGAAATGTGCAAGCTGTGATGGATGGCGACTTAGATGGATTTATCGATGCCTTTTTGAAGCTAAAACTAAACCAAAAATAACCATGTATGCACTTAAACAGATTGACACACAATTGTAATCTGTTGCAAGCAACGTGCAATATATTCATGCTATAATAAGCCAGTATGAAAATTTTTGAGATGGAGAGATAGCTGTATGATTGAAATGAAAGACATAATGAAGAAGTACTCTAATGGTACGACTGCTATCCGCAACCTGTCGATCTCAATTGATCAAGGGGAATTTGTTTACGTTGTTGGCCCTTCTGGGGCAGGTAAATCTACCTTTATCAAATTGATGTATCGAGAAGAAAAAGCAACCAAAGGTGTATTGAATGTCGCGGGCTATGATTTAGTCGGCATGAAAAGTCGTGAAATTCCATTGATGCGAAGAGAAATCGGTGTCGTCTTCCAGGATTATAAACTATTGCCGCGCAAAACAGTGTTTGAAAATGTTGCTTATGCGATGCAAGTCATCGGGCGCAAACCCCGAGATGTTAAAAAACGGGTGATGGAAGTCCTTGATTTAGTGGGATTGAAACACAAAGTACGCGTTTTCCCGAGTGAACTATCAGGGGGAGAACAACAACGGGTATCGATTGCTCGTGCTATCGTCAATACCCCCAAAGTATTGATCGCAGATGAACCTACGGGGAATTTGGATCCAGAAAATTCATGGGAAATCATGAAACTGTTGGATCGGATCAACGCACAAGGGACGACTGTTGTCATGGCAACACACAACAGTACGATCGTCAATACGATCCGCCATCGCGTGATCGCAATCGAAAATGGCCGCATTATTCGCGACCAAGCGGAAGGAGAATATGGCTACGATGATTAGAACGTTTTTCCGTCATCTCCTTGAGAGTATCAAAAGTTTAAAACGTAATGGTTGGATGACCATCGCGTCATTAAGTGCGGTAACGATCACATTGACGTTGGTCGGCATTTTCTTAGGTGTCATCTTAAATGCCACGAAATTAGCAGAGGATATCCGTGAGAACGTCGATGTTTCCGTCTTTGTTGATATTGGCACGGAACAAGAGGACATGGATGCCCTTGAACAACAATTGAAAGATCTGCCGAATGTATCAGATGTTCAATTTTCTAGTCGTGACGACGAGTTGAAGAAAATCCAAGATGCTATGGGTGACTCATGGAACTTATTTGAAGGGGATAGTAATCCTTTATACAATGTCTATGTTGTTAGTGCAACCGATCCTGAGTATACCAAAGATATTGCAGATCAAGCGGGAGATTTAGCCAACGTCTTTAAAGCAGACTATGGTGGTGACTCTTCAGATAGGATCTTTTCACTATCGGCAGCTGTACGGACGTGGGGATTGGCAGCAGCAGTGCTCTTGATCTTTGTGGCAATGTTCTTGATTTCGAATACGATTCGGATCACGATCATGTCGCGACAAAGAGAAATCCAGATCATGCGTCTAGTAGGGGCCAAAAATGGCTATATTCGTTGGCCGTTTTTCTTAGAAGGTGGATGGATTGGTCTATTAGGATCAATCGTTCCGATTGCAATCATGTATTTTGGTTATCACCAAGTCTATGCATTGGTTAATCCTTCTTTGCTGCGATCCAATTATAGTTTGATCGCACCTCATTTGTTCTTGCTGCAAGTTTGCGGCATCATGGCGTTGATCGGTATTGTGATTGGTTCATTAGGGTCAGTCTTATCGATGCGTCGTTTCTTAAAAGTATAATGGAAAGAAAGCTGATTCTGATGAATCGGCTTTTTTTGTGAACGGAACTATTTGTGTGAAGTGCTGCTTTACATTAAGCGCTGTCTTCGATATGCTTGTTGAGAGTAAGGAGTGGAGGTGGCCGTATGTTTGATATGGATAATCTCGTAACGATTCTTTTTGTCGTCAATTTATTGTTATCAGCCATTATTATTTTCAGAGAACGCAAACAAACGGCGCAGACATGGGCGTGGCTTTTGGTCTTGTTATTTGTGCCGATCGTCGGTTTTGTTCTATATATCTTTCTTGGGAAGGGGATTTCTAAAGAAAAGATTTTTGATATGCGGACGCAGGCCAATGTCGGCTTGAATGTTGAGTTAGCGGAGCAGAAGCAAGCCCTCAAAAGACAACTCTTTCCCCATCCGCCGACTGATCAAGTTGAGGTCAAGCAATTGGTCTATTTGTTGACGGTTTTTGGGCAATCATTGTATACCACAAGCAATCAATTGACGCTATACACCGATGGCAAGGTGAAGTTTGATGCATTGATTGCGGATATCGATCAAGCCGAAGCGCATATCCACATGGAGTACTATATCTATCGTAGTGATGCTTTAGGGGGTTTGATCAATCAAGCTTTAGTGAGGGCAGCTAAACGCGGCGCCAAGGTGCGGGTCTTATTGGATGCATGGGGCAGTTCTCGTGTTTCATTGAAATTTTTCGAAGAACTGCGTCTGCATGGCGGTCAAGTATCGTTCTTTTTCCCGTTGTTTGTTCCTTATGTCAATCCGAGGATCAACTATCGCAATCATCGTAAAATCGTTGTTATTGATGGTCGAATTGGTTATACAGGCGGATTTAATGTAGGGGATGAGTATCTAGGTGAAGTTGAAAAGTTCGGTTATTGGCGGGACAATCATTTGCGTATTGTAGGTCCTGCTGTGTATTCATTACAGAATCGCTTTTTAATGGATTGGAATTCGCAACATAAGCTGGAAATCAAATATGACGAAGCACTATTTCCAACCATCCACACCACAGGCACAGTTGCAGCGCAAGTAGTAACCAGTGGACCCGATACAGAACGTGAAGAAATCAAAATGACCTATTTGAAAATGATCAATCTGGCGAAAAAAGAGATCCTGATCCAAACGCCTTATTATATTCCGGATGAATCGATCCATAATGCGTTGAAATTGGCTTTGATATCAGGGGTCAAAGTGCATATCCAAATCCCCAATAAACCAGATCATCCCTTTGTATATTGGGCGACTTATTCATTTGCGGCAGAGCTGTTGCAGTTTGGGGCTGTGATCGAAACCTATGAAAAAGGCTTTATGCACGCCAAAACCATGATCATCGATAGTGGCGTGGTATCGATTGGTTCTGCTAATATCGATGTCCGGTCCTTTCGATTAGACTTTGAGGTCAACACGATCATTTATGATGTAGAAACGGCTGCGCAGGCAAGGGATGCTTTTTTACGTGATTCAGCGGACGCGAAAGCATTAACGATCGAAGGCTACCAGCAACGCGCTGTCATGATCAAAATCAAAGAAGGATTGGCTCGGCTGATCTCGCCTTTATTATAAAAAAACTTTCACAGTGCAGTGCACTGTGAAAGTTTTTTTATCCCATGATACTTGTGTATGCGGCTAAGAAAATTGAGCCTACTGTAAGAATCAGCATGGTCCAAATGACTACCTGTGTAACTTTGGCAAATGTGCTTTTTGGTTTTTTTTCGTTCATCTTAAATCCACCTTCAAGAGTTATTCTAGTGACAGTTTACCTTCATTCTGCGGATAACTCAAGGTAAAGGCGGCAGAAATTAATAAAAAAACAACCAAATAGCAAAATTAAAGGAAGAATCAGAAGATAGGCTTGTTGAAGTGCTTTCCTTCTGCTTTAATATAAGATGAAAACTCCTTATTCAGCTGATCGATCGCCTTTTTTGGGACAAAAGTGAGATGATGTGCTGTCTGACTTATTTGTCCATCTATTTTTAACGAAACTGAAATAAGGTTGTAAAGTAAATCAAGTATAGTGACACTAGTTGTTAGAGAGGGTTTTTTGTATGTCAACGTTTAATCCAGTCGTTTTGTTTTGGTATATTTATCCAGTTATCGTCTATCTTGCTTGCCGCTTTTTGGTGTTGGTGTTTTCCTTAAAGGATCGATTTCATCTTAAAGCGCCAGATATCGCAGTACCTTTTTTGATTATTGGCATCCATCAACTATCTATTCATACATTTGATCAAGCCATCACCCTTTACTACCTGTTGTCAATATTACTGTTAGGGATATTGTTAGCAGTTTTTCAGGCATACTACTATCAAGAGATAGATTACGGGCGCTATGGCAAGATGTATTGGCGCAGTATCTTTTTGTTCACGATCGTTTTTCATGTGGTGTTGGTCATGTTTAATCTAATTGGCTATCTATAAGCGACAAACGATCAACCGGCCGCTACGAAGTACTTAAAGTTTTTTTAAAGACGATAAAAAGTCGTTATACCCGCAATTGTCCATTTGGTAAAGAATAGTCAAAGAACTTCCCTTCCAAATTTCATATAATTTGTGGTAGAAAGTGGGGGATTGTGGTAGACTGTGAATATCAAGTGGAGATTGGGGGTTTTTGTCGATGTTTATGGGTGAATATCAACATGCTATCGATACAAAAGGCCGACTGATCGTCCCTTCAAAACTCCGTGAAAAACTTGGAGAAAAATTTATTGTGACAAGAGGATTAGATGGCTGTTTATTTGGCTATCCTTTGTCAGAATGGGAAACACTTGAAGAGAAATTGAACGAAATGCCGCTTGCAAAAAAAGATGCACGAACATTCGTCCGCTTTTTTTATTCAGCCGCTACTGAATGTGAAGTAGATAAACAAGGCCGAATCAATATTCCCGTTGCACTAAGAACGCATGCTGCATTGACAAAAAGCTGTGTGATCATTGGTGTATCGAATCGAATTGAAATCTGGGATGAAGCACGTTGGCAAGCATTTACCGTTGAAGCGGAAGAAAATTTTGATGAAATTGCTGAAACGATGATTGATTTTGGCTTATAGGAAGAGGAAAAGTAAATGGCAGATTTCAAACACTACACCGTGATGCTTCAAGAAACAGTCGATGGGCTGAATATACGTCCGGATGGCATCTATGTGGATTGTACATTAGGTGGAGCTGGCCATAGTGAATATCTCTTATCGCAGTTGTCCGAGAAAGGTCATTTATATGCCTTTGATCAAGATCAAAAAGCAATCGATCATGCCAAAGTTCGTTTGGCACCTTATATAGAAAAAAACATGGTGACGTTTATCAAAAGTAATTTTCGTTATTTGCATGACGCACTTGCAGCGCAAGGGATTACCAAAGTCGATGGGATTTTATATGACTTAGGCGTTTCTTCACCGCAATTGGATGAAGCTGAACGCGGCTTTAGTTACCACCAAGACGCCCCGCTAGATATGCGTATGGATCAATCTGCGCCATTCAGTGCTTATGATGTTGTAAATCACTTTGAGTACCACCAATTGGTCAAAATATTTTTCCGATATGGCGAAGAAAAATTTTCGAAACAAATTGCCCGTGAGATTGAGCGCGTACGTGCTGTACGTCCAATCGAAACGACGGGTGAATTGGTCGAAATCATTAAAACAGCGATCCCGGCACCAGCTCGGAGAAAAGGCGGACATCCTGCGAAGCGGGTTTTCCAAGCAATCCGCATTGCTGTCAATGATGAATTAGGTGTGATCGAAGCGTCACTGGAACAAGCCATTGATTGCTTGGCGAAAAATGGACGCATTAGTGTCATTACGTTCCATTCATTAGAAGATCGCATCGTTAAATCAATGTTCAAGGAGTATAGCAGTCCCAAAGATATGCCACCGGGATTGCCAATCATCCCAGAAGAATTTCAACCAACTTTGAAGTTGGTGACTAGAAAACCAATTTTACCTTCTGAAGAAGAAGTAGAGGAAAACAATCGCTCACGCAGTGCGAAACTGCGAATTGCGGAAAAAACGAAGGAAAGCGAAGGGTAGCAGCTATGGCAGAATTAAAAGTCCATGACTATGAATTCACAGAGTCTCAAGAACGTGCATTCAATGAAGAAACTGAACATATAGCTGAAAAACTTCCCCAAGACCCACAGCGTCCTGAAGTGATTCGCATCCCAGCATCTCCGCAACGTCGGTTAAAAAGTATTTCTGCGTTGGAAAAATTAATTGCTGCCTTTGTTGTTTTGGCTGTGATCACCTTAGCAATCTTAACGATCAGCATTCGGACCAACATCAGTCAAGTTGAACATGATATTTCATTGATCCAATCAGATATCAATGAAAAGACAGCAGAAGCAGAACAATTAGAACAAGAAAAGAATGAACTTTCTAAAACCGATCGGATCAAGAAGATAGCTGAGGATCAAGGATTGACCATCGATGATGGCAATTTAAGGAAAGTGGATTAGATGAAGCTAACAGATAAATTCAAGCAATACTTAAAAAAGAACAATCAAACTACGATGAACAATCGCAAAAAAGTAGGTATTATTCTCTTTGCTACGAGTATTGGATTGTTCTTTTTGTTTGTCACGCGTTTGAGCTATATCGTGATCGTTGGCGATGTTGCAGGTACGTCTTTGGCTGAGAAAACCAAAAACTTATATCAAGGCAGTGAAGTGATCCAGGCAAAACGAGGAACGATCTATGACCGAAACGGCATTGCGATCGCTGAAGATGTTACCTCTTACTCAATTTACGCTGTGTTGAATCAAAACTACGTAGATGGCAAAAAGAAACTGTATGCGGAAGAAGAAAATTTTTCCAAATTAGCCAAAATTCTTTCTGATACGCTTGGGATCGATGAAGATTCTGCTCAGGAGAGCTTAGAAAATGGACTATCTGATCAATTATGGCGTGTATCTTTTGGGAGTAAAGGAAACAACATTACTTTAGAGCAAAAAAAAGCTATTGAAGAAGCGATGGAAAAAGAAGAAATCGCAGGTTTTCACTTTGATAGTCATCCTGCTCGTTTATACCCGAATGGTATTTTTTCTTCTCACTTTATCGGTTATGCGGTAGCCAATGATGATGATACCGGTCTCGAAGGAAAGACTGGTTTAGAGGCTGCTTACAACGACGTTCTTTCTGGAACGGATGGTAAAATCGTTTATCAAAAAGACAATAATCAAAATCCATTGCCAGGGACAGTTGTTGAAAGCGAAGAAGCTGTGGACGGAAAAGATGTCTATACGACAATTGACAGCCGCATCCAAAGTTACTTAGAAACATTGATGGATTCGGTATACGAAGACAATAATCCTGAAAACGTAACGGCGAATCTAATGGATGCCAAAACAGGGCAGATCATTGCCATGGCGCAACGGCCTACCTACAATCCAGAAGATTTGGATTCTATCAATGATTGGCAGAATCTCTTAGTAGAAGACAATTATGAACCGGGATCCACCATGAAAATTTTGACGACAGCCGCAGCGATCGATCAAGGGATCTTCAATGAAAATGAAACATTTACCCCAAGCAGCGATGGGTTGAAACTCTATGATGCAACGATCAATGACTGGGATTATGGACAAAAAGGCACATTGACGATGCGTCAGGCCTTGTCATGGTCTAGTAATATCGGCATGGTGACATTGGAGCAACGGATGGCAGATCGTTGGCAGCAATACTTGAAACAATTTGGCTTTGGGCGCAGCACCTATTCTGGTTTACCCAATGAAAATACCGGCATTACCCCTGAAGACAATCCAGTGAGTCAAGCAATGACTTCTTTTGGACAAGCGATCGGGGTCACCAATTTTCAAATGATGCAAGCTTTCACGTCAGTAGCCAATAATGGTACGATGTTGAAACCACAATTTATCAGCAAAATCGTTGACACACAAACCGGTGATACCACGGTCACTCAAACCGAAGAAGTTGGGCATCCAATCACCGAAAATGCGGCCACCAAAGTGCGTGAATACATGCGGGATGTTGTTGAAAGTGAAAATTATGGGAGTGCATACGGCGTCTATGAATTGCCTGGCTATAATATTTCTGCCAAAACAGGAACAGCCCAAGTAGCGGATCCGGATACAGGCAAGTACTTATCTGGCGGATCAAATTATTTGTATTCGGTTGTCTTGATGTTTCCGTCGGAAGAACCAGAATATATTTTGTATCTAACGATCAAGTTGCCGGAAAAACATGAAAGCACCGTCTTAGCTGAAATTGCCAATCCGTTGATGAAACGGGTCATGGATCTTAAAAATACTTCTTTAGAAGAAACGACAACAACAAGTGACACGATCACTGTCAATGATTACCGCAACTTAGATACAGAGTCTGCAGCAACAGATGTCCAAAAATTGGGTCTGATCCCAGTTGTGATCGGCGACGGCGATACAGTGACCGCACAGTCTGTAGATAGCGGCACCACAGTGATGGCCGGTGAACGTATCTTGTTGATCACAGATAGTGATTCATATGAGATGCCGGATACCACAGGTTGGTCCAAAGCAGATCTGATCAAATTTGGTAGTCTGCTCAATATCGATGTCACCTTCGAAGGGGATGGATACTGTACGGCGCAAAGCGTAGAGGCGTACACAGAATTATCAGGACAATCAATCAAATTTACATTAAGCGAAAACGAATAATAGGAGAGAAAAAAATGGAATGGACAGAGATGATATTACCGCTGGCGAGTAGTTTTGCCATTGTAACAGCTACGATGCCCCTATTTATTGGGTATTTTCAAATGAAGAAATACGGGCAGGAGATTCGTGGAGAAGGACCTAAATGGCATAACATCAAAGCGGGCACACCCACCATGGGCGGCTTCGTCTTTTTGATCGCAACGATGATCACAGCTATTTGGGTTGGCGCTTGGCAACAGCAACTCACCACATCATTGTTCATTCTTTTGTTTATCACCTTGCTATACGGCGCGCTAGGATTTATTGATGACTTCATTAAAATCTTTAAAAAGAGAAATATGGGGTTAAATTCACTTCAGAAATTGATTGGACAAATCGCTGGTGGTATCGTATTTTATTTGGTTTTCTTATCCGAAGGGAATGCCAATACCCTCAACCTATTCGGTATGGCTATTCCATTAAATGTTTTTTATGGCTTGTTCGTTATTTTTTGGCTGGTTGGATTTTCTAATGCGGTCAATTTAACAGACGGCATAGATGGATTGGTTGCTGGATTGGGTACAATATCATTTGCAACCTATGGCATCATTGCTTGGCGCCAAGGGCAAATTGATGTATTGATCGTGTGTTTGGCGGTCATTGGCGGTTTGATTGGCTTCTTTCCCTACAATCGTAAACCTGCAAAGATTTTCATGGGTGACGTTGGTTCACTTGCCTTAGGTGGTCTTTTAGCGGCGATTTCAATTTTGCTGCATCAAGAGTGGACATTGCTACTGGTAGGTTTGATTTATGTATGTGAAACCGCCAGTGTCATGTTGCAAGTTGCTTCTTTCAAACTAACTGGCAAACGAATCTTCAAAATGTCTCCGATTCATCATCACTTTGAAATGAGTGGGTGGTCAGAATGGAAAATCGACACTGTTTTTTGGTGTATTGCATTGGTTTGTTCGATACTTACATTAGTCATTGTATGGTAGGAGATGGAAAATAAAATGAAAAATATAACATCATATCAAAATAAAAAAGTTCTTGTGTTAGGATTAGCAAAAAGTGGATTCAGCGCGGCCAAATTGTTACATGATTTGGGCGCGTTGGTCACCGTCAATGACGGCAAACCTTTTGCTGAAAATCCAGAAGCACAAGATCTTTTGGCGTTAGGCGTCAAAGTGATCACAGGCAGTCATCCAATCGAACTACTGGATGAAGGCTTTTCATTGGTGGTCAAAAACCCAGGTATTCCGTATACTCAACCGATTGTGCAAGGTGCAATAGCTAAAGGCATTCCGGTGATTACGGAAGTGGAATTGGCGTATGAAATCTCGGATGCCCCGATCATTGGTATCACAGGGACAAATGGCAAAACGACAACAACGACGATGATCGCACACATCTTGAATGCAGGTATGACAGAAGGACGAGCCCTTCTTTCTGGAAATATCGGTTTTCCAGCTAGTTCTGTTGCGCAAACAGCTACAGCAGCAGATCGACTGGTCATGGAATTGTCTAGTTTTCAGCTGATGGGGATTGAGCAGTTGCGTCCGCATATCGCAGTCATCACCAATATCTATGAAGCCCATATCGATTATCATGGCAGCCGACCTGAGTATGTCCATGCAAAATGGCGTTTGCAGCAAAATATGACAACAGATGATTATTTGGTCATCAACTGGAATCAGCCTGAACTGCAAAAACTGGCAGCACGAACAGCAGCCAAAGTGGTGCCTTTTTCAACAAAAGAAAAAGTAGAAGGGGCCTATCTGCTAGATGGTCAGTTGTACTTTAATGATGAAGCCATCATGGCGGTTACGGAGGTTGGCGTACCAGGCAGTCACAATGTAGAGAATGCATTAGCGGCAATCGCAGTGGGCAAATTATCAGGTATTTCAAACGAAGACATCAAAGAAGCCTTGCACACATTTAGCGGCGTGCCTCATCGAACGCAATATGTCGGTACCTATCGTGATGTGAAATTCTATAATGATTCTAAAGCAACCAATAGTCTGGCCACCAAAATGGCATTAGATGGGTTTGACAATCAACACTTGATATTGTTGGCGGGCGGATTAGACCGCGGCAATGATTTTGATGATCTCATTCCTTATTTTAAAGGCTTAAAAGCGATCGTCTTATTCGGCGAAACAAAGGTAAAATTGGCCAAAGCTGCCAGAGAAGCACAAGTACCACAGATTGAAATAACCGAAAATGTAACAACGGCTGTACCTCTTGCTTTCAAACATAGTCAAGCAGGGGACACGATATTGTTATCACCAGCGAATGCCAGTTGGGATCAATACCTTAACTTCGAAGTACGTGGTGACAAGTTTATGACAGCCATATCAGATTTGAAAAGAAATGAGTGAAAACCATGAAAATTTTAGTGACTGGCGGCGGAACAGGCGGACATATCTACCCAGCTTTATCTTTTGTTGACTATGTAAGGTCTATCGACAAAGAAGCAGAGTTCCTTTATATCGGTGCCACCAGAGGTTTAGAAAATAAAATCGTGCCGCCCACAGGGATTCCTTTTCAAACTTTAGAGATCCAAGGATTCAAACGCAAACTATCGATGGACAATGTGAAAACAATCCAGTTGTTTTTAAAAAGTTATCTAGCTGCTAAAAAGATCATCAAAGATTTCCAACCTGATGTCGTGATCGGGACAGGTGGGTATGTTTCTGGTGCCGTTGTCTTTGCGGCCTCAAGACTGCACATTCCAACGATCATCCATGAACAAAATAGTGTACCAGGGATCACCAATAAATTTTTGACAAAATATGTGGATCGGATCGCCATTGCTTTCCAGGATGCGGCACGTTATTTTCCTGCCAAAAAAACAGTTTTGGTCGGCAATCCTCGAGGACAAGAAGTCAGAGATGCACAAAAATCTGCTATTTTAGCTGCGTATGACTTGAAGCCCAATCGGCCAACTGTGCTGATTTTCGGCGGCAGCCAAGGTGCCCAAAAAATCAATCAAGCATTGATTGAAGCCATTCCGCTTTTTGCCAAAAAAGACTATCAAGTGCTATATGCTTCCGGTGAACGCTATTATAAAGAAATTGAAGAAAAAATCGGCATGTCTAAAGACGCTTTCCCAAATATTAGTATTCGTCCATATATTGATCAAATGGCAGAGGTGATGGCCAACAGCGACTTATTGATCGGTCGCGCAGGAGCCACATCGATTGCTGAATTTACAGCACTGGGTATCCCGGCGATCTTGATCCCTAGTCCTTATGTGACCAATGATCATCAAACCAAAAATGCACAAAGTCTGGTTCAGGCTGGGGCGGTCAAAATGATTGCAGATCATGCGTTGAACAGCAGCAACTTAGTCGCTGCCGTCGATAGTATTATGGAAAACGAAAGCATGCGCAAGGAAATGGCTCAAGCGTCTAAAGAGCAAGGAATCAGCGATGCTTCTGAAAGATTATTTCGACTTGTGCAAGAGATCATCAAATAGTACAATGTGTGGGATAGAAAGGAGCGATTATCATTAGTAAAGACAAACAACCTCATGATGATCAAACCCCCTCGTCAATGGAAGAATTGACCCCTTGGCAAAGAGAAAATTTAAAATACTTGCAAGATAAAGGTGATCAGCCCCGATGGTCACAATCCGAGAAAGAGGATGAAATCGGCGAAATCCAGACCGAACCATCCGCTGTGGAAGAAGCAGATGGCCACATTGAAGAAGCGGAAGGTGAAGTTGAAGAAAAAGAGTTGGCTTACGAAGAGCCACGGTCTTTTGCTGATCGGTTGCCCAACTTGAAGCAGTATCGGAATCGGTTGCTGATCCGTCGTTTAGCGTTGATCATCGGAATCCTGATAGTTCCTTTATTGATCGTTTTATATTTTGTCTCACCTTTTAGCAGACTGACGGAAGTAAAGGTCAAAGGAAACCAAGAAGTGTCGCAAGAAGAGATTATCGCTGATTCAAATTTGACGCTGAATGAAGACCTATGGCCACAATTTTTTAGCCGTAACGCCCGTGAAGCAGCAATCGAAAAGGCAATTCCTCGAATCAAACAAGTCACGATTTCATTAGCCGGACTGAATCACTTTGAGATTGCGGTACAAGAGTACACAGAAGTGGCATTGCTGGCGAAAGACGATACATATGCTGCGATATTGGAAAATGGTGTTGTTCTATCCGAGACGAGCGACCAACCAATCGAAGGTTTGCCAATACTGGAAGATTTTACAGATGAAACACAGATCAAGTCAGTTTTGACCGCTTATCAGCAATTGAGTCAAGAAATACAAGACGGGATCTCTCAAATCAAATCGAGCCCAAGAGAAAGCAATGATGAATTATTGACGTTGTTCATGAACGATGGCAATCAAGTGATCGTGAATATTTCCAATATGGCGAGCCAAATGCAATATTATCCCCAAATCGCCAGTGATTTGACGGAAGCCAGTATTGTTGATATGGAAGTCGGGATCTTTACCTATCCAATTTCCAGCACCAAAGATGAGGATGCACAGACAGAAGAGTCCACTGACGCTGATTCTTAGAAAAAAATCAAGAGTTTTTTTATTAACTTGTTTCTATAAATCGCCAATATATGGTAGAATTGGTAACAGTGAACAAATTATTCGATTGAACATTAAAAACGGACTGTGATGGTTCGCTATATATCCAATTAACTAGGAGGGAACCCCATCCATGGCAAAAACGGGAATGTATGTTGGCCTTGATATCGGAACGACATCGGTTAAAGTTGTTGTTGCTGAATACGTTGACAGCCAAATGAATATTATTGGTGTAGGAAATGCAAAATCTGAAGGGATCAACCGTGGGATCATTGTAGATATTGACAAAACGGTACAAGCCATTCAAAGAGCAGTAAGACAAGCAGAAGAAAAAGCAGGAATCCAAATTCGCAGTGTCAGTGTAGGTGTGCCCGCAAATTTACTTGATGTTGAAAATTGCCAAGGAATGATTGCGGTCAATAGTGAATCTAAAGAGATCACAGACGAAGATGTTCGCAATGTGGCTTCTGCCGCCCTTGTGCGTTCAACGCCTCCGGAAAGACAAATCATTGCAATCTTGCCGCAAGAATTCACAGTTGATGGATTCGAAGGCATCAAAGATCCTCGCGGCATGATCGGTGTTCGTTTAGAAATGTTCGGTGTTGTCTACACTGGACCAAAAACGATCATCCATAACATCCGAAAATGTGTTGAAAAATCTGGCTTGATCGTGAATGAAATGGTCATCACACCATTAGCTTTGACAGAATCAATTTTGTCTGATGGTGAAAAAGACTTTGGGACGATCGTCATCGATATCGGCGGCGGACAAACGACCACTTCTGCGATGCATGATAAACAATTGAAGTTTACACATGTCAATCAAGAAGGTGGCGAATTTGTCACTAAAGATATTTCAACTGTATTGAATACTTCTTTCAATAATGCAGAAGCCTTAAAAATCAATTATGGTGATGCTTATCCAGAAAGAACGTCTGCCAGTGAAGAATTTCCAGTGGATGTGATTGGTAAATCAGAACCAGTCAAAATCGATGAGCGGTATCTATCCGAGATCATCGAAGCACGGATGGAACAAATTTTCAATAAATCAAAAGAAGTATTGAATGAGATCGATGGCTTAGAATTGCCAGGCGGTGTGATTTTGACCGGTGGCGCAGCTAGTTTGCCAGGTGTCGTAGACTTGGCACAAGAAGTCTTTGAAACAAACGTAAAATTATATGTACCAAACCATATGGGGTTGCGTAATCCTGTCTTTACAAATGTGATCAGTATTGTTGATTACTCGGCCAACTTGAGTGAAGTCTACCAATTGGCTAAGAGTGCGATCACTGGCGAAAAAACGTCGCATCAACAACCTGTTGCTGTCCAACAAGAAGTCAGCTATGAACAACAATACGAAGCACCAGAAGAAACCTATGAAGAAGTGGAAGAAGAAAAAGCGAGCGGATCGATTACCAATCGTGTGAAAGATTTCTTCTCAAATATCTTTGAATAACCTAAAAATCATTTTCAGGAGGAAGACAAACTATGGAATTTTCAATTGATAATAACATCAATGATGGTGCTGTGATCAAAGTCATCGGTGTCGGTGGCGGCGGCGGCAATGCTGTCAATCGTATGATAGAAGAAAACGTTAAAGGCGTAGAGTTTATTGCGGCCAATACAGACGTTCAAGCATTAAAAAATTCAAAAGCAGAAACAGTGATCCAATTAGGCCCTAAATATACCCGTGGTTTAGGTGCAGGTTCTCAACCTGAAGTTGGGGAAAAAGCTGCAGAAGAAAGTGAAGATGCGATCCGTGATTCACTAGAAGGCGCAGATATGATCTTTATCACTGCTGGTATGGGCGGCGGAACTGGGACGGGTGCTGCACCAATCGTAGCAAAACTTGCCAAAGAGATTGGCGCATTGACTGTGGGTGTTGTGACACGTCCTTTCACTTTTGAAGGACCTAAACGCGGCCGTTTTGCAGCAGAAGGAATTGCCAAATTAAAAGAAAATGTCGATACATTATTGATCATTTCCAATAATCGTTTACTTGAAGTTGTGGACAAGAAAACGCCGATGCTTGAAGCATTCCGTGAAGCGGATAATGTCTTGCGTCAAGGTGTGCAAGGGATCTCTGATTTGATCACTGCACCTGGTTATGTCAACCTTGATTTCGCAGATGTGAAAACAGTGATGGAAAATCAAGGCACAGCATTGATGGGTATCGGTGTAGCCAGCGGTGAAGAACGCGTGATCGAAGCAACGAAGAAAGCTATTTCTTCGCCATTGCTTGAAACATCGATCGATGGTGCAGAACAAGTCCTATTGAACATTACTGGCGGCTTGGATATGACATTATTTGAAGCGCAAGATGCTTCAGATATCGTTGCACATGCTGCTACAGGTGATGTCAATATTATTCTAGGTACATCGATCAATGAAGATTTAGGCGATGAAATTCGCGTGACTGTGATTGCTACAGGCATCGATCCGTCAAAGAAAGAACGCACAGCTCGTTCAAATAGACAAAGTCAAAGTCAAATCCATTCTATTCCACAAAAACCAACGTTAGATATGGATCAAGCACGTCCTGCACAAGCAGAGGACAACAGCGGTTTTGGCGATTGGGATATTCGCAAAGAGCAAAATGTGCGTCCTAAAGTTGAAGAGAATACATTTGAAAATGTTGAAAAGAAAGATTTTGATACATTCAGCCGTGAAGATGTCAAATCAAATGATGACGACGAACTAAGTACACCACCATTTTTCCGTCGTAAACGCTAGGAGGCAGAGCACATGATTTCTGAGAACTTGCACAAGATCCAGCAAGAGATACAGGATTCCTGTGCTCTTGTTTCTAGACAGGCATCAGATGTGCATTTGGTTGCAGTTACCAAGTCTGTGGACACGTCAATGACTCAGACATTGTTGGAAAATGGTGTCAGGGATTGCGCGGAAAACCGCGTCGAGCAATTGCTGTCAAAGAAACAAGCACTTAGGAACTATCCGGATGTCAAATGGCATTTCATTGGGAATTTACAGCGCAGAAAAGTAAAATCGATCATCAATGAAATTGACTATTTTCACGCGTTGGATTCATTTAAGTTAGCCCAAGAAATCCAAAAGAGAGCAGAGCAGCCGATCAACTGTTTTGTTGAAGTCAATGTGTCGCAAGAGGCTTCAAAACAAGGCATTTCTCCTGAAGAAGTCGATTCGTTCATTCAAGATCTTGCATCTTTGGATAAAATTCATGTTGTTGGATTAATGACGATGGCACCAATCGATGCTTCAAGCAACGAACGGCATCAGCTATTTAAAACCTTAAAACAATTGCAACAGCGAATTGCTGATCTGCAGCTTACACATGCCCCTTGTTTGGATACAAGTATGGGAATGAGTAATGATTTCTCAGAAGCAATCCAAGAAGGCACCACATTTATACGTGTAGGCACAGCATTATTTCAAGAATAAAGGAGGTTGACGGATGTCGCTTAAAGATAAACTAACCAATTTTTTTGGCTTAACAGATGAAGAAGACTACGAGAGTGAGTCATTCGCACAAGACACGAACTTGCGTGCTGTACCTAAAGTTGCGGTCAATCAAAACACATATACAGCCCCAAAAGCGGCCAATGGGACAGCATACACCTATGCCGAGCCAGAAACAAGGAATCAAACGCAATCATCACAACATCGGTATCAACCGCAATCCGTTAGTCATCAGCAAACGACTGCGGTACCGGAGCGTAACAAGGCTGCATTCAAAACAGAAGAAAAAGTGGTGCCGATGGCGCAGCAGCGGAGCACTGCAAAAGCGAAAGACACGAAGCCGAAAATGGCTGGCAAGATCACAATCGTTGAACCACGGGTGTATTCTGAAGCAATGGGGATAGCCAAGCAAGTCATCAACGGGGATGCTGTACTTGTTAATTTTCACTTAATTGAAGAGTACCAAGCTCGTAGAATAGTTGATTTTTTGACAGGAACAGTGTACGCTGAAGATGGTGATATCAAACGGGTCGGTGATGAGATTTTTCTTTGCACCCCTAAAGGAATGGAAATAGACGGAACTGCGCAAACCTTGGCAGATACGAATTTCTTTGATCTTTAATTTGAGGAGGAACGCCGATTTTAATCTATAATTTATTGAATCTGCTCAATGATGCAGTCTACTTATATACGATTTTGCTTGTGATCTATGCATTATTGTCTTGGTTTCCTGGCGGATACCAATCTGCTTTTGGCCGATTCTTATCAAAAGTTTGTGAGCCGTATTTGAGTCTATTTGACCGAGTGAACCTTAGTATTGGCGGCATTGATTTTACGATCGCAGTAGCAGTGATCGTTTTGCAATTGGCCTCACAGGGGTTGACTGTCATTGTCACATCAATTTTATTTTAGAAGTAAGGGGTGATTATCGGTGAACGCAAATGTCTATCAACATTTCCGCAACGATGAGCGCCCTTTTATTGATTCTGCTGAAGGTTGGATAGAGCAAGTACAAATGCAATATGCACCGTTTCTAACTGATTTTCTTGATCCTAGACAAGCCTATATACTTGAAAGTTTGATCAGACAATCAACGGATCTAAGCTATCGTTTTTTCGGTGGATATGAAGCAGCAGAAAGAAGGCGCTGTTTGATCTATCCTGATTATTATGTGCCAACAACAGATGAATTTGATATGACCTTGTTTACGATCAATTATCCCAAAAAATTTACAGTGCTAAGTCATGGGAAAGTCTTAGGAACGTTGATGGGGACCGGGGTCAAGCGAGAATACTTTGGCGATATCTTGTCAGATGGTGAAACGTGGCAAGTATTTGTTGCTTCGGAAGTGAGTCAATTTGTTCAATTGCAAGTAGACAAAATCGGGCATGTATCTGTTCGATTAGAAGAAACGAAATATACGGAACTGGTCATGCCAAAAGATGGCTGGACTGAGGAACACGAAACAGTCAGTTCACTTCGGTTGGATACTGTGATATCTGCCGTGTATCATATTTCTCGACAACGATCAAAACAGCTGATTGAGTCCGGAAAAGTCAAAGTCAATTGGACTGAAGTATTGCGACCAGACTTTGTTCTGGATCTACTGGATATCATCTCAGTAAGAGGCTTTGGCCGAATCCAAATACAAGGCTTAGAAGGTACGACCAAAAAAGAAAAGGTTAGATTGTTGTTAGGTGTGCTACGTAAATAAATCAAAGAGGTGTAAACTATGGCATTAACTCCATTAGATATTCAGAATAAAAATTTCTCAGTGAAAATGAGAGGGTACAATCAAGATGAAGTCGATGATTTCTTAGATATGATCGTTCGTGATTATGAAGAAGCGGTGCAACGAAATCGTGAACTAGAAAAATCATTGAAACATGCAGAAGAAAAACTGGAATACTTCAATGAATTAAAAGATGCATTGAATCAATCGATCATTGTGGCACAAGATACTGCAGACAAAGTAAAAACCAGTGCTAGCAAAGAGTCTGAAGTCATTGTCACATCTGCGCAAAACAAAGCAGATGAAATGGTTGCTACTGCTGAAAAACGTGCGCATGCGTTGAATGTTGCTGCTGAAGAAAAAGCCAAAGAGATCTTAACAGATGCAACCAATAATGCCCGTCAACTGGCAACTGAAACCAATGATCTGAAAAAGAAAACCCGCGTGTTCCACAACAATCTGCTGGTAATGCTGCAAACACAATTAGCGCAAGTCAAAAGCCCAGAGTGGGAAGAAATTCTGGCACCATTTTCAAGCTATGTCCAAGATTCGCATCAAGTCATTAGAGAAGTTTTATCAAAAGAACTTGACAGTGAAAATACTTCTGGAGTAAACTCAGAAGCAGTAGATGGCCAAACGATACCTGATGTCGATATTGTTGAATCAAGTGAGAAAATCGTTGATGTCAGCGACAGCAGTGAAGTGAAGACATTGGAAGATGCAAGAAACTTATTAGATGAATTAAGTAAAACAGATAACGACTAGAAGCAGAACAAAAAAATTTCTTATATTTTTCAAGCGAGTTTGGGAGAGTGGAAGCCAAATAAAACCCTGTAGGAAATCAAATCATCTGTGAGTCGCAGTTTCGAAAGAACAGGATTGTTCGATTAAAAACCGCCGCCTGATCCCGTTAGCGATCAACAAAGAATTGCCATTGGCAATAAAATTTGGGTGGTACCACGAACACGTTCGTCCCTTCACGGGAAGAACGTGTTTTTGCTGTGAATCACTACGATTGGCACGCGAAGCGTGACAGAGTAGATGATGAACAGTACTAGGCGACCGAAGGGAACGTAGTCACCGCACAAAGAATCACTACGATTGGCACGCGAAGCGTGACAGAGTAGATGATGAACAGTACTAGGCGACCGAAGGGAACGTAGTCACCGCACAAAGAATCACTACGATTGGCACGCGAAGCGTGACAGAGTAGATGATGAACAGTACTAGGCGACCGAAGGGAACGTAGTCACCTTCACAGTCCATGGTCCATGGCATCTAGACCAACGATGGTCTTTATCAAAATAGCTGCAAGCAATCAAAAAGGAGCAAACGAAATGAAAATGAAAGAAACACTCCAACTAGGAAAGACCGAATTTCCGATGCGCGGGAATTTACCTAACCGTGAAGTTGAATGGCAAAAGAACTGGGAAGATGAACAAATCTACCAACGAAGACAAGAATTGAACGAAGGCAAGCCGTCATTCGTTTTACATGATGGCCCGCCATATGCAAATGGAAATATCCACATTGGTCATTCATTGAATAAAATCAGCAAAGACATCATTGTACGTTCAAAGTCGATGTCAGGATTCCGTTCACCTTATGTACCTGGCTGGGACACACACGGATTGCCTATCGAGCAAGTATTAACAAATAAAGGCATCAAACGTAAAGAAATGAGTTTGGCTGAATACCGTAAAAAATGTGAAGAATATGCTTTGACGCAAGTAGATACACAACGTGCCGATTTCAAACGATTGGGCGTTTCTGGCGATTGGGATCATCCTTACATCACATTGACGCCTGATTATGAAGCAGCTGAGATCCGTGTTTTTGGTAAAATGGCTGAAAAAGGCTATATTTATAAAGGCTTGAAACCAATCTATTGGTCACCATCCAGTGAATCTTCTTTAGCAGAAGCTGAAATTGAATACAAAGATGTCAAATCTGCATCGATCTATGTGGCTTTCCCCATCGCAGATGGCAAAGACTTGCTGGATACAGATACTTCCTTAGTGATCTGGACGACAACACCATGGACATTGCCTGCAAACTTAGGTATCTCGGTCAATCCTAGCTTTTCATATGTGCAAATCTTAGCGGATGGTCGTAAATTTGTCGTAGCAAAAGACCTTCTAGAAACTGTAAAAGACGCGATCGGTTGGGAAACGATCGAGGTCTTGCAAGAATTCTCAGGTACCCAACTAGAATATATGACGGCGCAACATCCTTTCTATGACCGCACGTCATTAGTTATGCTAGGCGATCACGTGACTTTAGATGCCGGTACTGGCTTAGTGCATACAGCACCAGGCCATGGTGAAGATGACTACATCGTCAGCAAAAAATATGGCTTAGATGTTTTGTCCCCAGTTGACGGTCGCGGGATGTATACAGAGGAAGCACCTGGCTTTGAAGGCATCTTTTATGATAAAGCCAATCCAATGATCACAGCTTTATTAGAAGAAAAAGGTGCTTTACTGAAATTGGATTTCTTTACGCATAGTTATCCCCACGATTGGCGTACCAAAAAACCAGTCATTTATCGTGCAACACCTCAATGGTTTGCATCCATTGATAAGTTCCGCCAAAACATCTTAGATGAAATCGAAAAAGTCGATTGGATCATTCCATGGGGCAAAACACGTTTGTACAATATGATCCGCGACCGTGGCGATTGGGTGATTTCCCGACAAAGAGCTTGGGGTGTCCCATTACCTATTTTTTATGCTGAAAATGGAGAAGCAATCATCACACCGGAAACGATTGAACACGTGGCCAACTTGTTTGCTGAACATGGATCAACGATCTGGTTTGAAAAAGAAGCTGAAGAATTATTGCCAGCTGGCTTTACTCATCCAGGTTCGCCGAATGGCAAGTTTTCTAAAGAAACCGACATCATGGATGTCTGGTTTGACTCAGGTTCATCACACGAAGCTGTATTGCGTCAACGCCCTGAATTGACGTTCCCTGCGGATATGTATTTGGAAGGTTCAGACCAATACCGCGGTTGGTTCAATTCAAGCATTACAACAAGTGTTGCAATCAATGAAGTGGCTCCTTATAAAGCTGTTTTATCTCAAGGCTTTACTTTAGATGGGGAAGGCCGCAAGATGAGTAAGTCTTTAGGAAATACGATTGCTCCTGAGAAAGTAATCAAACAAATGGGTGCGGATATCTTACGTCTATGGGTCAGCAGTGTTGACTATGAATCAGATGTACGTGTGTCTATGGACATTTTGAACCAAGTATCTGAAGTGTATCGGAAAATTCGTAACACGATGCGTTTCTTATTGGCCAATACCAATGATTTTGATCCAGCAAAAGATACTGTGGCCTTTGAAGATCTACGTTCAGTCGACCAATACATGATGGTTCGTTTGCATCAAACCATTAAAACAATTCGTGAAGACGGCTATGACAAATACAACTTTTTGCATATCTATCGGACGGTTATCAATTTCTTAACAGTTGATATGTCTTCCTTTTATTTAGATTTTGCCAAAGATGTTGTCTATATCGAAGGCCAAAACGATTTCCAACGTCGTGCCATGCAAACTGTTTTTTACCAAACAGCCGTAGCATTGACCAAACTATTGACGCCAATCATTCCACATACGGCAGAAGAAATCTGGTCTTATTTGAAAGAAGAAGATGACTATGTCCAATTGGCAGAGCTTCCTGGCTACCAAGTATTTGCCAACCAAGCTGAGCTATTGGATCAATGGTCTGCCTTCTTAGATTTCCGCGACAACGTATTAAAAGCTTTGGAAGAAGCCCGGAATGCAAAACTGATCGGTAAGTCTTTTGAAGCGAAGGTCACTGTGTATCCTTCGGAACCTGTAGCTACCTTATTGAAAGCAATTGATTCAGATATTCCGCAATTGCTGATCATCTCGCCTGACTTCTTTGAAGTTGCTGAGGCAGGAACGGCAGTGCCAGCAGATGCATATGCATTTGAAGATGTTGCAATTCTTGTCGAAAAAGCTGAGGGTGAAGTCTGTGAGCGATGCCGCCAAATGAGAAAAGATGTCGGCAGACATGATCATTTACCAACGTTATGCGGACACTGTGCTGAAATCGTCGAAGAAAATTATCCAGAAGCAGTTGCTGAAGGATTCGAGAAATAACCGAATAGACATGACATGAAACAGGTAATTCATTCTATGATTACCTGTTTTTTTGTGCTGTAAAGGATGAAAAAGGGCTTTTTTCTCATCAAATCAAATCAGGATGTGGGTATTAATCACGTATTCATGACACCTTCTACCAATGTTTTAGATGAAAACGATTCTCATTTAAAACTTATAAATAACGAGAATAATGTTGTATAATATAAAAACCTTAACCTTACATTTGTATATAAGGTTTTAGAGGGTTCGACTAAATGATAAAATAAAGAAATATTTTTTCCTATATCAATCAATCCTGCGACAAAAGTTTCCTAAGCAAAAAAGGAAGATTTAACCTGTTGAAAAATCGGAAAATTCAGAATATTCCAAGGAAGTGTGAACGATGAATGATTTGAAAAATAGTAAGAACGTAACACCCTCAATGTATGACCCGCAATTTGAGAAAGATGCCTGCGGGATGGGCTTTATCGCCCAAAAGGATGGTGTGTATTCTAGGGAATTGATTCAAAATGCATTGACGATGCTTGAACGAATGAATCATCGTGGCGGTACTGGAGCAGAACCGGATACAGGCGATGGGGCAGGGATTTTGATGGCCATGCCAGATCCTTTCTTTCAAGAAGAAGCCAAACGTGCCGCTATTCAATTGCCGCAAAAAGGACATTATGCAGTGGGCATGCTGTTTTTGCCATCAGATAAATTGCGGGCGGTTCAAATGCAAGACGAAATCATCAAGGATATCGAAAGCTGGGGTTTTCATGTTATTTGGCAGAGAGATGTCCCTTATGATTATTATCAATGCGGACCAGGTGCGCAAAAAGTCATGCCATCATTTCTGCAACTGTTTATCGAAAAACCGGTTGATGCTGCACCTGGGCGTCCTTTTGAAGATCAATTATATCGATTGCGTCGTAAATTGGAAAAGACTTATCCAGCAGAGGAATGTTCAATCTGTAGTTTATCAAGTAAAACGATTGTCTATAAAGGGATGCTTCATGCCTATCAAGTAGGCTTGTTTTTCAAAGACTTGCAGCATCCAGAAATGACATCAAGTATCGCACTGACTCATTCACGTTTTTCTACCAATACCTTTCCGAGTTGGAATCGCGCACAACCATTTCGCTTTTTAGCCCATAATGGGGAAATCAATACTTTGCGTGGCGCAGAAAATTGGATGCACGGACACCAGATCGAGGTCTATGATGAAGAGAATTCTGATTCTGCCAAATTAGAAAATTGCATGGAGTATTTATATCGACAAGGTAGAGATATTCCACAGGCGCTGTTGATGATGGTGCCAGAAGCATGGTCTGATGAAGCTGGCTTATCCCCAGAGTTGACAGCCTTCAATGAATACAATGCAAGCTTCATGGCACCATGGGATGGACCAGCCGCTCTATGTTTTACCGATGGAGATATGGTAGGCGCAGCCCTTGATCGAAATGGTTTGCGTCCGTCACGTTATTCGATCACAACATCTGGGTTTGTGATCGTAGCTTCTGAGTCTGGTGTCGTTGACTTGCCAGCAGCTGAAGTGATTGAAAAAGGGGTATTAGGCCCAGCAAATATGTTTTTGGTGGATACTGTCAACGGAAAGATTTTGCGCAACCAAGAAATCAAAGATCATTATGCAAAAGCTTATCCTTATCGAGAATGGCTCCAAGACCATTTATTGACACCTAATGACTTGATGACGAACACGGATGCAGATACCCAAGTTGCTGACATGCAGCAGCTTTGGAAACTGAATGGCTACACAGATGAAATCATCCGCACGTTGATCATGCCAATGGCCGAAAATGGAGAAGAACCTGTCATCTCAATGGGATTTGATTCACCATTGGCCATCTTGAGCGAAAAACCGCAATCGTTGTTTACTTATTTTAAGCAGCAATTTGCGCAAGTGACCAATCCGCCAATCGATGCCATTAGAGAACAACTGGTGATTGGCACAGAATTGTTTTTGGGTCGAGATGGGGATGTCGCCAAAGATAATCAAATCAATTGCAATAAATTGAAAATCAGCAGTCCTGTGCTGACGACAGCAGACTATTTGAAGATCAAAGACCTAGATCAAGCGGGACAAAAAACGGTGGTACAATCGATTCTCTATTCACTTGAAAATGAACAAAGCGGTGGACTGCAATCTGCATTAGAAAATTTGTTCAAGGAAATTGAAACAAAGATCGATCAAGGAGCAACGATCATTCTATTAAGTGATCGTGGCGATTCACCAGAGATGCAACCGCAAAAAGGCAAAATGGCGATTCCGATTTTATTGGCTGTTTCAGGTTTGCATAATTACCTTGTGAAGAAAGGTAAACGCTCGTTGGCATCAATCGTGGTGGATACAGCAGAAGTCTGCGAAGTGCATCACTATGCGATGTTGATCGGCTATGGTGCCAGCGGGATCCATCCCTATGGCGCATATCAAACGTTGGTACACGTGGCGTTGCAAGATAACATCGAGAAGTATCGAAAAGCCTGTGAGAAAGGCATTATCAAAATAATGTCGCGAATGGGGATCTCAACGATCGCTGGTTATCATGGGGCCCAGCTTTTTGAGGCAGTCGGTATTTCTGAAGCTGTGATCAAAGAATATTTTGCTGGTACAGCAACAAGGATCGGCGGCTTGTCATTACAACAAATTGAAGAAGAATACATGAATCGTTATGAAGCAGCATACGGCAGCAAACAAACAGATTATCTTGAATCCGGCGGTAGTTTTCAATATAAAGCAGATGGCGAACATCATCTGTTTAATCCGAAAACGATCTATGGTTTCCAGAAAGCGGTACGAACAGGCGATTACAGCTTGTACAAAGCCTATGCAGCTGAGATGGACCAAGATGCTGTCGCACATCCAACGACATTACGCGCTATGTGGACATTTGATAAAAATCGGCCGAGTATTCCTCTTGCTGAGGTAGAACCGGTGGAAACGATCGTTAAGCGTTTCAAAGTAGGGGCGATGTCGTATGGGTCTTTAAGCGAAGAAGCCCATCGTTGTATCGCGGAAGGTATGAACGCCATAGGGGCGAAATCAAATAGTGGGGAAGGCGGCGAAAACCGCAATCGATTCAAACCAGTCAATGGTATCAATTACAACAGTCGGATCAAGCAGGTCGCTTCGGGACGTTTTGGCGTCAATGCGGAGTACTTGATGAGTGCGGATGAATTGCAAATCAAAATGGCCCAAGGAGCCAAACCGGGTGAAGGCGGTCAATTACCAGGTAACAAAGTCTTCCCTTGGGTAGCAGAAATTCGCGGGTCAACACCGGGCGTGCGATTGATTTCTCCGCCCCCTCACCACGATATTTATTCGATCGAAGATTTGGCGCAGCTGATCTATGATCTGAAAGCCATCAATCCATATGCCCGCATCAATGTCAAATTGGTTTCTAGTACGGGTGTTGGCACGATTGCAACGGGGGTTGTCAAAGCAGGTGCAGATGTTGTCGTGATTTCTGGATATGACGGCGGAACTGGCGCTTCCCCACGAAATTCGATTCGTGATGCAGGGCTGCCATGGGAGATGGGCATCGCTGAGGCCCATCAAACATTGGCTATGAACAATCTACGCCAACGTATGACTTTAGAAACAGATGGCAAGTTAATGACCGGTCGTGACATAGCGATAGCCGCATTGCTTGGTGCTGAAGAGTATAGCTTTGCTTCATTGGCTTTGGTAGCAATTGGCTGTGTGATGATGCGGGTTTGCAGTTTGAACACCTGTCCGGTGGGGATTGCCACACAAAATCCGGCACTGCGCAAATTCTTTGCCGGTAAACCAGAGCATATCATCAATACGATGCACTTTTTAGCTGAGGATTTGCGAGAAACGATGGCAGAACTAGGCTTTAGAACAATTGATGAAATGGTCGGCCATGCAGAAGTATTGACACCACGGTTTGTGGCAAAAGGAAAAGCCAAATCCCTCGACTTTTCTAGAATGATTGGCACAGCGATCCCAATTGAGCGGAAAGTAACTGATCCATTCTTAGAAAAACGTCAATGGCCTGAATTAGATTCCTTTGCGCAAGCAGCGATCGAACAGGATCAACCGATGGCGATGCATCAACCTATCAATAACGTCCAACGGTCGGTCGGTGCCCGCTTAGGCGGCTGGATCGCTGAGCGATTTGGCAATGATCAGGTGACGCCGGGACTATTGCAGTATACCTATCATGGCATTGCCGGGCAAAGTTTTGGGGCGTTTGCTACACAAGGCATTGAACTGAAATTGGTAGGAGAAGCCAATGATTATGTAGCCAAAGGATTAAGTGGTGCCCGTTTGATCATTGTGCCGCCAGAAGATGCTGCCTATGATGTCGAACACTCGCCAATCGTCGGGAACGTTGCTTGTTTTGGGGCTAATCAAGGGGAAGGATACTTCCGTGGTACAGCCGGTGAGCGCTTTTGTGTAAGGAATAGTGGCGCGAAAGTTGTTGTAGAAGGTGTCGGTGATCATGGATGCGAGTATATGACTGGTGGTGTTGTGGTCATCTTAGGCAAGACCGGTCGTAATTTCGGCGCTGGGATGTCTGGTGGGGTCGCTTATATCTATGATCCAAACCATGACTTTGCTGCGAAGTGCAATATGGAAATGGTCGATTTGTATCAGATCGATGAAAGCGGCAATGATCAGCAATTAAAAGAAATGATCGAACAACATTTTGCTTATACTGACTCTTTAAAAGCTGCCGAGATTTTACAAGATTGGGCCCAAGCCAAAAATGATTTTGTCAAAGTTTATCCAACCGAATATCATCATATGGTTGAAGCAACAGAAGAATTTGCCGCACAAGGATTTGCAGGGGATGCTTTATTAGAAAAAGCCTTCGAGTCTGTTGTAGGTACCCAATTAACGATTCCAGGAAAGGCGCGTGAGTAATTATGGCAGATCCATTTGGATTTTTAAAACATGCAAGAGTTGAGAACCCGACACGCCCAGTTTCTGAGCGCATCACTGATTGGGAGGAGTTACAAACTCCTTTACCGGAAGAAGAACGTCAAGAACAGGCCGCCCGTTGTATGAACTGTGGGATTCCTTTTTGTCATACTGGTTCATTCTTTGGCGGTCAGCGGACCGTATCTGGTTGTCCAAATGACAACTTGATTCCTGAGTGGAATGATTTGGTTTATCAAGGCCGAACACAGGCCGCCTTCGAGCGATTGGCACGAACCAATCCATTACCTGAAATGACCGGCCGGGTTTGTCCTGCGCCTTGTGAGAAGGGCTGTACGGAAGCTTTGAATGGTTCAGGTGTAACGATCCATGACAATGAACGTTTCATTATTGATACTGCTTTTGAAAATGATTGGGTCAAAGCTTCTGGTATGCCCCAAGCATCGACCGGATTTAAAGTCGCCATCGTAGGGAGCGGCCCTGCCGGCTTGTCCGCAGCGTGGCGGTTGAATCAATTGGGGCATCAAGTCACAGTTTATGAGCGGAGTGATCGCTTTGGCGGTTTGCTGATGTATGGTATCCCAAACATGAAATTGGATAAGGATGTCGTTCAGCGACGTATTGATTTGATGGCAGACTTAGGTGTTCGTTTTATTGGCAATACAGAGATTGGCCGAGATATTTCAGCGGATGAGTTAGCTGCGCAATATGACCGTATCATTTTATCGACAGGCGCAAGTGTCCCTCGTGATTTGACGATCCCTGGCCGCGCATTGACTGGTGTCCAGTTTGCGGTTGACTACTTAACTGAAGCAACAAAAGATGTGTTGAAACATGGAAAAGAAGCGACCAGCAAAAAATTGACTGGCAAACACGTTGTTGTCATTGGTGGTGGTGATACGGGGAATGATTGTATCGGGACGGCAGTACGCCAAGGAGCGGCATCTGTTCGGCAATTGGAAATCACACCACAGCCGCCTTTACAGCGCGCAGCGACAAATCCATGGCCAGAATATCCGCTGACGGCGCGTACTGGTTATGGTCAAGAAGAAGCGGCTGAGGTTTTCCACAGCCAGGTGACCTATCATGGGGTTTCGACAACTGCGTTTATTGGGGCCGAAAGAGGACAACTGATTGCTTTAGAAACAGTTTCTGTGGATGATCGTTTTCAACCGATCGCTGGAACAAAAGAAGTGATCAAAGCGGATTTGGTTTTATTGGCGATGGGCTTCTTAGGTCCTGAAACCACATTATTGGATGCCTTTGGTGTCAAGGAAGTTTATGATGACTATACCACGAACAATGAACGGATTTTAGTTGCAGGGGATGCGAAGCGTGGACCTAGCTTAGTGATCTGGGCCATTCGCGAAGGCAGACTGGCTGCAGAGAAAGTCGATCAAGCATTGCGTACATTGGTCTATCAATAAATGCTAGACAACACAAAACGGCAGCACACAATTTTGGTTGATGTGCTGCCGTTTTTATTTTGTTGATTATTTTTGCAATGGATCAAGATAAGTGGCGCGAGGCCCGCCGATAAATTTCGGCCGTGAACCTAAAGCGGTCACATGGGCACCGCCTAAGGTTTGGATACTAGGTCGAATGGGTATCTGTACGTGCTTGATATGCATACCGATGGCAGTATCGCCAATGTCAATCCCTGCTTTGGCAACGATGTGTTCCACTTCAACCGGTGCATCAAATAATTGAAAGGCTGCAACCGAACAGGCCCCACCAGCATGCAAGTCAGGAACGACTGCCACTTCTTCCAATTGATAACGGTCTGCAGTCGATTGTTCGACAACGAGTGCGCGGTTGAGATGTTCACACCCCTGGACAGCCAATCGAATGCCTTTAGGTCTAAGGATATCCAGAATTGTTTCAACAATCACAACGCCGGTTTCCTGACTCGAATTTTTGCCAATCATGCTCCCGACGACTTCGCTAGTGGAGCAGCCCAACACGAACAGCTCATTTTCTTTGACATTGGCTGCTGAAAGCACCTCATTGACGATTGTTTGTAATGCTTTGCGTAATTCATCTGTTGCTATCATGTATGATCATCTCTCATTCAAAGGAAATTTGTTGGTGCGGCGTAATGCTTGTACCAAAGGCAATGCAACGATACTGCCGAAAATCGTTTGGATCAAATTACTAGGGATCGATGCAAGACCAGCACCTAAACCAAATAACAGGATCGTGGCAGCCGCATACCCTAGAATCATGATGAGGCTACCCAGCGTGACTGCTAAGACAGGGCGATGGGCCAAGCGTCCCACCAACCAACCTTGAAATCCATGGATCAAAATTGAAAAAACCGCCCATTCGGGATAACCCGACAATAGATCAATCAGGCCACCGCTCAAACCACCGACGAATGTACCGGCAGCTGGTCCGAACAACAACGCTGCGGTATAGATGCCGGTTTCGCATAATGTGACAAAACCTTTCGTTTGGGGAACGGGAATGATGAAGACCAATGACAAGGCAGTGGTCAAAGCGGTCAGCATAGCAATTCGTGTCAGTTGTTTGACGTTCATTGTGTATACTCCTTTCTGAAATAGGCCAGTTGATTCACAATGCCTTCTTGATTGTTTAAAGAAATCCCTGCTTCGATACCCGCCAAGACAAAGGCTTTGGCTCTGTGAACAGCTTCTTCTAGTGGGATGCCTTGTCCACATAACGCGGCAATAGCTGCAGATAAGGTACAGCCGGCGCCATTTGTTGTTTGAGCGGTACTTTTTGGTGCTTCCAATAAAGTAAATGTTCCTTGTTGGTACAAGCCATCATAAGCGAAAGCACCTGGGATTCGGCTGCCGCCTTTGATCAGCACCTGCTTCGCACCAAGATGACTGATTTTTTCGGCTGCCAATTTCATATCAGCAACTGTGTGGATCGGCATAGCAGCGAAATGCTCGGCTTCTGCCAAGTTCGGTGTGACTAAAGTACTATACGGAAACAATTGAATCAAACCTTCTTGATACGCTTGATTAAATTGTGTATCTCCTTCTTTGAAGGCAAGTACCGGATCTAAAATGACAGGACTGTCGAGCTCAGTTATAAATTCCTTTACTAAATCAATCGCAGGTACTTGATGGATCAAGCCAATTTTGATGGCAGAAAAATCAACGGCTTTTTTTAAAGAGTCAAGTTGCGCCTGGATCACAGACAATGGTAAATCGTGAAATAGGATCGGTTGATCGATCGCAACTACAGATGTCAATAAAACATGACCGAAAACGTTGAATTCTTCAAATGTTTTAATATCTGCGGTTGCGCCGCCGCCAGCTAAGCTATCCAAACCGGCAATCGTTAATACTTGATGCATAAAGGTCCTCCGTGATCCGCTTTTTCTTTCAATTATACAAAAAATCAGCAAAATAAAAACGACCAATTGGGTGTTTTTTGAACCATCCAATTGGTCGTTTGTTTAATTGTCTGATAATAAATTTCGTTCACGATACCATTCATCTGGGCGCCAAATCCATTCAAAACCATCAGTAGCCAATAGATCATACGCTGCTTGGGGTCCCATGGTTCCAGCTGAATAGTTAGGGAAGTCAGGTGTTTCTTGATCCCAAGCGTGACGGATGACATCAACGATACGCCATGATTGTGCGACTTCGTCCCAATGGGTAAAGTTGGTGCCGTCGCCATTCAGCGCATCCAGCAGCAATTTTTCATAAGCTTCGGGGGTATTTTCAACGATCTCTGCACTATTGCGGTAATCCAATTTTACAGGGACCGTGTCAAATCCTTGACCGATTTCTTTGCCGTTTAGCGACAATGAAAAACCTTCTGTTGGCTGGATGTAAATCGTTAAGACATTTGGTGCAAGGTTCTCGTTGGTATTTGCTTCGTTCAAGTCTTGTTTGAAGACATTGACTGGGACTTGTTTGAAAACAATATTGATCCGGGTTCCTTTTTCAGTCAAGCGTTTGCCTGTCCGGACATAGAATGGAACACCAGACCAGCGGAAGTTGTCGATCAAGAACTTGCCGGCTACAAATGTTTCTGTCGCTGACGCCTCATCCACGTTGCCTTCTTCACGATACCCAGCAAATGATGTGTCTTCTAGCTTTCCTTTGGCATATTGTCCGCGAACAAAGTGCGTTTTGACTTCTTCTTCGGAATAGATACGGATGGCATTCAGGGCTTTGATTTTTTCAGTCCGCAGTTCTTTTTCTGAGAAGGCGACTGGCGGCTCCATTGCAAGCAATGAAAGAATTTGTAAAATATGGTTTTGGACCATATCTTTCAATGCACCGCTTTTATCATAATACCCACCGCGTTCTTCAACGCCTAAGTTTTCTGCGATATTGATTTGTACATTGTCGATATATCGGTTGTTCCACATCGAAGCAAAAATATTGTTCGCAAAACGGATCGCAGAGATATTTTGGATCATTTCTTTGCCTAAATAATGGTCGATACGATAGATTTCTTGTTCTGAAAATACGGTGTTGATCGCATCATTAAGTTCTTTGGCAGTTTCATAGTCACTGCCAAATGGTTTTTCGATGATCACACGATGATAACCATCCGTGTCTAACATGCCTTGTGATTTCAGATGAGAAACGATCGTACCAAAAAAATCAGGGGACATCGCCAAGTAAAACAGTTGATTGCCTTCTAAATGATACTGTTTATCTAATGTATCAGCTAAATTTTTTAGGGAATCGTAATGACTTGTATCGGTGACATCATGGGATTGGTAATAAAAGTGTGAAGCAAATGTTTCAGCTTGTTCCTGGTCTTCGATCAAATCTTGGATCGTATCTAAAATCACTTCTCGATAATGTTCGTCAGACCAAGGACGACGTGCTGTGCCAATCACGGCAAAGTCTTCTTTTAAATCACCTTTCTTGTATAACCGAAACAAGGAAGGGTAGAGCTTGCGCTGGGCCAAATCACCAGTTCCGCCAAAGATTGTAAAAAGTACCTTTTTTTCCATTCTGTTCACTCCTTACAGTTTATCGACAAAAATCGTACTAGCCGCTTTGTAGCTGACCGCGATTTCTTTTGCGTCATTTTTGATCGTGATGGGTCCTTCATAAGCCGCCGCATCGATGATTTGATATTCTTCATGGATATTCAGATCAATCGCTACAAGATAATCCAATAATTCCCGCTCATCAAGAACGCGCGCAATCCGAATCTTCGTGCCGACAGGGAAGCTGCTCATGGTATTTTTTTCTCCTTCATGAATCATCTGACCTTGTTCAGGGATCATGCCGCCATGAGGACAAAAACGGGGATTGTCGAGGTAGGTTTCCAAGCGTGAGGCGAGGGTCTCAGAAGTCACGTGCTCTAAAACCTCGGCATCATCGTGCACTTCATTCCACGAATAATGCAAGTGCTCAACGAGAAACACTTCCCACAAGCGATGTTTGCGGATCAATGCACTGGCAGAGGCAAGTCCGGTATTGGTTAATTGAACGCCCTGATAAGGAGAGTGTTCGACCAAGCCTTCCTTTAGTAGCTTAGAGATCATTTCACTAACGGAGGCTGCGGAAACCGCTAATCCTGACACGATTTGTTTGTTATTGATTTTTTTTTGGTCACCACCAAGCTCTAGTATCAGCTTTAAATAATCTTCTCGATTTGGTGTCATCGTATCATCCTCTCTGATCAAAGACTATCAACATTGATTTTATCAAAAAAAATAGCCTATGACTATTGTAAAATCTGATGCTGAATAAATATTCTATGTAAAAAACGGAAGCGCAGGATGCGCCTCCGAAAAAAACTGCATTATGCCCAGTCACCATTGCGGAATACTGGAACGGTGGAACCGTCTTCTTTGATGCCATCGATGGACATTTGATCAGAACCAACCATAAAGTCAACATGAGTCTGGCTTCTGTTCAACCCTGCAGCAGCTAATTCGTCTTCTGACATCTCGGTGCCGCCTTGTAAACTGAAGGCATAAGCTGAGCCTAACGCCAAATGATTTGATGCATTCTCATCAAATAGGGTGTTGAAGAAAATAATGCCTGATTGCGAGATAGGGGATGGATCAGGAACCAATGCCACTTCGCCTAAGCTTTTGGCACCTTCATCGATCGCTAGCAATTTGCCAAGGACTTCTTCTCCTTGTTCTGCAGAAAAATCAACGACCTTGCCATCTTTGAAGGTAAATTTCATGCCAGAAATGATCGTTCCAGCATAGCTCAATGGTTTGGTACTTGAAATATAGCCATCGATCCGACGGGCATCAGGGGCTGTGAAGACTTCTTCAGTCGGCATGTTGGCCATGAATTTCTCATTGCGGGCATTGTAGCTGCCAGCGCCTTCCCAAAGATGATTTTTCGGTAAGCCAATTGTTAAGTCAGTGCCTGGTGCTGTATAGTGCAACGCTGAAAATTGTTCCTTATTCAACGCTTCGGCTTTGACTTGTAACGTTTCATCATGTTTTTTCCAAGCGGCAACTGGATCTTCTTCATAAATGCGTGTCGTTTTGAAGATTTGATCCCATAGTTTGTCTTGGGCTTCATCGGCAGCAACATCCGGAAAGACTTTTTGAGCCCAATCAGCACCAGCTGCTGCAACGACAGTCCAACTGACTTTGTTGGCTTGGGTTGCTTGACGCAAATTCATCATTGCTTTGCCTGAGGCTGCTTGGAATAACGCAACACGGTCTGAATCAACACCCGCAAGCGCATCTGGATTGGCGGAAACAACGCTGATCCGGCTCGCTCCTTTTTCGACCCAATCATTTGTCTGGTCAATTTTGTATTGAGGGATGTTTGAAAGTCGGTCATCTGCCGCATGGCTCAAAAATTCTTTTTGGACAACATCATCTGTCCACTGTACGATGACTTCAGCAGCGCCTAATTCGTAAGCTTTGGTCGTCAATAAACGACCCAAAGGTGCTTGGTCAACAGCGATTTGGATCACGATCGTATGTCCTGCTTGGACATTTACACCAACTTCAGTGATCAGCTGGGCATATTTTTCTAAGTTTTGATTAAAATTTGGTAAAACCATTAAAATTCCTCCATTTTCTTCTTTTTATAACTCACTTTATGATAGCACTTATTTTTTTTCTTCACAAACCAAATTGATTGCAAAAAAACAGGCAAAATATAGTCTTTTTCCTTGAAACATTGAACAAGTATATTTTAAAAGTTGTTTTGCAAACTTAAAAAAACATGATACAATAAGAAAAAGGTTTTTCTGAAAGCGATGTATAGCAGGATTAAGGAGATTAAAAAATTATGGCAAGAAAGAAAACGATCACTAGAGACCAGATTTTAAAAGCTGCCTATGAAGTTGTCGCGACCGAAGGATTCACCCGTTTTACCGCACGCAATATCGCAGCGAAAATGAAGTGTTCAACCCAACCGATTTATTTAGAGTTTAAGAATATGGAAGATTTAAAGAGTGCACTGATCAGTCAAATTTTTGACTACTTAGCGACGGAGGTATTTCCAATTGAACGTCGTGGAGATATCATTGTTGATTTGACATTGAATTATATCGGTTTTGCGAATAAAGAAAAACGCCTATACCGTGCTTTGTATTTAGAAGAATACGGTGGAGGAGATTCAATGCAGCAATTTTCATTTGATTTGTTTGTCAAATCTGTGAAAAAAGATGCCAAATATAGTGAGTTGTCGACTGTGGAATTGCAGTCGCTGCATACAGGTGTTTGGATCGTTGCGACTGGATTAGCTGCTTTAATGTCTTCTGGCATCATTCACCCAACTGAAGACCAAATCGCAAAATTAATGACTGAAACGGTGGACAATATTCTCATTAGAGAAACACCGATCGATATTACGTATCATTAACAAAAACGTCTCTTTCTTTTGAAAGAGGCGTTTTGTCTGTTAGCCAATCGCCGCAACGATTTTTTTGGCAAAGGCTTCTAAATGCTGAATATCATCTTCTTCAGCAGCTAAATCGACTTTGACGCTATCCGCAGCTTTGGTTGCACCAGTCTTGCTAAATGCAGCTTCAAAATCATCCACTGATTGACAAAAGTCATCATAAAACGTGTCACCAGATCCGCAAACACCAAAAATTTTTCCGCTTAAGTCCAATTCTTGCAGATCCTCATAAAAATCAACGATTTCGTCCGGCAATTCGCCATCCCCATAGGTATAAGTAGCGACGATGCAAATATCGGCATCTTCAAAGTCTTCGGCATCCACTTGGGTGCATTCGTTCATTTCTACTTCTAGACCTGCATCTTCTAATGCTTCTGAGACGATATCGGCGATTTCTTCTGTGTTGCCGGTCATACTCGCATAAACGATTTTTGCTAAAGTCATTGGCTTATTTCCTCCAATCTTTCTACAGTTCTCTCGGGAAAACTCTATTAGATTATAGCAAAACCACGGGAAATTGAAAACAAATCTTGAAAAACTCTTTATAATGGCGGTGAATTTTGTCCAACGGTGTCTTTCTGTGTTAAAATAAGAGGAATTTAATTGAGGGAGACGAGAACATGATTACATTAAAATCAGCCAGAGAAATCGATAGTATGGCTGCGTCCGGTGCTTTATTAGCCGACGTGCACAAACAATTGCGGGACTTTATTCAACCGGGTATCACCAGCTGGGATATTGAGGTGTTTGTCCGAAACTACATTGAAAGTCATGGCGGTATCGCTGCTCAAATTGGTTTTGAAGATTACAAATATGCAACTTGCTGCAGCATCAACAATGAGATCTGCCACGGGTTTCCTCGGAAAAAGCCATTGAAAAATGGCGACTTGATCAAAGTAGATATGTGTATCGATTTAAAAGGAGCAATCTCTGATTCTTGTTGGAGCTATGTGGTCGGAGAATCGACGCCAGAGATCGATCGTTTGATGGCCGTGACGAAAAAAGCCTTATATTTGGGTATCGAACAAGCACAAGTTGGCAACCGTATTGGTGACATTGGTCATGCGATTCAAACTTATGCCGAAAAAGAAGGCTACGGTGTAGTCCGTGACTTTGTCGGCCACGGCATTGGACCAACGATCCATGAAAGTCCAATGATTCCGCATTATGGCGAAGCAGGCAAAGGCTTGCGTTTGAAAGAAGGTATGGTCATCACGATCGAACCGATGATCAATACAGGTACATGGAAGATGAAAATGGACCCGAATGGTTGGACTGCCTATACGTTAGATGGCGGATTAAGCTGTCAATATGAACATAGTTTGGCGATCACAAAAGAAGGTCCCAAGATTTTAACTTCTCAAGGAGAAGAAGGTACGTATTAACGAATGAAGGACGCGCATACAAAGAAACAAAAAATGACAAAAAGGCAGATGACCGCTGGCGGAGGATGGACAACATGAAAATCGTAGATAAAGTCAAAGGCAATCAGAAACTGATGCGATTTATCGAAACAACACAGGTGAGAATCACGGAATCAGAAATGGGCACAACATCAGTAGTTGTCGCCTACTATTTATTGTTTTCACTGTTTCCTTTGCTGATCGCAGTGGGCAATTTACTGCCATTTTTATCCATCGATCCGAATACAGTGTTACCCTATGTCCAGGAATTGTTTCCGAGTGAAATCTATGATTTTATCGGCCCGGCTATCGAAAACTTATTGACCACTAGTTCTGGGGGCTTGTTGTCTATCTCGGTATTGGCTGCATTATGGTCTGCCAGTCAAAGTATCAATGCCCTGCAGATTGCGATGAATAAAGCTTTTGGTGTTGATCAGCGCGCTAATTTCATTGTTGTACGCGCCGTATCCTTTGTCATATTGTTGTTGTTTATGATCGCAATCGTCGGTGTAACGATGGTCTTTGGCCTAGGGAAGATGATCTTAGATTTGCTGCAGCCAATTTTCCAGTTTCCAGATAATATCATCAGTACATTTCAAACCCTGAAGTGGCCGCTGACGATTTTCGCCCTACTGTTCATTATGATGATGATTTATTGGCTCGTACCCAATGCCAAGGTAAAACTGCGCTCCACGCTTCCAGGTGCCATCTTTTCCACAGTTGGCTGGATGCTGTTGTCACAAGTTTTTGGTTTGTATGCACGCTATTTCACCGCCAAAATCAGCGGGTACCAAATTATTGGGAGTTTCATTGTGCTGATGATCTGGCTGAATCTTGCTGCGACGATCGTCATCTTAGGCGGTATCATCAATGCTGTGGTAGAGGAATATGTGACCGGACAGGAAATCAGAACACGAAAAGACCCCGTAGAACGGCTATCATCTAAAATAGAAGATACCTTCACAAATAAAGAGAAATAATGGAAAGCGAGTAAACAAGATGGATTTTGCCTTTAAATTTGTGGTACGTTTGTTTATCACGATGATCATCTCATTGATCCTCACGCCAATCATCAAATTGGTTTCATTTAAAATCGGCGCGGTAGATCGACCAGGCGATCGGCGGATCAATACCAAGACCATGCCAACAGCAGGCGGATTGAGTATTTTCCTTGCTTTTTCTTTTGCTTTATTATGGGAATTTCGAGAAATGCTTCCATTCGATTATGTATGGCCAATGCTTCTGGGGGCTGCGATTGTGGTCTTTACAGGGTTAATGGATGATATCTTTGAATTGAGTCCGTTGCAGAAAGTGATGGGCTTGACGATTGCCGCACTCGTCATTTATTTTGTGGCCGATATCAAAATCAGCACGATATCGATTCCATATATTGGCGTATTTGATTTGGGCTGGCTGGGTCTGCCAATGACGATTCTTTGGATTTTGGCGATCACCAATGCAGTCAATTTGATTGATGGATTAGATGGGTTGGCTAGTGGGGTGTCGATCATCAGTTTGACCACGATAGGGATCATCAGTTATTTCTTCTTGCCGAATTCGGTAGAGGTACCTATGGTGATATTCACACTGATTGCTGCGATCGTCGGTTTCTTCCCATACAATTTTTATCCCGCAACGATTTTCTTAGGGGATACAGGGGCTTTGTTTCTGGGCTTTATGATTTCAGTATTGTCATTGCAAGGGTTAAAAAATGCCACGTTCATCACAGTTGTGACACCAATGCTGATTCTTGGTGTACCAATCACGGATACAGTGTATGCCATGATCCGCCGCAAGTTCAATAAACAAAAAATCTCATCTGCCGACAAAATGCATTTGCATCATCGGCTGCTATCGTTAGGATTTACGCACCGAGGAACCGTTTTGACGATCTATGCACTGGCATTGGTCTTTTCATTTATTGCATTGCTGATGAATTATGCCAGCAACACGGCGATCATATTGCTGATCATCAGTACTGGCTTTGGGATTGAATTATTTATTGAATTGATTGGTTTGGTGGGAGAAAACCGGCAGCCTCTGATGCATGCATTGAAATTTTTAGGCAATCGTCGGTATCGCCAGGAGATACTGAAGGATCATTCGGAGAAACGGACCGAAAGAAAGTCAGAAAAAGAACGCATTGAAGATGCTGCGCAAATCAAAGATGAACGAATGAAGCGCAAACACTATCAACCAAAGCACAAAAAATGAAACGAGCAGGTACTGCTTGTTTTTTTTTGTGCATATTTGACGCGGAGTGTCATGAAAGTCTATACTGAAGGTGGCTATCAAAATGTAAAGGAAAGAAGGAATATGCAAATGACAAGTGTCAAACAACTGACTTCAGATACAATGGGAACGATTTATGAGTTGACGAATGAGAGCGGTACCATTGTTAGAGTAAGTCCTGAAGGTGCTCGCTTATTAGATTGGGTCATTCCAATCGAAGAAGGAAGAGATATTGTAGCGGGGTATGACTCGATCCAAGGACATATCGATGCCCGCTATTATGGTGCAACGATCGGACCTGTCGCGGGACGGATCGCTGGTACCCGTTTCGTGATCGATGGTACAGAATACCAAACAGAAGACAATGATGATGGCAATACGCTGCATGGTGGTTTCAAAGGCTTAGATACGGATACTTGGCTTGCTGAAACTTTCGAAGAGGCAAATAGCGCAGGGGTGATTTTTACGACGAACCGTACGGATGGGACGGGGGGATTTCCGGGTAATGTTCGCTATCAAGTGACCTATACGTTATCAAATGACCACGAACTATCCATTGCATACGATGCTGTCACGGATCAAGCAACACTATTCAACCCGACCAACCACGGCTATTTCAACTTGACAGGGGATACCCAGCAAGCCATTGATGGACATTTGGTCCAGATCAATGCCCAACATGTCGCAGAAACCAATGAGGATGTTACGACAACTGGAGAAAAAACCGCGGTCACAGGAACCAAATTTGATTTTACGAACGAACGTGAGATTGGGGATACGTTATTAGATGATCCATTTTTACTTGATCATGATCAAGCCTGGGATCTGCAAGTGACAAGCCCAGATCAGAAAGTGCGCTTAACCGTGACAACAGACCGTCCCGCAGTCGTGATTTATACGACTGGAACGGGCGAAGTCGGGGCAGCAATGAAAACCGGTCCAATGGCGAATCATGGCGCAATGGCGATCGAAACACAAGGCGTTCCAGGTACGGAAAAATATAGTCAATTTGGCGATATCAGCTTGCGCCCTGACACCCCGTTCCACTCCGTCACGACGTATCGTGTCCATTTATAAAGAGAGAACTACAGGTGTGCTTCATTCTTGATGAATGAAGCATCTTTTTTTGACAAATTACGATTACAGTTGTAAACTTTGGTTATCGGGTTTATAAAAGTGAGGTGTCAACAATGGAAACAATCAAGGAACCTATCAAAATCAGCGATTCCGAGTGGGAAGTGATGCGCGTGATTTGGACTATGGGCCAATCGACTGCCAAAGAAATCACTGATTTGCTCAGTGCAAACAAAAATTGGAAAGCGGCAACCGTCAAAACGCTTTTAGGGCGTTTGGTCAAAAAAGGGATCTTACAGCCGGAATCTCAAGGAAAGAAATTTATTTATACACCATTGGTTTCAGAAGAGGCGACTGTTTGCAGTGCAACAGAGAATTTATTTTCTCATATTTGCGCCAAAAAAATTGGCCAAACGATCGCCGAAATGATCATGGAAGCCGAATTGACTGCAGCGGATATCGCCATGCTGCAAGAAGCACTCGCTGCAAAACAGCCAGTTGCTACGATCGATTGTAATTGTATTCCTGGTCAGTGTCAGTGTAAGGTCCATGGGCATTAACCAAGATAACTAAACAGAAAAGGGGAATTAAGATGAAAAAAATCATGACGATCAACGGGATGAATTGTGCCCATTGTGCTGCCAAAGTCGAGCAAGCTTTGAGTGACGTACCAGGTGTCAAAAAAGCCAAAGTTGATTTGAAGAAAGCACAAAGCAAAGTGAAATATGATGAAACCCAAGTGACGGATGACATGCTGATCAAAGCAGTGACAGATGCCGGCTATACTGGTCAGTTTCGGGCATAGCCTGCACAATGAAAGCTGAGGATAGGGGGATGTAAGGATGGGAAAATATCGTTCAGATAATCATACCATGACGGATCATCATCAGATGGATCATGAACAGATGAATCACGAACATAAAGATCACAATCATGAAGATCACGATCATGAAGATCACGATCATATGGATCATATGCAGATGACCACTCACGATCATCACGACATGAGTGGCATGGATCATAGTATGCATATGGGGAATTTTAAACAAAAGTTTTGGCTCTCATTGGTTCTCGCCATACCAATCATATTTCTATCACCAATGATGGGGGTCGATCTGCCTTTTCAATTTACGTTTCCAGGTTCAGACTGGCTGGTCCTGATCTTAGCGACGATATTGTTCTTTTATGGCGGTGCGCCTTTTTTAAGTGGCGCCAAAATGGAGTTGAAGCAAAAGAGTCCAGCGATGATGACATTGGTTGCTATGGGAATCAGTGTTGCCTATTTTTATAGTTTATATGCCTTCATTGCCAATCATTTCTTAAGCGGCGGGCATGTGATGGACTTTTTCTGGGAACTGGCTACATTGATCGTCATCATGTTATTAGGCCATTGGATCGAAATGAATGCAGTGATGAACGCTGGCAATGCGGTTGAGCAATTGGCTGCCCTGCTGCCCAAAGAGGTCACACGCAAAAATGATCATGGGGAAGAACGTGTTCCATTGGATCAAGTAGTCGAAGGCGATCATCTGATCGTACGCGCTGGTGATAAGGTGCCTACCGATGGGCAAGTGATTGAAGGGGAAACAACGATTGATGAGTCTGCCGTGACCGGAGAGTCTAAGCGCGTCACAAAAAAAAGCGGACAATCTGTGATAGGTGGTTCTGTCAATGGCAATGGATCGATCGTGATCCAAGTAACGGGTACGGGAGAAAGCGGCTATTTGGCAAAAGTGATGGAATTGGTACGGAATGCCCAAGCGGATAAGTCGTCATTAGAAACGTTATCGGACACAGTCGCCAAATGGTTGTTTTATGTTGCGTTGATCGCAGGAATTGGCACGTTTATCGTTTGGCTCTATCTCTCAGATCTGCCCACTGCCTTTGACCGAATGGTGACTGTCTTTGTCATCGCTTGTCCTCATGCATTAGGGCTGGCGGTTCCATTAGTGATCGCGCGTTCGACGTCGATTGCTGCTAAGAATGGCCTCTTGCTGAGAAACCGGCAAGCATTGGAAAATGCCCATGAGATCGATGTATTGATCCTAGATAAAACAGGTACTTTGACACAAGGCGTTTTTGCGGTCACAGATGTTTTATCGATGGGGACAATGACAAATAATGATGTACTTGCCTATTTTGCAGGGTTGGAAAAAACGGCCAATCATCCAATTGCAGAAGGTATTTTAGCAAAAGCTGCTGCAGAAAATATTTCACCCAAAGCAGCAACGGATATCCAAACCGAGGCTGGTATCGGTTTGTCCGGTGTGATCGATCAAGAAACATGGAAGATCGTCAATCAAAAAGGGTTGACACAATTGGGACTGACTGTGCCAGAGGACAAAATCAAATCCTTCAAAGAACAAGGCAATACGATCAGTTTTCTTGTTCATCAAGGCGCAATCGCAGGCGTTATCGCCTTGGGGGATCAGGTCAAAGAAGAAGCCATTGATTTTATTCGGGCGTTGAAAGAGATGCAAATCACACCAATCATGGCAACTGGCGACAATCAAGAAGCAGCTGAGGCTGTGGCAGCCTATTTAGGGATCGATGAGGTTCACGCTGCACTGTTGCCAGAAGACAAAGAACAGCTGGTCAAATCTTACGTGGCACAAGGCAAACGTGTGGTAATGGTTGGCGACGGTATCAACGATGCGCCAAGTTTAGCCAGAGCAACGATCGGCATTGCCATTGGGGCAGGAACAGATGTGGCCATCGATTCAGCAGATGTCATTTTGACCAATAGCAATCCCAATGATGTTTTGCACTTTTTGTCATTGGCCAAACAAACCCGTCGCAAAATGATCCAAAACCTCTGGTGGGGAGCTGGGTATAATATCGTAGCAATCCCATTGGCTGCAGGGGTCTTAGCGCCTTTAGGTATTTTATTGAATCCAGCAGTGGGGGCGATCCTCATGTCGTTAAGTACGATTATTGTCGCGCTCAATGCCATGACCCTGTCAATCAAAAAAGAAGCACATGAGAGATAACCTCCAACAACGGACAATCAACGCGGCTTTTACTTTTGCAACCAAAATCTTGTATAGCCTCTGAGATACTTTATGCTATAATGAATGCGTTGAGAACAGGGAGGACGTTGATTATGGAACTGAAGAAGCTGGATGTTCCCACTACTTCGATCACTGAAGTAAAAAAATCTCCGATGGATGTATTTAATCAAGCGCGAGAAGCCGGGACAGCCGTCTATGTATTCAATCGTGAAAAAGTGGCGGGGGTCATGCTGACACAAGAGCAATACGAAAAGTTATTACAAGAATTACATGCGTTGCGGGCCAGACCGATAGTAGAAGAAATCGAAGAGCCGGCAGTTGAAGGATTGGAAGAATTTCTGCATATCATGCGTCAAGCCTTGATCACGGGGGCCAGCATTTCCGCTAAGAACTTAGATGAGCGGATGGTTGCTTTAGGATTTATTACCCGAAAAACAGGTTTTGGCGGTGTCGTTGATATGATCAGTGAACTGAAAGAATCTGGGAAAATCATCTATCAACTTAGAAAGAAGCAAGATGGTAAAGCAATCACTGCAGAAGTGATTGGTGAACAAGACAACCAAACCCAATTGTTTGATAAATTGATCATCAAGAAAATTTTCTTGAAAGAAAAATAATTGGTGATACACATGAGTGCACGAAACAAATGACATCACGAAAAACAGCCTTCCTCATGTATAAGAGGATGGCTGTTTTTTTAGGTACGCCAATAGGTTTTTCCGTCATTTGTTCGCTTCATGAACCCATATTCAATCAAATAGCGTCGAACGGTGACATAATCGCTGATTGCTTGTTTCAAGATATCATTGACAGCGGCTTCTGAGTAGTTTTTTCCTGAATCAAAGCGCTCTGCAAGTACACCCAAGACGACCAATTTCCGCTTTTCTTTACTAGGGAATTGCTTGATAAATCCAGCTTCATCAAAGTAGGTTGCAATAATTTTTTTGCGTTCATCCGCTGTGATCGCATACCGATCATCAATCATTGTGGCCCCTTTATGAGGCGGGACTTCGGGCGTGTCTTGCAACAAGGACATAATACTTAAAAAAACCAGCGCCTGTCGTTGTTTTTCCTTTAATTTAAACCGATGATTTCTAACTGTTGAGGTTGAAATACCTAAACGTTGGGCGATGACAGCGTCTTTCAAGCCTTCAGCAAAGAGTTGTAGGATCTCTTGTTGGCTTTCGGATAGACCGGTTTGTTCTTTCGATTGAGCCAAAAGGCCAGCGATGGGGCCACCATGTGTATCCGCAATATGGGTATTGATTCGATTGTAGGCAGTAAAAAAGTGACCATCATGGGGATAGATTTCTTCTTTGTTGAAAGTGGCCGTGCAAAATAGGCAGTGGTAAGTAGTTTCTGTTTGACTAAAGCCGCGTTGATAGTCGTTTAATTTATCTACAATGCTGTTTTCCATAATTAACTCCTTCTTGTTTACTTATTTATAGACATTATATATTAATGTTGGTTTATAATCAAACGAAATTGGTTTTTAATTTAATTCGCGTTTTATCTTAAGTTTGTTTCGATTTTGTGGTAGGATTAACAACAATAGCGAAACTATTGCTTACACTAAAGGAGTGACCATTTATGGCAGATGTCAGTCAACGATTTAATCAAGAAGTTTACAAAATCGCGGTATCTTTGATTCGTACATTCGACGAACGGGTTTCATCGATTCCAGATATATTAAAATTGACGTTGGGGGAGCCTGATTTCAATACACCAGAACACGTCAAACAATCTGGGGTGACAGCGATCGAACAAAATTTCAGTCACTACTCTGGTATGGCAGGACTTGCCGACGTGCGGGAAGCTGCCAGTCTATTCCTAAAAACAAAATACCAATTGGATTATGATCATCAATCAGAAGTACTAGTCACGATCGGGGCGACAGAGGCCATCTCGGCTTCCTTATTGGCAACATTAGAACCAGGCGACAAAGTGCTTTTACCTGCACCTATCTATCCGGGATATGAACCAATCATCACTTTGGCTCATGCAACACCGATCTATTTAGACACCTCAGACAATGAATTTGTTTTGGCACCGGATGTCTTAGAAGCCGCGCTAGAAGAACACGGTGATCAAGTGAAAGCCGTTATTTTGAATTATCCAAGCAACCCTACAGGTGTGGTATATACCCGAGAAGAAGTCAAAGCACTAGCAGATGTACTGAAAAAATATCCAGTCTTCGTCATCAGCGATGAGATTTATTCAGAATTGACGTATGATGAACCACATGTGTCAATTGCTGAGTATTTGCGGGATCAAACGATCGTCATCAATGGATTGTCAAAATCACATGCGATGACGGGATGGCGGATCGGCTTTATTTTCGCTCCAGCAAATCTGACTGCAGAGATCATCAAAGTACACCAATATTTGGTGACCGCTGCCTCGACGATTTCACAAAAAGCAGCTGTTCGCGCATTGGTTGAAGGAATCAATGATGCTGAAGTAATGAAAGCTGATTACCGGGCACGACGTGACTTTTTATTTGAAAAAATGACTGGATTAGGATTTGATATCGCCAAACCTTCTGGGGCATTTTATCTCTTTGCCAAAATACCGACAGGCTTTGACCAAGATTCAATGGCCTTTTGCGTTGATTTGGCAGAAAAGAATCAATTGGCGATTATTCCAGGCATTGCTTTTGGCCCCGAAGCAGAGGGCTATGTACGGTTGAGTTATGCAGCCAGCATGGAGAATCTAGAGGAAGCAATGAACCGGCTAACGGATTATGTCACGAACCATCAGTAAGAAGAAAAGAGCAGATGATGCTCTTTTTTTTGTGTCCATACAGGAAATCAGCGATAAATAGAAGCAAGGTGTGCCAACGCAAACCTTTTGTTTACAAAAGATTTACAGAACTCAATCGAATCTTTACATGAAATCTATCAAGGGTTTACACCGTCTTGCTACACTAGGACTATAACGAAAGGAGATTTATCGAATGAAAAAATTGGGACTTTTATTTTTTGCAACAGGATTATTATTAGCGGGCTGTGGCAGCTCCGGTGCCAGCACAGAAAGCAGCCAAGCTGCCAGCGGATCGGCTTCATCCGGTAGCGCTGCAACAGAAAACGTAGAAATTTTAGCAGTAGGATCAACTGCATTGCAGCCTTTGGTTGAGGCAGCCAGTGAAAGTTATACATCAGAAAATCCCAACTATACAATTACAGTCCAAGGCGGCGGCAGCGGCACTGGTTTGAGTCAAGTGGAAGCCGGCGCTGTAACAATCGGTAATTCAGATGTCTTTGCCGAAGAAAAAGACGGCGTTGATGCAAGTAAGCTAGTGGATCACAAAGTCGCAGTGGTGGGTATGGCGCCTGTCGTCAACAAAGAAGTTGGCGTGACGGACATCAGCAAACAAGATCTGATTGGTATTTTTACAGGAAAAATCACCAATTGGTCTGAGTTAGGCGGTGCGGATCAAGAAATTGCGGTCATCAACCGTGCTTCAGGCAGTGGTACACGGGCGACATTTGAAAAATGGGGTCTAGACGGTGCTGAAACGATCCAAACGCAAGAACAGGATTCTTCAGGGACGGTGCGCAAAATCGTTGCTGAAACACCAGGAGCGATCAGCTATCTTGCTTTGTCTTATTTAGATGATACCCTTCAAGCGTTGTCACTAGATGGTGTTGAACCAACGGCCGAAACTATTGCAGACAATCAATGGCCGATCTGGTCTTATGAACACATGTATACCAATGGTGAACCAGATGCCAATGTCAAAGCATTCCTTGATTATATCTTGACGGAGGATGTCCAACAAGGCGCAGTCAAAGATCTAGGCTACTTGCCGATCACTGACATGAAAGTTGAACGCAGTGTAGACGGAGATGTCACCAACGTCGAATAAATATAGTGCCCCCAAGCGTATCTTCTCCCAAGAGAAGGTGCGCTTTTTATACATTTATTTAGTCATTGTTTGTCACGAAGCATGAGATCATAGCGTGGACAGTAGGTATAGATGAATCATAGAAAAATAGCAATGGCATATTTATACAAAGTAATTCCGTTAAATTTATCTTTTTCGGTGTTTTTTTTCTTTTTTTTCGGTAAAATAGAAGCAACGGTAATTGAAAGGGGAAAAAAATGATTAGGGGTAAAATGAAACGTATAAGATTAGGGGTATGTGCAGTCACAATATTTTTCTGGGGCGCTGTCGGTACATATGCAGAAACAACAGAATTAAGCAGTGAAACATCAAGCAGTACAAGTGCAACAGCTGTCACTGAACCTGCGACACAACAGACCGAAAGTTCATCAAGTGTCGAAAGCAATACGAATGTTACTGCATCATCAGAAACCAGCACATCAACGATTGCTTCTAGTACTGCAGAAACGACAGTTTCGTCATCAGTCGATGCATCAGAAGCGTCATCAACTAGTGAAACCCAACCAACAGAAGATCAAGTCTATTATGATACCAGTTTAGGATTGGATCCAACCTATCGCAATCGTTCTGACATTAAGGTCAGCCTGGCACGTGAGTTACGTGCGGCTTCTTCGGTTCCGTATATCGAAGCCGGGGATTCCACGACACCTAGCCAAGATTTCATCGACATCTCTTCTCATAATGGCATGATTACTGTAGATCAATTCAAGATCATTAAAAGCTATGGTGTGTCCGCAGTGGTCGTCAAATTGACCGAAGCAACATCCTATCAAAATCCTTTAGCGGCTTCTCAGATCGCCAATGCCAAAGCGGCAGGATTGATCGTACACGTCTATCATTATAGCTGGTACACTACGGAAAGTGGTGCTAAAGCAGAGGCAGATTATTTTGTCAGCTATGCCAAACAATTGAATTTGCCAACATCAATGTTGATGGTCAATGATTACGAGGAATCGAATATAAAAAATAAAGCCGATCACACGGCATTAGCAAAAGTCTTTGAAAATCGCTTAAAGGCTCTTGGCTATACGAATACCCATCATTATATCGGTATCTCATGGATCACAGAGAAAGTGATCGATCCAGAGGTTTTAGGTAAGAATAAGGTCTGGATCGCCCAGTATCCGTATCAACCTACCTTTCAAAAGCATACAGAATATAGTGCGTGGCAATGGACCTATAATGTAACCTTCCCAGGCGTTTCCGGGACGTTTGACATGAATTCGGATTACAACAAATATTTTATCAGTCAAGGACAAGGTGGGGCCATCTCTGACGGCCGCTATGCAACGATCACCAAAGACAATTATACGATATGGCAAAATTTTTCATGGACAAAGAAAGCTGATTCAAAAGCGTACCTTGGTCAAACATTGCAAATCAAAGTCCGCTATGAGCATATCAATGGCAGTACCTATTATTCACTGTATGACAATCAAGGGAAATGGGTTGGCTATATCAATGCTGGCGGAACCAAAGTCGCGACCGGTGCACAAGGCAATTGGCAATCAAAAAATACCTATGTGAAGTTTAAACAACAAGACACGATCTATCGTGATTTTAGCTTTAATAAAACCACCAAAGTGACAGCTGCGATGTTAAAAAACACATATAAAGTGACCGGTACGTACCGACATTTCAATGGTACAGTCTATGATTCAGTCTACGATATGAATGGGACGTGGATTGGTTATATTCCCACAAACAAATTGTTTGTGCAAGCAAATCAAGGTCCGGCGATCTCAGATGGGCGCTACGTTACGATCAAAAGTGCCAACTATTCGATATGGCAAAATTTTTCATGGAAATTGAAATATTCCAGCAAAGATTACTTGAATCAAACATTTTTGGTCAAAGTTCGCTATGAACATTTGAATGGCAGTGTCTATTACTCACTGTATGACAATCAGGGCAAATGGTATGGCTATATCAATGCCACTGGAACCAAAGTCGCCAACAACGCAGGCGGTGCTGCAATCTCCAGCAACCAATCGGTCACGATATCGAGTAAGAATTATTCAATTTGGCAAAACTTTTCATGGAAAGAAAAAAACAAAAGCAGCAATTTATATGAGCAAACGTTCCAAGTCAAGGTCTATTACAATCATTTTAATGGCAGCACCTATTATTCACTATACGACAGCAAAGGCACATGGTATGGTTATATCAATGCCAACGGAACAAAATTAGTCAAATAAATGTTGTTGATGAGAAACACGGGAAACACGTAAAAACAACCACGGCACAAACAGTCATTGTCTGTGCCGTGGTTGTTTAGTTATCTAATGGGAATGTCAACGTAAAAGTCGTACCAACGTTAGGGAAACTGTCCACGGAGATCGTGCCGCCTAAAATCGTCGTGTAATCTTTGACGATCGCTAAGCCTAAGCCGGTTCCGCCGGAATTGCGGGCACGGGCTTTATCTACACGATAAAAGCGTTCAAAAATCCGTTCTTGGTCTTCTTCGGCGATCCCGATTCCTTGATCAGCTACTTGGAGGCGTAGGGTGGAACCAACAATCTGATAAGACAATGTGATGGTACCCCCATGTTTGGCATAAGTCACAGCATTTTCAATCAAGTTCTTGATGATTGGCTGCAGCAATTCCAGCTTACTTGTAATGGACAGCTGGTTTGGACCATGGATCTCGAAAACCAATTGTTTTTGATCAGCAAGGGGTTTGTAAGTTTGCGTAATACTCGATACGAGCGCAGCGACATCAATCGGCTGATCTTCGTAAGCAAACGAGTCGCTATTCTTTGAAAGCTGGATAATTTCTTGGATCAGATTTTTCAAACGATAGGCATCTTTTTGAATGATTTCCAGAAAAGCCTGCAACGTTTGAGGATCTTCCTTCGCTCCATCAAGCAATGTTTCGGTAAAACCAATCAAAGATGTGACTGGTGTTTTCAGTTCGTGGGACACATTGCCGACGAAATCTTGCTGCATTTTTTCTAACTGCCGGATTCTCGTCAAGTCGTAAACCAAACCGATCCGTTGCTTTTCCTGAAATGAACGCAAAGTGATATCAAGGACACGTGGATGGTCACTGCCAATGGTTGTTTCTGCATGTAATACAGGGGTATGTTCTGTGAACTGATAAATCAACTGAATCAATTGCGTATCATGGATGACTTCAGTAAATGCCACTGGCATAGGTGGCATTTGGGAAATCGCGAGTTGATCTTGCATCGTTGGATTCATCAACAACAATTGGTCCTCGTCATCAATGATAAAGACACCAATCATCAATTCACCCAACAAGTCATACAGCTGCGCTTCTGAGGCTGCATACGCGCGGTATGTTTGGCTCATTTGTTCGCTGAGTTGATTGATCAATTGATAGAGTTCATCATGTTCTGGTGTTTCTTGCATGATGATCGCTTGTTGTTCAGGGGATGAAATCATTTTTTTGATGACAGGCAAAATTGTTTGAACGGGCCGATTCTTTTGGCGCAGTGTGTGAAAAATCAGTACGCTGATAAACAAGCAGAACAGAACATAGACCAGTAAGATCGATTGTTCGATTGATTGGCTTTTAGCAAAAAAGGCAGCTGTGGGCTCTGCAATGCGCAGAATTTGGGTAAGATTGCCGTCTTCTTTGATTGGCACAGCCACATACAGCAATTCTTCATGTAACGTATCACTTTCTCTAAGTGATTGTCCGACGCTGCTGCCACGCAAAATAGCTTGAACTTCGGGTCGGTTTGAACGGTCCTCATGCAATGTATGATCATACGTATCATAGATAATGGTGCCTTGCGCATCCATTAAGGTCATCCGGCTATTGCCGTTTTGAACATAGGCATCGGCGAACTGCTGCAATGTGTCTGTTTGGGTTTGGGAAAGATCTAAAAAGATCGAGGCTTTTTCTTCTAAAAAATCGGCTTGCTGTGCGATCACTTGCTGGCGATAGAAACTGCTCAATAACTGCCAGCAAAGGAAAAAAACGATAAATAGCAAGATGGCCCATAAACTATAGCCAAAGCGTTTTTTCATCTATCCGGCTCCTGAAACTTATAGCCGAATCCTCGTACTGTCACCAAATATTCTGGCTGTTTTGGATCTTTCTCGATTTTTTCCCTTAAATGACTGATATGAACATCAACGATGCGGCTTTGCCCATCAAAATCGAAATTCCATATACGATTGAGTAAGGTATCGCGGTCAATGACCCGTCCTTTACGTTTCATAAAGTAGACCAGAAGTTCGAATTCTTTAGGGGTCAAAAAGATTTTTTCTCCAGCAACAGTGACTTGATAGTTGGTGATATCAGCGACGATCTTGCCGACTTGGATCATTTCGGCTGGTTTATCTTCCTCACGCATGCCTCTAGGCTCTAAGCGTCTGGAAATGGCTTTGATCCTTGCAAGCACTTCTCTAGGACTAAAAGGCTTCGTCAAGTAATCATCAGCACCAATTTCTAAGCCTAATATCCGATCGATCGGATCATCTTTGGCTGTTAATACCAAAATAGGCGTTTCGATTTTTTCTTGCCGTAATTTTTTTGTGATCTCGATCCCATCCATTGAAGGCAGCATGACATCCAAAATGATAAAATCAAAGGCTTCGGCTACAGCCATTTCAAAAGCTTCTTTCCCATCAGCCACCGAAACCACGCGGTAGCCTTCTTTTTCTAAATTAAAGGTCAAAAGTGTGACGATAGACGGTTCATCATCCACAACTAGAATTTTTTTCATATGTACTCCTTTGGTTTCTTTTTAAGAAACGAATGATTTTCAACGAACAAGACCTATTTTAGCACGAATAGGGAATTGGTACTATTGTATCGGCTAAATAAATGCTATAATAGAGGACGATTTCATAGAAAGCTGAGGGGTTTGAATGATTGGGATCAGTGCATGTCTGGGCGGTGTTTTATGCCGCTACGATGGAAGAAGTCAAACAGTGCCTCAGTTGATGACACTTGTGCAAACAGGTCAAGCCGTGATGGTCTGTCCAGAAGTTCTGGGTGGGTTGCCGATCCCTAGGGAACCAGCAGAAATCATTGGCGGTGATGGAGAAACAGTCTGGCAAGGTCAGGCAATCGTCAGGACGATTTCAGGAGAAGACGTCACAGAACAATTTAAAGCTGGCGCGATCTTAGCGTATCAGAAGCTGCAAAAATTAGAAATCGATCAATTGATACTCAAAGAAAAAAGTCCCTCATGCGGCAGCCGCATGATTTATGATGGTCAGTTTTCTGGTATCAAAAAAGCCGGTGTCGGCGTTGCATGTGCGTATTTTCGCCAACAAGGCTTGCAAGTGATGTCGGATGTCGAGTGGCTTGAAAGCCTGGAGGAAGCAAATGGAAATTGAAAAAACCAATCGAATGAACGCTTTGTTTGAATTTTATTCCACATTGCTGACAGAAAAACAGATGAATTACATGGAATTATATTATGCAGATGATTTTTCTTTAGGTGAGATTGCCGAAGAATATGAAATCAGCCGCCAAGCAGTCTATGATAATATCAAACGGACAGAACGTATTTTAGAAGATTATGAAAAAAAGCTGCACTTGTTTTCTAACTACATTATGCGAGAAACATTGCTTGAACAAATCACGGAATATACACAAACCCATTATCCGAAAGATGAAATGTTACAAGGGTTTATCCAACAGTTTCAAGAAATCGAAGAATAAAGGAATGAATATGAATGGCATTTGAAAGTTTAACAGATCGCCTCCAGCAGGCAATGAGCAAACTACGCCGCAAAGGAAAAGTGACTGAAGCGGACGTAAAAGAAATGATGCGGGAAATTCGTCTGGCGCTACTTGAAGCCGACGTGAATTTGCAAGTCGTAAAAGAATTCACCAAAAATGTCCGCGAGCGGGCAATTGGTGTTGAAGTCTTAGATAGTCTATCCCCAGCACAACAAATCGTCAAAATCGTCGATGAAGAACTGACCAAAACGCTAGGTTCTGAAACCGTAGGCATCGAAAAGTCTCCAAAGATCCCAACGATCATTATGATGGCAGGTTTGCAAGGGGCCGGTAAAACGACCTTCGCCGGCAAATTAGCTAATCATTTGATGAAGACGGAGAATGCACGGCCGTTGATGATCGCCGGCGATATTTACCGACCAGCGGCCATTGACCAATTGAAAGTATTGGGTCAGCAATTGAATGTGCCTGTTTTTGATATGGGTACAGATGTCAGCCCAGTCGAGATCGTACGCCAAGGATTGGCTGTTGCCAAAGAAAAGAAAAATGATTATGTGTTGATCGATACAGCCGGCCGGTTGCATATCGATGAACAATTGATGGACGAATTGAAGCAAATCAAGGATTTAGCCCAACCGAATGAAATCTTATTGGTGGTCGATGCGATGACCGGGCAAGATGCGGTCAATGTGGCAGAAAGCTTCAATCAACAACTCGGCATCACAGGTGTGGTCATCACCAAATTAGATGGGGATACCCGTGGGGGGGCCGCGTTATCGATTCGTCAAGTGACCGGGGCACCGATCAAATTCACTGGTACTGGTGAAAAACTGACTGATTTGGAAGTTTTCCACCCAGATCGCATGTCAAGCCGTATTTTGGGCATGGGGGATATGCTGACCCTGATCGAGAAAGCCCAACAAGATTATGATGAGAAAAAAGCAGAAGAGCTTGCCCAAAAAATGAAGGAAAATTCCTTTGACTTCAACGACTTTGTTGAACAGATCGATCAAGTCATGGGGATGGGACCGATTGAAGATTTATTGAAAATGATTCCTGGGATGAGTCAAATGCCAGGGATTGAAAATGTCAAAGTCGATCCTAAGCAAATCGCCCGACAAAAAGCCATGGTTTATTCTATGACACCAGCGGAACGGGAAAACCCCGATCTATTGAACCCAAGCCGACGCCGTCGAATCGCAGCTGGTTCAGGAAATAGTGTAGTCGAAGTCAATCGAATGATCAAACAATTCAAAGAATCCCGTAAAATGATGCAGCAAATGAGCAAAGGCAACATGAATATTCCTGGGATGGATCAAATGTTCGGTGGCGGCGTCAAAGGTAAATTAGGCAAAATGGCGATGAACCGCATGGTCAAGAAGCAAAAGAAAAAGAAGAAGAAGCGGAAATAATGCGCTTTTGATTCAATAGAAAAATACGCTATTAGGCAGCCAGTCGTTCAATGGCTGCTTTTTTGCTGCTCGTGCATTGGCAAGCAAATCATTCGTACTTTCCCGCAGTTGGTGCTACTATTGGTTTATAGAAATGATGAGAGGAGCATTGACGATGACAAACAAGGATCGTGTAGAAGGTAAAGTAACTGAAACAAAAGGTAAACTTACGGGGGATGACTCCGAAGAATTGAAAGGCAAAGCCCAAAATAAATACGGCAAAGCCAAAGACAAAGTAGAAGACTTTGCAGATGATGTATCCCGCAAAGTGAATGACTTCTTTGACAAGAAAGACGATAAAAGAGATTGATCGATCAATAAAACCCCCGTTCATATCAAGTGAGCGGGGGTTTTTATCTTATTGCTCATTCAATTTAAAATCGATCACAACTGGATTATGATCAGAATAGGCAAATCCACCATCATGAACGGCAACCGCTTGGACAGAGATATTGTCGGACACCATAAACCCATCTAGCACACTCACATAAGAAACCCCAGGTTCGTAAGGAATATCCAACTTGCGGGTAGTGGGAATCGCATCTTCAGCGATGGTGCCTTTAGGAACCGTGAACCCTTCAGGCAAAGTTGATTCTGGGAAAGGCTGATCCCAACTATGCCGCTCGGCGGTCGTATTGAAAATCGTTGGGCTGTCCCCAAGCATATCATGGTTGAAATCGCCGCCAACCAATACATAATGACCGGCTTGATAAGACTGCGTCATCACATCATATAATTTATTGACCTGTGCTTCTTGCACCGCAGGATCATCGGTATAAGCTGACAAGTGGACATTGATCGCAATCAGTTCTTTGCCATTTGATACAGGAATATGACTGACAGAAAAGGCACGGTCCAAATCAAAAAATTTATTAAAATTGGTTTCGATCGGCAAGGAATAGCGGATCGCTTCTGTTATGTCGCTTTTGGCAAGGGTGACGAGGCCAGATGTCGCTTGTCCAATGGGATCCAAGAATGGGTAGAACAAATAAGCAGATTGGTAGTTTTGTGCGTAGACACTGCTGTTGTTTGGAAATTGTTCTTGTAAAAAGGCCACTTCGTTTACGTGCCGAGAGCGATCACCATCTTGATCGACTTCTTGGAAAAAGGAAATCGTTGGATCAATCGCTGTGGTCGTTTCAGCTACGCCAGTCATATTGCCTTCAACAGTTGCTTGGTCTTTGGCCCGAGAACTTTTGCCACCATCCATAAAGAAGGTATAATCGGCAGTGTAAGCACCATACCCAATATTGAAAGTCATGCCGCGATAGCGTTGGTCAGTTGTCAAGACTTCTTGATTGTTGGTTTCAGGTGTCAGGACCTGTTTGTCAGCAATCCGCTGATAACTTAAGAATAAATACGCGATGTAGCAAAGCAATGCCACGATGATCACACCAACCACGACACCAATATAAATCAACATCTTTTTCATTTTCCTCCTCCTTTAACCCTATCATACAAAAAAGCCAACAAAAAAACCAGTTTTACTAGAAGCGTAAAACTGATTCAAAGCGTCAATGAGATTTAAGTAAGTTTGTTCCGCCGTTTGTGCCACCAACCCATGAGTGCTTTCGGATAGACCATCAGTAAACTGATGATCAAGCAGACGAAGAGCAGCAGCAAGGATCTGAAGATGATCCCTTGATAGGTCTCAGAAAAGTCATCATACAGTTTGATATAAAAGAAATCGTGGGGATAGTAGTTGGCCATGAACAGATAGAACCAAGTGCCTAAGGCCATGATCCAATAGGCAGGTGCTCTTAAGAAGGGCACTGTCACATACTCCCCTTCGTTATCCAATGACAAAGCAAGAAAGACTTTTTCCATCACTACGAATAAAAGTAAGAACAGTCCTGCATATAAAAGATATACCCACCAGTCGTAGTACCTTCCTTCTGGCCAAGCGATCCATAGCGAAAAAGGCGCATAGACATCTTCCTTTCCGTTCAAGAAAGCCAAACTGTATAATAGTCGGAAACTACTGTAAAAATTGCTGCCGATCGTTGATAGAAAAAGAACGAACAAGACGGAAAGGGGACCAGCCACGAGATTGCCTAGTGAGATCCCTAGAAACAAGCCAACCATAAAGACCAGTATATTGGTAAAGAATGTACTTAGGCCAGATAAGAGCAAGTTTGCCATAGGGATCATAAAGTAGGATTGGTCGATCATCAATGACCGAATCAAACAATTTCCTACGATGCCAATCAACAAAGCCATACTGATCGGTAATAAAACAAAACCTATTTTTTTTCGAAAAAGTGTTTTTTTCTGTACTGGCAAGGTGAGTAGAAAGCGGGTGAAATTGGTTCGATAGTCTACAAAAAAGGCCAGAAAACCTAAAATGAATAGCGTCAGCAGAATCAATTGAGGTTGGGCATAACTGAAATCATTGTAAAAATACGTATCATCCCCGTCGTGATTTTTGCCAATTGACAATACATCTTGTCGATAGGCATCAATCGATTCGTAGTGAATTTCTTTCTCTCCGTCGTAACTTTTGACGTAATAAGAAGGATGGTTGGTATAGTCATAGATAAATTCATCTGAATACAAGTAGTTATATTGCGTGTGCCAGTCTCTTTGACTTTGCCAACCAGCACCAAGATAGATGGCAATCAAGATCAAACAAGCCCCAATCAATGTTTTGCCATAACGTTCTTTAAAAATTTGCGTCAACATATAGTCACCTTTACCCTTTCATCAAAGTTTCGCGGCTGAGGTTGGCCTCGAATAAGTCTTCTAAAGTCAATGGCAATTCCTCGAACAACAATGGTTCTAACCGACGAATGTCATCCGCTAAGGTTTGATCGTAATGTTCAAACAATGCCACCAGTACCCGGCCTTGTCGATGGATCAATTTTGCATGCTGTTTGATCAGCGGTGGCACTTGCTTGCTGCGAAAGACCAATTGGATCTTGCGGGCATGTTCTCTCAGAGACTCTAGGCGATAATCAGCTTCAATCGTCTTGCCCTTGATCAAAAGTGCGCGGTCGATGATCGTTTCTAATTCATTTAGATTATGAGAAGCAATCAAAGCCGTCCGTTGCGTTTCGCCTAAATTTTCCAATAGTAGACCAACTACTTTCTTGCGTACGATGACGTCTAAACCATCGAAGGGTTCATCTAACAGTAAGAAAGTTGCATTTGATGCAATGGCTAAAATCATTTTGTACAAGCCTTGCATCCCTTTGGACATCCGGCGATAAGCATGATTGAGTGGTAACCCATGGGCATGCATCGTTTCTAAATATAAATCTTGATCGAATCGAGGATAAGCCAATCGATAAAACTGATTGATCTTCTTTAAGGAATACGCATTAAGAAAGTTCTCTTTTTCGTCAATATAAAAAATTTGTTCCTTGAATTCAGGATAAAGATCTATGCGCTGATCGTCTACCGATATTTCCCCATCATCTAGCAGGTAATGGCCTGCGATGGTTCGAAATAAAGTTGTTTTTCCAGAACCGTTTCGGCCAATCAAGCCGACGATCTCACCTCTGCCTAAGGCAAAATTGACATCTTCTAAGATCGTCTGCTGGTCAATCAACTTTGTTACGTGTTCAATCTTCATTTTAAATCGCCTCCCAATTCATTTTCAAATACTGCTAACCATTCTGTGATTTCTTGGATGCTGAGGTGTAAGTGCGTGGCTTCGATCACAAGTTCTTTTAGCCGTTCTCTCAGCTGTTGAATCCGCAATTCATCTCTTGGCAAGCGATCTGTTTCTTGGACAAAGGTTCCCTTCCCTTTGATGGTCACTAGGATTTGTTCCGTCTCTAGGACTTTATAGGCTTTACTGACCGTATTTGGGTTCATCAGCAGCGTTTTTGCCATTTCCCGTACAGATGGAATTTGATCTCCAGCAACCAATATACCGTTGATAATGTCTTCTTTAAGGCTTAATACTAATTGTTCATAATAAGGTTTGCTGCTGGTCTTATTGATACTGACCATGGCTATCAGCTCCTTTCTGTTTATGTGTACTAGTATACGTAGTACACTAGTGGAAGTAAAGGGCTTTATGTTAAAATATGTAAAAAGGAGTTGGTAGTGTGACAAGATGTGATTGGGCGATGAGCAATGCGGCGATGCAAGTGTACCACGATACAGTTTGGGGAAGACCTGAATATGATGACCAACAGTTATTTCGAAAACTCGTTCTCGATATGAATCAAGCGGGGCTAAGTTGGCAAACGATTTTAAATAAAATGGCAAATTTTGATCAAGCATACGATGACTTTGATATTCAAACGGTTGCCGGATACACCGAAGCAAAAGTTGAATCATTGATGATGGACGCTGGAATCATTCGCAATCGGCGCAAAATTGAAGCGGCCATCCATAATGCCCAACAGGTGTTGGTAATCCAAAAAGAATATGGCAGTTTTGCGGCGTTCTTGTGGCAATATGTCAACGATCAGCCAATCGTCAATCACTTTGAAGCTATCACTGAAGTGCCTACACATTCAGTTGTTTCTGATCAATTGGCAAAGGATTTGAAAAAGCGGGGATTCAAATTTGTGGGTACCACAACGATTTATGCGTTTATGGAAGCAGTCGGTATGGTCAATGACCATTTGGTTACGTGTATTTGCCGTCAAGATCAGGGCCATGAAGTTTGATACATCGGATTATAACTAAGAAGGGATGAAGGATATGGGGAAAGTTGTTTTTTATGGCGCGATTAGTTTAGATGGTTTTTTAGCAGATCAACAGGACGGATTGGCCTGGTTATTTGAAACAGAGACAGGTGAGCAGACGACTTATGAAGCGTTTTTCAAGACAATCGATACGACATTGATGGGACGTAAGACCTATCAAGAAGCAAAGAAGCTGCTTTCAGGTGCATTGCTTTATCCAGAGAAAGAAAACTATGTCTTTTCACGCACGCTTTCTGCTCCTTTGCCAGATGCTACGATTGTAGAAGAAGATCCAGTTGCATTCATACACGCCCATAAAGCAAAAAACATCTGGGTCGTTGGCGGGGGGCAGCTGCTGCAACCGCTTCTAGAAGCAGACCTGATCGATGAGTGGTACATCCAAATCGCGCCAGTGCTGCTGGGATCCGGGAAACGATTGTTTCAAGAAGGGGACTACACATCACGGTTGCAATTCGTCGATACAACGCAAATGGGGGAACTGATTGAATTGCATTATGTGCGGCCCGCAAGAAATCAATAGCGCAATGAAAAGAGGTGCAGCAAATGCTGCACCTCTTTAATAGGCTGTTTAGTTGAAGCGATTGAAAAATTCAATGTATTTGTCTGTGATGGTTTGGAAGAAGTTCACAGTATCTGCTTTGATCTCATTGTTTTCATCAATCAAGTTTGTGATACCGCCAATGTATGCTTCAGGTTGTTGCAAGGTTGGCATATCTAAGAATACAAGAGATTGACGCAAGTGATGATTGGCACCGAAACCTGCGATCGCACCAGGTGATACGCTGACAACCAATGCAGGTTTGCCTCCCCAGCTGCTTGCGCCGTAAGGACGAGAACCAACATCTAAGGCATTTTTTAATGCGGCTGGTACAGATCGGTTGTATTCCGGTGTGAAGAAGAAGACCCCATCTACACCTTGCACGTCTTGACGGAAGCTAGTCCATTCAGCTGGGACATGGCCTTCTACATCCAAGTCTTCGTTATAAAATGGCAGTTGTCCAATCTCAAGGAAGACCGCTTCGAAACCTTCAGGCAATAATTCGGCAAATTTTTTGGCCACGATTTTGTTGAATGAGCCTTCGCGTAAGCTACCTACGATAAAACCAATTTTTTTTGACATATAAAATTCCTCCTCGTGTTTGATTACTCTTTTAACTTACCAAAAGTAAGTTAAAAGTGCAAATAAAAAGTATTGTGCGTAAAGATCTTGTGCTACTACTAATGATACGCGTGATTTTTTATTCTGGCAAAAGATATCCATGAAGGGAAATTGCGCTTTTTTTTAACTGTAAAGAAAAAACTCTTTACACCGTCGTGAAAACCTGTTAAACTAGCTCTTGTGATTAAAACATATGGAGGTGTAAATAATGGCAGTTAAAATTCGTTTAAAACGTATGGGTTCTAAAAAGAAACCTTTTTACCGTATTGTCGTAGCAGATTCACGTTCTCCTCGTGATGGACGTTTCATCGAAACAGTAGGTACTTACAATCCTTTACAAGATCCAGCTCTAGTAACGATCAAAGAAGATTTAGTTCTAGATTGGTTGTCTAAAGGCGCACAACCTTCTGATACAGTTCGTAATATCCTTTCTAAAGAAGGCGTTATGAAAAAACATCACGAAGCAAAATACGCAAAGAAATAAGGTGACCTCGGATGAAAGATTTGCAAGAATTAGTCTTAATGATCGTTTCACCATTGGTTACCAAGCCTGATGAGATTCAACTTGATGTGGTCGAATCAGATGATTTCTTAGAGTATAATCTTACCGTAGCACCTGAAGATATCGGGCGCATCATCGGCAAACAAGGTCGTGTCGCGAAAGCGATACGGACGATCGTTTACGGTGTGCGCACCAATGGACCCAAAAAAGTTCGTTTGAATATCATTGATGGCAAATAAGTAAGAAACGAAAGCATTCTTTTTTAAGGAATGCTTTTTTTGTATGATCTCATTCTCGAGATGTATGACAAAAGGTCTGTTTTTTGCGATAATATGCGAGAGGGAGGTGGAGCAAATGTCACAAATCATTGCATGGATCGTGGTATTGCTGATCGTGGTCTTTATTTATAAAGTCGGTTCATTTTTATGGCGGACATTAGGTATTTTATTGTTGCTCTTTCTGCTATGGGTCTATCGCGAGGAAATTATGACGCAGCTAAACCAATGGACACAAAACTTTCGCTGGGGTGATCTATCCACGCTAGGCGATCAACTTGTCCAATGGCTCAAAGACATCGGATCAACGATCCAACGCTGGATCAGTAATCTTTCATTTTAATGAGAAAAATGACAAACAGTGTACATTGTTTGTCATTTTTTTTTGGCAGGCGTATGCTTAAGTGAAGGGGGAATTTATTGTGAAAAAAGAAGTTGGCTTATTGATGACCTTATTGACTGTTGGCGTTTTGGCAGCTTGCAGCAGTGGCGATACAGATGAAACCCAGACAAGTACATCAACCAGTGAACAAATAAGTACCCAAACGAGTGAAAGTATGACAACTGACAGCACGAGCACTGAGATGTCGTCAGTGTCATCCGATATGGATAGTGACAGCGGAGAAGACACTGCGACAGGTGAGGCCAGTGTATTTGATCAATTGGCAAAAAACTTTCCGAACATCACTTTGCCTGCCAAAGTACCAGTTGGTGAAGATAAAATCGTCAATGCAGCCACGGATGGCGATGAAAATGATTTGTCGATCCTTTACTATGGATTGGATACGCAACTAGCAGTCAACGATACGACATTGAATAATGAAACGGCGATTGCGGGATATAAGACAAAAGTCTATGACGCAACAGAGGATGCTGCTGCAGCGGTCAATGTCACAGCAGATGAAGGTGGACAAGCAGTCGATTTGGGGCATGGCATCACCGGACATAGCCAAGGGGCAGCTGGATCCACATACCTGAGCTGGCAAGAAGGCAATTGGTCGTTGACCGTGCGCGCAGTAAACCAAGACCAGCAAGATCCGACAGGTCAAGCCAAAGAAGTCGTTGCCTATCTAGAAGAACATATGCTGCCTGTGCCAGATGTGGGTCAAATCACAATCGATATGGGACAAGATGATTATTTGGCCACGACTGTTGTGTGGCAAGAAGACGATCGGGTCTATACTGTTGAACATCAAGAGGCCATTTCGGCACTAGAGATGGCTGTATCGATGAATCAATAATCATCACTAGTATCTCTGAGTAGAAATAGGGGATTCGACGCGCCTCTCTTCGATAATCGATTCATCGAAGAGAGGCGCGTTTTGTCCATCAAACGAAAAGGAGCGACGGGTTTTACAGGTAGAATTCAGACATTGCCTGTGCTAAAATAGGATAGAAATCAGAAGAAATGAGGAACGAACGTGACCGAATATTTAAATGTAGGCAAGATCGTCAATACCCATGGTATTCGTGGAGAAGTGCGGGTGATCTCCCAAACCGACTTTCCGGAACAACGCTACCGCAAAGGCAAGCAGTTGACCTTGTTTCGTGAAAATCAGCCAGCGTTGGACTTGACCGTTTCGGGTCACCGCAAACATAAAAACTTTGATTTGCTGACCTTTGAAGGCTATCCGAACATCAATGATGTTGAACCATTCCGTAACGGTATCCTAAAAGTATCCAAAGAAGATTTGGCGCAGCTAGAAGAAAATGAATTTTATTACCATGATATTATTGGTTTGACCGTTTTAGAAAACGATCAAGTGATCGGCAAAGTCAAAGAAATTTTGTCACCAGGTGCCAATGATGTCTGGGTCATCCAACGCAAAGGAAAGAAAGATGCGTTGATCCCATACATTGAATCGGTCGTCAAAGCAATCGACCTTGCCAATGGAGAAGTTCAAGTGGAGATTCCAGAAGGGTTGTTGGATGATGCGGATTGATGTGTTGACGTTGTTTCCACGCATGTTCGATGGGCCGCTAGGTGAATCGATCATAGGCAAAGCCCGTGAAAAAGAATTGTTAGAAATCAATGTCTCAAATTTCCGCGATTTCTCGGACAACAAGCATCAAACCGTTGATGACTATCCTTATGGCGGTGGTGCGGGGATGTTGTTGAAAGTCCAACCGGTTTATGACAACTTGAAAGCCATTGAAGCACAGGCACCAGATGTCAAAAAGCGGATCATTTTATTAGACCCCGCAGGGAAACCCTTCAATCAAAAAATGGCCGAGGAGTTTTCTGCAGAACAGCATTTGGTTTTTATTTGCGGTCATTATGAAGGGTATGATGAACGGATCCGCAGTTTGGTGACAGATGAAGTTTCTTTAGGGGATTATGTGCTGACAGGTGGTGAGCTAGGGGCGATGGTGATGATCGATGCCACAGTTCGTTTGTTGCCAGAAGTACTGGGCAACAATGTGTCTGCCCAAACAGATTCTCACTCGACTGGTTTATTAGAACATCCGCAATATACCCGTCCGGCTGTCTTTGAAGGGATGGAAGTGCCAGCTGTCTTGATGAATGGCAACCATAAGCTGATCGAAGCGTGGCAATTAAAAGAATCTTTGCGTCGCACCTATCTGCGTCGGCCCGATATGTTGGCTGAGTATCCCTTGACACCTGAAATGGCGCAGCTGCTTGAGGAGATCAAAGCTGAAGATTGATCCATCGGAGTAATTTATATCTGACAAGAAAATCTTCTTTACAGTAGAGTATATTCTATGGTAAGATATTTCAGTGAGTGTAAACTCAACTATTACGATGTTCCGCTGGAGCTGATGGCTTTATGAATGTTTGGGAATAAGGAGAATGATAAAGATGAATCCATTGATTCAAGAACTAACTCAAGAACAATTACGTAGTGATATCCCAGCTTTCCGCCCTGGTGACACTGTTCGCGTCCATGCGAAAGTTGTCGAAGGTACACGGGAACGTATCCAGTTATTCGAAGGTGTTGTGATCAAACGCCGCGGTGCTGGAATCAGCGAAACATATACAGTACGTAAAGTATCAAATGGTGTCGGTGTTGAACGTACCTTCCCATTGCACACACCTCGTGTTGCACAAATCGAAGTTGTTCGTTACGGTAAAGTGCGTCGTGCAAAATTGTACTACTTGCGTGCATTACACGGAAAAGCAGCGCGTATCAAAGAAATTCGTCGTTAATCATTTATTATCAGATGAAGCAAAAGCCCTTGGTTTCAAGGGCTTTTTTCTTTTGTCGACTAATACATTGATTGACATATTTGTCTAAAAGCGGTTTCTCTTAGCAACAAACATGATAAAATGGTCTTGTACATAAAATAGATTGAGGTGCACACCTGCTTTTTTGCAAGTGATGTCTCGCATGTAGTCGAGCACAGTATTTAGTTTATTGTACAGTAAATCATCAGTTAGAATGTAAGGGGTGTCAAATGAACTTAGAAGAAATCAAACAACGCATGCACAATGGTTCAATCTATTATGAAAATTCGGAGATTGGCAAAGAACAAAAGAAATACAACGAATTGCTTTATGATTTTAACCAAATCAGACCCTCCGATGAGCCAGCTAAACAAAAGATCTTAGCTCAATTATTAGGTGCATTAGGAGAAAATGTCTATATCGAAGCACCATTACGGGCGAACTGGGGAGCCAATACGTATATCGGCAACAATGTCTACGCCAATTTCAATTTGACATTAGTCGATGATACCCGCATCGAGATCGGCAATGATGTGATGATCGGACCCAATGTGACGATTGCCGCAGGCACCCATCCATTGGATCCAGCATTACGTTTGAAGAAAGCGCAGTATAATTTGCCTGTCACGATTGAGGACAATGTCTGGCTAGGGGCAGGGAGTATTGTCTTGCCTGGTGTGACCATCGGCAAAAATACAGTCATCGGTGCCGGCAGTATCGTCACCAAAGATATCCCTGCCAATTGCGTGGCAGTAGGTTCACCTTGTGTAGTGACGAAACATCTCTGAACAATGCGTGTGCATTGATAGGGGAGAAGACAAGAACTGGTGTATAATGAAACCGCACACACTAAATGGTGCAGAGAGGACGATTAAATATGCAGCAAAAAATGGTCTTTGTCAATTTACCAGTTACTGATGTCAAACGTGCTACGGCTTTTTATGAAGCGCTAGGGTTTGTAAAAAATGATGAATTCTCCAACGAAACCAGTAGTGGAATGATGTGGAACGATTCGATTTGGGTCATGCTTTTGTCACATGACTTTTATCGTCGCTTTTTAAATGGCAGAGAGATTGCCGATACGCAAAAAACCAGTGGGGCATTGACGGCTTTTAGCTTTGATACGCCAGAAGGAGCAAAGCACTTTGCTGAAACAGCCAAGGCCAACGGCGGGGATTATTTTCAAGTAGACATGGGGATACCAGAAGATGTGATGGTCGGGTATGAGATCATTGATTTAGATGGCAATCAACTAGAGTCAGCCTGGATGAAAGGGTATTAAAGATTCTTTGACAGAACCGTAAATATGATTGATCTATGCAGATAGAAGAAGGGGAATGACGCAAGGCACGCAAAACGTCATCCCCCTTTGTCATATTGGGCAAAAAGAGGTATGATATCAAGATAGAAAAGGAGTGAGAGGATGAAATATTCAACCAAATATAGCGATGCCATCCATATCCTTGCTTATATCCATTTGTTCAAAGGAACTGATCTGTCAAGTGACCGTATTGCCCAAAGTGTCGAAACCAACCCAGCGTATGTTCGACGGATCATGAGTGATCTTAGGATGGCAGGATTGATCGATAGCCAGCGAGGAAAACCAAACCCAACTTTGACCAAGGCGCCAACTGATATTTCGTTGCTTGATATTTATGATAGTGTCGAAAAGGATCATCATTTATTACACGCGGATAAAAAAACCAATCCCAATTGCCTGATTGGCGGTAATATCCAAACCGTGCTTGAGCATACATACGCCTCATTGCAACAAAAAATAGAAGCTGAGATGGCGGCGATTTCGTTGCAATCGATCATCGAAGGCATTCAGACACAATCTATGAACAGCATAAAGTGATGGCATAAGGATTCTTTTTCGTGAAGGCTTTACTGGAAAGTCAAATGATTGACAGCAAGTAAGGATTCTTCTATACTTTAGTTGTAATTAATTTAGTAACAACTATGTAGAGAAGACATGAAAATGAAGAGAGGATGAATCATATGAAAATCGGAATTATTGGCGCTACGGGCAATGCAGGGGCTGCTATTTTTAAAGAAGGACAACAAAGAGGTTATGAAGTAGTAGCCATTGTCAGAAATGCGGCCAAAGCCAAAGCGCAGTTAGGTGAAAATAGTCTGATCATTGAAAAAGATGCGTTTTCTTTAGCGCAATCAGATCTGCAGGATTTTGATGTGATCATTGATGCATTTGCAACGAGTCCTGATCAAGCATATTTGCATGTTGATCTGGCAACGAAATTAGTGGCATTTTTCCGCGAGCAAAAAACCAGACTCTTTTTTATTTTAGGCGCGGGCAGTTTGCTAAACGAACAAGGTGAGCGCAATATCAACGATTTGAAAAAAGCACCTGGCAGTGAAAGCTGGATCGCCATTCCAGAAAATCAGCTAGATGAGTATCTGTTTTTACAAACGGTCAAAAATGTTGATTGGGTAGGTATTTCCCCAGGGAACTTATTCCAAACAGGGGAAGCTGTACCGGCAATTTCAGGAAAAGATCACTTGTTGTTCAACGACCAAAAACAATCAGTCACTTCCAGCGGTACGTTAGCCAAAGCAATTCTTGACGAGATCGAAACACCACAACAGCACAATACACGATTTACAGTCATTGATGCCTAATAAATGGCCCAATCTTCTCAACGCATTTTGTTGAGAAGATTGGTTTTTTTACAAGACAAATCACTGCGGAATGCTTATAATCAAGAACAGAGGTGATCAAATGGATAAAAAAATCGAGATGTATGAATTAATGTTGCTTCAATTGAAGGGGCTTTTGGAGGCAGAGAGCAATTGGATCGCAAACTTAGCCAATTCTGCTGCTTTATTAAATGAAACCTTAATAGACACTGTTTTTGCGGGCTATTATTTATTTGATGAAGGTGAACTGATCTTAGGTCCATTCCAAGGACGTGTGTCATGTACACGCATCAAGTTAGGGAAAGGCGTTTGTGGTGAAGCCGCTGAAAAGAATCAAACGATGATCGTAGCGAATGTCAAAGAGCACGAAAATTATATCTCCTGCGATTCAGCAGCGATGTCAGAAATCGTTGTTCCTATGAAGGTTGGCGATCAGTTACTAGGGGTACTAGATTTAGATAGCAGCCAAATTGGTAGTTATGATGCGATCGATCAAACATATTTAGAGGCATTTGCCCAATTGTTGATTGAAAGCAAGAAATAAAGATTATATTGTTTGTAAAAGCGCTATCCATTGATGGAAGTGCTTTTTTTTATTTTATATGTATATTTGAAGGGATATTGCTTTATTAAATTAGAATTCAATGATATTATGATAATATCATTAGAAAAATGAAATTTTAAGGAGAAAAACATGAACGCAGAAACAGTTGTTTTAGGAAAAGCTTATGAGTGCCAGCCAGTGGGGATCAAACGCCGTATTGTTGGAGAAGTCATTAGTAAAATGGAAAAATGTGTGGTCCTAAATGTGATTCGTTATGACGGGATCGATTATGAGGACATTGAGGAACGATGTGGACGTGTCGTTGCGAAATATGATGAAATCTACGGACCAGCATTAGTTGATTGCTTCTTTAGCTAATTGTTTCTATAGTTGATTGAACATAGGCATTGTGCAAACAGGAACCAATGCTTGTCTACAGAAACATATTCAGGAACAAACAGATGATCGGTAAATGATCATCTGTTTTTTTTAAGCAATCATCTCGCAGTGATTTTGTCTGTAATGGTATAATGCCCTTAGAATACTAGATGATACTAGAGAAAACAGTAGGGAGGCAAATAAAAGATGAAGATAGAAACGATAGACGTTGATCAGCAGCATTTATTGCTTAGGTTACCTGATGAAGCGGGGCAAGTGGAGATCATTGATCAGCCAACATCGATCCAAAAGAACAGTGTCTTGTTTTTGTTAGCAAACAATCAGATCGTGGATGTGCTAGATGACCATCAATATGATGCCAAAAAAACACCAGCACGTTTGCTTATTTTAACACCCAATTGGGACATCATGGCCGCGTATTTGGCACAGTATTACCGGCAAAAATATCAGATCTCACAAGGGGAAGATACCGTGATCCCGAGTGAACAAGTCAAGCATGTAGAAGCCTGTGCGGCCATATTTGATCCATTACTGGATTGGTTAGGATATCGTCCAATAGGCGCGGCTGTGGCTGAGGAGAAAAAAGCAAAATCAGGCAAACCCCAACATAAATGGACAAAACTATTGACTGAACATCCGTTTTATGTGGACTATCAAGGAAGTAAAGCCACCGTGTATTGGCAAAAGAGGAATCAGGTACGCATCGAAAAAGGGGCGATCCTGAGTCAGCAGATGCCGTTGAATAAAGACGGTTCAATCGGCTATTCCGCACGACTATCCGAAAAAATCCGGCAGGATAATCAAGCCGCGATCACTGATTATCAAACAACAGAAGATGTTATATTGAAAAGTGTCAATGAGATGGGGATGTTCCTCTATTATGGCGGTACCAATGGCTGGCTGGTTTTGGTAGATGATGAAGGTAAAACGTTGAATGAGTGGACGGTCTAGAAATCTGCTTGCGGGCTAACAATAAAAAAAGATGACTCCTGTACGTAATTTAGGCGTCATCTTTTTGCTTTTACTCTGTGATCAGGGAAAATTCTTGGCTTGTTTTTGAGAGAACGATGCTTGGTTTTTCTTGCCCTTCTTTTTCGGCGCGATGGGCATCTCGGTGTTTTTGCAAATGCTCTGGTCGTTTTAACCACGCTTGGAAATGTTTTTTCTCTTGCCATTTAGACACGAGTTGGAAAGTCACGCTTTTTTTTGTTTCAGCCAACCAAGCTTCAGTGGCTAGACAGCCTTCAAATTCTTTCATAGATGCAACATCTTTGGCTATTTTCTTGTAGAAGATGTCTTTTCCTTCTGGACGCACGTCAAAAGCGACTGTTCGAATATACATTGCGGGTTCCTCCTTTATAAAAAAAATCGCTGTATGTTGAATGATTATATGCGAGAATGAGAATCATTGTCAATGGAAAAATCGATATATGATTGGACAAACATGACTTAACCGTTTGTTTCAATGTTGCGTTTTTCTTTAAAGAATAAAAAAAAGCACGTATAGTAGTTATACGTACGCACAATACCGAAGAGTACTTGAGAAAATGGATACTTGGGGAAGTCTTTCGTTTTCTCGTGCAGTGTACTCTTCGTTTGTTCAGTGTACCATTCTCTTTTCGAAATAGATACGTTTTTTTTACTTCTTCGAAGAAATATTTTTGACCGTTTCATTGGCCGATTTATTTTATTTTAGGCAAAAAAATACACTGATAGCTTGTCAATGATCACGGATCTTTTAGTATAAAGAATGGCCTTTTGGGGATTATCTCTTACCTCACATTTGGATGTAAACACTTTCTTTTTTGCGGCGATCCTATTGACAGGCATTCAATGAAAGGGGTACACTTTTTTTAACACGCAGAATTGTTTGAATTGTCTGAATGTTAGAGGGGGATGAAACAGATGGGGAAAAGAGCAAAAGGGACCGTTTTGGTATTAATGAGTAGTCTTGTTTTAGCTGCTTGTCAAAATGGTTCAGATGACAATGACCAATCAGCTTCAAGTACGACAGATGTAGATCAGGAGATCACCGTGCAATTCTCAGCAGAAATGGGTAGCGCAGATATTTCTTTAGCCACAGATTCTTATAGTTTTATTACCTTGAACAATGCGTATGAGGGACTTTATCGTCTAGATGAAAACAATGAGCCCATCATTGCAGGTGCCAGTGAAGAGGCTGCAGTCAGTGAAGATGGCTTAACGTATACAGTCAACTTGCGAGAAGATGCCAAGTGGTCAAATGGTGACCCAGTGACGGCCGCAGATTATGTTTTTAGTTGGCAACGAACTGTCGATCCTGCGACAGGTTCCAATTATGCGTATATGCTAGAACCAGTCAAAAACGCTGCAGCGGTCGCAGATGGTTCAATGGACAAGACGGAATTGGGGATCGAGGCCGAGGGAGACTACACAGTGAAAATCACATTGGACAAACCAACGCCCTATTTTCTTTCCTTGTTGGCCTTTCCAACTTTCTTCCCGCAGAATGAAACCGCGGTTACTTCTTTTGGTGATCAATACGCTTTGACTAGTGAAGATGCCGTGTATAATGGCCCCTTCATGTTAACAGAATACGATGGTCCAGGAACCGATATCCAATGGTCATTAACCAAGAATGACACTTATTGGGATGCGGACAATGTTCAATTAACGAAAGTCAACTTTGATGTCGTCAAAGATTCTTCAACAGCCTTTAATTTATATGAGAGTGGGCAAGCGGATGATATCACTTTGAGTGGCGAGTTGGCGATGCAAAATGTCAATCATGATGATTATATCGTTCAGCCAAGTGCGACGACCCAATATTTAGAAATGAATCAGGCTAGTGAAGATTCGCCTTTTAGAAATGAAAATCTGCGACAAGCGATTTCTTATAGTATCGATCGGCAACAGCTTGTAGAAAATATTTTGGGCAATGGCTCGATTGCAGCTGTTGGATTTGTGCCTTCTGATCTGGCGTTCAACCCAGATACCAAAGCTGATTTTATTGAAGATGCACAAACAACCTTGGATTTTGATGAAGAACAAGCCAAAGAATATTGGGAAAAAGCGAAGTCTGAGTTAGGCGTTGATCAACTTTCATTCGAGCTGTTGACATCAGATACTGACCAGTCCAAAAAGCTTGCCGAGTATATTCAAGGAACGCTGCAACAGACCTTGGATGGCTTGACCGTTGAAGTGACGAACGTGCCTTTTTCCGTTCGTTTAGATCGATCCAACAGCGGAGATTTTGACATGGTGATGAACAATTGGATTGGCGATTATGCGGACCCAATCAACTTCCTGGAGCTTTTCAAAAAAGACAGTTCCTATAACCGTGGCAAATGGTTGAATGATGCGTATGATACGCTGATTGAACAAGCTTCAAATGAACATGCCAATGATCCTGCTGCCCGTTGGCAAGATATGGTAGATGCTGAAAAAATACTCAATGAAGCATTAGGTGTGATTCCGTTGTTCCAAAGTGCGGAAGCCCACCTACGTTCGCCGAACATTCAGGGTTTGGTGATCCATAGTGTCGGTGCAGCCTATGACTATAAACATGTATCTGTGACAGAATAAAAAACGATCATACAGAGGGCTTTACTCATTCAGACAGCGTGGCTTCTTTGACTGAGTGAAGCGCCTCTTTGCTTTATCGTTTATGTGATGAAGGAGAATGAAATGATTATTGACAAGATTGAGATCAAAAAAGTACCGATTAAGCTAAATGCGCCATTTAAGACGGCGTTAAGAGAAGTGCAAGTGTTAGACGTCATTCGCGTACTGATTTTCTTTACCAATGGCCTCGTTGGTATCGGTGAGGCAGCCCCAACCAAGGTCATCACTGGGGATACTGAGGCGCGGATCATAGCGGATGTTTCTAAGCGATTTGCTCCGTTTCTGATTGGGAAAAAAGTCGAGGCCTCTTTAGCGGTTTTAGATGAAATGAATCAGTTGGTCGAAGGGCATAGTAGTGCCAAGGCGGCAATTGATATCGCATTGCATGACGCTTTGGCTAAAGCGGCCAATGTACCGCTGTATCGTTATTTAGGCGGCACAAAACAATCACTGGAAACCGATTTTACGATCAGTATTGGTTCACCTGAAACCATGTGTCGTGAAGCGCAAGAGAAAGTAAGCAAAGGCTTTACATCCTTGAAGATCAAATTAGGATTGGGCACGATCGAAGAAGAAGTGAAGAAAATCAAGCAAATCAATCAGCATCTGAAAGGACAAATTCCGTTTCGGATCGATGCCAATCAAGGCTGGACCAAAGAAGAAGCAGTCCAAATTTTACAGGAATGGCAAGGCATCCCCATCGACTTTGTAGAGCAGCCTGTAAAAGCGGCTGATTTTGCTGGACTGAAATACGTGACAGAACGCAGTGCTATCCCAATTATGGCAGATGAAAGTGTCTTTTCTTATCAAGATGCCAAACAGTTGATCGAAGAACAATGCTGTAACGCACTCAATATCAAATTAATGAAGACGGGCGGGATACGGGAAGGACGCAAAATCTTTGCATTGGCTCAAGCACATCAAATGCCCGTCATGGTAGGATCGATGATCGAAGGTTATGCTGGGATGGCGGCAGCGGCACATTTTGCCTTGGGGATGTCCGACGTCCGTTATATTGATCTAGATGTTCCTTTCATGTGGGACGCAACTGGTATTTCGATTGCCCAGCAAGGCGTGTTGCTGCAACCCGGACGTGTGGTTGTGACTGAAGCGTTTGGGTTAGGAATAGAAAGGTAGATCGCGATGAAAAAAATAGTTCAAGCAAGTAGCTCATTCTTATGGAAAGCACCAAAAAACAATGCAGTTTTGGACATAATCAACCGCTACCCAATCAATCTGCTGCATACATTTTTAACGGCTGCTGATACAATGCGACTGTATCAAGAAGATCTTGTCGACTCGGAGGTATTGTATGGGACGGTCGTAGACGTCTTGTCGGAAGCTGATGGTTGGGCAGAAGTGATCGTTTTGGATCAAGCAAGCAACAAACATCCCCTAGGTTACCCAGGTTATTTGCCTAGCGATACCTTAACGGAGCTAACGGCATCAGCAGATAGGTCACAGCAACAGGTAGGGATCACTGCCAAAGAGGGATTGCTGCGTTTTGAAACGTTTCATGGGCAGCAGCTATTGTCCTTTGGTACCACGTTGCCTTTGGTCAAGGAAACGGCTGAGGATTATCAAGTGGCTGCGCCGCATGGTCTAGGCAGCATCAATAAGACCTTTGCAACACGCATTGAAGAAGCCGTAGATACACCGCAACGAATGATTGCCTTAGCAGCGCAGTTTATCAATCAACCCTATGTCTGGGCAGGCATCAGTGGCAGTGGCTTCGACTGTTCCGGTTTGATGTACAGCCTGCATCGTTTACAGGGAATCAATATTCCTAGAGATACGATTGAACAGGCGCAACAAGGCCGTATTGTGTCCTACCAAGAAGCGTTGCCAGGAGATTTGCTTTTGTTTGCCTATCAATCAGGTCAAGGAGAAGTCCATCATGTAGGCATGTATTTGGGAGAGGACCAAATGATCCATTCAAGGACACCTGGCTCTCGGGTAATGAAAACAACGATCAGCGGTTCGGTGTATGAGGCGGAATTGGCAGTAGTTGCCCGTTATTGGTGATAGGACATGTAGTTAGTGTTGCCGATAGACGCAGAAAAAATCGTGGGGAGTGGGGTGTTTTGATGGATAAGAGCCAACATGTTGTGGCAGAAATGGATCGCCTGCTGTCGCGTTATCAGGCTTCTTTGCAGATGGGGCTTTGGGTTGGTACGGAAACAGACTGTCTGTATGCATATCACAGTCAGCAACGCTTTCCCGCGGCCAGCATCATCAAATTGGCGGTGTATCGTTATTACTTGCAGCAGGTGCAACAGCATCAGTTCTGCCTCGATCAAGCAGTGGAGATCGCGACGCAGCAGTTTGTCGCTGGGGCAGGGATATTGACGCATTTACCGGAAAGAAAGAAGTGGCAGCTCAAGGAATTATTGCGGCTGATGTTGGTAGTATCAGACAATACAGCAACCAATGTCTTGATCGATTTTGTCGGATTATCCGTGATTCAAGCGTCATTGACAAGTCCTGACATATGTCTTGCGCGCTATATGATGAAACCTGAACAAAACAAGGAAAATCAAGTGACTGCGGCAGCTAGTGCCAGACTGCTGAGAGAGTGTTTGGCGTTGGAATCCATCCTGCAGATCTCCCCATCCTTTTTGGCTAAACAACAATTTCAAGAAGGGTTGCCAGGGCTCTTAGCTGAAGCAGATCTTCCTGGTTTGCAGATCTATAATAAAACCGGCCGTTTGCATCTGATCGAGCATGATGTGGCTTGTTTTGAATTGCATCAGCAAAGGATCTATCTGGCGGGGCTTTCCTACGATAAAAAAGGGACTGGTCAAGGGATCATGTGGTTAAGAGAAGTGGGTCAAATCGTTTATGATTATCTGCTAAGCGATTCTCCCCCAGTTCAAGTCGATGCAAAAAGATAGACACGGACATGCTGTTTTGCGCCCAGAGGGGGAAACAGCAGTCTGTGTCTTTTTTTAGGTATTGATCACGATAAAATCACCCATGTCATAGCGATGGCGGGACTGTGAAAATTCAAAGGGGGTGCCATTGCCGAGGTAGACGGTTTGCTCCACTTCTAAAATGGGATCGGTCGCAGCGCAAGCCAAATATTGCTGATCGTAAGTATCAGCATGATCCGCTTTGATCCGGCGAATGGAGGTACCAATTGTATGATGCAAATGATTGGTAATATAGCCATAAACTGAAGAAGACAACACAGATGTGGTAATGCCGGGAATGATGTGCAGCGGCATGATCGTATATTCCAATACAACAGGAATATCATCGAACAGTCTTAGCCGAACAATATCATAGATTTGTTGATCGGCAGTGATTTTTAATTTTTCTTGTTCTTTTTCATCAGGATAGATCACGTCGAAAGAAATGATTTTACTCGTGATTTTACCCGTTTCACCTAGACGTTTGGTCAAGCCGCGATTGATTTTTGCATTGTAGTCGAAAGTAGAATAACTATCACTGATAAAGGTACCAATACCTTTTTTGGCGTAAATAATGCCTTCCATCTGCAACATGGTCAAAGCTTTCTGGATCGTCACACGACTTGTTTGATAGTGGCTAGCAAGTTCACTTTGTTTAGGCAGTTTATGTTCTTTTTGATAGAATCCATGATTGATTTTGCTGCGGATATCGGCAGCAATGTCTTGGTAGTTTGCCAATGTGTTCACCTCATCCTCATGATAGAGGATAACTGTCCATATGTAAACGTTGAGATTTACATACCCCTGCCGGACACGCCGTATGCGGTTTACATTACAGGATAAATGGATTACATTTGTGATGTAATCGTTTACTGAATGAATCAAACGGCATTATTTAGGAGGGGTAATATGCAAGGTAGTTTGGATAAATTAGCGAATGTGTTAGGAAAGTTTGCAACAAAAATCAATAGTTTAAGATATATCATGGTGATCAAAAATGCGTTTGCTGCACTGATTCCAGTGATTATCACTGGTGCGTTCGGCACATTATTTTCAGCGATGGTCTTCGATGCTGAAAATGGGTTGGCACAAATCGAAGCATTGCGTTTTTTGGAAAATTTGAAACCGATTTCTTCCGCTGTCAGTTATGTGACATTGAGTTTCTTGACGATCTATGCGGTGTTCCTGATTGGGATCGAGTTGGCAAAACTCAATCAAATTTCTGGTGTGTTTCCAGGGATCATTGCGGTGATGTCGTATCTATCTGTGAATCCAATGGTTTACGAGTTTTTACATGAAGACGCGACTGTGATTGCAGAAAATGTGCTTGCCAAACAGTACACAGATACGAAAGGGTTATTTTTGGGGATGTTTGTCGCCATTCTGTCGATTGAATTATATGCTTGGCTAGGAAGGCAAAAAAGTTTGCAGATCAAAATGCCCGACAGCGTACCGGTAAACGTATCGGCAAGTTTTTCGGCATTGTTCCCAACGATCTTCACTGTGACGATCATTGCAACCGCTGGTTTTGCAATCAAATCAGTCACTGGTATGTATGCCTATGACATCATTTACAATGTTGTCCAACGACCTTTAGAAGGTGTTGTTCAAGGCTTGCCTGGTATCTTGTTATTGATGTTTATTGCGCAGGTGTTCTGGGTGATTGGTATCCATGGCAATCAAATGGTCAAACCCATCAGAGAACCATTATTGCTGGCAGCGATTGCCGTCAATACGGAAGCCTTTGAAGCGGGAAAAGAAGTGCCCAACATCATAACCATGCCTTTTTGGGATATGTATATGAGTATGGGTGGATCTGGTGTCACGATTGGGTTATTGATTGCTATATTGATCGTTGGCAAACGTGAGGATATGCGTCAAATCACGAAGCTGTCATTGGCACCGGGGATTTTTAACATCAATGAACCAGTGATTTTCGGTATGCCGATCATGCTGAATCCAATTTTGGCCATTCCATTTATACTTACCCCATTGGTTACTGGGACGATTGGCTACATCGCAACATCTTTAGGTTTTGCAGCCAAAGCTGTGGTGATGGTGCCATGGCCAATGCCACCGATCGTCAATGCTTACTTGGCGACGGCTGGGGATGTTGGGGCAGTGATTACACAAATCATTTGTATTGTCGTCGCGATTCTGATTTACTTGCCATTTGTCATTGTATCGAATCGCACAACAAACGAAGTTGCATAGAAGGAGTTTAAAAAGTTTATGAAGATACCAAAAGAGTTTATTTTAGGGGCAGCATCATCTGCCTGGCAAACGGAAGGCTGGCAGGGGAAAAAAGCAGGACAAGATTCCTTTTTGGACCGCTGGTATAAAGAAGAACGTTTTGTTTGGCACAATGGGTATGGCCCTGCGGTCGCTACTAATTTTATGGAACAATTTCCTGAAGATATCGCATTGATGAAAGATATCCATTTGACGCATTACCGCACGTCAATCAATTGGGCGCGCTTTTTTACAGATTATGAAAATCTGGTGGTTGATGAGGCCTATGCGGCACACATCGATCAAGTGATCGATCAATTGATTGCAGCTGGCGTTGAACCGATGTTGTGTTTGGAACATTATGAAGTTCCTGCTTATTTAATGGACAAGTATGATGGCTGGAGTTCGCGGAAAGTGGTGGACTTGTATACTGGATATGCGAAAATCGCCTTTGAACGATATGGAGATCGTGTCAAACACTGGTTCACATTCAATGAGCCAATCGTGGTTCAGACCCGGTGCTATTTGGATGCGATTCGCTGGCCCCATGAACAAAACACGAAAAAATGGATGTTGTGGAATTACCATAAAGCTTTAGCAACTGCGCAAGCGGTAGCTATGTATCACCAAAATGATTATCCAGGACGTATCGGTTGTGTGCTGAATCCAGAAATGGTCTATGCGCGTTCTTCTTCAGCAGCAGATCAAAAAGCCAAAGATATGTATGACTTATTCTTTAACCGGGTCTTTTTCGATCCAATGGTCAAAGGAGAATACGCAGCAGAATTGATCGAACTTTGCCAAAAATACGGGATTTATTTCGATCCAACAGCAGCAGACTTGGAAACGATCAAAAACAATACAGTAGATTTTCTGGGGATCAATCAATATTATCCGAAACGGGTAAAAGCGCCACGTTATCAGTGGCATGAGGAAACACCTTTTCATCCGGAAATGTTCTATGAAACCTTTGATTTGCCAGGAAAACGCATGAACAATTCTCGCGGTTGGGAAATATATCCGCAAGTGATGCTGGATATGGCGAACTACCTGACTGAAAATTATGGGGACATCCCGTGGCTGATCACTGAAAATGGGATGGGGCGTGAGGCAGAAGAACGCTACATGGACGAAAATGGGCAAGTGCAAGATGATTACAGGATTGCCTTTATCGGCGAACATCTTTACTGGTTATTGAAAGCAGTGGAGGCAGGCGCAAACTGCGAAGGCTATATGTTGTGGGCCTTTACCGATTGCGTATCACCAATGAATGCCTTCAAGAACCGGTATGGGCTGGTACGGATCGAGTTGAACGATCAGCGAACCCGCTCGCTAAAAAAATCAGCAGGCTGGTATCGTTCATTGATCGATGAACGGATATTGGACTTTGAGGAAGAACCGTTGATCAAATAGAAAAAGCAGAGCATCCAAAAAAAGGATGTTCTGCTTTTTTTCAATAAGATTGCTGATGAGGGGCTAGCTTCTCCCAGTCGAAGACAACGCCTGTACCAGGGGTTTCTGGTGCAACGGCCATGCCATCTGAGCGATCAATGATTAGTGGACGTGTGGTATATTGGTCAATGGGAAAGCTGTGCATTTCAAGATAACCAGCATTTGGCATAGCTGCCAATAAACTGACATGCAATTCTTGCATCCCGTGGGTTGATACGGATAGGTTGTTGACTTGTGCCAATGCGGCAACTTTTAACCAACCAGTGATACCACCACAATTTGATGCATCAGGTTGGGGGAAATCAACGGCGCCATACTTGATCATATGGGCAAATTCAATCGGTGTACGCAAATTTTCACCGCCAGCTACCGCAATTTGACCTTCGCGCGCGATGCGGCCATAGCCCTCATAATCTTCAGGGATGGTCGGTTCTTCTAAAAAGAGAATATCGTAAGGCGCCATCAACTTCGCGGCCTTGATGGCTTTCTCAACAGACCAGCTCATATTGGCATCTACCATAAAGGTGATATCTGGGCCAATCAATTCTCGAACTGCTTTGATTCGTTCAATATCTTCTGCTAAGGTTTTTTGACCGAGTTTGATTTTGACAGCCTGCAATCCCATATCTAAGTATTTTTGGTTATTGGCTAAGAGTTTCTCTAGCGGGAAGTTCAGATCGATTGCACCGCCATAGCATTTGACTTTATTGCTGCTGCCGCCTAACAATTTGTACAACGGCTCTTGTGCTTTTTGCCCCCGCAGATCCCATAAGGCGATATCGCAAGCGGCAATGGCAAAACTCGCCAATCCGCCCCGCGCCACATAGTGGATCCCCCAATTCATTTGATCCCACAATGCTTCGACACATGCAGGATCCTTGCCTATTAAAATATGCTTGAGTTCTTTATCGATCAACTTGGCGATCGATTCACCGCCAAAACCACCTGTATACGTGTAGCCAACGCCTTCGCGGCCATCATCCGTCCGGATTTTGACGATGGGCACTTCAAAATGGGTATGTAACCCATGCTTGGCATCTTCCATGATCTCAGGCAGTGGAATCCGATAATACAAGGTTTCGAGTTCTATAATTGTAGCCATAATTTTCCTCCTTATTTATTGTTAACGTGTGCATTTTAAATGTTAACGTTTGCATTTATATAATAGCATGATGGTTTCGGTTTTACAAGGTGCATCTTTTTGAAACAGATTCTCTGTCAAAACGATGTGAGCAAAGTGGAAATGAACGTGTTCTGGAGAAGGTATTAACTCATAGTAATGGGTTTCGAAAGCATATGTCCTTTTATTGTTAGCTGGGATTTCTTTTGGCATGCGATTATTCCTATACTTTGACTACCAAATTGACTACCAAACAGGTAAAACCACGACAAACAAAAAAACTAACCAATAAAATAAAAAGCGATAAAACCTTTGATTTACAAGGGTTTTACCACTTAAGAAAAACTAGAAAATCTTTACGATTTTGCTATATGGAGATGGCGGGAGTCGAACCCGCGTCCAAACACATTGCTACCTAAAAATCTACGCTCATAGTCCACTCATTTGAAGGTTCGCGTTACAGCTTGCCGAGTGACAGGCAGTCTGTATTGCTAGTCTGATGATCTCTGTTTGACCTTCCAGACGGAAAGATCAACCGTATCCCACTTAGAATAGGACCCTTACTCGAGCACATGGGCGATGCCGAGAGGATCTACGCTAACTGTTTTTAGGCAGCTAAAGCGTAAGAGTTTTCGTTTTTAGCAGTTATATTTAACTGTAACGTTTTAACGTAGACGTAACCTACGAAGCGCAATTCAGGCTCAACTATGCCTGTCGAATCCGTAACATCCCCCTGAAATAGGGGTATCGCTACCAATCATTAGTATAGCATAAATTGGCAGCGATGCAAAGAATCAAATCAAGTTAAAGTGCTGCAAGGCATGAACGATCCCGCCTTCGGTGTTCTTCAGGGTCACGAAGTCCGCTAATTCTTTCAACTCCTGGATGCCATTGCCCATTGCAATTTTATGGTCACAGGCTTCTAATAACGCAAAGTCGTTGCTGCCATCGCCAAATCCGTACGTAGGGACATTTTCTAAGCCTAATAATTCGACTAATCTTTTGATCCCAGTACCTTTAGACGTGCCTTTTTTAACGACATCAATAGAAAAAGGCGTATTGCGATAAAAAGTCAATTCTGGGAAACGTTGGTGATAATAATCATCATTGCCCACACCCAAAACCAAAACCATGTTCACTCTGTCCTGCTCAAAATAGAAGGGATCGATCTCTGGTAAAGGACTGCGGACATAGTTATACGCGCCAATCATTTCCTCAGTGTAGCCTGTAGCCCGATAGCCGCGTTCGTTGTAATAGCACAATTCATCGCCGTTTTCTTTGGCTGCTTCATACATCTTGCGGCAAAGATCGTCAGACAAAGTATCAGAAAAAACCTCTTTCCCATCGATACGGATGAAGGCGCCGTTCATCACAATATTTGAAGTGATCCCAGCTGCTTCTCTGATGGCATGTACTTCAGGTTCAGTTCGGCCGGTTGCGATGATCGGTAATACATCATTTTTCCGCAGTGCGGCCATCGCTTCTGCAATTTCACTAGTGATTTGCGAATGTTCATTTAAGAGGGTGCCATCTAAGTCAAAAAAAGTCAGTGCTTTATAAGTCATATTTGCTGCTCCTAATCTGCAATTTCATAGTCTACTCACAATCTTACCAAAGATTGAAAAAAAGGCAAACCTTTGTGAATAAATCGTGAAGTTGTTGGTAGATACAGGATTTTCGAGTATACTAAAGGAAGAATGGGGTGAAAGAATGATTTTTTTAGTCATTGGTATCATTTTTTTATTGATAGGGTTGATTTTTTTCATCTTTCCATCAAAAAAAATCAATTTTATTTATGGATACCGTTCGTTTCTTGCAAAACAAAATGATATATATTGGCGTTACGCCCAAAAAATCAGTAGTCGCTATTTTCTCTTATTTGGCGCATTGATGACCTTGATTGGGGGCGTCTTGCGATGGCAAGATTGGACCAATTTTTTTATTTTAGAAATGATTGCAATTCCATGGTTTATCGTGCCGATGTTTGGCTTGATCGAAGAAAATCTACAACGTTTTGATAAAGAGTACAGAGGTGAAGACAATGAATATATTAATGATTGAAGACAATGAATCCGTTTCGGAAATGATGCAAATGTTCTTCTTGAACGAAGGTTGGGAAGCGACATTCAAATATGATGGAAAAGAAGGACTAGATGCCTTTACGGCAGAACCGGATAAATGGGATATGATCACCCTTGATTTAAACTTGCCATCTATGGATGGTATGATGGTTGCAAGAGAAGTCCGGAAAGTGTCCAGTACCGTACCGATCATTATGTTAACCGCTCGGGATTCTGAAAGCGATCAAGTCATCGGACTTGAAATGGGCGCAGATGACTATGTGACGAAGCCATTTAGTCCATTGACATTGATTGCACGGATCAAAGCACTGCACCGGCGCAGTGAAATGGTTGAGAAAACCACATCTGAACCATCTGACAATCGCTTTGATATCGTCACGGATCATTTCAAGATGAATACGAAAACCCGGGAAGCTTACTTGAATGAAGTGGCGATCGAAGGATTGACGCCCAAAGAGTTTGACTTATTGTTTACGTTGGCCAAAAAACCTAGACAAGTCTTTTCTCGTGAGCAATTATTGGAATTGGTTTGGGATTATCAATACTTTGGCGATGAGCGTACAGTTGATGCCCATATCAAAAAATTACGGCAAAAAATTGAAAAAGTAGGCCCGCAAATCATCCAAACAGTTTGGGGCGTCGGGTACAAATTTGATGATGCAGGTGTTGCCTAATGCGTTATTTGTACCAGCAGCTGATTGCCTTCTTTGTTGTGATCTTAGTGATTCTGATGACGATTGGTGTCGCTTTTACACAGATGACCAGACAAACATTGCAGGAACGAAACTACGAACAGTTGATGGGGTATGCGTCATCAGTTGCTAAAATTTCGCAAATCAGTGATTCTGATTATTTGCAGCAAAATATGACCCGAGATGGCTACTTGCAATATTCACTGCAATTGGCAGAGAATATTTTAAGCAATCAGGATATTTCTTTTGCTTTTTTCAAGAGTCCAGATGAAGTCTTATATCCATTGGATGCAGCGAATAATGTTGATTTTACGATTTCTGACAGTGACTGGTCATCCTTACAAAGCGGTGCCCGCTTGCAAATGACGGCAAGTACCGATCTTTCTGGAGAAAAAGAGCTTACTTCCTATGTGTTGATTCCTTTTTCTGTCAATCGAACAGAATTTTATGGTGTGATGGTCGTCTCACAGTCTGCAAGCAGTATTTTGAATTTGGTAAGTGCATTTAATCAGAATTTGTTCAAAGTGTTCGTGATTTCGATCATCGTATCTTTATTGATCAGTTACCTCTTCGCCACCTTCCAAGTCCGGCGCATCAATCGTATGAAACGTGCGACGAAGGAAATCACCAATGGGAACTTTGATATCGAATTGCCTGTACACAATCGGGATGAATTCGATGAATTGGCGGAAGACTTTAATACGATGTCCCATTCGTTAAAAGAGTCGCAAGAAGAAATCGAACGCCAAGAAGAGCGGCGTCGCCAATTTATGGCCGATGCGTCCCACGAAATGCGGACCCCTTTGACAACGATCAACGGCCTGTTGGAAGGGTTGGAATACAACGCGATTCCCGAAAATCAAAAAGACAATGCGATTCGATTGATGAAAAATGAAACCAATCGCTTGATCCGTTTAGTCAATGAAAATTTAGATTACGAAAAAATCAGAACCAATCAAATCTCAATGGTGATCAAGAAATTCAATGCAACAGCAACGATAGAAAATCTGTTGACGCAATTAGAAAGCAAGGCAGAGCAGGCACGAGATGTCTTGATATTAGATACGAAAGAACCAATCGATGTTTATGCTGATTATGATCGCTTTGTACAAGTGCTAGTCAATATCTTGCAGAATGCCATTCAATTTACAGAAGATGGCGAGGTTCATGTGGGGATCGAAAAAGGGTATCTAGAAACGATCATTGAGATCAGGGATACCGGCATCGGGATGTCAGAAGAACAAGTCAAAAATATCTGGGATCGTTACTATAAAGTTGACCCATCTCGCAAAAATAAACAATTTGGGGAATCTGGTTTAGGCTTATCGATCGTGGAACAACTGGTTCGTTTGCACAAAGGTAAAATCGCAGTTGAAAGTGAATTGGGTGTAGGCACCACATTTCGGATCTCATTTCCAGATGTTGACTTAGAAGAAGCTTGATAGAAAGATGTGTAACTTCGGTTACACGTCTTTTTTTTGGTCATTCGACAAAAAAACGCCGCCCTTTTGATAAGGCGACGTCGCATACTATTCATAAAGTTGTCATATACGGTGTATGGGCAAATCGCTGGTCTTCGTGAATCAAAAAGATTTGCAGACCAAAGTGTTTGGCGAGGCCTTGGCACATGGGCAGCAACAGTTGAATATCACTGGTGGATAAATTACTGAGGACGTGCTCCATGACGAAGATCTCTTTTTCTAGTAACAAAGCTTGCAGCAACTGTATTTGGCGTTCTTCGATTTTTGTCAAAGCAGCTTGCTCTTTCTTGATGATGGCTGGTTCTAAGCTCAAAAAAGGAAGGATGTCTTCTAATGCAGTCTTTTTCTTAGCCGTTAAGGCCAAGTTGTCTTTTAGAGATAAAAACGGAACAGGGGACCAATGATCTTTGATCAATGCAGCTTGCTGCTGCATGACCAGATGATCTAGTTCTGTTAATAGCTGCTGATTCTCCTCTAATACAAAATATAACCCAAATGGATACATTAATTGAGTTGGTTTTTCCATTGTTTTTTCCTCCAATACAAACAATGACCGCTGACTATCAAACTAGTGATCGTTGTCACTGCAGCAGTCAAAATAAGGATGGCTTGTCGCGTACTATGAAACATGATCGATAACCAAGCGGTGCTGTTCAATTCAACGTTTTGGACAAAGACCTGGTTATTTTGGGGAATCGTGATCCCGAATTCTTCGTTCTGGGAACTTTGGACACTCTGCCAAATATGGGCCGAGGTGTTTTCTCGATCTAAGACAAAGATGTGACCGCTAAGCAGCTCTTGTTGGAAATAAGGTTGGAAGAGCATCAGCAGTGTAAATGCAGCAATTGCTGCAAGCATCAAGGGAACCCACATTTCAATCAACTGCATCCCAGCCCACTGACGGGTAGATGATCCAGTGGTCAGCCATGCTGAATATTCATTGCGTTTATGTAACTGATAATAAAATTGAAAACCGCAAATCACCAGTAAATACGCCCCAAAAATCAAATAAAACAGGTGCTGATAAAGGGTGGTGATCGGTTGTATCTCATTGGTTAATTTTGATTGCAGATCATCTGTGCCCAAGAGTTCATTCGTCTGGGCCAGTACTTGATCTAAAGAGTAGATCAAGGCAAAAGTGACGATCAAACCGAGCATCGCAAAAAAAGAAACGAGCGTATACAGAATCATTGCTTTTTTATGATAAAACAAACTAGCTATTGCAAACTTCACGGTTCTCATTTCATTCACCTCATCTTATGTATAGTATAAAATGGGAGTTTGAATAAAGTATGAAGTTCTTATAGTAAAAAAAAGAAAACATTTGAGGTACGACGATCATTGACGAAAAAAAACACCCACCAGAAATGAACTAGTGGGTGAACATATGCTAATCTTGTGAATCGCTGGTATCTTCTTGAATCTGTTCTTCGTATTCTTTATAGGTCTTTGTTTGATAAAGATCTACAGTAGATTGATTGCCATTTTGAGAGAACAAGCTTGTCGAGTCATCACCTAGATTCGATTCGATATCAAGCATTTGCTGTAGGCCATCTTTGTAGTTGTAACTATCTGGATCGACTTCTTCTAAACCACTCTTCGCATAAAAACGCAGTAAATCGCCATTGTTGATTTGATCAGAAACCGATAACTGTTTGTCCACTTTGGCTTTCCAATCATCTACCTGCTGCTGCAATGCATCGGAAGGATTGGTAATCGCCATGCCAGTACTGTTGCTATACAACGTCCCACCATAATACGTATACTCAGGTGTGACAAAGTCGCCATCTCTAAAGGCCACCAATTGTTCATTCTCATCTGAAAATAAATCTTGACCTAGTTGGATATAGTTTGATGTATCAACACCCAACAAGTGAAGTAGTGTTGGCAATGCATCGACTTGACCGCCATACGTATGATTGATCCCGCCATTTGTTTGACCAGGGATATGAATCATATAAGGTACACGTTGTAAGGAAGCATTGTCATAATTTGTCCAGCTGCTGCTTGATTTGCCAAGCAATTCAGCCAAGTTTTTGTTTCTTGAGTTTGAGATACCATAGTGATCACCATAAAGCACGATCACTGAATTGTCATACAAACCACTTTCTTTCAAGTAGTTGAAGAACTCTTCGACTGCTGTATCTAAATAATTTGCAGTAGCAAAGTAGCCGTTGATCGTTTCGTCAGATGTAGTTGCTAATGGGAAGCCACCTTCATCATTGGTAAATTCTGAGTAAGGATAGTGATTGGATACAGCTAAGAATTTGGCATAAAATGGTTGCTGCAAGTGTTCCAAATATTGAGCAGATTGTTCAAAGAACGGTTTGTCATGCAAGCCGTATTGGAATGAATTTTCATCAGTGACATCATAATAAGAAGCGTCAAAGAAATAATCGTAGCCAAATCGTTTGTAGGTTTCATTCCGATTCCAGAAAGTACCGGTATTCCCATGGAAAACAGCACTTGTATAGCCTTCAGTTTGACCAAGGATATCTGGCGCTGCTTCAAAGGTGTTTTTGCCCCCGAGTTGTGTAAACAAAGCCCCTTGATTCAATCCAAACAATGAGTTTTCAAATAAAGTTTCAGCATCACTGGTTTTGCCCGCTTTGACTTGATGGAAGAAATTATCAAAACTAAAGGTACTGTCACTATGATAAAGACTATTGATGAATGGCATGACTTCATGTTCCACACCATTTTCATCTTTCAATTTGTAATCGATCAGAAATTGCTGTGTACTCTCTAAATGGATATAGATGACATTTTTGCCTTTGGCGATACCAAACAAGTCATCGTTAGGTTCAGCATAATGTTCTTTGACATAGCTTTCGACCTCGTCCATATCATTGGGACTTGCTTCAGCACGAACTTGTGAAGCTTGATAGGTCTGAACGCCGTCATAGACAGTAAAGGCATTGATCCCTAGGTATTTGACCAAGTAATCACGAGAGAATGTCCTTGTCAATAATTCTGGACGATCGGCTTCTGCCATAAATAGATTGGCAGAAAAGACCATCACTGCAAGTGTCGACATGGCAAATGCCATTCTGGCACGCACTGGACGTGTATCCATCTTGATTTTTTTCATGACGAAAGCAGCAATCAGAATGATAAAGTCGATAAAGTACAAGACATCATAAGGTCTAAACAACCGAATCGCACTTTCACCTAATCCACTGGCCACTTTCCCAGCACCCAACATTGTATTGATCGTGATGAAATCGGTAAATTCACGATAATAAGACACGTTGGAGAAGAGCAGCAAGGTCATTAAGAAATAGATCACCAGCATCGTGATATAGGCGGCCTTCGTTCTTCTAACATATAAAGCGATGGATAATAGCAGCAGGGTGGTTGCTATCGGATTGATAAACAGAATGAAATACTGTACCGCACTTTCAATCCCAAGGTGGAAATCCACCATATAAGCAAAAATATTTTTTAACCAAAACAATAGGGCCAACAAAAAGAAAAAGCCCATTCGTGTATTCACTATCGTGGATACTTTATTTTTTTTCAAAGGAATCGTCCTCTCTTTTCCTGTATAAACGAAATTTGATCGATTTTACATCACAGTATATTCTACTAGTCAAGGTCATAGGTGTCAAATGTATTCCTTGAAGCAGCAGGGAATTAAGTATTTCTTTACTTTCAAGAATACAGACAAAGAATCGGCTTTTTGCTATACTTGAAAGAAGAATGAATGGAGCCGATCAATATGAATATAACATTAAACAAAAAAGGGATAGCCAAGTTTCGCAAGCGCCATCCGCTGATCCAAAAAGAGGATCTAGAACAAGCCAAAACCAGCACTGAATGGGTCAAATTTGTCGACCCGCAGCAACAGATTTTAGGCGTAGGGTATCTAGGAGAACAAAACAAAGGGTTGGGCTGGGTATTGGCATTTGAAGAGACTGTCATCGATCAGGCGTTCTTTGAAGGCCGGTTTGCAAAAGCCAAAGGGAAGCGCAGCAGCTACTATCAAGATGACACCACGACAGCATTTCGCGTGTTCAATGGCGAAGGAGATCAAGTTGGTGGTTTGACGATAGATCTTTATGCGACCTATGCCGTTTTTTCATGGTACAACCAGACCCTCTATCAGCATAAGCAGGAAATCGTTGCAGCTTTTCAACTGATCTTTCCTGAAATTATCGGCGCAGCCGAAAAAATTCGTTTTACCGCAGATTTGCCTGAGTCGCAATGGTTATTTGGAGAAACAGCACCGGAACCGTTATTGGTATTGGAAAATGGCATTACCTATGCGACCTACTTGAATGAAGGCTTGATGACTGGTATTTTTTTGGATCAAAAAGAAGTGCGCGGCCAACTTGTGGATGGTTTAGTTAGTGGGAAAACACTATTGAATATGTTCAGTTATACCGGTGCCTTTTCTGTGGCAGCAGCCATGGGGGGCGCCAGTCAAACAACCAGTGTTGATCTGGCGAAACGAAGCCTAGAGAAGACACGAGAACAATTTAGCGTCAATGGGATCGATCCAGAAACGCAAAAAATCCATGTGATGGACGTCTTTGGTTATTTTCAATATGCCAAGAAGAAACATCTGCGATTTGATGCAATCGTGTTGGATCCGCCAAGTTTTGCCCGCAACAAAAAGAAAGTTTTTTCTGTAGCCAAGAATTATGGGGAGCTGGTAACTGACAGCTTAGCGATCTTAGCAAATGATGGGCTGTTGATCGCTTCAACGAATGCAGCCAATTTACCGATTGGCAAGTTTCAAGAATTGATCGAGGACGCACTGAACGACGCACACGTGTCCTTTGACTGTTTGCATACTTACCGTTTACCAAGCGATTTTGCAGTCGATCGCCATTTTAATGAAGGCAATTATCTAAAAGTATTCTTTTATCAAATCCATAAGGAGTGAAATAGATGACAATAGAAATTCCGACAACTGAAAACGGCAAACAGCCCTTGATATGTGTGCCGTTGATTGGCACTACAAATGAAGAAATCATCAAAGAAGCATTGGCAGCACAAGAATCTGATGCAGATGTCGTTGAATGGCGTGTTGATCACTACAAACATGCAGCAGATGTACAGGCAGTATTAGATGTGCTCTCTCATATTCGCACAACGCTGAAATCAAAAGTCTTATTGTTCACGTTTCGAACGATAGAAGAAGGTGGCAAGCGGCCATATTCATTGACCCAATACAAAATACTTTGCAAGGCAGCAGCGGAATCCGGCTTGATTGATTGGATCGATATTGAATTGGAAAAAGCGGAATTTCTAGGTCGACAGTTTATAAAAGAAATCAAAGCAGCCAAAGTCAAATTGATTTTAAGCAATCATGATTTTGAAGGAACACCAGAAGATGCGGTCTTGATTTTGCGGATTGGTATCATGAATCAGTTTGGCGCAGATATCGGTAAGTTGGCGATGATGCCAAATCAAATACAAGATGTCTTGCGTTTAATGGGGATCATCACGAAGGCCCGCGGCTTTAATCAATTGCCTTTAGCGATTATGTCCATGGGAGATTTAGGCAAAATCAGCCGTGTCAGCGGCTCATTGACCGGCTCAGTGTTTACCTTTGCTTCTTTAGGCGAGGCATCGGCACCAGGTCAAATTCCCGTGGAACACATGCAAAGTTACTTAGATGAATTTGAGATCAAAATGGAATCATAGAGATAGAAGGGATATTATGGCAAAAAAGAGTCAAAAAACCAATGCGATTCGATTGGTGGAGCAACGTAAAATCAACTATCAAGAATATACCTATGCATGGTCTGAGGACCATTTAGATGCGGCAACCGTAGCTGAACAATTGGATACACCACAAGCCATCTACAAAACGTTAGTGGCAGTTGGCAACAAGACGGGCCCTTTGGTGGCAGTAATTCCAGGAAATGCGGCTTTGGATCTAAAGAAAATAGCAAAAGTCAGTCAAAATAAAAAAGTCGAGATGCTTCATGTCAAAGAATTAGAAGAAACCACCGGTTACATTCGTGGAGGCTGTTCACCGATCGGTATGAAAAAATTATTTCCGACATTTGTTGATGCAAGTGCGGAGAATCTGAAGGAAATCATTATTTCCGCAGGCAAACGCGGACTACAGATGGGCCTTGCACCAGAGGATCTCTTGGTGTTGACAAAAGCCCAGTTTGTCGATATTTTGGCAGCTGAATAAGCAAAAAGCGCAAACCAAGTCGTCTTGGTTTGCGCTTTTTGTCGTCTGGCTTCAGTCCGCCACATTTAAATCAAAGACCTCAATATTTTCTAAGCCACCATAAAATGCATACCACGGTGTGGCATATTGTGTCAAAATGGCATTCAACTCTTCCACATTTTCTTTGCCTTTGGTATCTAACCATTCAATCAGCGCATCTGCCCCTTGTTTGCCATAGATGTCAACACTATCTCGCCAAGTGGCACGCCCCCCTAAAATGCCGGAGAATGTGGCGCCATGTTGTCCAGCAAAAATGAGTTCCTCCCGGAAGACATTTGCCGGCACACCTGCACTCAAATAGATAAATGGACGAGTGGCCGCTTCACTGGCTTCTTTAAAGTAGTTGGCCGCTTCTTCTTGCGTGTAGACTGCTTCTAAACCTTCTTTTTGATAGCCTTCAACCAAGTTGAATTGCACAGGTACCTCGACTTTCAAAATATCGATATGGTATTGGTCTTTGTTCAATTCTTGGATCGTCTGTATCACCTTGCTTGGCTTGATTTTGGCAAATGCTGGCGATATAGGATCTGTGATCTCATCATCATACACGATGGGCTCGACAAATAATGGAATATCAGCAGCTTGCGCTTCAGTGCCCAAACGTTCTAAGAAAGCATGTTTTGTGTCCAATATTTCTTGTGGTTCATCAGGATTGTAGTAAACCAATACTTTCGCAGCATCCGCCCCTTTTTTGACTAGGCGTTGTAAAGATTCATTTGGTAAAATCTCAGGTAATCTGCCTGGCGTGTTGACATCATAGCCTGTTTTTTCATAAGACAAAATCAATCCAGCCTGCGGGTTTTTCGCTTCGATGCCCATAAATCCATATTCTTCATCAAGCAGAATACTACTGACATACTTAGTTAACTCTTGTGAAACCAACTTTTTGTATTCGTAGATATGATCCATTGTGAAGTTGTCAGGACCCGTAGCAGCCTTCATCATTTTTTTCATGGAACCTCTTTGGTCGATCGCCAACGCGGCAATCACACCATCTGCATTGGCTAATTTTTGCATTTTGTCAAATTTTCCTCTGGACATTCGTTTCATGGCAATCACACTCCGTTATTTAGTTAGCTTAAGTGTACGCCTTCTGCAGAGAAACACCAACTGATACGCAAAAAGAGCCAGCCGTAAAGACTGGCTCAACGAGCGAACGAAAGAATGAACTAATAGGCAAAATAACTAGCGGTTTCTGCGGCATTCTTTCCAGAGACATGACCGGTACAAAAAGCTGCTGTAATATTGAAGCCGCCTGTGTAGCCATTGATATCGATCAATTCGCCAGCAAAATATAGTCCATTGATTTTTTTGCTTTCCATTGTTTTGGGATTGATTTCTTTCAGATGGATCCCACCACCAGTAACAAATGATTTTTCAATGGGGAAAGTGCGGATGATATTGATCTCAAAACCTTTCATCAAGCCCGCAAGGTCTGTCAATTCCTCCAGAGAAGTTTTTTCAGCAATTTTGTCCATCAAGCCGAGCCTTTCAATAAAGAAGCTCATCAAACGCTCTGGCAAGAACCCGCTTAGCGCGTTGTTGAGTTGTTTTTTCGATTGGGCGGCATCGTGAAGTTCTGTTGCTAAAGCAGCTACGCTGCGTTGTGGATAGCTATCTACAACAACGGACACAGGACCGTCTTTCAATGCGGTATTAACGAAGGAAGAACAGCGCAAAGCCGCAGGTCCAGAAACACCGAAATGGGTAAACAGCAAGTCCATCGTGTGGGTGACGACTGGTTTTCTTTTGGCATTCAAGACGGTCAAATCGATGTCTTGCAAAGAGATACCTTGTAAGGTTCTTTCAAGGATAAAATCATCTTCGGAGATCAAAGGCGATTCCGTGGGATAGAGTGGGGTGATCGTATGGCCCACTTTTTTGGCCATTTTATAGCCATCACCTGTGGAACCAGTGGATGGATAGGTCTTTCCGCCTGTTGTTAAGATCACGCTTGGTGCAGTGTACTCGTCTAGCTCTGTTCGGACACCTTGGATCTGTTGGCCATCGTGCAGTAGTTTCGTAACGACAGTATTGGTCAGGAGCGTCACATGCAGGTCATTGATTGCTGTGTGCAAGGCCTCCACAATGGTTTTCGATTTATTTGTGACGGGAAACATTCTGCCATGGTCTTCTTCTTTCAGCACGACCCCCAAATCATTGAAGAATGTCATCACATCAAAATTATTAAACTGAGAAAAGGTACTATAAAGAAATTTGCCATTCCCAGGAATATGTGCCACTAGGTCATCAACAGGACGATTATTGGTGACATTACAACGGCCACCACCAGTGAGTAAAAGTTTTTTACCGATTTTTTTATTTTTTTCTATCAACAACACGCGTGCCCCTTGTTGCGCCGCCGTGATGGCAGCCATCATGCCGCTGGTCCCAGCACCTACAACGATGACATCGTAGTTTTTATTCATCATTTTCACCTCTGTTGCATTGTAACATATCCCATACAACTGCAGTAGAGCAAGCATCTTAAAAGGAATTGAAAAAAAATTCTGACAATTTGAAAAAAAAGCGTGCAATTTCTGAAATTTTCTATAAAATAGAGAATATCTTAAAGGAGGTAATGCACTATGACAAAAGCTTCAGCATATGTTCAAGACATTCAAACGAAAATCCATGATAAAGACCAGCACCAAACGGAATTTCTGCAAGCGATAGATGAATTCTTACCGACGATTGTTCCTTTTTTGGAGGAGCATCCAGAATATATTGAATCAAATGTGCTAGGGTTGTTGACTGAACCAGAACGTTTTATCCAGTTCCGTGTTCCTTGGCAAGATGACCAAGGAAACTGGCAAGTCAATCGCGGCTACCGCATTCAATTCAACTCTGCCATGGGACCTTACAAAGGCGGATTACGTTTCCATCCAAGTGTCAATTTGAGTATTTTGAAGTTTTTGGCGTTCGAGCAAATCTTCAAGAACAGTTTAACTGGTTTACCCATCGGTGGTGGGAAAGGTGGAAGTGATTTCGATCCTAAAGGCAAATCTGATGCTGAGGTCATGCGTTTTTGCCAAAGCTTTATGACCGAATTATCGAAACATATTGGCCCAGACTTAGATGTTCCGGCGGGGGATATTGGGGTTGGCGGCCGTGAGATCGGCTACTTATTCGGTGCGTACAAACGATTAAAACAATATGATGCCGGCGTATTAACCGGTAAACCTCTAGATTTCTGGGGCAGCAAGAACCGGACGGAAGCAACAGGGTATGGCGCAGTCTATTTTGTCAAACATCTTTTGAAGGACTTAGACGAAGATTTCTCTGGCAAAAAAGCCATCGTTTCCGGTAGTGGGAATGTTGCCATCTATGCCATCGAAAAATTACAAGAATTAGGTGCGATCCCTGTGACATGTTCCGATTCATCAGGCTTCATTTATGACAAAGAAGGCATCGATCTGGCTTTACTGAAAGAATTGAAAGAAGTCAAACGGGAACGCCTAACAGCTTATGCTGAAGCACGCCCTTCTGCAGAATACCACGAAGGCGCATCTGTCTGGGATTTTGATACAGAAGCGGAATTGGCTTTTCCATGTGCAACGCAAAATGAAATCAATTTGGAGCAAGCAAAAAGAGCGAAGAAAAATGGTGTGAGAGTCGTGTCAGAAGCCGCAAATATGCCAAGTGTGCTAGAAGCCGCAGAATATTTCATCGAAGAAGGCATCTACTATTGCCCAGGTAAAGCAGCCAATGCGGGTGGCGTAGCCGTATCTGCATTAGAAATGAGCCAAAACTCTCAACGATTGCAATGGGAGAAAGCAGAAGTAGATGAAAAATTAGACGATATCATGAAAAATATTTATGAATCTTGCCGTGATACTGCTGAAAAATTTGATCAAAAAAATAATTTCATGTTGGGTGCTAACGTGGCAGGGTTTGAAAAGGTTGCTAAAGCAATGTTTGCCCAAGGACTTGTCTAAAAATACCTAACAGGCGATATATTAGGAATTACTTGAAAAAAGTTGAAAAAAAACGTAAAGTAGATACTGTATGAAAAACTATTTTTTCAAGGAGGACAAATCATGTCACACATCAAATTTGACTATTCAAAAGTAGCGCCTTTCGTCAATGAATACGAATTGGGTTACATGCAAAGTCAAGTCACAGCAGCAGACAAACAATTAAGAGAAGGAACAGGCGCAGGAAGTGATTTTTTAGGCTGGATCGATCTACCTAAAAATTATGATAAAGATGAATTTGCACGAATCAAAAAAGCAGCAGAAAAAATTCAATCAGATTCTGACGTTTTAGTTGTTATCGGAATTGGCGGTTCATATTTAGGTGCCAAAGCGGCAATCGATTTCTTGAATCATTCTTTCTATAACTTAGTTGGTAAAGAAGAACGTAAAGCACCGCAGATCTTCTTCGCTGGAAATTCAATCTCATCTACGTACTTGGCAGATTTGATCGATATCATTGGCGAACGTGATTTCTCAGTGAACGTGATCTCTAAATCAGGTACAACGACTGAACCTGCAATCGCCTTTCGTGTCTTCAAAGAACGTTTGATCGAGAAGTATGGTAAAGAAGAAGCCAACAAACGGATCTATGCAACGACGGATAAAGCTAAAGGCGCTGTAAAAGTTGAAGCTGATGCGGAAAACTGGGAAACATTCGTGATTCCCGATGATATTGGTGGACGTTTCTCTGTCTTAACCGCTGTTGGGTTATTGCCAATCGCCGCTACAGGTGCTGATATCGATGCGTTGATGCAAGGGGCTGCTGATGCAAGTGATGCGTATGCGACAGATGACCTTGAAAAAAATGAAGCATATCAGTACGCAGCTATGCGTAATATCCTTTACCGTAAAGGCAAAGTAACTGAATTATTGATCAACTACGAACCAGGCATGCAATATTTCTCTGAATGGTGGAAACAATTGTTCGGCGAATCAGAAGGAAAAGACCAAAAAGGCATTTACCCTTCAAGCGCCAATTTTTCAACTGACTTGCACTCTCTTGGTCAATATATCCAAGAAGGCCGTCGCAATATCTTCGAAACAGTCGTAAAAGTTGAAAAACCACGCAAATCAATCACGATTCCAACCCAAGAAGCTGATCTAGATGGATTGGGCTACTTACAAGGAAAAGAAGTTGATTTCGTCAATACAAAAGCGTTTGAAGGTACGTTATTGGCCCATACGGATGGCGATGTACCAAATCTTTTGGTGAAAATCCCTACGATGGATGCCTACACTTTAGGCTATACAATGTACTTCTTTGAAATTGCCGTTGCAATCTCAGGATACTTGAATGGCGTCAATCCATTTGACCAACCAGGTGTAGAAGCTTACAAGAAAAACATGTTTGCTTTACTTGGCAAACCAGGTTTTGAAGATCTTGCCAAAGAATTGAACGAACGTCTATAAGCGTCAAGAAACATCAAAGTCCCTGTCATCCAGATCATCTGGGTGGCAGGGACTTTTTTATTTCAAGCAGATAGTAGACGGTATTATGGCATGCATCAATGGTTTTCTTTTAAGCCGAAAAGCAATGCAGCTGACAATAACAAAATGACGAATGTTTGAATCATAGGCATGATCATCACTCCCTCATTGATTTTCTCTAGTGTAATACGAAAACTCAAGACAGGCACGAACAGGGGTGAGAGAACGAGCGAACGAATTTGTCATCTAAAAGTGAGATAAAAACACCGGAATAAAAAAATACTTTTTTTGTTTAAAAAGCGTTTTCATTTGCTTGTTTATTTGTTATGATAGCCTTAAGAAAAATGATTGTTTGAGGTGAGTATATGGAACAGATCAATATTGGACAAACCTATCGTTGTCAACCGGTGGGCACGAAAAAACACGTAGAAGGCACAATAGAGAAGTTATATCTGAATACAGCGCTGATTATTGTCACGGCTTGTGAAGAAGAAGACAAAGAGTGGGTATTTGAGTGCAATCATCGAATGATCGTGACTTTTAATAACATACACGCTGCGATCCATGCGGCATAAAAAAAGCTGTTGATGCGATCGTACATCAACAGCTTTTTCTATTTAGCCAACCCCAATCACGAAGTTCAGCAGTTTATCTGAATAGGTCATCTCATCCATGTCGACATTCACTTCTTGATTCAATAGACCCATCTGATCAGTAATGATCCCATCTACACCGTAGAAACGCATCCGACTGATATCATCTGTGTCATTCGGCGTCCAGACAAAGACCTCCTTGTCATCCGCTTTGGCAGAGGCGATGAAATTACGGTTGATCGTACTGAATTCCATTGTCAAAAAATCAGCGCTGGTAATAGGCGGTCCAACGATATTGAAAGGCATGATATAGCCAGTCACCAATTCTGGTGCTTGTGTTTTCAATTCTTCCACGACATTGTACGTCAGACTTTGCATGATATGTCCATTCGTGATCAAGTCTTCTTGGTATTGTGCTAAGAAGTTTTGGACAAGGGTATCGACTTCTTTTTTTTGTGTTTTGATCTCAACCAATAGTTTTTGATCCAGTTGATTAGCTAGTGCCAGATACGCATCAAAGGTTGGGATCTCAGCGGTTTCCCCGTTTTCTGAAACAGTTAACGATTGTGCGTAGGCTAGCGTCGATTGCTCCGGTTTTCCTTTGGCACCTGTCAATGGCGGAAAAGTAAAGTCATGGTAAACGATAAAGGCACCATCACTCGTTTGCTGGACATCCATTTCCACATAATCAGGATGATACGTTTCACTTGTGAAACGCAACGCTTCAAGGGAATTTTGAACACCTTGCCCATTACTGACCCCACGATGAGAAATCGTGAGGGGTTTGGCACTCGCTGCTGAAGTCAGGTAGTTCATATTGTACAAACTCACACCTACACCAAAAAGAACGGTTATAAAGGTAAATAAGAATCCTTCTACCCCTAAGAATGTTTTGGAAGCCATCGGTTCTTGAATAAAGCTAGCCGGAATAGCCGGCAGAAATCCTTCATCGTCCATAAAATCGACAATAATGTAGAAAATAGCTACCGTCGACAGAATGATATTCAGCAACAGAATAAACTGCAAGAAAGTCATAATAAACACGGCGCTATATAAAGATGAGGATGGGAAAAAATTTTCGATCAACGCTTGCAGTCCAATCAGCAAGCTGAAACCAATGGACGAAAGTAAGAGAATACTGCCCCCGATAAAAACAAACTGACCAACGATTGCAAAGAAGCGGCGTTTAGTCACTTGCAGACTTTCCTTGATTGCTAGACGAAAAGGCAAATCCCTTAAAATCATTTCCGGTAAAGCAAAAATGACGCGGATCCCAAGATAAATCAGCAACACATAGATCAGTAAGACAGCACCAATAATGAGTACACGATTGGCAAAAATGAAATCCATAATAAAAGCCGGAATTTTGATTTTTGCCAATAAATCAGAATTGAAACTCAATCCGCCAATCGGCAATACCAGCAAGAAATAGAACAAGAAAAACAAAAACGTCATTGGTCTTAATTTTCTCATCTGCAGCAAGGTCATCCGCAATAATTGTTTCAAGCTGATCGGTTGCTGTTTCTTAATGAAGTAAACACTCAGCAACAGAAAAGTGAATTCAAAGAATACCGCAACTAAAATCAAAAGCAAAATCACGGTCAAAGAGAACAACACCATCGGATGCTCAGTAAAGATACTCCCAACATTGTCAAATGACAAATAAGTGAAACCGCCGCGTTTCAGTACGAATTTCGTTGATGCCGATAGAATAGGGATCACCAAAAATAAAAGGGCCCCATGCATCAAGAGCACATCACGAAAATAAGCATCACTAGATTTTAGAAAATCCCATGTATTGATCAAACTGTTTTTTAAATAGTTCATATGCCTCATCCTAACAAAAAGTTGTTGTCAATTAGTATATAACAAATGGAAATAAAAAAGAACCAACTGCCAGAGAAGTCATCAACAAGCCCATAACAAGTTAGGTACTTGCGAGAGTTCCTCACAGTTGATTCGTAAAAAAGGGTAGGAGATCAATCAACCACCCAATAAACCTGTCAAGAATGTACCACCATAGATCAATGCCATGCTATACAAGAAAATAGAGATCGGTTTTGCTAATAGAATGATCAAGGTAAATTTTTTCAAAGAAATATTGGTCAAACCAGCCATCAAACAAAGTGCATCGTCCGGTGCGACAGGTAGGAAGATCGCAAGAGCAAAGAGTTTTTCAAAGCGGCTTTGGTTGTCTAACCAGCCAATATATTTGTTGTAAGTTTTGTCACTGATCATGCTGAGAATAAATGGCTTACCATATCGACGACCTAGCAAAAAGATAATGACTGAACCGATACAGATCCCTACATAGTTATAAACAAAGCCCATATATGGGCCAAAGATCAAGACACCAGCCGCGCTGGAGATTCCGCCAGGAATGATCGGTATGACGACTTGCAAGATTTGTAAACAGATAAAAATGATGGGTCCTAAGATCACAGAGTGTCCGACCAATCCCCTCAATGCATTGATGTCTTTAAACACACCTAGATTGATAAAATAAATGGACAAAGCAATCGATAAACCTAACCCGATGATTGAGATCATATTAATAATTCGACGAGAAGTTGCAACACTCACAGGACTTCATCTCCTTTATGTTTCATTAATTTCACTATACTGGGTGGAAACGAAAAAAGCCAGTAAAAGAAATGACATTCATCAAACAGTTTTGTAAGTTCTGTCATGATTATAGAAGAATCCTTGTAAAATTGCATTGTACTAAAGTCTGAAATAATAAAAAATTATGATTTGAAACCGTTTCGTACTCAAAATCATCCTTTTCAACGGCTTATTATTTATTGAATAAGCGTTTCATTTGCCAATGCATGATCGACTTTTCTACAACATTTGTCATCATAAATCCCCCGGCGATCGCGCCTGCTGTGATCACAACGATCATCAGATTTTCCAAACCAACAAAATTGTCGCCTAAGGCAAATTCTCGCACCGCTTTATATGCTGGGCCACCTGGTACTAAAGGGACTAAGCTAGGAATGTTAAAAATAATCATCGGCATTTTCTTTCGTCTAGAGAAAAAGATACTGACACAACCAACCGCAAATGCAGCCAAAAAGTTCGCGCTGCCGATACCATAACCCTGTTGCTGCAATCCCCAATAAATCATCCAACCAATCGTGCCAGCTGCACCAGTGGCGATCAATGCCCGTTTCGGGATGTTTGTCAGCACACCGAACGCAACAGTACTGACAAAACTAAAAGCTATATGGATCAAACTCGTCATGAGATCCCTCCTACCAAAGTAAAGATCGTAGCGATCCCAACACCGATCGCCGCCGCAGTGAAGATTGCTTCCGTTCCGCGTGCCATGCCACTGATCAGATGTCCGGCTAGAATATCACGAAATGAATTGGTGATCGCCACGCCGGGAACCAGAGGCATGACAGCCCCAATGATCAAGTTGTCGACATTGGCGGCAACTTGAAAATGGACCGCCAAGATCGACAAACTGCCAATCACCAATGACGCACAAAACATATCTAAAAAGCGGATGTCAATGCGTTTTTTGACCCAAATGGCAATCATAAATCCGATACTGCCAATCAAAAATGTCGGCAGAAAATCAATCCAGCCACCGCCGAAAATGATCATCAACGTACTGCTGACGACGCCTGCACTAAGGACCTGCAAGGGGAAAGAAAAACTCGGCGTGGTGCTGTTGACTGCTTTAAGCGCGTGATGCAATTCGATCAGTGAAAGCGATTTGGCCGCATATTCTCGCGACAAGCGATTGACAGCAACGATTTTTTCTAAATTGATCACACGGTCATGTACATTCTCCACTTGCGCGTAATGGCTGCTGCGCAAGCCCATGAAAATCCCAGTTGCCGTCACGTAACTAATGCTGTCAGCTTCACCGGCATTCGCCGCAATTCGATTCATTGTGTCCTCTACACGGTATACTTCTGAGCCATTTTCCATCATGATTTTCCCTGCTAACAAGCAAGTTTCTAATAGCAACTCTTTTGATTCCACCATCGGCATACTCCTTTGCTGCGCTTTTGTGCGCTTAGCATATATCTTCCTAAGTGTACAATTTCTTCTGCTTATGAACAAGAATGAATAGACAAACTTTTTAAACATAACATTGGGAACAAGTTTCTCCTGGATCTGTTTAGATGTTTCTATTGATTCATTTGCATCTTTTTGTCAGAATAATAAATAAGATAACTAGTGGTGTGTTTCATTTTAAATTTTCTTTATTCTCATGTACAATTGAATAAAGAGTAAAAGGGGGATTTTTTGATGCGAAGGAAGGTCTATACAAGAGAGCACATTTTGAAGGCCGCGTACGAATTGATCAACAAAGAAGGATTCGGTAATTTCACGGCGCGAAACATCGCGAAACACATGGGCATTTCTACCCAACCCATATACTTAGAGTTCAACAATATGCAAGACTTGAAGAACACGTTAGTAGAAGCTGTTTTCAAAGATTTATCAGAAAATGTTTTCCCCGTTGTTAGAACTGGAGATAAGCTTGTTGATTTAGGTTTGAACTATATTCATTTCGCTCAAGAAAAACATAACCTTTATATCGCCCTTTTTATCGATGATTATGGCGGTGGGGAAATGATGCATGAATTTTCATCAAACTATTTCAAATCACTGATTCTATCAGAACCGAAGTATAATGATCTTGCTGAAGACACTATAGAAGCGTTGCACAATGGTGTCTGGATCGTTGTGACAGGGATCGCTTCGCTGATGTCGGCTGGGATCATTGCACCGTCAGAAGATCAAATCATCAAAGTGATCAATGAAACGATTCAAGGTGTTTTAGCCAAAACAGATACATATATTTTTAATCAGGCATAAATGAAGGAGAGATAACCGTTATCAATCTCGTCTTAGGAGGATTGATAACGGTTTTTCTGCGTTTTGAAGCAATAGATAGGTACAGGGATTTTTTGAATTTATCCTTGACATTTTTTGAAAAAATAGCGAAAATAACTGTTATGGAGAGTTGGCAGAGTGGTAATGCAGCGGACTCGAAATCCGCCGACCCGGTTCATCCCGGCGCGCAGGTTCAAATCCTGTACTCTCCTTATAACAATCTATACAAGTATCAGAATCGCTTTCCTAGCAAGGGATAGAGCGGTTTTGGTACTCTTTTTTTGTTTTGTGACCCACATAATGACCCACATTTAAATATTTTCCATTACTTTCGAGAAAATATCTGGTACCTTTTTTTCCATTTGTTCAGTTACGTGAGAATAAAGATCTAACGTAATTTGAATAGAAGAATGACCCAATCTTTCCGAAATAGTTTTCGGTTCGACACCAGCTTCTAATAGAAGAGTTGCATGGGTGTGCCTAAAACCGTGTATTGTGATTTCTCTTAGACTATTTTTATTAATCGTTTGAAGCATCCATGTTCTAGGTTTGGATAATTGGATAAAACTATTTTCGGTACTTGAAAAAACTAATTGATTCGATTCATTGGTTTTATGGCCAAATTGTAGTAAATACTCTTTTTGTCTCTTTTGCCAATGTCTCAAAATAACAATCGTGTTTTCATCAAGGCTGACTGATCTTTTCGAGTGTCTTGTTTTTGGTTGCTCCAGATACAAGCGCTTATTCTTTCCTCTGGCCAGCGTTTGATTAATATAGATACATTTGTTTATGAAGTCAACCGAACGCCATTCCAGCCCCAACAATTCGCCTTGACGGCATCCAGAAGCAGATAGGAGCGTGAAGAAAGTATAAATGTAAAAAGGTTGTTGATTCTTTGAGCAATCTAAAAATTCTTTTAACTCCGCAGCAGTGTAGTAGTTGATACGCTTTTCTTGACCAACCGAATCTTTTCTCTTAGGTATCGTAATTCTTTTAGCTGGATTTTCTTTAACCACACCAATGCTTATTGCGTACTCAAAAATTCTTGATATGTCTGTGATAAAGTCGCGGTATTTAACGAATTTTTTTACTTTTTCATTCGCAAATTTTTGTATATCAAGAACAGTGATTTCATCAATCTTTTTATCACCAAAAACAGGAATAACATGTACTTCATACTGGGAAATAGCCTTCACGAATGTACTTTCTTTCACTGTTAACTCATAGTTTTCTTTCCATACTAAAAATACATCAAGAAACGTTTTGCTTTGCTCAACTGGCTTTCCAAATTCCCCGTTCTCAAATTGAAGCTGCAACCTATTCAAAGCCAACTTTGCTTCTTTTTTAGATTGAAATCCTCTTCTGGTTGTTTCTATTCTTTTACCTGTTTTCGAATCAATACCAAGATAAGCTTTAAACATAAATCTAGTGCCTTGTTTTGTATCATATTGCTTGAATGTTGCCATTGTTCTCCCTCCGTAGCTGCGCGTGGGGCGTGCTAATAATTAGGAAAAACTTTCGAATTGATCTTCGTCAATAGAATGAAACAATTCTGGGGTACGAATCTCTAAAGATATATTAGATTCTTCATCTATTGAAACAGAAAATATAAATATATTGCTTAAGATAAACGGAACTATGCCGTGCTCCCAGCGAAAAGTTCCAGAGGTAATATCCTTCATCCTCGGTTCTTCATTAATTAGTGCAGCTAAAACACTTGTTACTAAATTCCAAATTAATCCCTCTTCATCTTCATCAATAAAAAGGCTTATCCATAAGTGCAAAAATGATTTACTCGTTCTTGCTAGATAGAAAGGAATTATCAAGAACGAATAATTGGATTGACGAATATGGGCAAGTTTTCTTGCTATTTACTAGGAAGCATGTAGGAGAAATGCTTAATTTGTCAGACAAGCCAGTGACGAACGCATTTAAAGAGTTGATCAAGGCTGATTTGATCAAGGAAGAACGACAAGGGTTGAATAAACCTAACAAGATATATGTATGTAAGATAAATTACGGAATCGGAGATTCTCCGATTCAAGAGTCGGAATATATCCGACCTAATGATACTGAGATTAATAATACTGAAAAAAACAATAACCTTGACGACGACAAGGATAACTCTTTTTCCGAGAAAAAAGAGACCACTACTACTTATTTCATACATGATTAAAAGCCAAGTATCAAAAAATCTTAGCTAACAACTTTGATGATCCAAAACTTGAAAAAAATTATGACTTACAAGAGAAGGCTAAGAAATCAATCAACATGAGTAAGCAGAAGCTACAAGGCTTACAATCCCTTTCTACTCAAGGTTTGCAGCAGAAGGCATTAGAAGTACTAAAACATGATATGCAAACTATTTTTAATGAGCGTTTAGAAGAAGTTAAAGAATTGATTTTAAACACTGAAACTTTAAGAGCAAAAGTACGAGAAGCAGAACGTCAAGAAGTTTTAAAAAGCGTTGAGCTTACAAGCGAAAGTTCAGAATATAGCCGCTTAGTTGATTTGTACGAACTAGACAAAAATTTCAGAAATGAATTATATCAAAAGCCTTACTCACTTTTTAGAAATTTAAGTAGTGTAACGTTTAATGAAGCCAGAAAACAATTAGAAAATGAAGGAGCGGTTTAACTATGTATGAAGAAATGTATAACGGACTGAGAAAAGCAATTTTAGAAAGTGGAGATGATTTTTCTAAAAAAATTGTAAATAGTTTTGACAAGATCGCCGAGAAATACAAAGAAGAACCGCAACAAAAAACCGAGAAAAAAGTATCTGTTTCTGAATTAGCTAGAGCCAACAGAATTGTAAAATGAGGAGGGACTAAATGACCTACCAATATAATTTGGAAGACGCTAAACAATCGGTACGAGATTATTTTTCAGAAAAGCTACGAGGCAAGATTCAGAAATCAATTTAGCGTTTTAAACACAAATAAAGTCACTTTCTTTAGCTGGAAGTGGCTTTTTTGTGTATACTTTTCATATTTAAATGAAATTGCCTAGCAATTCTAGGTTAAAATTATTATGTTCATATATATTAGTTAAATTTAAATTCATCTTAAAATTTATATAATTACACGTTTTTCAATAGCGTTCAACAGAACAATCATGGTATACTTTTAATGATGAAATGAAGAATAGAGAGGTGAAACTTATGATGAACAGTCTTAAACGATTGAGAGAACAACAGTCTTTAAGTATCGAATTTATTGCACGCATGTTAGAAATTAGTGTAGAAGAATATAAAGGTTATGAGAACCAAGATAATATAGAATCAGAATTATTAGAAAAAATGGCAAAATTATTTGGTGTTGAAACAACTGATATATTAAGTAATCATAGCAGCGATACTTTGGATGTATCTTCATTAGGTTTTGCTAGATCTAATTCTGATATTACAGCTAAAGATAAAAAAGCCATTGAAATTTTACTCAATTTACAAAGAGTATTCAATTAAAGGGAGCTGTTTTTAATTAATGAAAGAGTTTTTAAAATTTAATGGTTTTGATTTATACCAGTCGGGAGATGAACCTGAAAAATTAGCTGAAAAAGTAATTAATAGAGTTTTACACCGAGAAATCACTATAGAAGATTTGCCTGTGGATCCTTTTTATTTATTAAAAAAGAGTGGGGTTGTATATACCTTTCTTAACTTTGATAAATATGAAGGATTTTATCTTTTAAATACAGAATATGATGGTCCAAAAACAAAAACTATGGTTGGGATTAATAAAAATCGACCTATTGCTAGACAAAGATTTACTGCAGCGCACGAATTATGTCATCATATTAAAGATGAAAAGACATATTATTGTATATCGGGAGCGAGGGATGAAGTTGAAGCATTTGCTGATCAATTTGCATCCTCTTTATTAATGCCATCTTCTTTAATTATTTCAATGATTCAAAATAAAAATATTACTAAGGATATGTCAGAAGTTAATTATTTAAAAAAAATATTAGAAATATCAGTATTGTTTGGTGTTAGTTTTCAAGCAGCGTTTTATAAAGTTAATAATTATGTACAAAAAATAAAACGCGCTGATATAAAAAAGACATTAAGAAATTTTAAGCCGAATGCTAAAAAGAAAGAATTAGGCTTAGATAATGAATATGAGCTTTATGCGCAAGTTGTAAGAAGTTATCAGTTTGTAAGATGGGCGCCTACTAAAAAAATTCAGAATGATTATCAACGTCTATTGATAAGCAATGATCATAGAATGGAAAATGGTAATTTAGAAGAGTCAGAAATTAATGAATTAATAGCCGAAATTAGATTTAAAGGGATAGATGAAGTTAAAAAGGAAAGAGAAAAACAGCAAAAAGCATTGAGCAATGATGATTTAGAAATCTTAGGACAATTCGAAATGTATAACTTTGTATTTGAAAGATATAGGAATAGTTCTATCTTCGAAATATTCAGACTTCATCAAAAATTTTATGCATTTGTTCCATTTAAAGAAGTTGGAGGAACATATAGAACTGCGCCTGCTCGTATATTAGGAAAACCGGTTAAAACTGCAGAACCTACAGAAATTTCTGCTAAAATGACTAAAATTTTAAATGATTTTGATGATAAAAAAAACCAAGGTTTTTTTAATGATAACTTCGAAATTATTAAATATTTGGTCAAAATGCATCATAAAATAACAGTAATTCACCCTTTTCAAGATGGGAATGGAAGAACAAGTAGAGCGTTTTTTAATAAGGCACTGTTATTATTCAATATACCATTATTTTATATACATGTTGATTCAAGAGATCAATATCACAGAAGCTTAGAAGAGTGTGATAACAATGGCGATTATCGTAACTTAATTTTATTTTTCATAAATAATATTATAGATGTTTACTCTTGGAGTATAGATGTAAGTAATGATACTGCGATATCTTCATCTAGTAATTAATAGCCATCTATGAAAATAGATGGCTATGCCCCCAAGCGCAATGAGATTTATTGACCCACATAATGACCCACAAACACTTAACACATTTTAAAATACAATGAAATGGTATGGCGTTGCTATGTGGTTTTGCAAATATATTGAGAGTGGATAATGCCCTGTGACAAGTATTTATAATCCCTATACTCTCCTTACGCAATATATGAAAAGAGACCAGCGAGGTATAAGAATTACTTATGCCGCGCTGGTTTCTTTATTTTGGTATTTAATAAAAATGGCCTTCAATCATAGAACATGGCATCTTTCTATGCTTATTTTTTTAAAAAAGCTGCTAGTAAAAACAATAGTGCAGGAAACCAGAAAAATTTCATGCCTATCCCTAGGATAAAGAAGGTAATGGCTACAGCAAAAAATGTTTTGTCAGCATCCTTATATGTATGGAATTTCATGATACGCCTCCGAATGTGTGCTATGATAGATAGAAGAAATGGCGCAAATAGCATGCCGCTTCTGTTTAATATATTTTACGATAACCTAGGAGGGATCACAATGGCTGAATACGAAAAAGATTATATTATGCGTGTCACCAAAACGGCGGTCAAAGGGTTGAATGTATTTTTGAAAGCAGATTCTGTGGATGCAATTATGCATGTAGATGAAGCCCAGACAGGACAGAAGAAAGAAAAAGCGTCGGCCGAAGCGGATGGATCCGCGGTGAAAGACCATGATGAAAAAGCGGAAAATTGAATAATACGTCCATAAAACACAAGAAAGCACCTGCTAATCAGTTTAGCGAGGTGCTTTCAGTACGAATCGGTTTCCTTCATTTGGATGAACTCCTTATGCAGTTTTATTCAATTCTTGTACAGCTTGTTCGATTGTAATACCTGTCGCAAAGTGATTCGCATTTTTCTTGTCAAAGACAATAAATAGATTCAACTTTGTATCAAGGGTTACCCGATATTGCATATCTGTGTTATAGAATGTCATTTGTCATTCTCCTTTCTTAATCGTTGAAACGAAAGGCAACGGTTAGTTGATAACGAAATTCCATTATTAGAATAGCACCTTTTTTTGATTTCGTCCAACAAAAACTGGATAAGACCAGTAATGATAAATAATTTCTTAAGAACTGCACAGATGTTTTTGTGTTTCCAGATAACAGTTTTGTAAGGTGAGAACCTCGATGATCAAGCAAAAGATTGCTGTACGAGCATTCTTTTGCTTTTTATTTTTAGTGTAAATTTAAATTATTGCTATATTATAAAAAAAACAACCATAGGGAACAGAATTTTGTGGTATGATTTATCTTGACTGTAATGAAAATGTAATATGAAAACGGAAGTGAAAATATGTGCGGTATAGTTGGTTTTGTAAATACGAAAAAAGGTAAAGAGCCAATCATTCAAGAGATGATGGAGCGAATCATTCATCGCGGACCGAGTAGTGCGGGTCAATTTGTGGATGATCACGTTGCTTTAGGCTTTCGCAGATTGTCGATCATTGATTTGGCGGGTGGTTCCCAGCCAATTTTTAATGAAGATGGCAGCAAAGTGATCATTTTCAATGGAGAAATATATAATTTTCAATCGTTAAGGAAAGACTTGATTGCTGCAGGACACACTTTTTCGACGCATGCGGATACGGAAGTGGTTCTCCACGGATATGAAGAGTGGGGAACAGAAGTCTTGCAAAAACTGCGAGGGATGTTTGCCTTCGCCATCTGGGATCATGAGAAAAAAGAATTATTTGGTGCCCGTGATCATTTTGGGATCAAACCGTATTACTTTGCGCAAATGAATGACACATTTATGTTTGGCTCAGAGATCAAAAGTTTTCTGCCACATCCAGATTTTGACAAAGTACTCAATAAAGCGGCGTTAAAACCGTATTTGACTTTCCAATACTCACCCTTAAATGGTGAAACCTTCTTTAAAGGCGTGCATCGTTTACAAGAGGGGCATTACTTTATCTATAACCGTCATGGGTTGTCGATACATGAATATTGGGATGTCGACTTTACGAAGAAACAATCTTTTTCGAGAGAAGAATGGGTCGAAAAAATTGATCAAGCCGTCCAATCCTCTATCGATGTGCATACGATCAGTGACGTGGAAGTGGGTTCGTTTCTATCCAGTGGAGTGGACTCCAGTTATGTTGCGTCTGTCTTGCGCCCAGCACGCACCTTCTCCATTGGTTTTGATGACAAAACGTACAATGAAGCGATCGAAGCACGAAAACTAACGGAACAGCTGAATTTGACGAATACAGCAGCTGTGATCAATGGTGAAATGTCTTTCGACGCATTTCCCTTGATTCAGTATCATTTAGATGAACCTGATGCCAATCCAAGTTGTGTGCCTTTGTATTTTTTGGCCAACTTGGCTGCCCAGCAAGTACGGGTCGTTCAATCAGGCGAGGGTGCCGATGAATTGTTTGCCGGGTATGCTGCCTATGGGTTCCATACAAATTCCAAAGCAGTGCGTGTCTTCGCACAAGGATTGAAGAAACTCCCGCGGGCATTGCGCTTTAGCTTAGGCCGGCAAATCGGAAAAATGAAAAATTTCCATGGTCGTATCCATTTGTATGAAGCGACAGCACCGGCAAGAGATTTTTTCATTGGACAGGCGGAGATTTTTGAAGAAGCAGCAGCTGCAGCCATTCTAACGGCTGCGTATCAAGAGGCACCGACAGTTGCTGATATCGTTGCGCCATTTTATGATAAAGCAGATGGACTTCAGGATGAGGTCAATAAGATGCAGTACTTAGATGTGCATCAATGGATGCCGAAAGATATTTTGTTGAAGGCGGATAAATTGTCCATGGCGAGTTCATTGGAGTTGCGTGTCCCTTTGCTGGATGTCGAATTGATGAATCTAGCGCAAACGATCCCTGCAAAATATTTGATCAATCAAAACAATACCAAAGACGTATTTCGTCAAGCTGCCAATCGGCACTTGCCAAATGAATGGGCCAATCGTGAAAAACTTGGCTTCCCAGTACCAATCAAAGCATGGTTGAAAGAGGGAACCGGATATGCTGCGGTCAAAACATTGTTCAAAGCTGATTTTGCAGCTGAGTTTTTTGATCAAACTGCTATTTTGCAATTGCTTGAAGATCATCGTAATGGGCAAGGTGAGTTGCAACGTAAGATTTGGACGGTATTCACATTTCTGACATGGTATAAAGTCTTCTTCATCGATCAAGAAATGCCCCAGCCGCAACAAATCGATTATGAAACAATCACATAAAAAGCGGAGGCTGTCATGAGCCTCCGCTTTTTTGCGATCAATCTTTCATTATAGTGCGAGATATTTTTCCAGATAATCCGCCATACCGTCTTCGCCGTTTGTTTTGTCGGTCACGTCATTGGCGACTGACTTCAACTGTTGGGTTCCATTTGCCATAGCAACACCCCAACCCGCATATTCCAGCATTTCTAAGTCGTTATGTTCGTCCCCGAAAGCAATGATGTCTTCAGGTCCTAATGACATCGATTTGGCAATTACAGACAGGCCTAATGCTTTGTGTACACCTTTTGGCACAATCTCAAGAATAGCTTGCGGGCCACCCCATGTGCGGACATCAACAGCGTCATCGAATTGGTCTTTGATGCGCAATGAAACAGATTCAGCTAGCTCATTTTGGGTTTTTACCAATAAAGAGGTGGGGTCTGTTTTCAAGTTGGACAGAAGATTTTTTTCAGAAACAGTGTCGTAAGAAAAGAAGTGCTGATCGAAACTATCCAATCGATCGATAAAAAAAGTTTCACGATTTTCAGCAGCAACAAAGGATAGACCAAGTTGTTCACGTTGTGCCATCAATTCAAACGCAATTTCACGAGAAACGGCATGTTCAGTTTCAGAGACCCAAATTTGACGCGGTTTATGGACTAAACCACCATTAAAGTTAATCATAGGGGTATTCAGATCAAGGGCACGGTAGAATTGATCACTCATACGAAAAGGACGCCCAGTAGCAATTGTTACATAATGGCCAGCGCGAACAGCACGGCCTAAGACATCCCGCGTTTTGGTTGACAGTTGAGATTCGGTATTTAAAGTGGTGCCATCCAAATCAATAGCAATGATTTTTGGTTTCAAAAATTTCACTCCATTCTATTGTGGTAGTGGCTTAAGTGTAACATATTTCTGGTATTTCACAATCTATGAAAGTTTTCAATCTCCTTTCTTTTTCTTTGTCTCGTAAAACACGAACATTAAATGGTTTAATAGAATATATATTGTGTATTTTGTTGAAAAGCGAATGATTGTCCTATATAATTTGTAATTGTTCGATGAGAAGTGCTATTATTCCTTATTTCTTTTCAAAGACTAAAATGATGAACACGGGAGTGGAAAATTTACATGGAAAAGTTTTTCAAATTAAAGGAAAATAAGACAACAGTATCAACTGAAGTGATGGCCGGGGTGACCACCTTCTTCGCGATGAGTTATATTTTATTCGTCAATCCATCCATCTTGTCAGCAGCAGGAATGCCATTTCAAGCAGTCTTTCTAGCGACGATCATTGCATCCGTTATTGGCACATTAGTGATGGGGTTGTTTGCCAACGTGCCATATGCACAAGCACCAGGTATGGGATTGAATGCTTTCTTCACTTTTACAGTTGTTTTTGGTTTGGGTTACACATGGCAACAAGCATTGGCGATGGTTTTCATTTGTGGGTTAATCAATATTTTGATCACGATCACAAAAATCAGAAAATTGATCATTCATGCGATTCCTGAAAGTCTTCAACATGCGATTGGCGGCGGAATCGGGATCTTTGTAGCGTATGTCGGTATCAAAAATGCCAATCTGTTGAGTTTTTCGGCTGATACAGCTGCAGTTACCGGATCAACGATCGATGGCGATACGATCATTAGTGCCAATTTTAACGGCGGGATCGTTCCTGCATTGGCAAACTTTAACAATGCGCCAATTATTTTGGCCTTGATTGGATTGGTTTTGACGACATTGCTTGTGGTCAAAAATGTCCGGGGGGCAATCATTATTGGTATCTTAGGCACAACGATTATCGGGATTTTGATGGGTGTTGTTGATCTAAGTGCGATCGATTGGCACGGGAATTCTTTGGGCAGTTCGATCAATGAACTAGGAACAACCTTTGGGGCAGCATTTGGATCTGAGGGGATGGGTTCTTTATTCAGTGATTCTGCGAAAATCCCTCAGGTGATCATGACGATCATTGCATTTAGTTTATCTGATACGTTTGATACGATTGGCACATTTATCGGTACCGGTCGCCGCACAGGTATTTTCTCTAAAAAAGATGAAGAAGCGCTCGAAGATAGTAATGGATTTAATACTAAAATGGATAAAGCGCTCTTTGCCGATGCCATCGCTACTTCAGTAGGTGCCATTTTTGGGACCTCTAATACAACCACTTACGTAGAGTCAGCAGCTGGAATTGGTGCTGGTGGACGGACTGGATTGACTTCGGTCGTGGTTGCTGTGTTGTTCGCTTTGAGTAGTTTCTTTTCACCTTTGATCTCGGTGGTTCCTGCGCAAGCAACAGCACCTGCCTTGATTTTAGTTGGTGTGATGATGTTGGCTTCTTTTGCAGATATCAATTGGACAGATTTAGAAGAAGCGGTTCCGGCTTTCTTTGCTTCGATCTTCATGGGGCTTTGCTATAGCATTTCATACGGGATTGCGGCTGGATTCATTTTTTATGCATTGGTGAAAGTTGTCAAAGGCAAATTCAGTGAAGTTTCACCGATCATTTGGGTAGTGAATGCCTTATTTATCCTAAACTTTGTCATTTTAGCATTGATTAGTTGAGTTTAATGAGAAAAATCTTTCTGCAATTTTCATGCAGAAAGGTTTTTTTTATTTGAATTTTAAGCTCAATACGGTATAGTAGGTGTGAAAGAAGGTTTATACATGAAGATCGATTGGAAGCGAAACCTCCTGATATCCTGGGTAGGTTGTTTTTTTACAGGTGCTAGTTTCAGTCTTGTCATGCCATTTATTCCCTTATATATAGAAGAGTTAGGTGCACCAACGAATCAAATTGAGTTGTTCTCAGGCCTAGCAATCTCAGTCACGGCGTTTGCAGCAGCTATCGTTGCACCCATTTGGGGGAACTTAGCTGACCAAAAAGGCCGTCGTTTGATGATGATCCGAGCTGCAGCCGGTATGACCGTGACTATGGGTTCTTTGGCTTTTGTACCGAATGTCTATTGGTTGTTGATTATGCGCTTTTTCACCGGCATTTTGTCTGGTTATATCCCAAATGCGACCGCATTGATTGCTTCTCAAGCACCGCGAGAAAAAAGCGGTTGGGCACTTGGGACATTAGCAACTGGTGCCATTGCAGGGAATTTGATCGGGCCTTCAATGGGTGGGGCATTGGCTGAATGGTTTGGAATAAAAAATGTCTTTATCATTACTGGGGTCGTATTGCTGATCACTTTGTTATTGACGATTTTCTTAGTACAAGAAAACTTTACACCAGTTGAAAAAGGCGACATGCTTTCAATCAAAGAAATTTTCAGCCAAATCAAAAACGTACAGTTATTGATTGGTTTGTTCATTACCTCTTTGATTTTGCAATTGGGCGTCACAAGCATTAGCCCAATTTTGACATTATATATTCGTGATTTGAGTGGAGATACCAATAATGTGCTTTTCGTCAGCGGCTTGATTGTTTCGATTGCTGGTGTGTCAGCGATTATTTCCTCCCCGTTTCTGGGTAAAATCGGCGACCGGTATGGCAACCACAAAGTTTTGTTAGGCGGATTGGTCTTATCGTTTATCTGTTTTATCCCAATGGGCTTCGTATCGACGCCGTTTCAGTTAGGGGCCTTGCGGTTTATGCTCGGCTTTTCAACGGGGGCTTTGATGCCTTCGATCAATACGCTGATCAGTAAGATCACACCGATAGAAGGGGTCAGTCGGGTATACAGCTATAACCAAATGTTTTCGAACTTTGGGCAAGTGTTAGGGCCAATGGTGGGATCGACCGTCGCAGCCGGGTTTGGCTATCCAGCCGTTTTTTGGGTCACCAGCGGTTTTGTACTGATCAATATTGTTATTTCAAGTTTTAATTTCCGGAAAAGTTTCCGCAAAACAGATATCAGCCAATAGTTGAAAAGAAAAAAAAACCAGTTACAATGATAGTAACTGGTTTTTTTTGCTGCGAATCACTACAAGTGATGATTCGCAGTGGTTGCACTAATTGTGACTTGTCTTTTCAGGCGCAGGTGCGATCGTTCCAATCAGTAAGATCACCACACCAGTGACCAAAGAGATGATTGTCGTTAATTGAAAATCATAAGTGGCTCCTGTTAACGAGCTGCCTAGATAACCAACAACTTGACCCAATACGAAAGTCCAAAATAATGTGACTAAGTAACGCATGACGACACCTCTTTTCCACGTAGCTTACTTTTCGCCTTTAGTGTATCACAAAAAAAATTAATGTAAAGATTTTCACTTTTTCATAGATGCTTTTCAAATTTATTTGCTAATAGTTCGTAAGAGAACTTTCATATAAGGAGGAATGTCAATGTATGCGCCGCTTACAACGTTAAGTTCATATTCTTTGCTTCAAAGTACCATTAAAATTCCTCAATATATTGCCCAAACCAAAGAAATGGGCTACCAAACGATTGGGCTGACCGATCGAAATGTCATGTATGGTGCTGTTGATTTCTTTCGCCAGTGTCAGGCGCAACAGATCCAACCAATTTTTGGGGTGTTGTTTGACTGCAATGCAGCAACAGGATCAATGACATTCCCACTCTATCTTTTTGCCAAAAATATCCAGGGCTACCAAAGGTTGATGCGTCTTTCCAGTAAGAAAATGACCACCGATGAACTGTTCATTGCCAATGAATCAACGTTGGCGGATCTTTTTGGGGTGTTGCCCACTGGTCAAGGCTTTTTGTTGGATCAGACGAACGATCCGCAAAAAAACTATACGGAATTAAAACAACTGCTTGATTTATTTGATCAAAACAGTTTATTTTATGGCGTTGAAAATGAGCAGGCAGCGCAAGTGCCATCTTTTGAAGCTTTTAGACGATTAGGGATCGAAGCTTGTGCGTATCAAATGGTAACAGCATTGTTTCAAGAAGAAGCTTTTGCTGTTGATGTGATGGGGCATATCAAAGCCGGCACGCAGATCGAAGACTTTCGTCATGTCAAAGAAGAGGGAACGTCAGTCCATCATCTGCAAACGCCAGCACATATGCAGACGTTATTCGATCCTGATTCAGAGGCGCTGAAAAACAATCAGCGGATCGCAGAGGAATGTCGCGTAGAGATTCCATTGCATCAACGGTTGCTGCCGCATTTTCCATTATCAGAAAAGCAAGATGCAGCGACGTATTTACGTCAACTGTGTTTTGAACGCTTGCCGCAAAGAGTGGCGCATGTGACAAAGGCATATCAAGAACGATTAGAATATGAACTCTCAGTCATTCATAAAATGGGGTTCGATGATTACTTTTTGATTGTCTGGGACGTGATGGACTTTGCCCATCAGCAAAAAATCGTTACAGGTGCTGGTCGTGGATCGGCCGCAGGAGCGCTGACAGCTTATGTGTTGTCGATCACAGATGTGGATCCTATCAAGTATGAGTTGCTTTTTGAACGGTTTCTAAATCCCGAGCGATACACGATGCCTGATATCGACTTAGATATCCCCGACAATCGCAGAGATGAGATTTTGCAGTATGTGCGGCAAAAATATGGGCAAGAGTATATGGCACAAATTGCCACATTTGGCACAATGGCTGCCAAAATGGTCTTGCGGGATGTTTCGCGGGTCTTCGGTCTTTCTCAAAGCGAAGCCAACCGATGGTCCAAAGCCATTCCCAATGCACTGAAAATGACGTTGACACTTGCTTATGAACAATCCAATCAATTGCGTGAATTGGTTGCTTTCAATGAACGAAATCAGTTGCTGTTTCAAGTGGCCAAAACGTTAGAAGGATTGCCCCGACATGTATCCACCCATGCAGCAGGCGTGGTGATCAGTGACCAAAACTTATTAGATCTAGTCCCTTTGCAAACGGGCAGTGATGATATTTGGCTGACGCAGTTTACGATGAATGATGTTGAAGCAGTGGGCTTGTTGAAGATGGACTTTCTAGGATTGCGTAATCTATCGATCATTGACAACACATTGCAAGGCATCAAGCGAATCACCCATAAAGAAATGACCCAAAAGGAAATCCCCTTGGATGATCCTGAAACGTTGATCCTCTTTCAAAAAGGAGAAACTGCCGGTATTTTCCAATTTGAGTCAGCGGGCATCCGCAATGTTTTACGCAAGTTAGGCCCTGAAAGTATTGAAGATATCGTTGCAGTCAATGCCTTGTATCGACCGGGTCCGATGCAGCATATCGATACGTTTATCAAACGCAAGAAAGGCCAAGAGCCGGTTGTTTATCCGGATGACAGTTTGATTCCGATTCTGAAAAACACATACGGCATCATTGTGTATCAGGAACAAATCATGCAAGTTGCTTCAAAAATGGCCGGATTTAGTCTGGGACAAGCAGATATTTTGCGCCGAGCCATCAGCAAAAAGAAAAAAGACATCTTGGACGAGGAACGACGCCACTTTGTTCAAGGCGCTGTCGAAAATCAGTATGATGCCGATAAAGCAACGCTTGTCTATGATTATATCGAGCGCTTCGCAGATTACGGCTTCAACCGTTCGCATGCCTTTGCTTATTCAGTGATTGGTTTTCAAATGGCATATTTAAAGGTTCATTATCCAGCGCCTTTCTTTGCAGCCATTCTGCATTCTGTCCGCCACACGACGAGCAAAATGAAAGAATACCTAAATGAGGCAGCGAAATATAAAGTTTCAGTTCTTCCGCCAACCATCAATACCAGCGGCTATAGTTTTCAATTACAAGGAGATGCAACCATTCGCTTTGGCTTCAGCAGTATCAAAGGGATCAGAAGGGATATGATCCAAGACATCATTGACGAACGCAAAATCAATGGTGCGTATCGATCGTTGGATCAATTTTTGCTGCGGTTGAATCAACGCAACAGTAAATGGCTGAAGCTTGATTATCTGGTACCCTTGGTCAGTATTGGTGTTTTCGATGAGCTGACGAAAAATCGAAAGCAAACATTGATCCAATTAGAAGGTAAAATCCAAAATATCGCTTATAGCGGAGGCAGCTTAGACCTTTTAGAAACGATGGCATTGAAAGAAGCAGAAATTGCAGATTATCCACTAGAAGAAAAGCTGGCTTTGGAAGAGGAATATCTAGGCGTGTATCTGTCTGGACATCCAGTAGAACAATTTCATAAATTGAAGCAATTTAAACGTGTCACAGATATTGCCAATCTTGTACCTAACGAACGAGTCAGGATCTTGCTTTATGTGCGGAAAATAAGGGAAATCAGAACCAAAAAAGGTGAACAAATGGCATTTGTTGAAGGCACAGATGCCAGTGGAGAATTATCTGTGACAATTTTCCCTTTGATTTATCGACACGTTCGACCGCAAGTTGAAGAAAATGCAGTTTTATATATAGAAGGCAAAGTTGAGGTAAGTCGTTACAATGGTGAAATTCAGCTGGTTGCTGATAAAATAGATGTAGCAGACCATGAACAAAGCAAAATCGCGCAGCAAACCTGCTATCTGAAAATTTCTGCTGAAGCACAAGCGATGCATATGCAAACGTTGGCCAATTTGATGAAGCAATACCGAGGCACGGTTCCTGTAGTCATGTTTTATGCCCAAAGCGGTAAGAAGTTGTTGGTGAATGAAACGAACTGGGTCAGTGATGATCCGCATTTTGTTGCACAGCTGGAAGAATTATTAGGAAAAGGAAATGTAATTTTCAAGTAATTTTCGGAAAACAGCAATCGAACTTACACTTTTTTCAACTTTTTCCTAGTATCCAAAGACATTTGTCATGAATAATGGTAGAATATGACTCGTGGTTATTACTTGAAAAGTATCAAACAGGGTTTGCCCTAACAAAATCTTTTGATGAGGTGAAAGAATAATGAAACGCATTGGAATCCTAACCAGTGGCGGCGATGCACCAGGTATGAACGCAGCGATCCGCGCAGTTGTCAGAAAGGCAATTTTTGACGGACTTGAAGTATATGGTATCAACTATGGTTATGCTGGTTTAGTTGCTGGCGATATTCGTCGATTGGATGTAGCTGATGTTGGCGATAAAATCCAACGAGGTGGTACATTCTTGTATTCAGCAAGATACCCTGAATTTGCGACACAAGAAGGCCAATTAAAAGGGATCGAACAATTGAAAAAATTCGGTATCGAAGGCTTAGTCGTTATTGGTGGAGATGGCTCTTATCATGGCGCAATGGCGTTGACACGTCATGGTTTCCCTGCAATCGGTATCCCAGGAACGATCGATAATGATATTCCAGGAACAGATTTTACTATTGGTTTCGATACAGCAATCAATACTGTGTTAGAATCGATTGACCGTATTCGTGATACAGCAACTTCTCATGTTCGGACATTTGTGATTGAAGTCATGGGTCGTGGCGCTGGAGATATCGCGCTTTGGTCTGGTGTTGCTGGCGGTGCGGATGAAATCATCATCCCTGAACATGATTTTGACATGCAAGTCGTTGCAGATCGTATCCGTGAAGGCCGCGACCGTGGCAAGAAACATTGCTTGATCGTCCTTGCTGAAGGTGTGATGGGCGGAAATGAATTTGCAGACAAATTATCTGAATATGGCGATTTCCACACACGCGTATCTATCTTAGGTCACGTTGTACGTGGTGGTTCACCAAGCGCCCGCGACCGTGTGTTGGCAAGTAAATTTGGTGCATACGCAGTTGAATTGCTGCAAGAAGGCAAAGGCGGCTTGTGTATCGGTATCGAAGACAACAAAATGATTGCTTCAGATATCATCGACACTTTAGAAAACAACCGTCACAAACCAGATGTTTCTTTATATGAATTAAACAAAGAAATTTCTTTCTAGGCAATCTGGCAGTAACGCACAAAACTTTTAAAAAGAGCTTTTTTTAGCTATTTTAAATAAATGAATAGGAGCGTTTAGTAATGAAAAAAACAAAAATCGTTAGTACATTAGGACCAGCAAGTAACAGTGTGGAAATTATTTCTCAACTGATTGAAGCCGGTGCGAATGTTTTCCGTTTCAACTTCTCTCATGGAGATCATGAAGAACAATTGGCACGGATGACAATGGTTCGCGAAGCAGTCAAAAAAGTTGGTCAAGATGTAGGTATCCTTTTAGATACAAAAGGTGCTGAAATTCGGACTACTGTACAAAATACGACTGAAGCAGATTTTGGCCGTGCTGGATACATCCAATTCAACGTAGGTGATGAAACACGCATCTCAATGGACCCAGAACACAAAGGCTCAAAAGAAAAAATTGCTGTAACATATCCTGGTTTATTTGAAGACGTACATGTTGGCGGACACATCTTGTTTGATGATGGTTTGATCGATATGGAAATCACAGAAAAAGACGAAGCAACCCGCGAATTGATCGTCACTGTCAAAAATGCTGGTATGCTAGGATCACGTAAAGGTGTCAATGCACCAGGCGTATCAATCAGCTTACCAGGTATCACTGAAAAAGATGCCGACGATATCCGTTTTGGTCTTGACAATGACATCGACTTTATTGCCGCTTCATTTGTACGTAAAGCACAAGATGTTCTTGAAATTCGTGAAATCTTAGAAGAAAAAGATATGACACATGTGCAAATCTTCTCTAAAATCGAATCTCAAGAAGGGATCGACAACATCGACGAAATCATCAAAGTTTCTGACGGTATCATGGTCGCTCGTGGCGACATGGGTGTTGAGATTCCTGCGGAAGAAGTACCAATGGTTCAAAAGAGCATTATCAAAAAATGTAATGCTGCTGGAAAATCAGTTATCACTGCTACACAAATGCTAGAATCAATGCAACAAAACCCACGTCCTACACGTGCGGAAGCTTCAGACGTTGCCAATGCTGTCTTTGATGGTACAGATGCAACAATGCTATCAGGTGAATCAGCAAATGGTGATTACCCAGTAGAATCTGTTGCGACAATGGCTCGTATCGATATCGAGGCAGAAAAATCATTGTCTGAAAACAGCACATTCCAAATCAATCAATTTGATAAAACAGATGTTACCGAAACAATCGGTTTATCAGTTGCCCGTGCAGCGAAAAACTTAGGTGTTAAAACAATCGTAGCAGCAACTGAATCAGGTTATACTGCAAAAATGATCTCTAAATACCGTCCAGATGCAGATATCTTAGCTGTGACATTTGACGAACGCACAAAACGTGGGTTGATGTTAAACTGGGGTGTTTACCCAACTGTTGCCCAAAAACCAACAACAACAGATGAAATGTTTGAATTGGCTTCAAAACAAGCTGTAGATTTAGGTTTCGCTAAAGAAGGCGACTTGATCTTGATCACTGCTGGTGTGCCGGTTGGCGAACGCGGAACTACAAATGTGATGAAAATCCAATTGATTGGTTCTAAATTATTAGAAGCACAAGGAATCGGTGAAAAATCAGTTGTCGCAAACGCTGTGATCGCACATTCTGCAGAAGAAGCAATCGCTAAAGCAAAAGACGGCATGATCCTTGTAGTACCAACAACAGATAAAGAATATATGCCAGCAATCGAAAAAGCTGCAGCATTGATCGTTGAAGACGGCGGCCTAACATCTCATGCAGCTGTAGTAGGGATTGCCAAAGACCTACCAGTTATCGTTGGTGCCAAAGATGCAACAGCAACAATCAAAGACGGCGAATTGATCACCCTTGATTCACGTCGTGGTATCGTATATCGTGGCGAAACAACTGCCATTTAAGGGTATATGCGTAATTGATCGGAACAGGCAGTGTATAACATACTGTCTGTTCCGATTTTTTGTTTTTTTACAGGGGATAAAACAGGTAAAACGGTACCAAAAGTTCTGAGAAAGGTGTCAAGAAAATTTCATTGACAAAGCCTCAGAAGCCCTGTATAATTGCTTTTGTTGCTTAGGAGTGATAAGAATGAAATGGTCTTTATTGGAATTAAAGAAATACCAAGAAGAACCACTAGTGTTCGATGAAACATTGGACTTGAAAAATCAGCTGATCAAAAGAGATGAACAAATCATTGATTTGGGACCAGTCAAAGTGAAAGGTTTTATTAGTGCTGGCAAGCATGAATACTTGTTGCATTATCAAGTTGTAACGACAATGACTTTGCCGTCAACTCGTTCTCTTGAACCAGTTGCTTTAGGCCTTGATTTTACTGTCGATGAATGTTTTATGACACCAGAGCAATTTCAGCGCCGCGATGAAACGATCGTTGAAGAAGAAGTATTATTGATTGATGGACAAACGATCAGTCTAGACGATTCCGTAGCGGATAATTTATTACTTGCGATTCCATTGCAAGTCTTGACCGATGAAGAGAAAGAAAGTACGGAAATGCCTTCTGGTAATGACTGGACTGTTCTCTCAGAGGAAGATTTTGCAAAACAAAAAGAAACGCAAGCCCAACAAGTTGATCCTCGTCTTGCAAAACTATCAGAGCTATTCAATGAATCAGATGATGATAACGCGTAGGATTGGAATAAATTGCAGCCTCAAGGTTGCGTTCATTAACAAGGAGGTGTAGCAAAATGGCAGTACCAGCTAGAAGAACTTCAAAAGCGAAGAAAGCAAAACGTCGTACACATTACAAATTGACGATCAATGGTTTGAACGAATGTGCAAACTGTGGTGAAATGAAAAAAAGCCACCATGTCTGCGCAAACTGTGGTCATTACGATGGCAAAGACGTTGCAACAAAAGAAGCATAACCCTTTTTTTGAAAAAGGATTTTAAAACCACAGGCTAACCATGGAGCCTGTGGTTTTTTGTTTTTTTTGCAAATGTGTAATTTTTCTGAAAAATTTTTGATAGTTCGGGAGAGAATGGTTCAAAAGCCAGCATATTTGCGCTATAATGATGAAGATAATTCAATCTTAGGAGGATGCAAGATGACAAAACAACAAATCGGCGTTGTCGGTATGGCTGTAATGGGCAAGAACTTAGCCCTAAATATTGAAAGCCGTGGTTACTCTGTTGCCCTGTTTAACCGTACTGGTTCTAAAACCGAAGAAGTAGTAAATGAACATCCTGATAAAAATTTCAAAGCAACATATACGATAGAAGAATTTGTACAATCGATTGAAACACCCCGTCGTATCTTGTTGATGGTCAAAGCTGGATTTGCAACTGACGCTACGATCCAAGAATTATTGCCTCATCTAGACAAAGGCGATATCTTGATCGATGGAGGGAATACATTCTTTAAAGATACAGTGCGCCGGAATGAAGAATTAGCCAACTCTGGCATCAACTTTATCGGTACTGGTGTCTCTGGTGGAGAAGAAGGGGCTTTGAAAGGCCCGTCAATCATGCCTGGCGGTCAAAAAGAAGCTTATGCGTTAGTCGCACCGATCTTGGAACAAATCTCTGCTAAAGCAGAAGACGGTTCTCCTTGTGTGACGTACATTGGCCCAAATGGTGCAGGACACTATGTAAAAATGGTCCACAATGGAATCGAATATGGGGATATGCAATTGATTGCTGAATCCTATGATTTGATGCAAAATATTTTAGGTCTATCTGTAGCTGAAATGGCAGATATCTTCGCTGAATGGAACAAAGGCGAATTGGATAGCTACTTGATTGAGATCACAGCAGATATCTTGACCCGTAAAGATGATGAAGGCACGGGCAAACCACTGGTAGATGTGATCCTTGATGCCGCTGGAAACAAAGGAACCGGTAAATGGACCAGCCAAAGTGCATTAGACTTAGGTGTACCATTACCATTGATCACTGAGTCAGTGTTTGCACGCTATATCTCAGCATACAAAGAAGAACGTGTGAATGCCAGCAAAGTATTGCCAAAACCTGAAGCTGTCACTTTTGAAGGTGATAAAGAAGCGTTTATCAACAAAATTCGCGAAGCGTTGTACTTCAGCAAAATCATGAGCTATGCACAAGGCTTTGCACAATTACGTACAGCTTCAAAAGAATACGATTGGGATCTGCCATTTGGTGACATTGCAAAAATCTGGCGTGCTGGCTGTATCATCCGGGCACAATTTTTACAAAAAATCACCGATGCATATGACAAAGATGCAGATATCGAAAACTTATTATTAGATGAGTACTTTATCGATATTACAAGAAGATACCAAAAATCCGTACGTGAAGTGGTAGCTTATGCTGTGCAAGCAGGTGTACCAGTTCCCACGTTCTCTTCAGCGATCGCTTACTTTGATTCTTATCGTTCTGATCGCTTACCAGCCAACCTGATCCAAGCACAACGGGATTATTTTGGTGCACATACTTATGAGCGTACAGACAAGGAAGGTATTTTCCATTATTCTTGGTATGACGAAGCATAAGCATTTGCTTATTACAAGGAAGAGAATGGCCAAAAGTCAGAACTTTTGGTCAATCTCTTTTTTATTTTTTAGATACATGCTAAAATAAGACAGATAATGCTTGATATATAAGCAGAAATAACCAATAAAGGAGCTATCAATCATGAGTAATATTCTAATCATTGAAGATGAAAAGAACTTAGCTCGATTTGTGGAATTAGAATTAAAGCACGAAGGATACAATACTGAAGTACATTACAATGGCCGTACAGGGCTGGATGCTGCTTTAAATAATGAATGGGATGCAATTTTACTCGATCTTATGTTGCCTGAATTGAACGGACTAGAAGTCTGTCGTCGTGTCCGTCAAAGCAAAAATACGCCAATCATCATGATGACTGCTAGAGATTCAGTGATTGACCGTGTATCAGGATTAGATCATGGTGCAGATGACTATATCGTTAAACCGTTTGCGATTGAAGAATTATTGGCACGCTTGCGGGCATTGTTACGCCGAATCGACATCGAAGGGGACAAAAACGTAGCCAAACAAACAACCATCACTTATCGTGATTTAACGATCGAAAAAGAAAATCGGGTTGTTCGTCGCGGTACAGACGTCATCGAATTGACCAAACGTGAGTATGAACTGTTATTGACATTGATGGAGAACGTCAATGTAGTTTTGGCAAGGGATGTATTGTTGAACAAAGTTTGGGGTTATGAAACGGAAGTCGAAACCAATGTTGTTGACGTGTATATTCGTTATCTCCGCAATAAAATCGATGTACCTGGGGAAGAAAGCTATATCCAAACCGTTCGTGGTACAGGATATGTGATGCGCTCGTGAACCTGAAAAATAGAATGAAAAAATTGAGAGAACTGAAGGGGCCTTCTTTAACTGTGAAGTGGGCCTTCGCAAGTTCTTTCTTTATATTTGTTGTTTTTACGATTTTTGCGGTCATCACGTATAAAACGTCCGTCAACTTGATCGTAGCCAAAGAAGAGAATAATGTCGAGCGGACGATGTCAGAAGTAGCTTCTCGTTTGGCAAATTCCGATCAAGAATTGACCTTGGTGCGCACCTACCGCAATCTGACAAAAAATGATACAGGAGAAACAAGTATCTATGATAGAACATCTACGATCGATGGAAATCTAATGAAAATCGATTCGTTTATTTCAGAACTAGGACAATCGTCATTAAGTTTATTTGTCTATAATCTGAGTCAAGATTTAGTCTTTAAAACCCATGAAAATGATTTGGCTTTGATTGACGTTGCGCGCAAAGCACCTACGATCGTCACGTTGGATGGTGTTACTGGGTTTTTATCGATCCAACCAATCTATTCAAAAGAAACGAGAGAGAAAATCGGCTATGCACAAACGTTTTATGAGTTGACTTCATTTTATGAGATTCGTAGTAAGTTGCTGCTGACACTGATCATCTTGGAAATCGTGTCATTGATTTTAAGTAGTGTACTTGGCTTCTTCTTATCCGCTTATTTCCTGCAACCATTAAAAGTCTTGCGAGATACAATGGAAACAGTGCGCAAAAATCCGCAGTCAACTGTCCATATGCCCGAATTGAATTCAAATGATGAATTGTCTGATCTAGCGGATATCTTTAATGAAATGCTCGATCGGATGCGCTCGTATATCGAGCAACAAGAACGTTTCGTTGAAGATGTGTCCCACGAATTACGGACACCAGTTGCAATCATTGAAGGTCATATGAACTTGCTGCAACGATGGGGGAAAGATGATCCAGAAATTTTAGATGAATCATTATCGGCTAGCCTGCAAGAAATCAGTCGTATGAAAACACTGGTGCAAGAAATGCTGGATCTCTCTCGAGCAGAACAAGTAGATGTCCACTATGGAAACGAAACGACGAAAGCGAAAGAAGTTGTTTATCAGGTCTTTAACAATTTCAAGATATTGTATCCTGATTTTGTCTTTACCTTAGACGATGATTTATACCATGAGTTGATTTTGAAGATCTATCGCAATCACTTTGAGCAAATCATTATTATTGTATTGGACAATGCTGTTAAATATTCAACAGAGCGAAAAGAAGTCCATTTGTCGATTTCTAAAGAGCGGGATCAATTCATGGTCGCGATCCAAGATTTTGGCGAAGGGATCACTGGGGAAGATTTGGATAAGATATTCAATCGTTTTTATCGTGTCGATAAAGCCCGAGCGCGAACAAAAGGCGGCAATGGATTAGGATTGTCGATCGCAAAGCAATTACTTGCAAGTTATAAAGGGAAAATCACCGCTGAAAGCGTCATTGGCCAAGGTACGATTTTTAGAATCAAAATACCAATTTCAAAACCTAAAGATAGAGAAGCAAGAGAACGTTGATCCGTAAACAGCGTTCTCTTGTTTTTTTATAAAAATACGCATTCAGAACGATTGAAATGCATGATTAAACGAACAATCACAGTTAATTTCAATGAATGATTCGCCTATAAAAAATAATCAAAAAAAGGCTATGATTTTAGTTGATTTTTCTTATTAGAATTGCTATATTATTACTTGTCTTTGTTAAAGCAATTGGAGTAAATGTTCTTCAATCTTTTTTTAAAAAGTAGTTGACGGATGATTTTACAAGTGTTATTATAACAAAGTCGTAAAAAACAAATCACCTTTAAATGCTTTTGAATCAAAAACTTTTATCAAAAAAGTGTTTGACAAATAACACTAAAGATGATATGATAATCAAGTCGTTGTGAGTGGTGTTCGAATTAAATAACACCTAGCAAGAAAACTTTTATAAAAAAGTGTTGACAATCACTTGTCACTCTGATATGATATAAAAGTTGCTAACGCAACACTGTAGACCTTTGAAAACTGAACAAAGCAAGCAAACGAACCAATGTGTAGGACGCTTCATTTATATGAAGCAAATACATGCAAGCAATAGCTAGCAAAGTTTTAATTTTTATGAGCTTAACGATCCTTTGGATCGTTCAAACAAATCATTATGAGAGTTTGATCCTGGCTCAGGACGAACGCTGGCG
>NZ_LHOX01000023.1 GCF_001297065.1 Enterococcus sp. RIT-PI-f | reverse complement strand
TGGGATAGATGATTGGGGTGAAGTCGTAACAAGGTAGCCGTATCGGAAGGTGCGGCTGGATCACCTCCTTTCTAAGGAATATTTCGGAAGACTACACATCGTTTGCCTTTGTTCAGTTTTGAGAGGTCTACTCTCATCTAAATACCCGGGGCCTTAGCTCAGCTGGGAGAGCGCCTGCTTTGCACGCAGGAGGTCAGCGGTTCGATCCCGCTAGGCTCCATTAACGACAATGGTCGTTATGTATTGTTCATTGAAAACTGGATATTGAAGAAATCAAAACAAGTAACACACACCGAGTTGAACAAAAAAGAGTTTTTTAATAAGTTCAACGCTTATTTTAGTCAAGCAACCTTCTATCGCTAGAAGA